>CAVUGY010000027.1:0-59426 GCA_963741125.1 uncultured beta proteobacterium
TGATGGTCTTCCGCGACGTGGCCGCCACGCGGCGCATGGCGCAGCGCATCAGCTGGGCGGCGAGCCACGACTCGCTGACCGGTCTCATCAACCGGCGCGAATTCGAGGCCCGAGTGGACGCCGCGCTGCAGAGCGCGCGCAGCACGCAATCCGAGCATGTGTTGTGTTACCTCGACCTGGATCAGTTCAAGCTCGTCAACGACACCTGCGGCCATGCCGCCGGCGACGCCATGCTCAAGCAGCTCGCCGGCGTGCTGCAGAACCGGCTGCGGGCGTCCGATACCCTGGCCCGGCTGGGCGGCGACGAGTTCGGCGTGTTGCTCAACGGCTGCGCGCTCGACCGCGCGCAATTGATCGCGGCCGACCTGCTGGCCGCCGTACGCGACTATCGCTTCCAGTGGGAAGGCAAGGCCTTCACGGTCGGCGTCAGCATCGGCCTGGTGGCCATCAACGCCCATACCGGCAGCCGTATCGAAGCCTTCAGCGCCGCCGATACGGCCTGCTACGCCGCCAAGGAGCAGGGCCGCAACCGGGTCTGCGTATTCCAGAGCGGCGATGTCGACATGGCGCAACGGCGCACCGACATGGGCTGGGCCGCGCGCCTGGTCCAGGCCCTCGAGGAAGAGCGCCTGGTGCTGCATTACCAACCCTATCTGCCGCTGGGGCCGCACAGTGCCAAGGGGCAGCACATCGAGAGTCCGTTGCGCCTGATCGACGAGGAAGGCCGGCTGATACCGCCGGGCAGTTTCATGCCGGCGGCCGAGCGCTACAACATCATGCCGGCGATCGATCGCTGGGTGATCCAGGCCGTCTTCGCGCGCTACCACGACCTGCAGGCGCAGCTGGGGGCGCCGCTGACCTGCGCCCTCAACCTCTCGGGCACCACGCTCAACTCCGAGGGCATCCTGGAATACATCCGCGAGCAGCACGCGCTGCACCAGCTTCCGCACGGCGCGATCTGCCTCGAAATCACCGAGACGGCGGCCATCAACAACATGCGCCACGCGACGCAATTCATGCGCGAGCTGAAGACGCTGGGCATCTGCTTCGCACTCGACGACTTCGGCATCGGCACCAGCTCGCTGGCCTACCTGAAGACCCTGCCGGTCGACTACCTGAAGATCGACGGCAGCTTCGTGCGCAACATCGTCGACGACCCGATCGACCGCGCGATGGCCGACACCATCAACCGCGTCGGCCACGTCATGGGCCTGCAGACCGTCGGCGAATACGCCGAAACGGCCGCGGTGATCCAGGAATTGCGCGCCCTGGGCGTGGACTTCGCGCAGGGTTATGGCGTGCAGCGGCCGCAAGTGCTGCCGGCGCCGCTGTCGGCTTCGCCCGCCGGCCTTCAGGCCGCGAGCGCCGGATAGTCGGTGTAGCCCTTCGCGCCCGGCGTGTAGAAGGTCGCCATGTCCGGCGCGTTGAGGGCCGCGGTCCTGCGCATCCGCTCCACGAGGTCGGGGTTGGCGAGGAAGGGGCGCCCAAAGGCGATCAGGTCGGCCTGCCCGTCTCCAGCGCCCGCTGCGCGCTGTCGCGGTCGAAGCCGCCGGACAGGATGAACAGGCCGTCGAAGCGGCGCGCAGCCGCGCTTGAAGTCGGCCGGCACCGGCGGTGCGCCCATCGCCGAATGATCGACCAGGTGGATGTAGAGCAGGCCCAGTGCCGACAGGCCCTGGTCAGCGCGAGGGTTTGCGCCTGCACTTCCGGGAAGGCGCCGGTGCCGTTGAACACGCCGTAGGGCGAGAGCCGGATGCCGACCCGGTCCCGGCCGATGGCGGCCGCCACCGCCCGCGCCACCTCCAGCGCGAAGCGATTGCGGCCCGTCGATGCCACCGCCGTAGGCGTCGGTGCGCCGGTTGATGATCGGGTTGAGGAACTGCTCGATCAGGTAGCCGTTCGCGCCGTGCAGCTCGACGCCGTCGAACCCGGCGGTGATGGCCAGGTGCGCCGACTCACGTACTCGGCGACGGCGTGGCGATGTCGGCCTCGGTCATGGCGCGCGGCGCGCTGTGCGGCTGCAGGCCCTGCGCGTCGGTGTACATCTGCCGGGGGCACACCGCGCTGCCCGGCCCCAGCACCTCGGCGCCGGCCGGCAGGTTGGCGACATGCGCACGCGCCCGGTAGTGCATGAGCTGCACGAAGATCTTGCCGCCCGCGGCGTGGACCGCGGCGGTCACCGCCTTCCAGCCGGCCACCTGGGCGGCGGAACAGCCCGGGAATGCGCGGGTAGCCGACGCCGTTGGGCGAGGGCGAGGTGCCCTCGGTGATGATCAGGCCGGCGGTGGCCCGCTGGCGGTAGTACTCGGCCATCAGCGCGTTGGGCGTGTTGGCCTCGACGGCCCGGTTGCGGGTCATGGGGGCCATGACCAGGCGGTTGCTGAGGCGCAGCGAACGCGCGAGAAAGGGTTCAAGCAGCACGGGGATCCTTTGGCAAAGAAAAGCAAACGCTGGATGCGGCCCGCAATGGCGGCCGGTGCGCTGCATGATAGGGGCAGTGCCTGGCGCCATCTGGTGGAATACTGCGGCCGCCGTCTTCAACTCAGCGAGCAAGGATATGAGCGCCTTTGCGCAAGACATCTACACCGAGCCCCGCGACATCGATGCGAATACCCTGGCCAACCTGGGCCCGCTGCGGGCGATGGCCGGCGTCTGGCAGGGCATGCGCGGGCTGGACGTCAAACCGAAAGTCGACGGCCCGAGAAGAAGCAGGCCTATGTCGAGCGCATCGAGTTGCAGCCCATAGACCCGCCGACCAACGGGCCGCAACTCCTGTACGGCCTGCGCTACCACACGCACATCACCAAACCCGAGCAGGTCAAGACCTACCACGAGCAGGTGGGCTACTGGCTGTGGGAGCCGGCCAAAGGCACGATCGTCCACACGCTGACCATCCCGCGCGGGCAGGTGGCCATGGCCGCGGGCCATGCCGCGGCCGACGCCAATACCTTCGAGCTGGTGGCGACGCAGGGCCTCGATACCTACGGCATCTGTTCGACGCCATTCCTGCACCATGCCTTTCGCACCATCGAATTCCGCATCAAGGTCACGATCGACGCCGACGGCAGCTGGAGCTACGAGGAAGATACCGTCTTGCAGATCCTGGGCCGGGACGAGCCGTTTCACCACACCGACCGCAACCGGCTGACCAAGCTCGCCGAGCCGACGCCCAATCCGCTGGCGCGCTGACAGCGGTGAGCAGCGATCGAACAGGCTGATGGACGACATGCTCTTCGAGCCCGAGCGTCACGAAGCACTCCAGGCGGCTGCCTGGGACGCAAGCCGGGCGCATGACGCCATTCGCGCCATCGTCGGCGACATCGAGCAGCACCGCCTGGCCGCGGGCCAATGGCCGGTGCATCCGCTCGACGAAGAGGGCGACACACCGCGCACCGGCTTCAAGAGCCTGTATCTCGGCTCGGCCGGTGTGCTGTGGGCGCTGTGGTACCTGCAGCGCGAGGGTGCGGTGGCGCTGCAAATCGATGTGCAGGCCGACATCCAGGCGGCCGACGCCCCGTACCAGGCCGATCCGGACACGGGGCAGGTCGTGCCTTCGTACTACCTGGGCGAAGCCGGCATCCTGCTCGTGCAGTGGCGCCTGACCGGGTCGCGCGAGGCCGCGGACCGGCTGTACGCGTCGGTGCAGTCGAACATCGAGAATCCGACCAACGAGGCGCTGTGGGCCGCGCCCGGCACCATGGTGGCCGCCTGGCACCTGTGGCAGGCGAGCGGCGAGGCACGCTGGCGCGATCTGTTCCAGGACAACGCCCGCCAGTTGTGGCGGACCTGGATCTACGACACGCAGGCGCAGTGCCATCTCTGGACCCAGGACCTGTATGGCAAGGTCGTGCAATACCTCGGCGCCGGCCATGGTTTCGCCGGCAATGTCTATCCATTGCTGAAAGGCGCCTAGTTGCTCGATGCGGACCACCGCGACGAGTTGTACGAACGCTGCATCACGACCTTGAGCGCGACGGCAAGGCGCGAAGGGGCTGCCGTCAACTGGCCGCCCGGCATGTTTGCACCCCGCCCGGGTAGGCCGAGCGTGCTGATGCAATGGTGCCACGGCGCGCCCGGCATCGTGACCGCGCTGACGGATTTCCCGGCGCAGGGATCTCCCGGCCATGCAGGCCCTGCTGCTCGGTGCGGGCCAGGCGGTCTGGAACGCCGGGCCGCTGGTCAAGGGTTATGGCCTGTGCCATGGCACGGCCGGCAACGGCTACGCCTTTCTCAAGCTGTACCAGCGCAGCGCCGACCCCTTGTGGCTGGAACGCGCGCGGGCCTTTGCCATGCATGCCCTCGCCCAGCGCGATCGCATGCGGCAAGCGCACGGCCGCGGCCGCTACACGCTTGTGGACGGGCGATGCGGGCCTCGCGGTCTACCTGTGGCATTGCCTGCAGGGCGCAGCCGGCTTGCCGGCGCTGGATATCCTGCAATGATCGGCGCCCGGCCACAGACCAGGATCAAGCCATGTCGACCGTGAACGCCGAACAGATTGCCGAATGGAATGGCACCCAGGGCCAGCGCTGGGCCGAGTTGCAGCGCGAGCTCGACGGCATCGTGGCGCCCTTCGGCGAGGCGGCGCTGCGCCTGGCGGCAGCGCAAGCGGGGGAGCATGTGATCGACATCGGTTGCGGCTGCGGCGATACCTCGGTCGAACTGGCGCGCAGGGTCGGCGCGAGTGGCCGGGTGTTGGGCATCGACGTTTCGCGGCCGATGCTCGAAGTGGCCCGCGCCCAGGTGACGCAAGCGGGATGGGCCAACCTCGAGTTTCGCGAGGCCGATGCCTCCGAGGCCGCGCTGCCGGCCGACACCGACTTGCTGTTCTCGCGTTTCGGGGTCATGTTCTTCGCCCAGCCGGTGCCCGCACTGCGCCACCTGCGCACATCGATGCGATCAAGCGGCCGCTTGGTCTTCGTCTGCTGGCGCGTACCACGCGACAACGCCTGGGCCATGACGCCGCTGGCCGCCGCGCGCAAGGCCATGGGCGTCACGCCGGCGCCGGCGGACCCGCACGCGCCCGGGCCGTTTGCATTTGCCGACGAAGAACGCCTGCGCGCCATCCTGACGGATGCCGGCTACGGGAAGATCGCCCTGCAGCGCTTCGACGCCACGGTCCGACTGGGCTCGACACCCAGGGCGGCGGCCGAAACCGCGGTGCGCGTCGGCCCGACCTCGCGCTTCGTGCGCGAGATGGGCCCGGCCAGCGTGCCCACCATCGTCGATGCCATCGAGAAGGCCCTCGCACCCTGCGCAGCGCCCGACGGCCATGTCAGCCTGAACGGCTCGACCTGGCTGGTGATGGCATCGCCGTCCTCTGCGTAGCTCCAATCGGCGACGCCACGGCTTCAGCAACCGCGAGCGACTGCGAGCGGCCAGTTCCGGACGGACAATGCGCAAGAGTGCTAGACCCAAAGCGGCCATTTGGAGTGGGTGCGTCAGCCAAGCCTGAGGCAGCTCGCCGACCAACATCAAGTTCAACTTAATTTGTTCGGCGTTGGCCTGACGCGCCGGTATCGTCTAATACCTAGGTCAACCAGCGTGAATACGACGACAAGCACCAGGAAGAACTTCGCCGTTCGATCACTCACTGGCGCCACGAACACCGGGCCGTTCGCGATGGTCCACGCCATCACGGCGCAGGTGACCAGCCCCAGACCGGTTTGAATGCGGCGCGTGAGCGGCGACCAGCGACCTTGCACAATGACGCCGACGAGCATGGGAATGTTGAGCAACAGAAGGGCAAGCAACCACGGTGCCTGACTCTGGAGAAACGTGTCGGTGTAGGTGAGCGCCGCATAAGCCGACGGCGCCGCCCGACCACCCCAGAAGAAATCCAGCAACCAACGCGGATCGACCAGCACGTACAGCCCGCACGCGATGCCGACGAGTCCCATCACCATGGCGACGCGACCGCCGTGAATGCGATCGCCCGCACGCGGCTTCCACTCCGAGGTCTGTGGCCAGCGGCGGCGGGTCCACGCAGTGCCACGCCGAAACCCACGACCAGCACACCCGGCCACCACAGGGACGGAATCACCGTGCTTCCCCACCACTGGCCGAGTGCGCCGAGCAAACCCCCTGGGGCGTCGATGGACTGCCGCAGGCGCACCAGCAGGCCCAGCACCCAGATGATCGCCAGGCCGATGACCGTCGCGCGCAGGAATGAGTGTCCGTCCGCGGGATCGATGATGGTCAGCGTCGGACGATAGCGCGCGGCCACTTCCGCCGGCCGGCCAAACGCGTGCAGGAACTCGGTCGCCATCGCTGCATCGACCGCGCGCCCGGCGGCGTCGGCCTTGTCCTGCAATCCTTCGTTGATCAGCGCGCGCAGTTCGAACGCCACGTCGTTGCGTTGCTTGCGCGGCAGCTGCACGGCGACATCGGTGACGTAGGACTCGATCACGTCGTTGGCGTTCATTGTCCGTCCTCTTTCAGGAGTCGACCCATCGCGTCGTTCATGCCCTGCCATGACTCGGTGAGCTTCTTGAGCAATTTCCGGCCATCGGCATTCAGCGAGTAGTAGCGCCGCGGTGGCCCGTCCTCGATCTTCCATTCGCTTTTGAGCAGACCCTGCGCTTCCAGGCGCCGCAGCAACGGATAGAGCGTGCCCTCTTCGATCGGCATGCCCTTGTCCGCCAACGCCTGTCGCAGCTCGTACCCGTAGCGCGGAGCGCGCAGTTGCGAGAGCGTGGCCAGCACCACCACCCCGCGCCGCAGCTCGAGCTCCAATTTGCCGAAAGCGTCTGCATCACCCATGCGCTGCACAGTACTGTGTGCTGTACAGTATGTCAAGCATGACTATCGCTGGGCTGGCGCTTCCGGCTCCGCTGACGCGGTCGCGTCGTCGGGCAATGAACCTCAATCAACCCTGTGACAGCGCGCTCTCTTCAAGGCTAGGGCACAGCCCCGCCGCGACCGCAACGGATTCCCCGAAAGCGACCAACGCCTCAAGTCCATAGCGCATCGACTCGCGCCGGCGACCCGACCCTCGACCTATGACCGTGTCGATCTATCTGCGCAATGCCGCGCGCCGCGCGCGCCGCTGCAGCGCCTGCATCAGCAGGGACAACGCGGTCGAGAACACGATCATGATCGTGGCCACTGCGGTCAGTGCCGGCGTGATGCTGTCTTTGTTGAAGTGCGTTGGGTGCGGCTCCGGCCCCGGGCGTAAGATGATCGGGTGCCGAGCCGACCGAATTCACTGCTGCACCACAAACTGTCGTGGGTGCTGTGGCTCGCACTGTTGTTGCCACTGGCACAGTCCGCGGCCACATGGCACGGTTATTCGCATGATCTGAAGGCCTCGGTTCAACGCAGCGACTCGCAGCCGCCGCAAGCGGACCATTGTGAGCTCTGCCTGGCCGCCGCTGCCCTGAGCGCCGGTGCTCTGCCGAGCGTGCACAGCCTGCCGGCGTCGACGACTCGGCACGAGCAGCCGGTGCTACTGGCACTCGGCGTCGGGCCATCGCGCGTTGCGCTGGCCTACCGCAGCCGCGGGCCGCCTTTCACCCAGCGCTGATCGCTGACCTCCGCACCCGGCCCGAGCACGCCTCGGGTGGGTGCGTTCCTGACGTCATCGCCTGGAGTGAAACTTCATGTTCAAGCTTTTTCCTGCGGGCCTTGCGCTCGCGTTGGCCACGCCATTGGCTGCGCAGGCCGACACCGCCACCGACATCAATTCCCTGCGGCGCGAGATCGAAACGATGCGCGCCGACTACGAAGCGCGTCTGAAGGCGCTCGAACAGCGGCTTCAGGCCGCCGAGGCCGCCAGCGGCGCACCTGCGGGCCCGGTCGCCAGCACGCCGGTGCCGGCGCCACCTGCGGCGGCCAATGTGACGGCTGCTGGCGCCAATGCCTTCAACCCGGCTATCTCGCTCATCCTGTCGGGCCTGTACACGCGCACGTCCCAGGACCCGTCGCGCTACGCCATCACCGGTTTCGCGCTGCCCAGCGGCGCTGAAGTGGGCCCTGGCACCAGGGGCTTCAGTCTCGCGGAATCGGAACTCGGCTTTGCCGCCAGCATCGATCCGTGGCTGCGTGGCGCGGCCAACATCGCGCTGCATGGCGACGACAGCGTCTCGGTCGAGGAGGCCTACATCCAGACCACCTCCTTGGGCAACGGCCTGTCGCTCAAAGCCGGCCGCTTCTTCTCCAACATCGGCTATCTGAACTCGAAGCATTCGCACACCTGGGATTTCATCGACAACCCGCTGGCCTATCAGGCCATGCTCGGCACGCAGTACGGCGACGACGGCCTGCAGTTGTCTTGGCTGGCACCCGTCGATCAGTTCGTCGAGCTCGGCCTCGAACTGGGACGCGGCCGCAGCTTTCCCGGCGGCGATAACAGCCGCAATGGGGCCGGCATGACCGCACTGACGGCGCATACCGGTGGCGACATCGGCGCCAGCCACAACTGGCGCGCCGGCCTGTCGGTGCTGAGCGCGAAGGCCGACGATCAGGCGCTCGACGGCCTGGCAGCAAACGGCAGTGCAGTCAGCAACGCCTTCAGTGGAAACACTCGCGTATGGGTTGCCGATGCGGTGTGGAAGTGGGCGCCAGAGGGCAACGCGACGCGCACCAGTTTGACATTGCAAGGCGAGTACTTGCGCAGTACACGCAGCGGCAATCTGGTCTACGACCTGGGCAACACCGAGAGCGCAGGCACCTACCGCGCCGTGAAGTCGGGCTGGTACCTGCAAGGCGTCTACCAGTTCCTGCCGGGCTGGCGACTCGGTCTGCGCACTGAACGGCTGGACCCCGGCAATCCGGATTACGGCGTCAACGCCGGCCTGCTGCAGGTCAGCGACTACCGGCCACACAAACAAACGCTGATGCTCGACTACAACGCCAGCGAGTTCTCGCGCGTGCGTCTGCAACTCGCGCAAGACCGCTCGCGCGAGGGCATCGCCGACAAGCAACTCTTCATTCAATACCAGGTCAGCCTGGGCGCGCATGGCGCACACGGCTATTGAAGCCCTTCCGGAGAACACGATGATGAACCGTAAGCTACTTTCCTTCTTGTTGGCTACGCCGATGCTGCTGCTGGCGGCGCCCGCGGACGCGGCGCTGCGCATCTTTGCCTGTGAGCCCGAGTGGGGCGCATTGGCGCAAGAACTCGGCGGCAGCCTGGTCGACGTGTCGGTGGCCACCAGCGCGCTGCAGGACCCGCACCAGATCCAGGCGAAACCGAGCCTGATTGCACGCGCCCGCAACGCCGATCTGGTGGTTTGCACCGGGGCCGAACTGGAGATCGGCTGGTTGCCGGTGCTGCTTCAGCAATCAGGCAATGCAAAGGTGCAGACCGGGCAGCCCGGCAACTTTGCTGCGGCCGACGTCGTGCGCAAGCTCGATGTGCCGGGACAACTCGATCGGGCGCAGGGCGACGTCCACGCGGCGGGCAATCCGCACATCCAGACCGACCCGCGCAATATCGCGCAAGTCGCCGTAGCCTTGGCTTCAAGATTGCAGCAGGTCGACCCGACGCATGCCGGCGACTATGCGCAACGCAGCGCGGATTTCGGCCGGCGCTGGCAGCTGGCCATGGCACGTTGGACCACGCAGGCGGCGCCCTTGAAGGGCACGCCGGTCGTGTCGCAGCACAAGGCATTCGTCTACCTCTACGACTGGCTGGGTATGAAGGAGGTGGCGGTGCTCGAACCCAAGCCTGGCGTCGAGCCGACCGCCGCGCATTTGCAGACCGTGCTGATCGCCCTGAGGTCCACGCCGGCGCGCATGGTGCTGTACGCCGCCTACCAGGACCCGCGCTCCTCCGAGTGGCTGAGCAAGAACGCCGGGGTGCCTGTCGTGAAGATGGCTTTCACGGTCGGCGGAAACGAGGCTGCGAAGGACCTCTTCGGCCTGTTCGACGACACCGTTGCACGCCTGCTCGCCGCGGGGGTGAAGCCATGACCTGGAGCGCGTTCGACTGGGGCATCCTCGGGCCGGCCCTGATCGCCGGCATGCTGGTGTTGGCCACGCATGTGCCGCTGGGCACGCAGGTGCTGGATCGTGGCATCGTCTTCATCGACCTGGCCATCGCACAGATCGCGGGCCTGGGTGTGATCGCGGCCGATGCGCTGGGTCTGCCCGAGGGTGGCATCGCTGTGCAGGCGGCGGCCGTGTGCGCCGCGCTGCTCGGTGCCCTGCTGCTGACCTGGACCGAGCGCAAGGCGCCCGAGCAGCAGGAGGCGCTGATCGGCGTGATGTTCATCCTCGCAGCCTGTGGCGGCATCCTGCTGCTGGCCGGAAACCCGCATGGCGGCGAGCACCTGAAGGAATTGCTGGTCGGCCAGATACTTTGGGTCAACGCGACGCAGTTGTTCTGGCTGGCTATCGTGTCGGCCTTGCTGCTCTCGGCGCTGTGGTTCGGCTGGATCGAGCGACTCGGTCGCTTCGGCTTTTACGGCGCCTTTGCGCTGGCGGTGACGGCATCGGTGCAACTGGTCGGCGTGTACCTGGTGTTTTCGAGCCTGATCATCCCGGCGCTGGCCACACGCTCGCTGAGCGGCCGCCGCCGGCATGTCGCGGCCTATGGCATCGGAGCGCTTGGCTACGGGCTCGGGCTGGCCTTGTCGGCGCTGCTCGACCTGCCTTCGGGCGCGGTCATTGTCTGGACGCTTGCCGCCTGTGCGGTGGTATTCGCAATGACCGAACGAATCCGATCGATGTCTACGCCGCGCATCAGCGGCAACCTGGGAGACTTGATATGAAGACGTTTAGAGCTGTGCTTGTTGGGGTTCCCATGAGCCTGGCCTTCCTGTTGCTCGGCTGCGCACACCGCTGGGAGCAACCCGTGCGCGCGGATGGCAGTTATTGCTTTGTGATTGGCAAGGCCCATCACAGCACCTGCACCGCGCAGCCCGTACCGATGGCCGAAGCCAATGCGGCGGCAAAGCGCTTCCAGCCCGATAGCGAGGCGCTCGTCGTCTATGTCGTTCGGAACCGTTGGGCTGACGCCGGCAACCTGGTGCCGGTCTCGGTGGATGCGGCGACTGCGCTGATGACTGTTCCCGAGTCGATGATTCGCGTACGCCTCGCGCCAGGCCAACACCGATTGACACTGTCCTGGGATGGCAAGTTATCGACGCAGACTGTCGAAGGGCGAGCAGGGGACGTTCGCTTCGTCCAAGTCGTCGGACATGTGTGGTCATGGGGTAGCAGCTATGCGTGGGACGCAGGCGATGCCGTTGGAGCCCGCGCTCGTGCGCAGAAGTCGCGTTTGATCGCTGACGCCGACACGCGATAGCGAGTCCATCGCACATTTGCCGCGTGTCCACGCGGCCGTGATCCAGGATTACCTGCGCGCAGCTGCTCGTCGCGCACGCCGCTGCAGCGCCTGCATCAGCAGGAACAACGCGGTCGAGAACACGATCATGATCGTGGCCACCGCGGTCAGCGCCGGCGTGATGCTGTCGCGCAGGCCGGAGAACATTTCTCGCGGCAGCGTGCGCTGCTCGGGGCCGGCGATCAGCAGGGCGATCACCACGTCGTCGAACGAGGCCGCGAAGGCGAACAGCGCACCCGAGGCCATCGCCGGCACGATGGCCGGCAGCGTGACGCGCCAGAAGGCTGGTGGCCGGTGCGGCGCCGCAGGCCGCGGCGGCGCGGGCCAGGTTGGGATCCAGCATTTCCAGCGAAGTCAGCACCGGCACCACGACGAAGGGTACGGCGATCACGGTGTGGGCCAGGATCAGCCCGGTGTAGCTGCTGGTCAGCGACAGCGGGGCGAGGAAGAAATACGAACCCACCGCCACCAGGATCACCGGCACGATCATCGGCGACAGCATCAGCAGCTTGAGTGCGCCGGCCAGCGGCCCGCGCTGGCGCATCAGGCCCAGCGCGGCCAGCGTGCCCAGGGCCACGGACAGCGCCGTGGCGGCGCTGCCGACGAACAGCGAGTTGGCCAGCGCCGTGAGCCATTTGCCGCCGCCCAGCACCTCGGCATACCAGCGCAGCGACAGCCCCGGCAGCGGATAGGTCAGGAACGAGCCGCTGGAAAACGACAAGGGCACGATGGCCGCGATCGGCACCAGCAGAAACGCCAGCACGGCAGTGCAGTAAGCGCGGTAGAGCCAGCGCAGCAACATGTTCATCCCATCGCCATCACGCGCCCGCCCGACAGGCGATGCGCCGCGGCATACAGGGCCAGCGTGGTGGCCAGCATCAGCACACCCAGCGCGGCCGCCAGGCCCCAGTTGCCGGTGTCGGTGGTATAGGTGGCGACGAAGTAGGACAGCATCTGGTCCGAGCCGCCGCCGACCAGCGCCGGCGTGATGTAGTAGCCCAGCGCGAGGATGAAGACCATCAGCGAGCCCGCGGCCACGCCCGGCGCGGCCTGCGGCAGGAAGACGCGCACGAAGGCCGTGGCCGGCGGCGCGCCCAGGCTGAGGGCCGCGCGCATGTACTGCGGCGGGATGCCGGCCAGCGTGGTGTACAGCGGCAGGATCATGAACGGCAGCAGCACATGGGTCATCGCCACCAGCACGCCGGTGCGGTTGTAGATCAGGGTCAGCGGTTCGGCGATCAGGCCGAGCTTCATCAGCAGGCTGTTGACCATGCCTTCCCTTTGCAGCACCACCACCCACGACGCGGTGCGCACCAGCAGCGATGTCCAGAACGGCAGCAGCACCAGCACCAGCAGCCAGTCGGCCGTGCGCTCCTTCACCTGCGTCAGCAGCAGCGCCACCGGGAAGCCCAGCAGCAGGCACAGCAGCGTGACGCTGGCGCTGATGCTCAGCGTGCGCAGCAGCACATCGAGGTAGATGCGGTTGGCTTCGGCCGCGCGTTCGATGTCGCCTTTCGCGTTGCGCACCAGGTCGACCGAGGCCAGCAGGTAGTAGGCCGACAGCGGGCCGCGCGCGCGCTGCACGGCGGCGAAGAAGGCCGGGCTGGCCAGCGCCGGGTCGACGGCTTCGAAGAAGCCGGCATCGAATACGCTGCCCGGCGGCGCGGCCGAGATTTCGCGCGCCGCGCGCATCAAGGAACTGCGCACGCCGCCGACTTCGTAGTTCAGGCGCCGCGCGGCGTCGGCCAGGCTGTTGGCCGCGCGCGCCTCGACGATGTCGGTGCTGAAGGCCGCGAACAGCGGCGCGGGCAGCGGCTGCTCGGCCTGCCAGCCCGACAGCACCACCAGCGTGCGCGGCAGCGCGCGCGGCACCTCGGCCTCGCGCAGCGCCAGCGACAGCAACCAGACGATGGGCACGACGAAGAACACCAGCAGGAAGGCCGCCAGCGGGGCGGCCAGGCCGATGCCGCGCCGTGCCATCAGCGGCTTACTTGGTCCCGGACCACTTCGTCCAGCGCTCGGCCAGCTTGTCGCCGTTGTCGATCCAGAACTTCGGGTTCTCGGCGAAGGCCTGCTTCAGGTTGTCCGGGTTGGTCGGCAGCTCGCCCATCAGCGATTTGTCGATCAAGGGCGCCGCGCCGGCGGCGGTGACGCCGTAGCGCACGTACTTCGGCAGCTTGGCCTGGTTGTCGGGCCGGCCGAGGAACTCGACCAGCTTCTCGGCGTTGGCCTTGTTGCTCGTGCCCTTCATGATGACCCAGCTGTCCATCGTGTAGGGCGTGTCCTTCCAGACCATCTTGAAGTTCTTCTTGTCCTTCTCGTTGGCTGCGGTGATGCGGCCGTTGTAGGCCGTGGTGAAGATCACGTCGCCGGCGGCCAGCATCTGCGGCGGTTGTGCGCCGCTCTTCCAGAACACCAGGTCGCTCTTGATGGTGTCGAGCTTCTTGAAGGCGCGCTCGACGCCGGCCGGCGTGCTCAGCACCTTGTACACGTCCTTGCTCGGCACGCCGTCGGCGATCAGCGCCACCTCGAGGTTCCACTTCGCGCCGTTGCGGATGCTGCGCTTGCCGGGGAATTTCTTGGTGTCGAAGAAGTCGCCCCAGCCGGTGGGCGCGGTCTTGGTCTTGTCGCCGTCGTAGGCCAGCACCAGGTTGTAGATGATGGCGCCCACGCCGCAGGCGTGCACGGTGCCGGGCAGGTAGCGCGCGGCGCCGCCGATCTTGGCCACGTCGAGCTTTTCGTACAGGCCCTCGTCGCAGCCGACCTCCAACTCGTCGGCCTCGACCTGGACCACGTCCCAGTTGTTGTTGCCGCCCTTGATCTTGGTGCGCAGCACGCCCAGGCCGCCGTCCCAGGCTTCGTCGACCAACTTGGTGCCCTGGGCATTGAAGGGCTTGAAGAAAACTTCCTTCTGGCCGTCCTGATAGGCACCGCCCCAGGACACGACGGTCAGGTCGTGCTGGGCCGATGCGGCACCGGCGGCCAGGGCGAGGGCCGCGGCTGCGGCCAGGGTGCTGAACAACTTGCGTTTCATCGTCGTCTCCTTGGTTGAACGGGTAGGGATCGGTCTGGCCGCACTCAGGCAGCAAACAGCCAGGCATTGTCGCGGTCGAAGGCCAGTGGCAGCTCCTGCCCCGGCACCACGCCGCGCGGCATCGCGCCCGGTGCGAGCTTGGCGAACCAGGTGGTGCCCGAGCCGCGCAGGCGAACCACCAGCCGCCAATGATCACCCTGATGGATGGCGTCGACCAGGGTGGCATCCAGGCGGTTGCCGGCTTCGCCTTGATCTGCATCAACGGCCACACGCAAGTGTTCGGGCCGCACGCACAGCGTGGCCGCGCCGCCGGCCGCCAGGCTGCCGACGGCGCGGCCGTGCAGGCAGGCGCCGTCGGCCAGGCGCAGCACCGCGCTGGCCTCGGCGTGGCCGGCCGAGCATGTTGTTGTCGCCGACGAAGCCGGCGACGAAGGGGTTGGCCGGCGCGTCGTAGAGTTGCTGCGGCGAGGCCAGCTGCTCGATGCGCCCGTGGTTGAACACGGCCACGCGGTCCGACAGCGTCATGGCCTCGGATTGGTCGTGCGTGACGTAGACCATGGTCACACCCAGCTCGCGGTGCAGACGCCGGATCTCGAGCTGCATCTCCTCGCGCAGCTTCTTGTCGAGTGCCGACAGCGGCTCGTCCATCAGCACCACGCGCGGCTCGAACACCAGGGCACGCGCCAGCGCCACGCGTTGCTGCTGCCCGCCAGAGAGCTGCTGCGGCTTGCGTTCGGCCAGGTGCTGCAACTGCACCTTGGCCAGCGCGGTACTCACCTTGTCGCGAATCGTCGCCGCGCTCGTCTTGCGCACCGACAGCGGGAAGGCCACGTTTTGCGCCACCGTCATGTGCGGGAACAAGGAGTAGCTCTGGAACACCACGCCCATGCCGCGCTGGTGCGGCGGCAGGGTCTCGATCGGCCGCCCGTCGAGGCGGATCGCGCCCGAGGTCGGCGCCTCGAAGCCGGCCAGCAGCATCAGGGTCGTGGTCTTGCCCGAGCCCGAGGGCCCGAGCAGGGTGATGAATTCTCCGGCCTGCACATGCAGGTTGAGGTCGTCCACCGCCGGCACCGTGCTGCCCGCGTAGACCTTGCGCAGGTGATCGAACTCGATCAGGGCCATGGCTGCTTCAGGTCGCGTTGCGCACCCAGGCCAGGGTGTCGGCCAGTGCGCGTTCGGTGCGTTCGAGCATGAAAGCGATCTCGGCTTCGCTGATGATCAGCGGCGGCGAGAAGGCGATCACGTCGCCGCCGAGCACACGCACGATCAGCCCATGGGCCTGCGCCCGGCGCACGAAATAGGCGCCGACGCCGCGCTGCGCATCGAAGGGCTTGCGCGCGGCCGGGTCCTCGGCCAGTTCGATGGCGCCGATCAGGCCCAGCCCGCGTGCCTGGCCGACGATGGGGTGGCCGGCGAACCGCTGCAGGCCGGCCTGCAGGCGCGGCGCGACCTCGCGTACATGGCCGATGACATCGTCGGCCTCGTAAATGCGCAGCGTCTCCAGCGCCACCGCGCAGGCCAGCGGATGGCCGCTGTAGGTGTAGCCATGGCCGAAGGTGCCGATCGCGGCACTGGCATCGGCCACCACCTGGTAGATCGCCTCCGACACATAGAGCGCCGACATCGGCACATAGGCCGAGGTCAGCATCTTGGCCACCGTCAGCATGTCGGGCTCGAGGCCGAAGACCTGCGTGCCGAAGGGCTGGCCGAGGCGGCCGAAGCCGGTGATGACTTCGTCGACCAGGAACAGGATGTCGTGGCGCTTCAGGATGGCCTGCACGCGCTCGAAATAACCCGCCGGCGGGACGATCACGCCGCCCGCGCCCTGCACCGGCTCGGCGATGAAGGCGGCGATGGTGTCGGCGCCTTCCTTGGCGATCAAGGCCTCGAGTTCGCGCGCCAGGCGGTCGACGAACTGGGCCTCGGTTTCGCCGGCCAGGCCATTGCCGTAGAAGTGCGGTGCCGCCGACGCGCAGGATGCCCGGCAGCGGCAGGTCGAAATGCTGGTGCATGGTGGCCAGCCCCGACATCGAGGCCGCGGCCGCGGTGACACCGTGGTAGCCCTTGTGGCGGGCGATGATCTTCTTCTTCAGCGGTCGGCCACGTGCGTTGTTGTAGTAGCGCACGAGCTTGAACGCCGTGTCGTTCGATTCCGAGCCCGAGTTGGCGAACAGCACGCGGCCGGCCTTCAAGGCCGGCGTCGGCGCCCAGGCCATCAACTGGGCCACCAGTTCGGTCACCGGCCCGGGCACCTTGCCCGAGAACGAGTGGTAGTAGGGCAGCAGGCGCATCTGCCGCTCGGCCGCCGCCGCCAGCCGCGGCTCGGAAAAACCGAGCGAGGCGCACCACAGCCCGGCCATGCCCTCGAGGTAGCGATTGCCATGCTCGTCGACCACGAACACGCCGTCGCCGCGCACGATCACCAAGGGCCCCTCGCGCTCGAACTGGCGCAGCTGGGTGTAGGGGTGCAGGTGGTGCGCGATGTCGCTGCGCCCGGCGGGCGAAACGTCTGCGTCAGGGCTTGTCATCGGCGCGCGGGCAGGGTGGCCATCGCACCGATTATGGGTCGCCGGCGCCAGGCCGCGCTTGCGGGCAAGCCCGCAGATTGCCGGCGCGGCGGCCAACAGCCTGCGGCTGTCCGTGCTACAACGCCGGCTCACTTGGCGGCGCGGCGATCCGCTGCCTGGCGTTTGCCTGCACCCATTCACCCGTTGCTGACGGATCGGTCGCTATCCGCTGGCGTTGTCAAGGAGCCGACATGGCGAACTATGCAGGAGGCTGCTTCTGCGGCAGCGTAAAGCTGAGCGCGACCGGCGCGCCCGAGGTGATGGGCTACTGCCACTGCAATTCGTGCCGACACTGGTCGGCCGGCCCGGTCAACGCGTTCACGCTGTGGAAGCCCGACGCGGTGAAGGTCACTGCGGGCGCCGACAAGATCGGCACCTTCAACCTGACGCCCAACAGCTATCGCAAGTGGTGCAAGAGCTGCGGCGGACACTTGTTTACCGAGCATCCGGGCATGGGCTTGACCGATGTCTATGCGGCCATGCTGCCGGGGCTGGAATTCAAGCCGGCGTTCCACGTCAACTACGCCGAAACGGTGCTGCACGTGCGCGACGGCCTGCCCAAGTTCAAGGACATGCCCAAGGAGGTCGGCGGCTCGGGTGAGACTTTGCCCGAGTAACCGCGCTGCGGCCCGCGTCTGCGCGCCCCGGCGGGCGAGGCCGCGGCAGCGACCCCGTGCGGCGGATCAGCGCACCGTATAACCGCGTCCGTCCATGCAGGCGGCAACGGCACGCTGGAAGACTTCGCGGTCGCCGAGTGCGGTGGGTTGCGTGGTCGCCCAGCGGTTGCAGTCCTGCCGGTCGGCTTCGGTCTGTGCCGGGCTCTGGCCGCTGCGTGGGTAGATGATCGGGTCGGGCGGCGCCTTGGCCGGGGGCGCCACCGGTACCGGCTGCGCCGCGTCGGCGCCGGGCGGTGGGGTGACCACGCTGTAGCCACCGGGCACGGGCGCGTAGTAGGCGCCATTGGCGTAGTAATACGGCGCGCCGCCTATCCACAGCGTGACATAGGCGGCAGGCAGCAGCGGCACGACGATGCCGACCGGTGGCAGGACGACGACAAAGCGGCCGCCATACGGGCGGAACCAGACGCCGCCGTGGAAGAAGTAGTTGCCGCCGCCGAACGCAATGCTGACGCTGCCGCCGGGCAGCGCACCGACCGCATAGCCGCGTTGCGGGTAATAGTGGTCGTGGTGGTAACGCTGGTCGAGCTGCAGGTGTGGTTGCGCACGCGGGGCCGCCGGCCCGCGACGCTCCTGACGTTCCTGGCCCCAGGCCGGGGCCACCAGGCAGGCCAGTACCGCGACACCGGCGGCCATCAGCGAGAGGCTTTGTTTCATGGGCGGGCTCCAGTGCGAACCGCTATGAGCTTCGGTTCGAGGATCGGATCGTCCGACCCGCGCTTTGCTGAATTGTTGCCCGACGGCAGGCGGCGATTGAGATTTGTCAGCACACACCCTTGTTGTCAGGCATGCGTGAGGCCGGGATACTCGATCCGTCAAACCGTCATCGATCCAGACTACCCTGCCGCCATGCCGTCGATCCAGTTGGTGAATGTCTCGAAGCAGTGGGGCGACACCAAGGCGCTCGATAACATCGATCTGACGATAGAACCCGGAACGTTCTGCGTCCTGCTCGGCCCCTCGGGCTGCGGCAAATCCACCACGCTGCGCATCATCGCGGGCCTGGAGTCGGCCAGCGCGGGCCAGGTGTTCGTCGACGGCAAGGATGTCACGCACCAGCCACCGGCCCGGCGCGGCATCGCCATGGTGTTCCAGAACTACGCCCTGTTCCCGCACTTGAGCGTGGCCGACAACATCAGCTTCGGCCTCTCGGTGCGTAAGGTCGAGGCCACTGAAGCGGCGCGGCGCCTGCAGCACACCGCCGAACTGCTGGGGCTGCAGGCCTTGCTCGAACGCAAGCCCTCGCAGCTGTCGGGCGGCCAGCAGCAGCGCGTTGCGCTGGGTCGCGCCCTGGTCGCGCAAACCAGGGTCTGCCTGATGGACGAGCCCCTGTCCAACCTCGACGCGCAACTGCGCCAGGAGATGCGCCGCGAGCTGCGCGAGCTGCAGCAGCGCCTGGGGCTGACGGTGGTCTACGTCACGCACGACCAGACCGAAGCCATGAGCATGGCCGACCAGGTGGTGCTGTTGAACCGGGGCCGCATCGAGCAAAACGCGTCGCCGCGGGCCTTGTACGCCAGGCCGGCCACCCTCTTCGCCGCGCGCTTCATCGGCACGCCGGCCATGAATTTGCTGCGCCTGGAGCAGGGCCGCATCGCCGGCAGCAGCATCACGGTCGGTCAAGCCGCCAGCACCCTGGGCATCCGGCCCGAGTCGGTGGCGCTGGGCGGTGCGGTGCCAGCCACCGTGCAAAGCCTCGAATACCTGGGCGCGGACCTGGTGTTGCGCTGTGCAGTGGGCAGCGAGCAGATCACCGTGCGCGCCGAAGGCAAGACCGAGCTGGCGGCCGGTGCGCAGGTCACGCTGGGCTGGCCGGCGCAGGCCGAACATTTCTTCGATTCACAGGGCAGCCGCGTCGCTTGACGCCATATTCACCACCGACGGAGACCACAGACCATGCAAATATTGAGCTTCAACCGCCTGTTGGCCGCGGCGGCGCTGGCCGGCGCTGCGTTCGGCGCAGCGGCACAGGCACCGACCGAAATCTCGTTCTTCTACCCGGTCGCGGTGGGCGGGCCCATCACCAAGCTGATCGACGATTACGCCGCCGACTTCGGCAAGGAGAACCCCGGCATCAAGGTCACGCCGATCTATGCCGGCAGCTACCAGGACACCATCGTCAAGGCCCTCACGGCGCACAAGTCGGGCAGCCCGCCGGTGACTTCGGTGCTGCTGTCCACCGACATGTTCACGCTGATCGACGAGGACGCGATCGTGCCGATCGACAACTTCGTCAAGACTGCCGACGACAAGGCCTGGCTGGCCGGCTTCTACAAGGCCTTCATGCTCAATAGCCAGAGCGGCGGCAAGACCTGGGGCGTGCCGTTCCAGCGCTCGACCATCGTGCTGTACTACAACAAGGAGTTGTTCAAGGCCGCCGGGCTGGACCCGAACAAACCGCCCGCGACCTGGGCCGAGATGGCCGAGGCGGCGAAGAGGCTGACCATCAAGGACGCTTCGGGCAAAGTCACGCAGTTCGGCGTGCAGATCCCGTCGAGCGGCTTCCCGTACTGGTTGTTCCAGGGCCTGGCGATCGAGAACGGCGTGGCCATGGCCAACGATGCCGGCAACGCGGTCAAGTTCGACGACCCGGGCGTGATCGAGGCCCTGCAGTACTGGATCGACCTGACCAAGCAGGGTGTGCACCCGAGCGGCATCGTCGAGTGGGGCACCACGCCGAAGGACTTCTTCGAGAAGAAGGTGGCCATGATGTGGACCACCACCGGCAACCTGACCAACGTGCGCACGAACGCCAAGTTCGATTTCGGCGTGGCCATGCTGCCGGCGGCCAAGCGCCGTGGTTCACCCACCGGCGGCGGCAATTTCTACATCTTCAAGAAGGCCACACCAGCGCAGCAGGAGGCGGCATTCAAGTTCGCCAAGTGGATGACCCAGCCCGAGCGCGCCGCCAAGTGGAGCATGGACACCGGCTACGTCGCGATCAGCGAGGCGGCCTACGCCACCGCGGCGTTGAAGAAGTACGGCGCCGATTTCCCGCCGGCGCTGGTGGCGCGTGACCAGCTGCCCTTTGCGCTGGCCGAGTTCTCGACCCACGACAACCAGCGCGTGACCAAGGCGCTGAACGATGGCCTGCAGGCTGCACTCACCGGCACCAAGACCGCGGCGCAGGCGATGAAAGACGCCCAGGCCGAGGCCGATCGCCTGCTGCGTTCCTACAAGTGACCGCCTGGCGGCGCCGATGAGCCAACGCCAGCCGGGCAGCAGGGCGCTGCACGCCTACCTGCTGCTGCTGCCGGCCTTCGTGCTGCTGCTGGCGTTCACGCATATCCCGGCCGTCGCCACGCTGATCGACAGCTTCTACTCCACGCCCAAGGGCTCGCGCCCGGGCGTGTGGGTCGGGCTGGAGAACTACCAGCAGATGGTCGGCGATGCGGTGTTCTGGAAGGCGCTGACGAACAACCTGTGGTTCGCGCTGGCCACCATTCCCTGCTCGATCGGCCTGGCGCTGCTGATGGCGCTGTGGGTCAACGAGCGCATCGCCGGGCGCGGCTTCCTGCGCATGGCCTACTTCACGCCCACCGTGTTGCCGATGGTGGCGGTGGCCAATATCTGGCTCTTCTTCTACACCCCGGGCTACGGCCTGCTGGAGCAGATCACCGGCGCCTTCGGCCTGCCGTCGCAGAACTGGCTCGGTGACCAGCGTACCGCGCTCGGCGCCGTGACCGTGGTGGCAGTGTGGAAGGAGGCGGGCTTCTTCATGATCTTCTACCTGGCTGCGCTGCAAAGCCTCAACCCCAGCCTGCGCGAGGCCGCGGCCATCGAAGGCGCGTCGCGCTGGTATTTCTTTCGCCGCGTGCAATGGCCGCTGCTGATGCCGACCACGCTGTTCGTGATGGTCAACGCCGTCATCAACGCCGTGCGCATGGTCGACCATATCGTGGTGCTGACACGCGGCGGGCCCGACAACGCGTCCACGCTGCTGCTGTTCCACCTCTACGAAGTCGGCTTTCGCTACTGGGACAGCGGCTACGCCGCGGCGCTGACGGTGGTGCTGCTGGCCGTGCTGGCCACGGTCGCGCTGCTGCAGTTCTTCATCCTCGACCGCAAGGTGCACTACAAGTGAGTGCCGCCACGACCACCACACGCCTGGTTTATAACGACCCGGGCTGGCTCGACACCATTGCCGCCTGGCTGCTGGCGCTGCTCTGGATCCTGCCGCTGGCCTATGCGGTCTGGACGGCGTTCCACCCGACCGAGTTCTCGACCCGCTTCGTGCCCCTGGCACCGCTGACGCTGGACAACTTCGCGCGCGCCTGGGCCGCGGCGCCGTTCGCGCGCTACTTTCTCAACACCGCGCTGCTGGTGGCCATGATCCTGGCCTGCCAGCTGGTGCTGAGCACCTTGGCGGCGTACGCCTTCGCGCGCTACGAGTTCGCCGGCAAGAAGCTGCTGTTCGCACTGGTGCTGGTGCAGCTGATGGTCATGCCCGACATCCTGCTGGTCGAGAACTACAAGACCATGTCGCGCCTGGGCCTGGTCGATTCGCTGCTGGCCATAGGCCTGCCCTACTTCGCCTCGGCGTTCGCGATCTTCCTGCTGCGCCAGACCTTCATGGGCATCCCCAAGGAGCTCGACGAAGCCGCGCGTGTCGAGGGTGCGAGCGGGCTGCAGATCCTGTGGCGGGTTTACGTGCCGCTGGCGCGCCCGGTCTACACCGCGTTCGCCCTGGTCTCGGTCAGCTTTCACTGGAACAACTTTCTCTGGCCGCTGATCATCACCAACACCGTCGGCGCGCGGCCGCTGACGGTCGGCCTGCAGGTCTTCTCGTCGACCGACCAGGGCATCGACTGGTCGGTCATCACCGCGGCCACGCTGATGAGCTCGGCCCCGCTGCTGGTCGCCTTCCTGCTCTTTCAGCGCCAGTTCGTGCAGAGCTTCATGCGCGCCGGGATCAAGTGACGGTCGGGCGGCGCAGCGCATCGCGGCATTGTTTCGACCTGTAACCGGCGGCGCTCAAGTGCGGTGCGTTAACGGCCGATAGGCCATGAGAGACCGACACGCCGGAGTAGTCCATGAACGCAGCCGCCCGCAACACCGCCTTTTCGACCGCCAACCCGCATGCCCTGGCCACGATCCTCGAGGCCAGCCAGACCAAGAGCATCATCGCTGCGCGCGACATCTTCGAGATCTCGGGCACCCTGCTGTGGGCGCGCGACCAGCCGGTGTCCAGCGCGCTGCAAAGAAAACTGCTCGACCGCCGCCTGCGCGAGCCGCTGGAGGCCTGCCTGATGGTCGAGGACGGCGTCACGCCGCAGGCCCTGGTGTTGTGCGCGCAGGCGCTGGTCGAACGCGACACGCCGCTGGCCGCGCTGCTGCGGCCGTACGCGGCCAAGATCGTGCAGGAGGTGGCTCACCTGCCGCTGCACCCGGTGGGCCAGTTGCTGCTCAGCGCCGGCCAGGCCTCGCATCCGGAGTCGTTCGACCATGCGGTACAGGCGATGGCCCTGGCCGGCGCCTTGATGCTCGGCCATGGCGGCGGCACGGCCGAGTTGCGCCTGGCCATGCTGGCCGGCCTGCTGCACGACCTGGGCGAGATGTACATCGACCCGCACTGCGGCGAGGCCGATGCCGATCGCATGCTCGATGTGCAGAGCTACCGCCACCTGGTCGTGCACCCGCATGTGGGCCAGTTGTTGATCACGCAATTGACCAATTACCCCGCGCCGCTGGCGCGTGCCGTCGCCGAGCATCACGAGCGCCTGGACGGCTCGGGTTACCCGCATGCCCTGCAGCGCGACACCGTCTCGCCGCTGGGGCGCATGCTGGCCGTCACCGAGGCCTCGCTGGCAGTGTTGCGCAGCGAGCGGCCCGAGTTGTCGCGGGTGAGCATCGCGCTGCGCGTGGTACCGGGCGAGTTCGACCTGACCTGGGTCGGCCGCATCGCGGCGGCGGTGCATGGCCAACCCGCGGCGCAGGCGCAGCTCAGTGCGGCGGAGGTGCAATCGCGCCTGACACGCCTGGAGACGGCGTTGCAGAGTTCGATCTACCGGGCCGATGCGCTGATGGTGGCCGCCGGGTCGCCGGCATTGCAATCGGCCCTGGGCCTGGCGCAACACCTGCTCGGCCGCCTGCGCGCCGGCTGGTACGCCAGCGGCCTATGGTGCAGCCAAGACGTGCAGCCGCAAGACATGGCCGAGGTCGAGGCGGTCGAAGACGAGCTCTTCTTCCGCCTGCACGCGATCGCCCGCGCGGCGCAACTGCGCGCCGGTGAACTGGTGCCGGCCGACCTCGATCGGCTGGACCTGCTCTGCGACACCTTGCGCGCGGTACGCCACTAGGTTCAGGCGGCCTGCAGCAGACGCTGGGCGCGCACGCGCCAGAGCAGCGAGAGCGCGATCGTCAGGTTGAGCAGGTTCCAGGCGATGCCGTTGAGGAAGGCAGCGTGGTACGAGCCGGTGAGGTCGAACACCTTGCCCGATACCCAGCCGCCCAGGGCCATGCCGAACAGCGTGGCCATCAGCACCGTGCCGACGCGGGCACCGGCCTCGGCGGGTGGAAAGTACTCGCGCACGATGATGGCGTAGCTGGGCACGATGCCGCCCTGGAACAGCCCGAACAGGGCCGAGATCAGATACAGCGACACCAGGCCGTCGAAGGGCAGGAACAGCAGCAGCGCCAGGCCCTGCAGCACCGAGCCCAGCAATAGCGTGCGCAGGCCGCCGATGCGGTCGCAGATCAGGCCCGACACCAGGCGGCTGACGATGCCGCAGGCCAGCATCAGCGACAGCATCTGCGCGCCGCGCGCCGCGCCGTAGCCGAGGTCGCCGCAGTAGGCCACGATGTGCACCTGGGGCATGGACATGGCCACGCAACAGGCCACCCCGGCCACGCAGAGCAGGGCCTGGGCCTGGTTCAGGCCGAGGCCGAACGGCCGTGTCGACGGGGTGGCGGCGCTGACGTGCCGTGCCGGCGCATGCACCGCCACCGGCGGCCGCGGCCGCATCAGCAGCGCCAGCAGCGGCAGCGTCACGGCGCAGAAGATGCCCAGCCCGATGTAGGTGTTGCGCCAACCGACCGCGTCGACGAAATGCTGCACGACCGGCGGCCAGAAGGCACCGGCCACATAGTTGCCGCTGGCGCATATCGCCACGGCGATGCCGCGCCGGCGCACGAACCACAGCGAGGTGTCGGCCACCAGCGGGGCGAAGGTGGCCGAGCTGCCGCACAGGCCGAGCAGCAGGCCGTGCGCCAGCGCAAAGACCATCAGGCTGCCCGACAAGCCGGCGGTGATGAAGCCCGCGCCCAGGCCGGCGGCGCCGATCAGCACCGGCAGCATGACGCCGAATCGATCGGCCAGGCGGCCCATCGCGATGCCGCCGATGCCAAAGCCGATCATCAGCAGCGTGTAGGGCAGCGAGGCGTCGGCGCGCGCGACGCCGAATTCGGCCTGCACCGTGGGCAGGACCACGGCCACGATGTACATCGCGCCGCTGCCTATGGTCATCAGCGCCAGCGTGACGCCCAGGCGGGTCCAGGCGTAGCGGGAGTCCGCGGCATGCTCTTGGCTCATCGGTGCATTGTCAGGTCATGGCCAGGGCGGTCTTGCGCCGCGGCGGCGGGAACAGCGCATCGAGCCGGCGCAAGGCCTCGGCGCTCAAGCTCAGCTCGGCGGCGGCGAAGTTGTCGCGCAGGTGCTGCGCCTGGACTGCCTTGGCAATCGCGACCACCCCGGCCTGCGCCAGCACCCAGGCCAGCGCCAGTTGCGCGGGCGTCAAACCCAGCGGCGCGCCGATGGCGCTCAAGGCCTGGTGCCGCGCCAGGCCGCCCTGGTCGATCGGGCTGTAGGCCATCAACGGGATGGTATGCCTGCGCAACCAGGGCAGGAGGCTGAACTCCGGGCCGCGCTGCCCGAGCGAAAAGTAGACCTGGTTGAGCGCGCAATCGTTGGCGACGGCCGACAACTCGACCATGTCGGCGAGATCGAAGTTGCTCACGCCCCAATGGCCGATGTGCCCGCCTTGCAACAGATCGTGCATCGCCGCCACCGTGTCGGCCAATGCATGCTCGCCGCGCCAATGCAGCAGGTACAGGTCGATCCGGTCCAGGCCCAGGCGCCTGCGGCTGCGCTCGCAGGCTTCAGCCGTGCCCTTGCGGCTGGCGTGGTGCGGATAGACCTTGCTGACGACGAACAACTCGTCGCGACGCACATCGCCGGCGCGCAGCGCCTCGGCGATCGCCTGCCCGAGCACTTCCTCGGCGCCGCCCTCACCGTACATCTCGGCCGTGTCGAACAGGCGATATCCGATCTCGATGGCGCCGCGCACGGCCGCCAACTCGGCCGCGCGGGCGGCACTCGACTCGCCCATGCGCCAGGTACCCAGGCCGAGCTTCGGGATCGCGACGCCACTGGGCAGCGACAGCGTGTTCACGGCAGCCCGGCGAACCCGACTCGCATCACCGATAGCGGCCGCGGATGGCAGGCGCCCTGCCGCGCCCTGGTCCCCGCCGGGCCACGCCCTTGTTCACCGTGGTGCCGACACGGGCATGTGTTGTTCGACCACGTCGAGCACGGCCTCGGGCTCGTCGGCTTCGGCGTCGGTCTCCTGGTCGAGTTGCCGGCGCAGCCGCTCGGTATCGAGGTCGCCGGTCCACTTTGCAACCACCAAGGTCGCCACGCCGTTGCCGATCAGGTTGGTCAGCGCCCGCGCTTCGGACATGAAGCGGTCGATGCCGAGGATCAAGGCCAGCCCGGCGACCGGCACGCCGCCCACCGCAGACAGCGTCGCCGCCAGCACGATGAAGCCGCTGCCGGTGACGCCCGCCGCGCCCTTGGAGGTCAACAGCAACACGGCCAGCAGGGTGAGCTGCTGCGTCAGCGTCATCGGGGTGTTGGTGGCCTGTGCGATGAACACGGCGGCCATCGTCAGGTAGATCGAGGTGCCGTCGAGGTTGAACGAATAACCGGTCGGGATCACCAGGCCGACCACCGACTTCTTCGCGCCCAGGTTTTCCATCTTGACCATCATGCGCGGCAGCACCGATTCGCTGCTCGAGGTGCCGAGCACGATCAGCAACTCTTCCTTGATGTACTTGATCAGCTTCCAGACCGAAAAGCCGTGGAAGCGGGCGATCAGGCCGAGCACGACGAAGATGAAGAACAGGCAGGTGGCATAGAAGGTGCCCATCAGCTTGCCCAGCGACAGCAGCGAGCCCAGGCCGTACTTGCCGATCGTGAAGGCCATCGCGCCGAAGGCGCCGAGCGGGGCCACCCGCATGATGATGCCGACGATCGAGAACAGCACGTGCGAGCCTTTCTCGATCACGTCGAACACCAGCGTGCCGCGGCCGCCGAACTTGTGCAGTGCGAAGCCGAACATCACCGAGAACAGCAGCACCTGCAGGATCTCGCCCTTGGCGAAGGCGTCGACCACGGTGCTCGGAATGACGTTGAGCAGGAAGTCCACCGTGCCCTGCATCTTGCCGGGGCCGGTGTAGGCGGCGACGCTCTTGGTGTCGAGTGCGCTGGCGTCGACGTTCATGCCGGTGCCGGGCTGCAACAGGTTGATGATCACCAGGCCGACCACCAGGGCCACGCTGCTGACGATCTCGAAGTACAGCAGCGCCAGGCCGCCGGTCTTGCCGACCTTCTTCATGTCCTCCATGCCGGCGATGCCGACCACCACGGTGCAGAAGATGATCGGCGCGATGATCATCTTGATCAGCTTGATGAAGCCGTCGCCGAGCGGCTTCATCGCCTCGCCGGTCTGCGGCGCGAAGTGACCCAGCAGCACGCCGATGACGATGGCCGTGACGACCTGGAAGTACAGCGAGCGGTAGATCGGCCTGGGGTTCTTGTCGGAATCCATGGTGTTCCTTCGTTGCGCGCGGCGGCACGAGTTGCCGCCGCAGCCTAACGGATATCGCGCGGCCGCTCAATGCGGCGGCGCTGGCCCGCCGGCCGGTGCAGGGGCCTAGAAATTGACCTTGCTCCGGCCCTTGAGCTGCAGCATCTCGCGCGCTTCGTCGGGGCTCGCCACCTCCAGGCCCAGGCCTTCGATGATCTGGCGCACGGCGCGCACCTGCTGGGCGTTGCTCTCGGCCAGGCGGCCGGAACCGATCCACAGCGAGTCTTCCAGGCCGACGCGCACATTGCCGCCCAGGGCCACCGATTGCGTGGCGATCGGCAGCTGGTTGCGGCCGGCGCCGAGCACGCTCCACTGGTATTGGTCGCCGAACAGCCGGTCCGCCGTGCGCTTCATGTGGGCCACGTCTTCGGGGTGCGGGCCGATGCCGCCCAGGATGCCGAACACCGACTGGATGAAGAACGGAGGTTTCACCAGGCCGCGGTCGGCGAAGTGGCGCAGCGTGTAGAGGTGGCCGATGTCGTAGCACTCGATCTCGAAGCGCGTCTGGTTGGCCGCGCAGGTGGAGAGGATGTTGGCGATGTCGGCGAAGGTGTTCTTGAAGATGCGCTCGTCGGAACCTTCCAGGTACGGCCGTTCCCAGTCGAACTTGAAGTCCTTGAAGCGCGCCAGCATCGGGAACAGGCCGAAGTTCATCGAGCCCATGTTCAGCGACGCCACCTCGGGTTTGAAGTGCGCGCAGGGCTTGAGGCGCTCTTCGACGCTCATCGTCGGCGCGCCGCCGGTGGTGATGTTGATGACCACGTTGCTGGCCTGCTTGATGCGCGTCAGAAACGGCGCAAAGGCCTCGGGCCGTTGGTCGGGCCGGCCGTCGCGCGGGTCGCGCGCATGCAGGTGCACCAGCGCGGCGCCGGCCTCGGCCGCGCCCAGCGCCGCCTCGGCGATCTCGTCGGCGCTGATCGGCAGGTACGGCGACATGGTCGGCGTGTGGATCGCGCCGGTGACGGCGCAGGTGATCATCACCTTGCGCGGCTTGCTCTTGGGGTTGGCCATCACATTGCTCCTTGGGTCACGAATCCTGCCAGGGTTTTTGCCCGCGTTTGTGCGCGGCCAGTGCGGCCAGGCGCTCGTTGCGCCACAGGCTCTTCTTGGCCACCGTACTCGTATCCGGTGCCGGGCCCCAGGCGGCGGCCGCGGTGCGCCACGCTGCGTCGTCCCACACCTGCGGCGACGGCAGGTCGGCCATGTAGCGGCGAAACCAGGGCACGTAGCGCTCGCAGTAGTCGGCGATGCCGCCCGGCGCATTGAGCTCGATGGTCTCGAACGGGCCCATGAAGGCCCAGCGCAGGCCCAGGCCGTGGCAAATGGTCTGGTCCAGGTCTTGCGGGCTGACCACGCCGTCCTGCACCAGCCGAAAGGCCTCGCTCAGCAGCGCGACCTGCAGGCGGTTGAGGACGAAGCCGTCGACCTCGCGCTTGACGTCGATGGGCACCTGGCCGACCTGCTGCATCACCTCGCGCGCCCGCGCCTTGGTCGCGTCGCTGGTCCACGGCGCGCCGCATAACTCGACCACCGGCGCCAGGTGCGGCGGGTTCACCGGGTGCGCGACGATGCAGCGCGCGCGGCCGGCCAGCCCCTCGGTGAACAGCGAGGCGACGATGGCCGAAGTCGACGAGGCCAGCACGCAAGAGGCCGGCGCGGCGGCGTCGAGTGCGGCAAAGGTTTCGCGCTTGACCTCCAGCGTTTCGGGGCCGCTTTCCTGCACGTAGTCGGCGCCCTGCACCGCGGCCTCGAGCGTGGCCACCACTTGCACGCGCGCGGCTGCGGCTGCTGCATCCTGCACCAGGCCATGAGCTTGCAGCTCGTGCAGCGACTGCGCGATCAGCGCCTTCGCGGCCTCGCGCTGCGCCGCGCTCGGATCCCACACCTGCACCGACCAGCCGGCGCGCGCGAAGACGTTGGCCCAGGAGCGGCCGATCAGGCCAGCGCCGATGATGGCGACGGTTTGCGTCGAGGCGGTCATGAGGTCTGCCTTGTTAGAGCCATAAAACCTTGCGTCGCAGTTCGAGGTCGCGCGACAGCGCGGCCGAGGGGCCGACATGGATGATCTCGCCGCGCTCCAGCGCCACGGTGCGGTCCGACAGCGCCAGCGCCAGGTCCAGGTGGTGGTCGACGATCAGGATCGCGACCTCGTGGCGCAGCTTGTCGAAGGCCTCGAACAGCTCTTCGACGATGGCCGGCGCCAGGCCCTCGAACGGCTCGTCGAGCAGCAGCACGCGGGTGTCGCCCGACAGCGCACGCGCCACCGCCACCATCTGCTGTTCGCCGCCCGACAGGTAATCGGCCGGCGAGCGCCAGCGCTGCTTGATGCGTGGGAAGAAGGCGAAGATCTTCTCTTCGTCCCAGTGCATGCCGGCGTGGTTGCGCCGCTTCAGGCGCCCGAGCTCCATGTTCTCGGCCACCGACATGCCGGCGAACAGGCCGCGGCCCTGCGGCACGTAGGCCACGCCGCGGCGCGCGATCTCGGCGGCCGGGCGCCGCGCCAGGGCTTCGTCGCCGAGCGTGATGCGGCCGCTGGCCGGCGCGGCCACACCGATCACGGTTTTCAGCAGCGTCGATTTGCCCGCGCCGTTGCGACCGAGCAGGGCCACGATCTCGTTGTCGTGGATCGCGAAGCTGACGTCGCGCAGGATGTGGCTCTTGCCGTAAAAGGTGTTCACCCCGTCGAGCGTGAGCAAGGTGCTGGTGCGCGCTGCGCTCGGCCGTTCGCGCTCGGCCAGGGCGTGCGAGCCGGCGCCGATGTAGACGGCCTGCACTTGCGGCGAATCGCGTGCGTCGGCCACGCTGCCGTCGACCAGCACCTCGCCGTCGTTCATCACCGTCACCGCATCGGCCAGGGCGAAGACGCGGTCGATGTCGTGTTCGACCAGCAGCACCGGCAGCTCGGCCGAGATGCCCTTGATCAGATGACCGACGCGTTCGCGTTCGGCCGCGGCCAGGCCGGCCAGCGGCTCGTCGAGCAACAGCACGCGCGGGCGGGTGGCCAGGGCCAGGGCCATGTCCGAGCAGGCGCTGGCCGCCGTAGGACAGCGAGGCTGCCGGTGCGGCTTCCATGCCGGCCAGGCCCATGGTGCGCATCACTTCGCCCGTGTCGCGGTTGACGTCGGCCAGCGATGCCGCGTCGGTCCAGACCGCGTAGCGCAGCGGGTGGCGCGCCTGCACGGCCAGGCGCACGTTCTCGGCCACCGACAGCGAGGCGAACAGGTTGGTGATCTGGAACGAGCGGCCGACGCCGGCCAGCGTGATCTGCTCCGGGCTGTGGCCGGCGATGGCCTGGCCGGCCAGGGTGACCGTGCCGCGGTCGGGCGCGAACAGGCCCGAGATCAGGTTGAAGGCCGTCGTCTTGCCCGCACCGTTGGGGCCTATCAGTGCGTGCAGGCTGCGGTCGCGCAGGCGCAGCGACATCTCCTTGACGGCGTGGATGCCGCCGAAATGCTTGGCCAGCCCGCGAGCCTCGAGGATCGCATCGCTGCTATGGAGCGGTGGGCGCAGGAACGCGGGCAGGGTGACCGTGCCGGCCAGGCGTTGTGCCATCGCGGCCTCGCCCGCAGCGGGTTTGCGCCAGCGCGCGGCAATCGCGCTCGTACAGGCCCACCAGGCCGGTCGGCGAGAAGACGATGAAGGCCACGAACAGCAGGCCGAAGTAGAGCAGCCAGTCTTCGGTCAACCGGGACAGCGAGTCGCGAAAGATGACGAAGAACAATGCGCCCAGTGCGGGCCCGAGGAACGAGCGCATGCCGCCGATCACCACCATGGCCAGCAGCTCGCCTGAAAAGGCGACCGAGATCGGCTCGGCCGATGTCATGCGGTTGTTGAAGGCCAGCAGCATGCCGGCCAGCCCGGTCAGGCCGGCCGAGAAAACGAAGGCGGTGAGCTTGACGCGGTTCGTGGGATAGCCGATGAAGCGCGCGCGCTGTTCGTTCTCGCGGATCGCCACCAGCACGCTGCCCAGCGGCGAGCGGTGAAAGCGCCACAGCGCCAGCAGCGCGGCCATCGCCACACCCGCGACCAGCGCGTAGTAGGCCGCGGCGCTCTCGAACGACAGGCCGGCCAGTCGCGGCCGCGTGATGCCGCCCAGGCCGTTTTCGCCGCCGGTGAATTCGGTCCAGCGAAAGGCCACCGAGTACAGCATCGCCGCCAGTGCCAGCGTCAGCAGCGAGAAGTAGACGCCGCGGCGGCGCAGGATCAGGAAGCCGAACGCGGCGGCCAGCGCCACCACGATCAGCAGGCCCAGGCCCAGCGGCACGAAGAAGGAGCCGGGGAACAGGTCGCGCTGCGACATGCCGGCCGCATAGGCGGCCAGGCCGAACCAGGCGCCATGGCCGAACGAGGTGAGCCCGGTGTAGCCGACCAGGATGTTCAACGCCATGCAGGCCAGCGCGAAGATCACGACCTCGGTGGCCGAGGTCACGCCCAGGCCGATCGTGGCCAGCGCGAACGGCAGCAGCACGAGCGCCAGCGCGGCAATGATCAGGTGGCGCAGCGTCGGCATGGCTACTCGAAGCGCTGGATGCGCTCACCGAACAGGCCGCGCGGGCGCAGCAGCAGCACCAGCAGCATCAGCAGGTAGATGGCGGCCTCGGAATACTGCGGGTAACCGGCAGCGGTGACCAGGCCCTTGGACACGCCCACCACCACGGCGGCCAGCACCACGCCCCAGAACGAGCCCAGGCCGCCGATGACCACGACGACGAAGGCCGAGGTGATGATCTCTGCGCCCATCGCCGGGTGGATGGCGAAGATCGGGGCCAGCATGACCCCGGCCAGGCCGGCCAGACCGATGCCCAGGAAGGCGATCGCCGCCATGTACGGCTCGAGCGAAATGCCCAGTGCGCCGACCATGTCGGGGTTTTGCACGCCTGCGCGCACGACGCGGCCGAACGGTGTGCGCTGCAACAGGAACCACAGTGCGGCCACGCAGGCCACTGCGACGGCCAGGATCAGCAGCCGGTAACGCGGATAGACGAAGTCGCCGATGAAGACCTGGCCACGCAGCTCGGGCGGGATCGACCATGTCAGCGGTGGCGCGCCGAAAGTCATGCGCAGCACCTGCTCGGCCACCATCGCCAGGCCGAAGGTCAGCAACAGCGACAGGCTGGGATCGGCCTTGTAGAAGCGCCGGAACAGCAACCGCTCGATGACCACGCCCAACAGCCCGACCGCGATCGGCGACAGCAGGGCCGCACCGGCAAAGCCCAGCGAGCCGCCGATGCTGACCGCCAGGTAGGCGCCGATCGCATAGAACGCGCCGTGCGCCAGGTTGACGATGCCGCCGAGCGAGAAGATCAGCGACAGGCCGAGCGCGATCAGCAGGTAATAGGCACCGGCCAGCAGGCCGTTGAGCAGGTGTTGGACAAGGAGCACGGAGTCGGATGCTCCGGGCTCAGGCCATCTTGCACTCGTTCTCCTCGGCCGTCGAAGCGATCACTTCGAGCGACTCGCTGGGCCCCGGCACCGGCGCCGACGAACGGAAGATGTCGTACTTGTTCTTCGCATCCTTGGCCGGCAGAGCCTGCACGGTGTACATCTCGTGCATCATCTGGTGGTCGGCCTTGCGGAAGTAGCCCTCGCGTGTCTTCATCAGGCCGAACTTCGCGCCCTTCTCGAAATGCTCGACCAGCTTGACCGAATCGGTCGACTTGGTTTCGACCATCGCCTGCGCCGTGAGCTTGATGGCGTTGTAGTCGCCCCAGGCCTGGTTTTCCGGCGGGCGGCCGTAGCGGGCGGTGAAGTCGGCGACGAATTTTTTCGTCGCCGGGGTGTCGATCAGGTGATGCCAGACCACCGGCCAGGTGCCGAGGAAGTTGGTCGGCCCCGCGGCCCAGGCCAGCGCGGTGTCGAAGCCGAAGCCCGCCACCGGGAAGCTCAGCCCGAACTCCGAGTACTGCTTCAGGAAATTGGTGATCTGGTTGCCGGCCAGGTTCGAGATCACCAGGTCCGGCTTGGCGTTGCGGATCTCGAGCAGCAGCGGCGAGAAATCGGTGGCGTCGGTGGGCACCAGCTTGTCGGCCGCGAAATCGCCGCCGTTGGCGGTCATGAAGCGCTTGGCCACGCGCAGCAGGTCATGGCCGAAGGCGTAGTCGGCGGTCAGCGAGAACCACTTCTTGCCCTTGACCAGGCCCTGCGCCATCAGCGAGCGGCCGCAGGTCTTGACGTACATCGAGTTCTGGCTCTCGATGTGGAACATGAACTTCTTGCAGCCCTTGCCGCGCAGCTCGTCGGAATTGGCGCCGGTGTTGATGAACAGCGTGTTCGTACGCTCGGCCACCTGGCTGATGGTCAGCGCCGAGGCCGACGAGATCTCGCCGATGATGCAGGCCACCTTGTCGCGTTCGATCATGCGCTCGGCCTTGGTCGAGGCGGTCTGCGGGTTGACCGAGTCTTCCTTGAGGATCTCGATCTTGCGGCCGTTGACGCCGCCCGCCGCATTGATTTCGGCCACCGCCATGTCGGCGGCCTGCACGGCGAATTCACCCAGCGGGCCGAGAAAGCCGGTGCGCGGCGTCAGGTGCCCGATGCGGATCACGTCGGCCTGCGCCCGCGTCAGCGCGGGGAAGGCGATGGCGGCCGCGGTGGCCGAGGCGCCGACGATCACGTTGCGGCGGCGGGTGTTGACGGGTGAATTCATCAAGGTCTCCTGGTTTGAAATGGGCGTGTTCATGGGGCGGCAGCAGCGAGGTCCCATGCAGTTTCGAACTGCGGCCCGCTTGCCACTGCCTGCGGCCCCAGTTATCGTGCCCCAAATTTCTTGCTTGTCCAGCCGGGGCTTCACCGCAACAGGGCGCATGACATGGATCTCGGATTACAGGGTTTGCGCGTGATGGTTTCCGCCGGTGCAAGCGGCATCGGTCTGGCAATCGCACGCGCCTTCGTGCGCGAAGGCGCGTGCGTGGCGGTGTGCGACGTCGACGCGGCCGCGCTGGCGGCACTGGCCGCCAGCGACCCCTTGCTGCATGGCGCGCCCTGCGACGTCTCGCAACGCGAGCAGGTGGCGCGCTGGTTTGCTGCCGCGCTGACGCATCTGGGCGGCCTGGACTGCCTGGTCAACAACGCCGGCATCGCCGGGCCGACCGGCAAGGTCGACGCCATCGACCCCGAAGACTGGGATCGCTGCATCGCCGTCGATCTGACCGGCCAGTTCAACTGCGTGCGCCTGGCCGTGCCGGCGCTGCGGGCCTCGGGCAACGCCAGCATCGTCAACGTCTCGTCGCTGGCCGGGCGCCTGGGCTTCGCGCTGCGCACGCCCTACGCCGCGGCCAAGTGGGGCGTGATCGGGCTGATGCGTTCGCTGGCCGTCGAGCTCGGCCCCGACAATATCCGCGTCAACGCCTTGCTGCCGGGCATCGTGTCGGGAGAGCGCCAGGTGCGCGTGCTGACGGCCAAGGCCCAGGCCCGCGGCGTGCCGTTCGAAGAGGTCGAAAAGAGCGCCTTCGCCGCGACCTCGATCAAGCAGTACGTGAGCGCCGAGCAACTCGCCGACTACGTGGTCTATCTGGCCAGTTCGCGCGCGGCGACGATCTCGGGGCAGGCGCTGTCGGTGTGCGGCGACACGAACATGCTGAGTTGACAGGCGGGCGCACACGAGCGCGCCGCCCGTCGCCGCCTCAGGCGCTCTCGAGGTAGTCGAGGCTGCAGTCGAGCAGCGCCGGATCGATTTCTCGCTCGAGCACGTCGAACATACTGTCGACAAAGTCGATCAACTCGTCTGACGCTGCGATGGCTGCATCGACATGACGGTGGGCTACCGCATCGAGCAGCACGAGATGCACGTCGACCGTCCTGTGCAGGCTCAGGCCGGCAGGCACTTTGGAGTGATACAGCCAGCCGATGCGCCGGAAGATGGTGTGCAACGGGCGCAGCGTGCTCTCCACGAAGGGTTCGCCGGCGGCGGCCATGAACAGCCGGTCGATGCGACGGTCGATGATGTTGAATTTCTCGATGTCGATCTGGTCGTGCGATTCGCGGAGTTGTCGCTTGATATGCAGCATCTGGCTGCGATGCGATGGGCTGGACTGCTCGGCGGCGAGGCGGATCACGAAGCGCTCGACATCGCGACGCAGGCGCAGCAGGACACGCTCACGCGCCAGGTCTATCGTCGCGATCTGCAGGCCGCGGCGTGGGTGGACGATCAGCAAGGTATCGGCCGCCAGGCGATTGACCGCCTGATGCACCGGCGTGCGGCCGAAGCCGACCAGATCCTGCAACTCCTGCATCGCGAGAAACCGGCCCGGCCGAAGCTGGCAGTTGACCAGGCGGTCTTCGATCGCTTCATGGGCCAACTCGAACTGGTTCAGCGGGTTGCGGCCGCGCGCCCCCGGCTGATAACCGGCTTCGCCTGCGTTGGCCTTGATGTCGACGAGCTTGGGGCGACCTGAAATCTTGCGGGCCATCGATCAGTTCCTGGTGACGGGGCGGTGCAATGCTATGACATGCGCTGATATTTGACAAACTTCACCTAGCCTACGCACTGGTATTTGTCCAGAATCCACTATAGAAAAGTGGTCACATTGAAGCTGCGATCCTTGTAAGGAACAAGCACGGGAAAACCATTATTGGAAGTATGAAATATCACGATATTCTTCAATCATCGCTTCGACCCTCATTCCGACACGCAGCCTGGAGACATACGACCATGGACATTCGCACCCGACCCCTCGTTCACCGCCGCAGCCAGCTGCGCACAGCCGGGGCCCTGCTGGCGGCGCTTGCCGTCGGCTACCCCGCCGCCGTCTGGGCGCAGCCCAAGCAGGTCATCACCTTCGCCGGGGTCACCTTCAGCGAAGCGGGACGCGGTGACCGCCTGAGGGCCTGGGTCGACAAGTTCAACAAGAGCCAGAACACGGTCGAAGTGCAGACCATCGCCATGCCTTTCGCCACGCTGGCCAAGACGGTGTTCACGCAGATGGGCGGCGGCGCAGGGCCCGACCTGGTGCGCTTCGACCTGATGGACTACTACGCCGCCGTGGCTGCCGAACGCGTGCTGCCGCTCGACGACATCATCAAGACGTCCGACTACAAGTTCGCCGCCACCGACAAGTACATGACCGTCGGCGGCAAACGCTACGGCATCGCCTTCGAGACCAGCAACTACGTGCTGCTTTACAACCCGGCGCTGCTGCCCGGCGGCAAGCCGCCGGCCAACTTCGACGAGTTCCTGGCCAGCGGCAAGAGCGTCACCGCCAACGGTGTCTACGGCTATGCCTACCGCGCGACGATGGCCGAAGGCCCGGGCTACTGGCAGGACCTCTGTAATTTCGTCTACGGCTTCGGCGGCCGTTGGAGCGACGACAAGGGCAACCTCACGCTCAACAGCGCCAAGGTGATCGAGGGCGTGGCTGCGTACAAGAAGGTGTACGACGCGGGCATGACGCCCAAGGGCACCGATGCCGCCACCTACCGCCGCATGTTCTGGGAGCGCAAGCTCGCCATGGAAGTCGACAACGGCGGCGTGGCCGGCATCTTCAACCAGCAGGCGCCCGATCTGCCGTTCAACGCCGCGCCGAGTCCGTTCCCGACGCGCGCGCAGGGCCTGGTCTACGCGCCGCTGACGATCAACGCCAACACCAAGAACAAGGCGGCCGCAGCTGCCTTCGTCAAATGGGTGATGCAGCCGGGAAACCAGAGCGAGCTGCAGGCCCTGCTCGGCGCCAGCAGCGTGGCCACCATCGTGCCGCGCTCTGCCGAGGATCTGGCGAAAAAGCCCTGGCTCAAGGTCTACGACGATCAGACCCAGTACAGCGTGCCGCAGCTGGTCTACGGCCAGGAAGTCAAGACGCCCGAGATCCAGCAGATCGTACTCGAGAGCGTGCTCAAGGTCCTGCAAGGCGGCCTCGACCCGAAGAAGGCGATGGACGACGCGCAGCAACAGGCCGTCTCGCGCGTCCTGCGCAAGTAATCCAGCGGCCACAGCGAGCGCGGCCATGAGTCCCCAGCGTGATGCGGTGCCTGCGGTGCCGCCGCAACGCATCGACTGGGTGCCCTACCTGTTCGTCGCGCCGCTGGTGATCTACCTGGTGCTGTTCCAGGGCTACCCGCTGCTGCAGGAGCTCTACCTCAGCTTCACCTCGACCTCGTTGCTTTCGCCCGCCAAGCACAAGTTCATCGGTCTGGAGAACTACCGCGACCTGCTCGCGATGGCGGATTTCCGCCACGTGTTGTGGATCACCGCGGTGTACACCGTGTCGTGCGTCGTGCTCGCTATCGGTCTCGGCCTGGGAGCCGCATTGCTGCTCGACGCGCCGTTCCGTGGCCGGGCGATCGCGCGTTCGCTGGTCACGATTCCCTGGGCCGCGCCGCCGGTGGCGGTGTCGCTGATCTTCATCTGGATCTACAACGGCCAATACGGGATTGCCAACCACGGGCTGAAGCTGTTCAGCGCGGCCTGGGGCAGCGAGAGCTGGCTCGACAGCCCCGAACTCGCGCTGCCAGCCGTGTTGGCGACGACCGTCTGGCAGATCTTTCCGTTCGCCTCGGTCGTCATTCTCGCCGCGCTGCAGGGCGTGTCGTCCGAGCTGCGCGAAGCCGCGGTGATCGACGGCGCCGACCGGCTGAGCGTGTTTCGCGCCGTGGTCTGGCCGACGATCCAGCCGACGGTCGCGCTGCTGTCGCTGTTCATCACGATCTGGTCCTTGCGCCGCTTCGACCTGATCTGGTTGATGACCCAGGGCGGGCCGATCGGCTCGACCAATACCCTGGTCATAGAGTTGTACCGCCGTGCCTTCACCTACCGCGAGCTCGGTGCGGCGGCCGCCGTCGGCATGGTCGGGCTGGCCATCGCGCTGCTGGTGACGGTGGGCTACTTCCGTTACGCCACGCGCGCTGAACGCGCCAGGCAGTCGCGCTGATGGACCGCCGCCTTGGGACGCTCGAGTGGCGCCATGGCCTGCGCATGGCGGCCGTGCTGGGCCTGCTCGGCCTGGCCGTGTTCCCGCTGTACTGGATGCTGGTCACCTCGTTGACACCATCGCCGGCCTTGTTTGCGGCGCAACCGCAGATGACGCCTTCGTTTGCAGAAGCCGGTGTCTACACGGCCGCCTTCGGCCATACCGCCGTCACGGTCTGGCTCAGGAACAGCGCCATCGTTGCCTTCGGCACCGCGGCCCTGAGCCTGGCGCTGGCGATCTTTCCGGCCTATGCCTTGTCGCGGATGCGCTTTCGCGGCTGGGCCCTGTTGGGTCTGGCCTTGTTCGTGACGCAGATGCTGCCCGAGGCGATGCTGGTGGTGCCGCTGTTCACGATCTTCGGCCAGCTCGGGCTGCTCAATACCTTGACGGTGCTGATCCTGGCCAACACGGCGTTCACGGTGCCGGTGATCACGCTGATCCTGAAAGGCGCGATCGACGGTGTGCCGATCGAGGTCGAGGAAGCGGCCGTGATCGACGGCTGTTCGAGGCTGGACATCGTGCTCGGCGTGGTGATTCCGCTGGTCGGTCCGACGCTGGCCGCTGCAGCGGTGATCGCCTTCTTCCACGGCTGGAACGAGTACGTCTTCGCCCAGACCCTGGTCAGCGAACCGGCGCTGCACACCGCCTCGGTCGGCCTGGCCGGCTTCGTCGGCGAACTGAGCACGCCGTTGCACACCGTGATGGCCATCGGCCTGATGTACACGCTGCCTGCGGTCGTGTTCTACCTCTTCGTCCAACGCTACGTCGTCTCCGGCATGACGGCAGGCAGCGTCAAAGGTTAAGGGCAGCCATGGCATCGATCACTCTCGCGCATGTCACCAAGCGGTTCGGCGCCAAGGCGGCCGTCAACGACATCCATCTCGATGTCGCCGACCGCGAGTTCCTGGTCCTGCTCGGCCCTTCGGGCTGCGGCAAGTCGACCCTCTTGCGCATGCTGGCCGGTCTGGAGAAGGTGAGCAGCGGCGAGATCCATCTCGGTTCGCGCCGCGTCGATACCTTGCCGCCGAGTTCGCGCGACATGGCCTTCGTCTTCCAGTCCTATGCGCTGTACCCGCACATGACGGTGCGGCGCAACATCAGCTTCCCGCTGATCATGCGCCAGTTCCGCTGGTGGTTCCACGTACCGATCCTGGGCGGCTGGGCCAAACGGCGCGTCGAGCGCTCGCCCGCGGTGCGCGAGCTGGTCGAGCGCACCGCCAAGACCCTGGCCCTGACCGACATGCTGGACCGCTTCCCGCGCACGCTGTCGGGTGGCCAGCGCCAGCGCGTCGCGCTCGGCCGCGCGATGGTGCGCCAGCCCGAGGTCTTCCTGATGGACGAGCCGCTGTCCAACCTCGACGCCAAGCTGCGCTCTGCCATGCGCGCCGAGATCATCAAGCTGCACCGCGAAGTCGGTGGCACCTTCGTCTATGTCACACACGACCAGATCGAGGCCATGACCATGGGTACGCGCATCGCGCTGATGCGCGACGGCGTGGTCCAGCAGTTCGGTACGCCGCGCGAGATCTACACCAACCCGGCCAATGCCTACGTCGCGCGCTTCATCGGCACGCCGCCGATGAACCTGCTCGAGGCCAAGGTCGAGGCTGGCGGGGTGCTGCGTGTCGGCGAGGCGACGTTGGCCCTGCCGCCGGCGTTGGCAGGCAAGCTCGCTCAGCCGGCAGCGCAGGCGCTGCTGCTCGGCGTGCGGCCCCATGTGCTGTCGACCGGCGCCAGCGCAGGTGCAGGCACGCTGTCCGGGCGGGTCGCCCTGGTCGAGCATGTCGGCGCGGAGTCGATCGTGACGGTCAAGCTCGACCAGGCCCGCACGGCACATCGCGACGAAGGTGCGGGTCCCGACGAGGTCATGGTGGTCGAGGTCGGCTACAGCGCGCTGCAGGCCGGTGATCCGGTCACGCTGGCCATCGACCTCGGCGAAGCCGTGTTCTTCGCCGCCGACGGCACGCACCGACTCGACGCTGCCCCTGCGCCCCTGCGGGCCGCCTAGCCTCTCTCACTCACCAATCCAGCAACAGCCGCCCCATGAAAATCACTGCCATCGAGACCCTGCGCACTGCAGAGTTCTCCAACGTCCTGTGGGTGCGCGTGCACACCGATGCCGGCGTGATCGGCCTGGGCGAGACCTTCTACGGCGCCGGCGCGGTCGAGGCCCATATCCACGACACGCTGGCCGGCCGCCTGCTCGGCCGCAACCCGCTGCATGTCGAGGCCCTGAACAAGGAAATGGTCAACCTGCCGATGGCGCAGTCGTCGACCGGCGCCGAATACCGCGCCTGCTCGGCCATCGACATCGCGCTGTGGGACACCTTCGGCAAGGTCTGCAATCAGCCGGTGCACCAGATGCTCGGCGGCCTGTGCCGCGACAAGCAGCGCATCTACAACACCTGCGCGGGCTACAAGTATGTGCGCTCGAACAATATCCGTCCGGTGTCGAACTGGAACCTCGGTGAAGCCAGCAGCGAAGGGCCGTACGAAGACCTCGACGGTTTCATGAACCGTGCCGACGGCCTGGCCGAGAGCCTGCTCGAGAGCGGCATCTCGGCGATGAAGATCTGGCCGTTCGACCCCGCGGCGACCGAAAACCAGGGCCTGTACATCAGCGCCGCGCAGTTGAAGAAGGCGATCGAACCCTTCGAGAAGATCCGCAAGGCGGTGGGCGACCGTATGGAGATCATGGTCGAGTTCCACTCGCTGTGGAACCTGCCCACGGCCAAGTTGATTGCCAAGGCACTCGAACCGTACAAGCCCACTTGGTACGAAGACCCGATCCGCATGAACTCGCCCCAGGCCCTGGCCGAGTACGCGCGCTCCACCGACGTATGGACTTGCGCCAGCGAGACGCTCGGTTCACGCTGGGCCTACAAGGAATACCTCGACCGCGACGCGGCGCATGTGGTGATGGCTGACCTGTGCTGGACCGGCGGACTCACCGAGGGCCGCAAGATCGCCGCGATGGCCGAGACCTACCACCGCCCGTTCGCACCGCATGACTGCATCGGGCCGGTCGGCTTTGCCGCGGCGGTGCACATGTCCTTCAGCCAGCCCAACACCTTGATCCAGGAATCGGTGCGTGCCTTTTATCGCGGCTGGTACAACGAACTGGTCACGGCCGTGCCGCGCATCGAGAATGGTTATGTCTATCCGATGCAAGGACCGGGCCTCGGGCTCGAGCTGCAACCCGCCGTGTTCAAGCGCGTCGACCTGACGGTGCGGCGCAGCAATCTCTGAGGTTTCCCATGAAGCCATCGATCTTCGACCTGTCGGGCCGTGTGGCGCTGGTCACTGGCTCATCGCGTGGCCTCGGGCGTGCGATGGCCGAGGGCCTGGCGGCGGCCGGTGCGCGCATCGTCATCAACGGCGTCGATGCGGCGCGCGTCGAGGTCGCGGTGGCCGAAGTGAAGGCGGCCGGCTTCGACGCCGAAGGCGCGGCCTTCGACGTGACGCGCGAGGCCGACGTGGTCGCTGCCTTCGTGGCCTTCGACAAGCGCGGGCTGGCGATCGACATCCTCGTCAACAACGCCGGCATCCAGCTGCGCAAGCCGATGCTGGAGTTGAGCACAGCCGAATGGCACAAGGTGCTTGACACCAACCTGACCAGTGCCTTCGTCGTCGGCCGCGAGGCGGCGCGTCGTATGGTGCCGCGCGGTCGCGGCAAGATCATCAACATCGGGTCGCTGACCAGCACACTGGCGCGCGCCACCGTCGCGCCCTACACCGTGGCCAAGGGCGGCATCAAGATGCTGACCCAGGCGATGACGGCGGAGTGGGCGGTATCGGGAATCCAGGCCAACGCCATCGGCCCGGGCTACATGATCACGGACATGAATCAGGCCCTGATCGACAACCCGAGCTTCGACGCCTGGGTCAAGGCTCGAACGCCGGCCAAGCGTTGGGGCCGTCCCGATGAGCTGATCGGCACCGCGGTGTTCCTGGCTTCGCCGGCATCCGACTATGTCAACGGCCAGATCATCTATGTCGACGGCGGCATGACCGCGGTTCTGTAGCGCCATGGCACAACCAATGCTGCTGAAGATCGTCTTCCATGGCGACAACGCCCGCAATTTCCGCCACGGATTCGACGCGCTGGTCGATCCGCGACACCGCATCGTCGACTTGAGCGAGGGTTTGCAACAACCGGGTGAGCGCGAGCATTACGAAAGTGCCGACGTCATCGTCGGCATCAAGCTCAATGCGCAGTCGCCGGTGCCACACCGCCTGCGCCTGTTCCATGCCCCCGCCGCCGGCACCGATGCGATCGACGTCGCCTGCCTGCCGCCCGCTGCTGCACTGTGCAACTGTTTCGGCCACGAGGACGCGATCGCCGAGTACGTGATGACGGCCTTGCTGTTGCGCCATGTGCCGATACCGCAGGCCGATGCCGAGTTGCGCCAGCGGCGCTGGACCTACTGGGCCGGGCGCCCGAATGCCCTGCGCACCGAACTGGGCAGCCAGACGCTGGGCCTGCTCGGTTTCGGCCATATCGCCAAGGCCCTAGCCGCGCGTGCCAAGGCCTTCGGGATGCGCGTGCATGTGGCCAACCGCAGCGTGGTGAGCCATTCATTGGTCGATCGCGCCTGGATCCTGGACGACCTGCATGCATTCATGAGTGCGGCCGACGCGATCGTCGTGACGCTGCCCTTGACGGCGCAGACGACAGGCCTGGTCGGCAAGAGCGCGCTGGCCGCGATGCGGCCCGATGCCGTGATCCTCAATGTCGGCCGTGGGCCGGTGATCGACGAACAGGCCCTGTACGACGCGCTCGCACAGCGGCGCATCGGCGGCGCGATCATCGACACCTGGTACAGCTACCCGACGCCCGCGCAGCCCGAATGCGCACCGTCGCGCCTGCCCTTCGAGGGTCTGCCCAACCTGGTGATGACCCCGCACATGTCGGGCTGGACCGCGGGCACCGTGCGTCGGCGCCAGCAGACCATGGCCGACAACATCACCCGCCTGGTCGAAGGGCGGGAGCTGACCAACATCGTCGCCACCGGACGTTGACCGACGCCTACCCTGACAATCCAAAAGTGAAGCGACCTGCCCGCTTTGGGAGTACCCGATGAGATTGCGTTGCATGTGCCTGAGGATCCACGCGGCGACCGACCTGCGGCTCGAGGAGATGGATGCCGGTGAGATCGGCCCCGGCGAGGTGCTGGTACGAGTCGGCATGGGCGGCATCTGCGGCTCGGATCTGCATTACTTCCGCCACGGCGGGTTCGGCACGATCCGCCTGCAGGAGCCCATGGTGCTCGGCCACGAAGTCGCCGGCACGGTGGCTGCGGTGGCGCCCGACGTCACCACGCTGCAGGTCGGCGACCGCGTGGCCGTGAATCCGAGCCGGCCCTGCGCCGCCTGCAAGTACTGCCTCGAGGGCCTGCCCAACCAATGCCTGGAGATGCGCTACTACGGCAGCGCGATGCGCATGCCGCACGTGCAGGGGGCGTTTCGCGATGTCCTGCTGTGCGATGCCAGGCAATGCTTCAAGGTGGCCGCAGGCGTGCCGCTGTCGCTGGCTGCGCTGGCCGAGCCGTTCTCGGTCGGCCTGCACGCGGTGCAGCGCGCCGGCCCGTTGCTGGGCAAGCGGGTGCTGGTCTCGGGCTGCGGCCCGATCGGCGTGCTGGCCATCGCGGCGGCGCATCTGCATGGCGCGGCCGAGATCGTCGCCACCGATGTGCTCGACGAACCGCTGGTGATTGCCCGCGCGATGGGTGCGGCGCAGACCATCAATGCCGCCACCGACCGCGAGTGGGTCAAGCGCAACGCGATCGACAAGGGCAGCTTCGATGTGATGCTCGAATGTTCGGGCAACGAGCGCGCGCTGCGCGACGGCCTGGAGGTCATGCGGCCGCGCGGCGTCGTGGTGCAGCTCGGCCTGGGCGGCGACGTCAGCATTCCGCAAAACGTCGTCGTCGCCAAGGAATTGTCGATTTGCGGCTCGTTTCGCTTCCACGCCGAGTTCGCGCTCGCCGTCAAGCTGATCAACGAAGCGCGTTTGAATTTCGCGCCCGTCATCAGCCGCACGTTCCCGATGCAGGAAGCGACCGCGGCCTTCGAGCTGGCGGGCGACCGCAAGCATGCGATGAAAGTGCTGATCGACTTTAGCCTGGCCGCCTGACGGGCGGCGCAGCCTGCACTCACGCGCCCAGTGCGCCGAGCCGCGCGCTCAGCAGGCCGATGGTGGCCGAGTCGGCGTTGGCGAACGCCATGCGCAGGTGCCGCTGCTGGTTCTGGCCGAAGCAGCTGCCGGGCACGGTGAGTACACCTACCTCGGTCGCCAGGCGCTGCGCCACCGACTCCGAATCCAGGTTCGCGAAGGGATGCCGCACGTAGGCGAAATAAGCCCCGATCGCATCGATGCGCCAGCCGGGCAGCGAGGCCAGCGTGGTGCGAAAAGCCTGCGCGCGCTCGGAGATCTCTGCGCGGTTGGCCTCGCGCCAGGCGACCAGATCGACCAGGCCGCGGGCCACCGCGGCCTGCGGTGCGCGCGGCGCGCAGATCTGCAGGTTGTCCATGACCTTGGCCACCTCGGCCACCACGGACGGGCTGGCCGTCAGCGCACCGACGCGATGGCCCGGGATGCAGAAGGATTTGGAAAAGCTGTACAGCGCCACCAGGTTGTCGCGCCAGGCGGCGTCACGAAACAGCGCATGCGGTGGCGCCAAGGCCGAACTTGCCGGCAGGAAATCGCGGTACGTCTCGTCGACCAGCAACCAGAGTCCACGCCGCTTGCACAGCGCGAAGAGTTCGTCCAGCAGTGGCGACGGATATACCGCGCCGGTGGGATTGTTGGGCGTGATCAGCACCAGCGCTCGCACCGTCGGCGCCAATGCGGATTCGATGGCCGCCAGGTCAGGCAGGAAGCCCTGCGCGGCATGGCATTCGATGGTGACGCAGCCGACACCGAGCATGGCCAGCGTGGTTTGGTGGTTGAAGTAGAACGGGCTCAACAAGGCGACCTGTTCGCCGGGGCCGATCAGCGCCAGGATGGCCGCGGCGAAGGCCTGGTTGCAGCCGGCCGTGATGTGCACGTCGCCGGCCTGCACATCGCCGCCGTACAGCGCGTTCAGGTCGCGTGCGTAGGCCGAGCGCAAAGCCGGCTCGCCCTCGATCGGCCCGTAGCTCGCATTCGCTACCGAGCCCGCGGCTTCGGCCAGGGCGGTCAGCAGGCGTGGATGCGGCGGATAACCCGGCACGGCCTGCGACAAATCGATCAGCGGCCCGTGGCCCGAGTCGTAGGCCTGCGCCCAGCCCTGGATCAGCGGGATCGGCGGCGTGGCCAGCGAGGCCACGAGGGGATTGAAAGGGGGCATCTTCGTGGCGGGCGCCGGATCGGATGGAGTGAATATTTTGCGCGCTTGGCACAGCAGACCGTGAGCCGGCGGCAAAATCGCCGCAACACCTCATCAATCCATGAGCACCCACGGCGACAAACTGGCGGCCCTGCGCGCCAAGTACGGCAGCGGCCCCGCGGGCGAGACATTCGATGCGCGCTTCAAGGCGGTGGCCGAGCGCATCTTCTCGGGCGAGGGTACGCGCCTGGCGCCCTATGCCGGCGTGGCCACCCTGCTCGCCGCGCCGCACATGCCGCTGGGCCTGGGCGACCCGGCATTCAAGGCGCTGCAAGTGGCCTTGATCGGCGTGCCGATGGACCTGGGCGTGACGAATCGCCCGGGGGCGCGCTTCGGGCCGCGCGCGCTGCGCGGCATCGAGCGCATCGGCCCCTACAACCATGTGCTGGGTTGTGCGCCGGTGTTCGATCTGCGCGTCGCCGACGTCGGCGACGTGCCGATGGCCAGTCGCTTTCGCCTCGAGCAATGCCATGCCGACATCGAGGCCTACTTCCGCAAGGTGGTCGAAGCCGGGGTCGTGCCCGTGGCGGTGGGTGGTGATCATTCGGTGACGCACCCTATCCTCAAGGCCGTGGCCCAGGCGGGCCCGGTGGCGCTGATCCATGTCGACGCCCATTGCGATACCGGCGGCGCCTTCGACGGCACCAAGTTCCACCACGGCGGCCCGTTCCGCAATGCCGTGCTCGACGGGCTGATCGACCCCGAGCGCACGATCCAGATCGGCATCCGCGGCTCGGCCGAATACCTGTGGGAGTTTTCCTACGAGGCGGGCATGACCGTGGTGCACGCCGAGGACATCACGCGCCGCGGCATGGACGCCATCGTGGCCCAGGCCCGGCAACTGGTGGGTGAACACCCGGTCTACGTCTCCTTCGACGTCGACGCCCTGGACCCGGCCTTCGCGCCCGGTACCGGCACGCCCGAAGTCGGCGGCATGACAACGCGCGAGGGCCTGGCGCTGCTGCATGGCCTCAAGGGCCTGAACATCTGCGGTGGCGACGTGGTCGAGGTCGCCCCACAATACGACAGCACGACCAACACCGCGCAGGCCGGCGCGCAGATGCTGTTCGAGATTCTCAGCCTGATGGTGGCCAGCCCCTTCGTGGCGCGGCGAGGCTGAACCCCGGCCACGAGCCACCTTTTGTCGTCAACCCTGAACCAGGAGACTTCCATGACCCGCGAGACAACATCCACCCCTCATGCCGGGCGCCGCAGCGTGCTCGGTGCCGGCCTGGCCGGCGCCGCCGCCATCGCACTGCCCAGCCTCGCGCTGGCGCAGGGCAAGTCGATCAAGGTCGGCGTCTACGGCGGCTACTTCAAGAAGTCCTTCGACAAGCACATCTTCCCGGCCTTCACCAAGGCCAGCGGCATCGCGGTCGAATCGGTCAGCGAGCCGACCGGCGAGGCCTGGCTGGTGCAGCTCGAGCAGGCGGCCAAGGCCGGCCAGGCGCCGGCCGACGTGTCGATGATGTCGCAGGTGGCGATGCTCAAGGGCCAGAGCACCAAGCTGTGGACGCCGCTGGACCTGAAGAAGATCCCGAACTCGGGCAACCTGGTCGAGCGCTTCATCAACAAATACCCCGACGGCGGCGTGGCCGGCGTCGGCGCCGTGTCCTGGTACATCACGCTGGTGACCAACACCAAGGCCTACCCGACCGCGCCGACCTCCTGGGCCGCGCTGTGGGACCCGGCCAACAAGGACAAGCTCGGCCTGCTGGCCCTGGTCTCCAACTCGTTCCTGCTCGAAGTCACGGCCAAGACCTTCTTCGGCGGCACCAATGCGCTGAGCACCGAGGACGGCCTGCTCAAGGCCTTCAAGAAGCTGGCCGAGGTCAAGCCCAACGTGCGCCTGTGGTACCGCGACGAGGCCCAGTTCGAGCAGGCCCTGAAGTCGGGCGAAATCCCGATGGGCCAGTACTACCACGACGTCACCGGCCTGGCGGCGGCCGAGAAGCACCCGGTGCGCTCGACCTTCCCCAAGGAAGGCGGGATCCTCGACTCGGGCTGCTGGGCGGTGTCGCGCGCATCCAAGCAGCTCGACCTGGCGTACACCTTCATCAACTACATGAGCCAGCCCTCGGTGCAGGCCCTGATGTCGCGCGAGGTCGGCACCTCGCCGACGGTCAAGCGCAACCTGCTCGACCTGACGGCTGCCGAGTTCGCCTCGGTGTCGTCGGACATCGACCCGATCATTCCGCGCTACGACCTGTACCAGACCAAGGCCGACTGGCTGAACCAGAAGTGGACCGAACTGATCGCGACCTGACCGGCATGCGGGCACGAATTCGGTCGCACATCGGGTCAGATGTCCGGTCTTGAGATCGAGGGCCTGTCCAAGCGCTTCGGTGCGTTCACCGCCGTCGACCAGGTCGCGCTGAGCGTCGCCCGGGGCAGCTTCGTCTGCCTGCTGGGGCCCTCGGGCTGCGGCAAGACCACCTTGCTGCGCATGATCGCCGGGCTCGAGGAGCCCAGCGAGGGCCGCGTGCGCCTCGAGGGCGAAGACATCACCGGCCTGCCGACGCACCGGCGCAACATCGGCATGGTGTTCCAGTCGCTGGCGCTGTTCACGCATTTGAGCGTCGGCCAGAACATCGCCTACGCGCTGCGCATTCGCGGCGTCGCACCCGAGGCGCAGGACAAGCGCGTGCGCGAGCTGCTGGAGATGGTGCACCTGGGCGGCTTTGCCGACCGGCCGGTGGCCAAACTCTCGGGCGGCCAGCGGCAGCGGGTGGCGATCGCCCGTGCGCTGGCCCATTCGCCGCGCCTGTTCCTGCTCGACGAGCCGCTGTCGGCGCTGGACGCCAAGCTGCGCGAGGCGATGCAGGTGGAGTTGCGCCAGCTGCAGCAGGCACTGGGCATCACCACGGTGGTGGTCACGCACGACCAGCGCGAAGCCATGACCATGGCCGATCTGGTGGTGGTGATGGGCGAGGGCCGCGTGCGCCAGGCGGCCAAGCCGATCGAGGTCTACCGCCAACCGGCCGACGCCTTCGTCGCCGGCTTCATAGGCAGCACCAACCTGTTGCCGCTGACCTGCGCCGCCGACGGCAGCGCCTTGCTCTGGGGCCACCCGGTCGACGGACTGGCCATGCCCGCCGGCCTGGCCGCGGGCGTGTTGTCGGTCCGCCCCGAGGACGTGCGGCTGCAGGCGCCGGGCAGCGGCACGCTCGACGCCCGCATCACCTTCGTGCGCGACCTGGGCGCCACGGTCGAGACCTTTCTCTGCGCCAACGACACGACCTTCGTCTCGGTGGCCAGCCCGCGCGAGCGGGGGCCCTTTGCCGTCGGCCACACGGTGGGCGTCGCGCTGTCGGCGCCGCAATGCCTGGTGTTTGCAGCATGAGGCGTGAAGCGCCGCGGCGCCTGGCCGACTACGCGCCACTGCTGTTCCCCGGCCTGATGCTGCTGGTCTTCTTCGTGGTGCCGTTCGGCACCATGACGGCGGTCAGCTTCTTCCGCCGCCAGCAGGGTGGCTTCTACACGCCCGACTTCGTGCTCGACAACTACGGGCGTTTCCTGAGCCCGTTCTTCGGCAACGTGCTCGGCTTCTCGATCCTGCTCGCGATCGCGGTGGCCCTGGCCTGCGTGGCGCTGGCCTTGCCGTTCACGTTCACGCTGTCGCGCATGGCGCGGCGCTTTCAGGTGTTGTGGCTGGTGGCGCTGCTGTCGGTGCTGTCGCTGTCGGAGGTCATCATCGGCTTCGCCTGGTCGACGCTGCTGTCGCGCACCGCGGGCGTGACCAACATCCTGGTCGCGCTCGGGCTGATGAACGAGCCGCGTGCCCTGGTGCCCGGCCTGGGCGCTGTGCTGACGGCGATGATCTACCAGGCGCTGCCCTATACCGTGCTGGTCATGTACCCGGCGCTGGTGCGGCTGGACCCGACGCTGCTGGAAGCCGCGAAGACGCTGGGCGCATCGCCGCTGCGGGCCTTCTTCAACGTCGTCGTGCCGGCCCTGCGCAACACGCTGCTGGCCACCGGCATCATGGTCTTCGTCTTCGCGCTGGGTTCGTACCTGCTGCCGCAGATCCTGGGCCGGCCGACGCACTGGACGCTGTCGGTGCTGATCACCGACCAGGCGGTGTACCAATCCAACATGCCGTTCTCGGCGGCGATGGCGGTGTTCCTGGTCCTGCTTTCGCTGGCGCTGGTGGGCCTGACCACGCTCGTCGGCCGCAGGGAAGAGGGCGCATGACCACGCGCTGGCCGCAACGCCTCTTCCTCGGCCTGCTGGCGCTGTTCCTGGCCGCGCCGTTGATCATCGTCGCCGGCGTCTCGGTCAACGAGAAGCAGTCGCTCGAGTTTCCGCCGCAGGGCTTCTCGCTGGCCTGGTACCTCGAGATCTTCGCCAATCGGGAATGGCGCAACGCGCTGTGGGCTTCGCTGGGCCTGGCCGCCTGCAGCGCCGCGCTGGCGGTGGCGGTGGCGTTTCCGCTGGCCTGGTTCGGCTGGCGGCGCATCGCGCCCTGGACCCGTGTGCTGCAACTGCTGGGCGTGGCGCCCTTCGTGCTGCCGCCGGTGATCACGGCGCTGGGGCTGCTGACCTTCTGGGCCACCACCGGCTTTTATGGCCAGCCCTGGACGGCGGTGATCAGCCACGCCACCTTCTTCGTCACGCTGCCGCTGGTCACGCTGACGCTGGGCTTTGCTTCGATCGACCGGCCGGTGGTCGAGGCGGCGGCGACGATGGGCGCCGACGACGCCACCATCCTGCGCACCGTGGTGCTGCCCCTGATCCTGCCCTACGTGATCTCGGGCTACGCCTTCAGCTTCGTGCTCTCGCTCAACGAGTACATCATCGCCTACATGACCGTCGGCTTCACGCTCGAAACGCTGCCGATCAAGATCTTCAACGCCCTGCGCTACGGCTACACGCCGACCATGGCCTCGGTCACGGTGCTCTTCATCGCGCTGGCCGCGCTGGTCTTCGGCTTGATCGCGCGCCACGGCGACCTGCCGCGGCTGCTGGGCGCGCCGCCCGCCGAAACGCATTGATCGCTGGCCACTGCGGGTGACGGCGCGGGCGACGCACCCGGCGCGGCACTCTCGTCGAGCAGTCGGGCCTTTGCGCGCGCAAATTCGGCGTCGGTCAGGGCACCGCGTTGATGCAGGTCCTGCAGCTTGTCGAGTTCATCGCTGAGCGCCATGGTTAGTCCTCCAAAGAAGGGGCATCCTAGTCCGCGCCAGGCAAGGAATGACAATCGCAGCCATGAGGGCATTGCAATGAAGACTTCCCGACCGAAGACGGCCCTGGTCATCGGCGCCGGCCACAACGGCCTGGTCTGCGCCTTCTACCTGGCGCGCGCGGGCTTTGCCGTCACGGTGCTCGAGCGCCGCGGCGTGGTTGGCGGCGCCGCGGTGACCGAGGAGTTCCACCCCGGTTTTCGCAATTCGGTGGCCAGCTACACCGTGAGCCTGCTGGCGCCGCAGGTGATCGCCGACATGGGGCTGCACGAGCGCGGCCTGCGCATCCTGGAGCGGCCGATCGCCAACTTCCTGCCGCTGGACGATGGCCGCTACCTGAAAGTCGGCGGCGGCCTGGCGCGCACCCAGGCCGAGTTCGCCAAGTTCTCCGCCCGCGACGCCGAGCGGCTGCCGGCCTACTACGCGATGCTCGACGGCATCGGCGACCTGCTGCGCGAGCTGTCGCTGCAGACCCCGCCCGACCTGGGTGCGCTGCTGCACACGGGTACGCGCGGCCTGCGCCAGGCGCGAATGTTCGGCAAGCTCTCGCTAGAACAGCGGCGCGATCTGCTCGACCTGTTCAGCGAGAGCGCGGCCGACTTCCTCGGCGGCTGGTTCGAATCCGCGCCGGTGCAGGCCGCGCTGGCCTTCGACGGCGTGGTCGGCAACCTGGCCAGCCCCTGGACGCCCGGGCTCGGCCTATGTGCTGCTGCACCACACCTTCGGCGGCGTCAACGGCAAGAAGGGCCAATGGGGCCACGCGGTCGGCGGCATGGGCGCCATCACGCAGGCCATGGCCCAGGCCTGCCGCGATGCCGGCGTCGTGATCGAGCTCGAAGCCCCGGTCGAACGCGTGCTGGTCGAAGCCGGCCGCGTGCGCGGCGTGCTTCTCGCGGGCGGCGGCGAACGCCTGGCCGGCGTGGTGGCGGCCAACGTCAACCCCAGGCTTTTGTTCGGGCAGTTGACCGCGCCGGAGGACCTGGCGCCGGCGTTTCGCAGCCGCATGGAGCGCTACCGCTGCGAGTCGGCCACCTTTCGCATGAACGTCGCGCTCTCGGAATTGCCGCGATTCACCAGCCTGCCCGAGCCTGGCGAGCACCTGTCCAGCGGCATCGTGATGGCGCCGAGCATGGCCTACATGGACCGTGCCTGGCGCGACGCGCTCGACCACGGTTGGTCGCGCCAGCCCATCGTCGAGATGCTGATCCCGAGCACGGTCGACGACACGCTGGCCCCCGCCGGAGCGCATGTGGCGAGCCTGTTCTGCCAGCATTTCCGCTATGCGCTGCCCGATGGCCGTGCCTGGGACGACGCCACGCGCAACGAGGCTGCCGATGCGATCCTGGCCACCGTCGAGCGCCACGCCCCCGGCTTCACGCGCTCGGTGCTCGGCCGCTCGGTGCTCTCGCCGCTGGACCTGGAGCGCACGTTCGGCCTGGTCGGCGGCGACATCATGCATGGCCAGATGTCGCTGGACCAGCTCTGGGCCGCGCGCCCGATGCTCGGCCACGGCGACTACCGCAGCCCGATCCAGGGCCTGTACATGTGCGGCGCCGGCACGCATCCGGGCGGCGGCGTCAGCGGCATGCCGGGCTACAACGCCGCGCGCGAGATCGGGCGCGATGCGAGCCGGCTGACCGCACTGAAGCTGGCGCTGGCGGGGCGCTAGCGTGGGTCGTGGGGGGAACAGGCGGCCCCGCGTCACGCGGACATCTTCGGCGCCAAAGCGCGCCCCCGCGCCACGCAACGGTGCGTTCCCCGATCAAACGAGGATGAGCCAAGGCGAGGAGCAGGACCTGAAAGATCCTCGACGCAAGACCAAGCGCATTGGTCAGGTCGTCGCGGTACATCGCCAATGGGTGATAGCGGTTGGTTTAAGTCGCCAGATGGCAGAAATAGCCGAGCGTGAAGGTCGGCAGCAGATAGGCCATCGAACAGCCGACGCCCAGGCTGCCCCGCGGAAGGGGCACCGATCGGCGGCAGGTCGTGGCTTGAGCAGCCGCTTCATGGCAGGACCCTCAACACGACGATTTCGGCGATCCTGCCGTTGAAGCCCTGGCCGGCGGCCACTATGCGGCCGTCGGCCTGCAGCACCAGCGCTTGGGCCCGGTCGATGCCACCCGCATGGTCCACTGCCAGTGCGCCCGCGCTGCCGAAACCGGCGTCGGCTTGCCCATCGGCGAGGTAGCGCAAGACCGCCATATCGTCCCCCGCCGCCGCCGCGCGGTAGCCGGCCACCACGATGCGGCCGTCAGCCTGCACGGCAAGCGCCATGCCGGAGTCGCGTCCGCCGCTCAGGTTCGTGGTGACCTTGCCCGTGCCGCCACCGAAGCTCGTGTCCAGCTTCCCCAGCGCGTCGAGCTTGACCAGGGCGATGTCATTGCGCACGCCACTGGCCGAGCCACCGGCCAGCAGCACGCTGCCATCGGCCAGCACCTGCACGCCGCGCGCCGAGGCCTGCGACTGCACCGACACGAGCGCGATGCCCTGGGTGCCGAAGCCGCCGTCCAGACTGCCGTCGTCCGAATAACGTGCGGCGGCGAACTGATCACTGGTGCCGACCTGTGCCACGCCTGCGAGCACCAGCTTGCCGTCCGGAGCCAGGGCCAGGTCGTAGGCGAGCGCACCCCCGGTGCCAAGGACGGTCTGCACCTTGCCGCCGCTGCCGAAGCCGGTATCCAGGCTGCCGTCGGGCCTCAGGCGCAGCAGGCCAAAGACATTGCGCCCGCTTGCGCTGGCCTGGCCGCCGACGACGATCTTGCCGTCGGCCTGGATCACCACGGCCCAGGCATAGTCGGTGCCGCCGGCAAAGTCGACGCTGAACTTGCCGCCACTGCCGAAACTTGCATCGAGCCGGCCGTCGGCCTCGTAGCGCGCCATGCCGAAATCGTAGCCACCGGCGATCTGTACCCGGCCCACCACCACCACGCGCCCGTCGCCCTGCAGCGCCATGCCGTAGGCATCGTCGTTGCCGCCGAAGTCGGTGCTGACGATGCCGGCGCTGCCGAAGCCGGCGTCCAGTGAACCATCGGGCAGCAGCCGCAACAGCGTGAAGTTGCCGGTGCCGCTGGCGGCCACGAGGATCTTGCCGTCGGGCTGCACGGCAAGCCCTTCGCCCGCGCCGCCCGGGTTGGCGACGGCCACCTGGCCGCCACTGCCGAAGCTCGTGTCCAGCCCACTCACCGGGACCGTGGTGACGCAGGCCACCTGCACGTTGGTCACGTTGGCACCGGCCACCACGCCACTCGCATTCGTCACCGTGCACACCTGCGCCGGGTTCTCCGGCTGGTGCAGGACGCGCACCGTGTAGGGCAGGGTATCGACCAGCGTGCCCGGCATGGTGAAGGGGCCGTTGGCCGTGGGCGCGAGGCTGCCGAACGGCCCGTCCAGCAGCAGCCCCGTGCCGACCAGGCCGCTGAGCGTGCCGCCGAGCGTAAAGCTGCTAACCGGAGGCGTCGAATTCAGGATCTGCAACTCTGCGCTCGACTGCGCACCCAGCACGGCGCCGCCCTGCGCATCGCTCAAGGTCAGCAGCACGGTTTCAATGCCCTCGGCCTGCGTGTCGGGCACCAGCGGCACGCGCACGAAGCGCGGCGCGTCGTCACCGTCCTTGAAGGTGACGGTGGTGCGTTGCGTTTCGTAATCCGCACCTGCCGTCGCGCTACCGTCGGCGGTGCTGAACATGACGCTCACCTCACCGCGGCTGCCGCCGACGCGCAGGATGGCCACTTCCGCGCCGCCTGGGCCAGCAGATTCTTCGGCCTGGTACGCGGGACGCAGGAACTCGATCGTTCCGGGCGCATTGAGCCCCGCGGGGATCGTGCTCGGCTCCGACTTGACCGCCAGCAGACCCGTGGACTCGAACCCGATACCTCCCGTCGTCAGCCGAGGGTCCTTGAGAAATGCCGACAGGTAGGACTCGCGCCCGCGCCCGTCCCGCACCGAAGTCCAGGCCGAGACCAACACGTCGAACTCGCCGTCAACCGCCACCGACGAAATGTCGACATCGATCGGCAGCGGCCTGATCAATGCAATCGTGGCGAACTGGCCGCCGATGCCGCCGATGTCGGGATCCTGGATGAAGTCAGCGCTCGACCACAAGGTGTGCGAGGCAAAGCGGTAGGTGTTGGCCCCCATCTGCCACTGGTTGGTATAGCCCTCGAGGGAAAGAATGCCCGCTGCGTGGTGAAACGTGGAGGCCAGCGTCGAAAGGCCGTCATCGAGGACCGCCGCCGCCCGCACCTCGATGCTGACCATCGCGCGCAGCACGCCATCGCAATACGGGTTGCTGTCGGGACACAGGTTGCGCCGGTTGTTGCCGTCGAAGGCGTAGGCAAAGGCATCGCTGACGACGTATTTGAACGTCGCATTGGACGCCAGCTTGCGAAAGCGCTGGACCTGAACCAGTTTGGTGAAGCTGCCGACGACCGTACCCGTGACCGGTACACCTCGATCGTTGGGCGCCTGGGCCCAGACCCAGTAGGTAGCGCCGGTCGGATCGGAAAAGATCTGGCCATTGGCCTCGCCGTCGTCGTGCGGGTTGAGGCCGACGCCGTGATCGTTCCATTCCTGGACCGGGCCGAAGACGCGGTTCTCTAGCAAGGTGCCGCCAAGCTGATAACCCTCGGCCAGAAGGTGCTGTTCATCGGCGGTACCGACATGGAACTCGGAAAAGCTCCACCAACGCACCGGCTCACCGGGATCGACACCACTGTCGGTCGGCGCCGGGTCGCCGCCACCGCAGGCGCTCAACAACATGGCCAAAGCCATCGCGGGCCAGGGCCGAGAGATTGTGCGTGTCATTGCGTTCTCCGTGGAGATGGTGGTTCGCAGTGGCGGCGCGACCTTAGGTTGAAGGCCGCGGCTCCTGGGGCCCTACGTCGAGCGGCGTGATGCCAGCAGGTCCGCTCACGGGCCGAGGGGTTGCAACGTGTCGGCATCGGTCGCTGCCGTTGAACGTCGCGGCGCCCGGCCGCGAGGTCGACGCCGCCGGCGCAGACGCGCTGGGGGCCCGCATGGGTTCAACAGCGATCGCGCCAATGGGGCCCGCGCAACGCCTCGATGCGTCGGCATTCACAGAAGCGCTTGCATAGGTACGAAATGCAGCGCTCAACGCGCTCAGGACGAAGCTCGGGTGCAGTGTCATGGCATGGTCTCGACGGAGGAACCGCGGGCAATGCGGTGATTGATGTGGGCGCGAAGCGCAGATGCGTCTGCAGTCGCCGCGGGGTGAGGGCAGGGCATGGTCGAGCAGCTTGCGCAATGCAGACGCCAGGCCTGCCACCCGCGGACGACATTGATGGGCAATAACAATGCGTGCAGTGCCAGCACGGGGGGCAGGCCCGCCGTGATTGCGTAGGCCATGAAGGCAAGGTTCGTGCACACCGCCAGTGGCCGCATCCACAATGGGTAGCGGCACGCAAACGTGGCGATCATCAGCACCGACGCAGACCAGCCCAGGATCTCGTGAAGCGGCATGTTCAACTGCCTCGGCCTGCAATGCGCAACGAGCCTGCCTGCGCCGATCGAGCCGGGCCGACGGCCCAGACGCTGGAATGCACACCCACGGCAGCTCCTGACGATTGAAGGATGAGTCGAGAGAACTTGCTACGATGGTTTGGGCCCTTCAGCCCCTGTGGTCAGCTTAGGAGGCGCGTTGCCGCAAGTCCTGAGGCTTTGCCGAAGGATTTCCGAAGCATCGAAGGCGGCGCTGGCCGGCATCGCCTCAATTGATGAGGTTCATTTCATGGCTTCGAAACTTGAGTGGAGGTCATCAGGCGGTGGCTGCATCAGCCTGCGCGGTTTCGAGCTGGATCTGGATCGACGTGAATTGCGCACCGCGGACGGATCCCCAGCACCGCTGCGGCGCAAGGTGCTCGACGCGCTGTTCGTGCTGGCCGAGCAGGCCGGACATGTGGTCAGCAAGGAAGCGCTCATCGCGCGCGTCTGGCCCGATGCCGTAGTGACCGACGACTCGCTCACGCAGTTGATGAACGAGCTCAGGCGCGGCCTGGGTGACACCGACCGCAGCCTCGTCAGGACTGTGGCGCGGCGCGGTTATGTGCTTGCGATATCCCGTGTCACCCCAGAGGTGTTGCCGCGTCGCGCCGACGCGCCTTCACTCCCGTCGACCAATCTGCCACCGTTGAATGTGGCGCTGATCGGCCGGCAGGCGGATCTGACCGCAGTCGCCGATCTCGTCCTGCATCACCGGCTGGTCACGATCGCCGGCGCCGGCGGCATCGGCAAGACCACCCTGGCCATCGCCGTGGCGCGCCGCTTGCTCGATCGCTTCGCGCATGGTGTGTGGTGGGTCGATCTGTCGGTGCTGTCCGATCCGGCTCAGGTCGCCCTTGCGGTGGCTGCAGCCGTCGGCATCGAACTCAAACAGGGCGACCCTCGGCGGCGCCTGGCCTTCGAACTGTCGGGCCGTGAATTGCTGCTGGTCTTCGACAACTGTGAGCACCTCGTGGCCGAGGTTGCCGCCGTCGTTTCGACATTGGTCGATTCCGATTGCGCAGTGAAGGTGCTGGCCACTTCGCAGGAGTCGTTGAAAGCGGGCGGCGAGCGCCTGTACCGCCTCGGTGTGCTCGAGGTGCCACCGGAAGGCGCCTCGCTCGGAGCGGCCGCGGGGTTCGGCGCATTTGCGTTGCTTGCCCAGCGGGCGGCTGAAATCGATCAGCGCTTCTCGCTGGATGAATCGAATGTGGCCCTGGCCATCGACATCTGCCGTCAGCTCGACGGGGTTGCCCTCGCGATCGAGATGGCTGCTGCCCGTATGCCGATGCTCGGCGTCGGCGGCGTTCATGCCTTGCTCGGTGACCGTCTGCGGGTCCTTCGCAACACCCGGCGCATGGTGCCCTCGCGGCAAGAGACCTTGCGTGCCACGCTCGAGTGGAGTTGCTCGATGCTGAGCGAGAACGAGCTGGCAGCGCTGCGTCGCTCGTCGGTCTTCGCCGGTTCCTTCGACGCCGAACTCGCCACGCAGGTTATCGCCGAGGATGCCGACGACGCATGGTGGGTGCTCGATGCGATATGTGCGCTCGTCGACAGGTCGCTCCTGCATGTCGAGCGCCGGGATCCTGCTCGCTATCGCCTGCCGGAGAGTACGCGCCTGCTTGCACGCGAGATGCTTGCGCAAGCGGACGAAGTCGAAGCGGTCGAAACGCTCTACCGGCAGGCCATGGTGGGCATCGGTAGCTCGATCACACCCGCATTCCTGTTCCAGTCCGAGGGTGACGCCGAAGTGATCGATCGATATGGCGCCTTCTACGCCGACTTGGAGCAGGCGTTCACACAGGCCTGCCGCCACGCAGACGCCGAGGCTGGCGCCGCCATTCTGGTCGGCTTGCGTTCGCTCGATGCGTTGCGCGGGGAGACGGAATCCATGCGGGGCCGCCTGGAGAAGTGCCTGCCGCTGTTGCCGGCGCACGATTGCCCGGCACGTGCCCGGATCCTGACCGTGGTGGCCTCGTGCGGCTGGCTCACCATCGACAGCCTTTCTGCCCGAGACGCCGCCGCCGCTGCCGTGCAGGCATGGGGCCAACTCGACACCGAGCCCCATTCACTGAGTCATGCGCTGCTGCTGCTGGCCACCGAGTCTGCGCGCGACGGGGCGTGCCAGGCGGCGCATGCCGCATTGGCGCAAGCCCAACGGATCGTCGCCGGCATCGGCAAACCCAGGCTGCGCTTGAACGCGGCCATCCACGCCGGACATGTCGCCATGTTCTGCGGGTCCCCGGATACCCACCTTCAACACATGCAGGATGCGTTGGCGCTGGCGCATGAGCTCGGGGCATCGCGCGCGGCCTGCTACATCCAGGCATTCCTGCCCGGGGCGGCGCTGATGGCGGGCCACGCCTCGCTGGCCGTATCGCTGGGCTCGCAGGCGGCCCATGAGATGCGCATGCTCGGGCAACGAACCTACCTGGCAGGAATCCTGGTCGACCTGGTCAGGGCCTTGATCGACGTGGGTGACATGGATCGCTGCCGGTGCGAGGCCGCCGAGGCCCTGCCGCTCGCCTGGGAGTACGGATTGCAGGCCGAGATGGCCAGGCACATGGCATTGTTGGCCCTTCGGCTGGGCCGCGCGATCGACGGCGCCACCTTGCTCGGTTATGCCATGGCGCGCTGCCCGCAACCCCGCAATGAACTCGAATCACGCACGCACGCGGATGGCGAGGCGATCCGCCAACTTGCCGAGCACTCGCTGGGTTCGACCACGGCTACCGAGGCCATCGGCTCGGGACTGACCCTGAGCAATGAAGAAGCGTTCACCTTGGCGAGCGCCATCTCTTGCGCGTGATCACGACCTCGAGATACTCGCTGGGCAGCACCAGGGTGATGTCACCCGAGCGATTGCGGCTGTCCATCAGCGTCAGCAGGTCTCGGGTGAAGGCCGCCTGCTTGTCGGCATCGAGCGCAGCGAAGGTTTTGTTCATCGGTCCGTAATAAGTGCGGAAGATCTCGATCCAGTGCTCGGGCGAGCAATAGCGGATGCTGAATTCGCGGCTGGTGGCGCGGATCTCGCGCACGCTCTC
>CAVUGY010000028.1:0-10674 GCA_963741125.1 uncultured beta proteobacterium
AATACCCTGGCCAACCTGGGACCGCTCGGCCGATCGCCGGGATCTGGGAGGGAAGCGCGGGCTGGACGTCACGAAGTCAACGGCCCGAGACAACAGGTACGTCGAGCGCATCGAGTTGCAGCCCATAGACCCGCAGACCAACGGGCCGCAACTCTTGTACGGCCTGCGCTACCACATGCACATCATGAAACCGGGGGAGGTCAAGACCTAGCACGACCAGGTGGGCTACTGGCTGTGGGAGCCGGCCAAAGGATGATCTTCCAGACGCTGACCATCCGGCGCGGCCAGGTGGCGATGGCCGCGGGCCAGGCCCGGGCCGACGCCAAGACCTTCGAGTTGGTGGCGACGCAGGGCCTCGATACCTACGGCATCTGTTCGATGCGTCCTGCATCATGCCTTTCGCACCACCGAGTTCCGCATCAAGGTCACGATCGACGCCGACGGCAGCTGGAGCTACGAGGAAGACACCGTCTTGCAGATCCTGGGCCGGGACGAACCGTTTCACCACACCGGAACTGGCTGATCAAGATCGCCGAGCCGACGCCCAATCCGCTGGCGCGCTGAGAGTGGTGAGCAGCGATCGAACAGGCTGATGGACGACATGCTCTTCGAGCCCGCGCGCCACGAAGCACTCCAGGCGGCTGCCTGGGACGCAAGCCGGGCGCATGACGCCATTCGCGCCATCGTCGGCGACATCGAGCAGCACCGCCTGGCCGCGGGCCAATGGCCAGTGCATCCGCTCGACGAAGAGGGCGACACACCGCGCACCGGCTTCAAGAGCCTGTATCTCGGCTCGGCCGGTGTTCTGTGGGCGCTGTGGTACCTGCAGCGCGAGGGTGCGGTGGCGCTGCAAATCGATGTGCAGGCCGACATCCAGGCGGCCGAAGCCCTGTACCAGGCCGATCCGGACACGGGCAGGTCGCGCCCTCGTACTACCTGGGCGAAGCCGGCATCCTGCTCGTGCAGTGGCGCCTGACCGGGTCGCGCCAGGCCGCGGACCGGCTGTACGCGACGGTCCAGTCGAACATCGAGAATCCGACCAACGAGGCGCTGTGGGCCGCGCCCGGCACCATGCTGGCCGCCTGGCACCTCTGGCAGGCGAGCGGCGAGGCGCGCTGGCGCGATCTGTTCCAGGACAACGCCCGCCAGTTGTGGCGCACCTGGATCTACGACACGCCGGCGCAGTGCCATCTCTGGACCCAGGACCTGTATGGCCAGGTCGTGCAATACCTCGGCGCCGGCCATGGTTTCGCCGGCAATGTGTATCCACTGCTGAAAGGCGCCGAGTTGCTCGACGCGGACCACCGCGACGAGTTGTACGAACGCTGCATCACCACCTTGAGCGCCACGGCCAGGCGCGAAGGGGCTGCCGTCAACTGGCCGCCCGGCATGTTTGCACCACGCCCGGGTAGGCCGAGCGTGCTGATGCAATGGTGCCACGGCGCGCCCGGCATGGTGACCGCGCTGACGGATTTCCCGGCGCAGGGATTCCCGGCCATGCAGGCCCTGCTGTTCGGTGCGGGCCAGGCGGTCTGGAACGCCGGGCCGCTGGTCAAGGGTTATGGCCTGTGCCATGGCACGGCCGGCAACGGCTACGCCTTTCTCAAGCTGCACCAGCGCAGTGCCGACCCCTCGTGGCTGGAACGCGCGCGGGCCTTCGCCATGCATGCCCTCGCCCAGCGCGAGCGCATGAGGCAGGCGCACGGCCGCGGCCGCTACACCTTGTGGACGGGCGACGCGGGCCTGGCCGTCTACCTATGGCATTGCCTGCAGGGCGCAGCCGGCTTGCCGGCGCTGGATATCCTGCAATGATCGGCGCCCGGCCACAGACCAGGATCAGCCCATGTCGACCGTGAACGCCGAACAGATTGCCGAATGGAACGGCACGCAGGGCCAGCGCTGGGCCGAGTTGCAGCGCGAGCTCGACGGCATCGTGGCGCCCTTCGGCGAGGCGGCGCTGCGCCTGGCGGCAGCGCAAGCGGGGGAGCGTGTGATCGACGTCGGCTGCGGCTGCGGCGATACCTCGGTCGAATTGGCGCGCAGGGTTGGCGCGAGTGGCCGGGTGCTGGGCATCGACGTTTCGCGGCCGATGCTCGAAGTGGCCCGCGCCCAGGTGACGCAAGCGGGATGGGCCAACCTCGAGTTTCGCGAGGCCGATGCCTCCGAGGCCGCGTTGCCGGCCGACACCGACTTGCTGTTCTCGCGTTTCGGGGTCATGTTCTTCGCCCAGCCGGTGCCCGCGCTGCGCCACCTGCGCGCATCGATGCGCTCGCAAGGCCGCCTGGTCTTCGTCTGCTGGCGCGTACCGCGCGACAACGCCTGGGCCATGACACCGCTGGCAGCTGCGCGCAAGGCCATGGACGTCACGCCGGCGCCGGCTGACCCGCACGCGCCCGGGCCGTTTGCATTTGCCGACGAAGAACGCCTGCGCGCCATCCTGACGGATGCCGGCTACGGGAAGATCGCCCTGCAGCGTTTCGACGCCACGGTCCGACTGGGCCCAACACCCAGGGCGGCGGCCGAAACCGCGGTGCGCGTCGGCCCGACCTCGCGCTTCGTGCGCGAGATGGGCCCGGCCAGCGTGCCCCCCATCGTCGAGGCCATCGAGAAGGCCCTCGCACCGTGCGCCGCGCCCGATGGCCATGTCAGCCTGAACGGCTCGACCTGGCTGGTGATGGCATCGCCGTCCTCTGCGTAGCTTCAATCGGCGACGCCATGGCTGCCGACTCAGCAACCGCGAGCGACTGCGAAGGTCCAAGAAGAGCCCACCACGACCGACCGCTTTGCGGCGTGGCGCCCTGCTGTTGTGGCGCAGGCCAGGTGATCGAGAGCCGCGCCGAGTGTCCTGCGGGGAGGGTGATCGACCTTCAGACCGAGGGCGACCCCGGCATCTTTGACAGGTGCGCGAGGCCCCCAGAGCCGCTACATTCCCAGTCAACCCGAGCCCCTGAGTGACGCGGATGGGGCAATCCGGTCCCGGCCGCTTTTGTCGGATCTGTTAGTAGGGTGTTATGCCATACAGCCGAACGCAACTCGTTGCCACGCAATGCCTTTTCTGACTCGCGACGACACTTGTCATGCGACACCGTCCGGTGTTACGCAGCAAACCTGTCGCCCGATAACTGGTTGAACTAAACCGCTGACGCGGTGGTCGTTCCCCGGCGAGGAGTCGGCATCGAAGCAGTCGTACCTTGATCGATGCGGGCATGTGCCCGCGCTGATCGAGGAGAACGGCGATGACCCCGCTTCGACAACGCATGCTCGACGCGCTGCAAGTGCGCGGCATGGCAACTCGCACCCAAGAGGCCTACATCGACGCCGTGGCGCGGCTGGCGCGGCACTACGGGCGTGCGCCCGACGCAATTGGTGCCGATGAGGTGCAGGCCTACTTGCTGCACCTGCGGCGCGAGCGCCGGCTGTCGTGCTCGACGCTGAACCAGTATGGCTGCGCGTTTCGGTTCTTCTACGCCACCGTGCTCGGGCGAGAAGGGGCCGCGTTCCAGATCCCGCTCAGTCGCGCCCCGCAGCGCCTGCCCGAGATCCTCTCGCGCGACGAACTGTCGCGGCTGTTCGCCGTGGCCTGCCACGCCAAGAGCCGCAGCCTGCTGATGCTGGCCTACGGCACGGGACTGCGCCTGTCGGAGCTGTGCCACCTGCGTGTGGAGCACATCGACAGCGCTGCCGACCGCATGTGCATCCGTGTCGTGCAAGGCAAGGGTGCCAAGGACCGCTACGTCCCGTTGTCCCCCGACGTGCTCGAGATGCTGCGCGCCTGGTGGCGCGTCGCACGTCCTCGGCCCTGGCTGTTCGCCGCCGCACGCGATCCGAGCAAGCCCCTGGACGTCGAGATGGCCCAGCGCTGGTACCGCGCGGCCTGTGCCCACGCCGGCATCACCAAGCGCGGCGGCATCCACACCCTGCGCCACTGCTGGGCCACCCACCTGCTTGAAGCGGGCGTGGACCTGCACAGCCTGTCGCAATGGCTGGGGCATCGGCATGTCAGCACCAGTACGCGCTACCTGCATCTGGCGCGGCCCGATGCACCCGAGGGTGCAAGGCGCGATCCCTTGCGGCTGTTGAGCGCGCTGCCCCCGACGACCAAGCATTGAGCTGGCCGTGCCCACCACCCTGGCCCAGGTGCTGCGGCACTGTGGGCCCGGCTACCTGCGCACGCACGCGCTAAGCACGGCGCAGGCCCGCGCCTGGCGCGCCATCGTCGCCTGCCGCACCGCGGCCCTCGGTGGTGAGCGCCTGCGCTGCGACGGCTGCGGCGCCCAGCAGTGGCGTTGGCACTCGTGCAGGAACCGGCATTGCCCGCAGTGCCAGAGCCGGCAGCGCGATGCCTGGCGTGCAGCCCGACTGGCTGAACTGCTGGCCGTGCCGCACTGCCACCTGGTGTTCACCCTGCCGCATGAGCTCAATGCACTGGCCGGCGTGCATGCTCGCTGGGTCTACGACACGCTGATGCAATGCACGGCGGCCACGCTCAGCGAGTTCGCCGCCAATCCACGCTGGCTGGGTGGCACGGGCGCCTTCACGCTGGTGCTGCACACCTGGACGCAGGATTTGCGCAGGCACCTGCATGTACATGCGTTGATGGCCTGCGGGGCCTTGCAACTCGGTGGCGCCGACAACGACGCCGGCCACTGGGTCCAACCCAAGCGTTCGCCCGACTTCCTGTTCCCGGTCCATGCGCTGTCCAGGGTGTTCCGCGGCAAGTTTCTGCAGGCGCTGGCGCAGGCCGGTGAGCGCGGCGCGCTGGCGCGCGATCCGGCCGACACGGCCACTGCGCGAGCGCAGCGCGTGCGAGCGCTGTGCCGCCACGACTGGGTGGTCTATGCCAAGACGCCGCTGGCCGGCCCGGTCGCGGTGCTGGACTACCTGGCGCGCTACACCCACCGCACGGCCGTTGGCAACGAGCGCCTGGTGGCCATCGCCGGCGACCAGGTGCTGCTGCGCGTGCGCGCTGACGACTCGGGCGCCAAGCGCGTGATCGCCATGCCGGGCGAGCAGTTCATCGGCCGGCTGCTGCAGCATGTGCTGCCGCCAGGCTTCAAGCGCATTCGCCACTACGGGCTGCTGGCGCCGGCGGCCAAGACCGAGCGGCTGGCGACAGCGCGCAGGCTGCTGGCGATGCCGGCAGCCAACCCGCAAGCGCGCGAGGACGCGCAGGCCTTCATGCGCCGCGTGGCGGCCATCGAGATCGAGTGTTGCCCGCATTGCAGGTTCGGGCGCTGGCGCGTCGTCGAGCAGCGCAGCGCCGACCGCGCGGCCATCGCCGCGCCACTGCTCGCCGCGTGCCGAGGGCCGCCATGAAGCGTACGCGCCGCAGCACAGTGATCGAACGGCCTGTTCGCAGCGACCAGGCTGCGCCTTCGTGCTCCCGCCTCGATGAAGCGCCATGTCGCGCGACCCATCAGCGCTGCCGCGCCGAACGCGTGCGTTCCTGGGCGCTGCCTCGCGGCCTGGGCGTCATCCCGCGACTGCAGGCAGCGCACGCCGGCATTGCCGATACGGCCCACTGAAACTTACACTGCCCACTGCCCCCGCCGCACCGGCGGTTCAGTCCAACAAGGTTTATCTGACGCCATGCACGACCGTGCCTTCGATCCGCTTCCCCTCGGCGTCAGATAAACGCTATTCGTTGGGCGTCATAAGTCATCGTATCCGCACGGAACTGCGGCAGCGCTCCTCCTAGCTGGCTTCCGTGTGCGGCATTCGCCGCGAATCCAGACTGCGCCGACGTCGAACATGGGCAACGTCGATGGCATTCGTTCATTTGAAGAACGCCGGACTCACGAGCAACGAGAAACTCGACTTTACAAGACAAAGACCGTTCGCCTCGCTTCTGAGAAGATCGGCCAAGATCTCTACCGCCAGGTTCACTTCGTTGTGTTCACGGAAAAGTCTGGAGCCACGATCGAGGTCATCACGAGCAACGACGCCTCAAATGAGGAATGCTCAATGTCCGATGTTGAGGTGTTCGTGAGTCTCGAGGCGGCTAGGCGGCAAATGACGCCCAACCCTCCGTCAAGCGGACAGTTCGCATACAGGCTGCGCCCGTCGCCTGCTCACTTACACGTCGATACGGCTGATATGGCTTCTCTCTGTCAAGTAGCCGCACGAATTCCTCTGCGACCGCAGTGGTGATGCAAACCCGTTGCCGGACGGGGAACGCGACGGAGCACTTGGTTGCCACCCGTGGATGGATGTGCGACGGTTGTTCAGGCTGATATGCGAGGGTTGGCTACCTCAAGACAGATGTACGTCGCGGGCCTGCCTTCGCTCTAGGGACTGAGATCGCGCTGCACGCTTGCACGCGCAGGGCCCACCAATAACGTTGACGAGGGTTGCCCAGTGGCCGCGGCTGCGCCGCGTTCCCCCTCCGGCATCAAAGCGATTGTCGGGTGGTGCACCTCCTGACTTGTTCTTCCTGGTCAGCGTATTTGAATCGGCACGGCAACTCAGTGCGCCGCTGGCGCCGAAGTGTCGAGCTTGATGCCCTGCCAGCCCGAGGTCTGCACCTCGCGCCCGATGGCCCACACGAAGCCGGTGAGCTCGCGCGCCACGGCGACGACCGCCTTGGTCTTCATCACCCGCCGCGCCACCAGGCGACGGAACTTCGCATTCAGGCGCAACTGAGCCTTCCAGGCGATGTCGGTCACTGGCTTGGGCAGATGGTCCTGCCGCGTGGCGATGATCGGCGTGACGCGCGCGCTGTGCTGGTAGTGCCAGGCCACCTCGACCAGCATGCGCCGCGCGGCCGAATTGCCGGCCTTGGTGATGGAGCCTTGGCGCCGCTTCGGGCCCGACGAGTACTCGCCCGGCACCAGGCCGACATAGCTCATCAACTGGCGCGGGTTGGCGAAGCGGGTGAAGTCCTGCAACTCGGCCACCAGCGTCATCGCCGCGATCAATTGCACACCGCGCAGGGCCTGCAGCGCTTGCACCAAGGGCGCCAGGGTCCATCCGGGCAGCGCATCGCGCAGGGCCTGCTCGAGCCGGCCGATGCGCGCCGTGGCCTCGGTGATGGCGTGCAGGTACTCCTGATAGCCGATCTGCTGCGCGGCGTGCTCCATCTTCAGGCTGGCCAGCCAGCGCAGGTGGGCCGCCGTCCAGGCGCTCTTGCCGGCGTAGTTGATGCCGTTGCGCAGCAGCAAGGCCTTCAGGCGGTGGCGCGCGTTGCGGCACTCGCGCACCGCGTCCTCGCGCGCACGCACCAGGTCGCGCACGGCTTCGTCGGCGGCGTCGGGCACGCGCACCGCACTCAATTCGCCGGCGCGCGCCAGGCGGGCCAGCAGGATCGCATCGCGACGGTCGGTCTTGACGCGATCGCCCGAGCGCTTGGGGATCGACGAGGGGGCGACGACTTCGCAGGCCAGACCCTGTGCGCTGAGGTGGCGCCAGATGACGAAGCCACACGGGCCGGCCTCGTAGACGATGTGCAGCGCCCGGCCGCGGCTGATGAGCTTGCGCAGCGCCTTGTCCAGCGACACCAGGTCGCCGCCGATGCTGCCGATGTGCCGCACTTGGCCCTCGCGGCCGGCGTCGGCCACGGCGATGTCGATGCTGTCCTTGTGCACGTCCAGACCGACATACAGACTGCTGATGGTGCTAGATTTACCCATGGCCCGTCTCCTCGCAAGTTCGCAACGGCCTGGCCGACCATCGGCCCGGCGCATTGGTGTAGCTCGGCAGGCCCCAGGCCTGCAACCTACGGCGTTGCAGGGGGCGGGCCACCCTTGCTTACGAAGCCATCTTGTCTAGGCCTCGCAGCACGAAGTGACCCACCGTCTCGCGCAGCCGATGCACTAGCCTTGCTAGCGTCGGGCACAGAGCTGCCCGATCTGGCACCGTGTGGCAACTAGCGTGTCAGGAGTTCAGCGTTGGGCGTGTGGCACGGTTCACCGCTGAACAGTGCCGAACGTACTGGATCCAGACCAGGAGGACCCGACATGAGGTATAGCTCACTGATCGGTCTATCGGCCAGATAGAGCTTGAGTCGAGCGTGACGCACCCTCACATCCGCTGAACGAATCGCGCACTGTCTCGCAACCTGGGTCCGAAGGCAGGGTTTGGCAAACTGGCACGCACTGCGGCTTGGCTCAACCCGTGCGGAGGTGCAGGCCAACCTTGGATCACCAGCGGAGATGCCCAACCCCGATGCATGGGTGTTCAACGCGGAATGTGGTGCGAGATCCACAGTCCTCACGCTCTACGTCAAGGCTGGCGCGTGGCGGGTGGTCTTCTCGCTCTACCGGGGTAACGGCGAGGCCTAACCCGCCTCAACGGACGCTCAAGGCCGTAAGCAGCTGCCTTGCGACTCAGCGGCGCTTACGGCGCTTGCCCCGCTTAGCTCGAACGTTGATATGGCTTCTCTCTGTCAAGTAGCCGCACGAATTCCTCTGCGACCGCAGTGGTGATGCAAACCCGTTGCCGGACGGGGAACGCGACGGAGCACTTGGTTGCCACCCGTGGTTGGATGTGCGACGGTTGTTCAGGCTGATATGCGAGGGTTGGCTACCTCAAGACAGATGTACGTCGCGGGCCTGCCTTCGCTCTAGGGACTGAGATCGCGCTGCACGCTTGCACGCGCAGGGCCCACCAATAACGTTGACGAGGGTTGCCCAGTGGCCGCGGCTGCGCCGCGTTCCCCCTCCGGCATCAAAGCGATTGTCGGGTGGTGCACCTCCTGACTTGTTCTTCCTGGTCAGCGTATTTGAATCGGCACGGCAACTCAGTGCGCCGCTGGCGCCGAAGTGTCGAGCTTGATGCCCTGCCAGCCCGAGGTCTGCACCTCGCGCCCGATGGCCCAGACGAAGCCGGCGAGCTCACGCGCCACGGCGACGACCGCCTTGGTCTTCATCACCCGCCGCGCCACCAGGCGACGGAACTTCGCATTCAGGCGCAACTGAGCCTTCCAGGCGATGTCGGTCACTTGCTTGGGCAGATGGTCCTGCCGCGTGGCGATGATCGGCGTGACGCGCGCGCTGTGCTGGTAATGCCAGGCCACCTCGACCAGCATGCGCCGCGCGGCCGAGTTGCCGGCCTTGGTGATGGAGCCTTGGCGCCGCTTCGGGCCCGACGAGTACTCGCCCGGCACCAGGCCGACATAGCTCATCAACTGGCGCGGGTTGGCGAAGCGGGTGAAGTCCTGCAACTCGGCCACCAGCGTCATCGCCGCGACCAATTGCACACCGCGCAGGGCCTGCAGCGCTTGCACCAAGGGCTTCAAGGTCCACTCGGGCAACGCATCGCGCAGGGCCTGCTCGAGCCGGCCGATGCGCGCCGTGGCCTCGGTGATGGCGTGCAGGTACTCCTGAAAGCCGATCTGCTGCGCGGCGTGCTCCATCTTCAGGCTGGCCAGCCAGCGCAGGTGGGCCGCCGTCCAGGCGCTCTTGCCGGCGTAGTTGATGCCGTTGCGCAGCAGCAAGGCCTTCAGGCGGTGGCGCGCATTGCGGCACTCGCGCACCGCGTCCTCGCGCGCGCGCACCAGGTCGCGCACGGCTTCGTCGGCGGCGTCGGGCACGCGCACCGCACTCAACTCGCCGGCGCGCGCCAGGCGGGCCAGCAGGATCGCATCGCGACGGTCGGTCTTGACGCGATCGCCCGAGCGCTTGGGGATCGACGAGGGGGCGACGACTTCGCAGGCCAGACCCTGTGCGCTCAGGTGGCGCCAGATGACGAACCCACACGGGCCGGCCTCGTAGACGATGTGCAGCGCCCGGCCGCGGCTGATGAGCTTGCGCAGCGCCTTGTCCAGCGACGCAAGATCGCCGCCGATGCTGCCGATGTGCCGCACTTGGCCCTCGCGGCCGGCCTCGGCCACGGCGATGTCGATGCTGTCCTTGTGCACGTCCAGACCGACATACAGACTGCTGATGGTGCTAGATTTACCCATGGCCCGTCTCCTCGCAAGTTCGCAACGGCCTGGCCGACCATCGGCCCGGCGCATTGGTGTAGCTCGGCAGGCCCCAGGCCTGCAACCTACGGCGTTGCAGGGGACGGGCCACCCTTGCTTGCGAAGCCATCTTGTCTAGGCCGCAAAAATGTCACGCGTAGCGCTACTTGGCGATTCGATCTTCGACAACGCGCCATACACGGCGGGTGGCCCCGCGGTCATTGATCACCTGCGAGGAGTACTACCCGAAGGTTGGGCGGCGGATCTACTTGCAATCGACGGCGCCGTTGCTAGCGACGTGCCCAGTCAACTCAATTCCCTGACCGGACTTCATACTCACTTGGTTCTGAGCGTCGGTGGCAACGATGCACTCCGACACGCGGACGTACTTTCAGCGCCTGTGCAGTCGGGCGAAGAGGCGCTGGCCCTGCTCGCTGCCGTTGCGGCGGAGTTTGCCGAAGACTACAGAGGTACCGTTGACCGTTGTCTCGGCTTCGGGATGCCACTTGTGGTTTGCACAATCTACAACTGCAATTTCCCCCAACCGCAGTTCCAGGCCGCCATACGCATGGCCCTCTGTGCGTTCAACGACGTGATCATCAGGACGGCCATGACTCGGTCTTTGCGCGTCATCGAACTGCGAGCAGTCTGCGTAAGTTCTGAAGACTACGCCAACCCAATCGAGCCGTCTGTTCTGGGTGGTGCAAGGATCGCTAGAGCGATCGCGTCTGCCCTATTCGCCGGCCAGCATACTGGGCCTGGAGCCAGAATTG
>CAVUGY010000029.1:0-134532 GCA_963741125.1 uncultured beta proteobacterium
GGAGCTGAGCCAGCATGGCGCAGCCCTGGATAGCGCCACGGCCGAACGCTTGAAGGCCAGCGAACTGGCCCGCGCGCGCGCCGTGTGGGCGCGCAAGTTCGGCGAGGTGCCGGCCCGCCAGGCCGCGGAGCTGGCGCGGCAGATGCGCTTCTTGGCCGGGCGCGGTTTCTCGCCTGAGATCATTCGACGAGTCGTTCGCGGCTCGCCCTGGGAGGCCGAGAGCAGCCTCTGACGAGGCGTGTTTGGTGCGATGCACCATGCTAAAGTGCGCCGCGCCCCGGGGCCATGGCACCCGGCCCCTGACCCGCACTTTCGCCGGCGGCCCCGCATGAAGATCCACGAATACCAAGGCAAGGAACTGCTGCGCCAGTTCGGTGTACCCGTACCGCGCGGCTACCCGGCCTTTTCGGTGCGCGAAGCCGGCGAAGCCGCGCAACGGCTCGGCGGCGCGGTCTGGGTCGTGAAGGCCCAGATCCATGCCGGTGGCCGCGGCAAGGGCGGCGGCGTCAAGCTGGCGCGATCGCTCGACGAGGTCCAGACACTGGCCGGCCAGATCCTGGGCATGCAGTTGAAGACCCACCAAACCGGCCCGGCCGGCCAGAAGGTGCGGCGCCTGCTGATCGAAGAAGGCGCCGACATCAAGAAGGAATACTACGTCGCCGCACTCACCGACCGCGCAACGCAGTCGGTGGCGCTGATCGGCAGCAGCGAAGGCGGCATGGACATCGAGCAGGTGGCGCACAGCACGCCCGAGAAGATCATCAAGATCTTCGTCAATCCGCTCGAGGGCCTCAGCGACGACAAGGCGCGGCAACTCGCCGCCGGCATCGGCGTGCCCGCCGCCAGCCAGGCCCAGGCGGTCGACGTGTTGAAGAAGCTCTATCGCTGCTACATGGAAACCGACGCGTCGCTGGCCGAGATCAATCCGCTGATCCTCGAAGGCAGCGGCAGCATCAAGGCCCTCGACGCCAAGTTCAACTTCGACTCGAACGCGCTCTACCGCCACCCCGAAATCGTCGCCTACCGCGATCTCGACGAGGAAGACGCGGCCGAGGTCGAGGCCAGCAAGTTCGACCTCAGCTACATCTCGCTAGACGGCAACATCGGTTGCCTGGTCAATGGCGCGGGACTGGCCATGGCCACCATGGACACCATCAAGCTGTTCGGCGGCGAGCCGGCCAACTTTCTCGATGTCGGTGGCGGCGCCACTGCCGAGAAAGTCACCGAGGCCTTCAAGATCATGCTCGCCAACCGCAGCGTGCGAGGCATCCTGGTCAACATCTTCGGCGGCATCATGAAGTGCGACACGATCGCCGAAGGCATCATCGCCGCCTGCAAGGCGGTCAACCTGTCGGTGCCCCTGGTGGTGCGCATGAAGGGCACCAACGAGGACCTGGGCAAGAAGTTGCTGGCTGCGTCGGGGCTGCCGATCATCAGCGCCGACACCATGGCCGAAGCCGCGACGAAGATCGTCGCGGCCGTCAAATAGGGCGACCCCGATGTCCATCCTGATCAACAAAGACACCCGCGTCATCACCCAGGGCATCACCGGCAAGACCGGGCAGTTCCACACCCGCGGCTGCCGTGACTACGCCAACGGCAGGAACTGCTTTGTCGCCGGCGTGAACCCGAAAAAGGCCGGCGAGGATTTCGAAGGCATCCCGATCCACGCCACGGTGAAGGACGCCAAGGCAGCCACCGGCGCCACCGTCAGCGTGATCTACGTTCCCCCGGCGGGTGCGGCGGCGGCGATCTGGGAAGCGGTGGAGGCCGAACTCGATCTGGTGGTCTGCATCACCGAGGGCATCCCGGTGCGCGACATGCTCGAGGTACGCGCCCGCATGCAAGCCCGGCAGGCCGCCGGCGGCAAGCAGACCCTGCTGCTCGGCCCCAACTGCCCGGGCCTGATCACGCCCGAGGAAATCAAGATCGGCATCATGCCGGGTCATATCCACAAGAAGGGCCAGAAGGGGCGCAGCGTGGGCGTGGTCTCGCGCTCCGGCACGCTGACCTACGAGGCGGTGGCGCAACTGACCGAAATCGGTCTCGGCCAGTCGACTGCGGTCGGCATCGGCGGCGACCCGATCAACGGCCTGAAGCATATCGACATCATGCGTGCCTTCAACGACGACCCCGACACCGATGCCGTGATCATGATCGGCGAGATCGGCGGCCCCGACGAGGCCGACGCCGCTCGCTGGTGCAAGGCGAACATGAACAAGCCCATCGTCGGCTTCATTGCTGGCGTGACCGCCCCTGCGGGCAAGCGAATGGGACATGCCGGTGCGCTGATCTCCGGCGGTGCCGACACGGCCGACGCCAAGCTGGCGGTGATGGAGGCCTGCGGCTTCACGGTCACCCGCAATCCGTCGGAAATGGGTCGGCTGATCAAGGCACTGCTCTAGCGTCGCCCAGGCACGGCAAGTAGTTGCCGCAGTGTCACTGCTACGGCGGTGAAACTACACTGTCGCTCAATGCGCCTGCCACTGCGGCAGGCGATCGGAGACTTCATGGAACAGCTGGCGACGGCGATTTTCTGGATCGCGCTGGGCAAGATCATCTGGGTCAACATCCTGTTGTCGGGCGACAACGCCGTGGTGATTGCCATGGCCGCGCGCAGCCTGCCCGCTGCACAACGCAACAAGGCCATCATTGCCGGCAGCGCCGCAGCCATCGTCCTGCGCGTCCTGCTGACGGTGTTCGCCGTGCAGCTGCTGCAGTTCCCCTATCTCAAGGTCGTCGGCGCCCTGCTGCTGTTCTGGATCGGCGTGCAGCTGCTGCTGCCCGAGGACGAGCATGAGGATGGCATCCGCGCCTCCGAACACCTGTGGTCGGCCATTCGCACGATCCTGATCGCCGATCTGGTGATGAGCGTGGACAACGTGCTGGCCGTGGCCGCCGCCGCCGACAGCGGGCCGCAGGAGTCGCGCCTGCTGCTGCTGATCGTCGGCCTCGGGCTGTCGATACCCTTGATCATCTTCGGCAGTCAGTTGCTGCTCGGCGTGATGTCGCGCTACCCGGTGATCATCACGCTGGGCGCGGCGCTGCTGGGCTTTGTGGCCGGAGAAATGCTGGTCAGCGACCGTGCGACGGAGGCGTTTTTCCAGGGCGCTGGCCGTACCGCCACGATCCTGATCGAAGCCGCCGGCGCCGCCGGCGTCGTCCTCGTCGGTCAGTGGCTGGCACGGCGCAAGCTGCGCGCCCAGGCCGCCAACGTAGCCCCCGGCCAGCCCTGAGGACAGCGCCCCGGCGGGCTGCGGCGCGCACGCAACATGTCGACCCTCACGCGCCTGCTCGATCGCTGGCGCGCCGCGCCCCGGCACCGCGACAACCCGGACGCGCCGCTGCAGGCCGAAGCGTTATTGCCGGGCACACGACTGGGTGGCATCCGCATCGAGCAAGCCATCGCACGCGGGGCCAGCGCCATGGTCTACGCCGGCTACAACGAAGCCCGGGGCAGCGCGGTCGCGATCAAGGTCCTGTGCCCGAGCGGGCCGGGCACCGACCCGAACGCCGACAACGAAGCCAGTAACCGCTTTCTGCGCGACGCCGAACGCGCCAGCCGGCTCGAACATGTCGGCATCGTGCGCTTGTTCGGCGGCGGCCGCCAGCGTGGGCTGACCTTCGCCATCATGGAGTTGCTGCCCGGCGCCGCGTTGACCCGCTACACCCACGCATCGCGCCTGTTGCCCGAGCCCTTGGCCCTGGCCATTGGCGCGCGCCTGGCCGAGGCCTTGGCCTACGCCCACCGGGCCGGCGTGGTGCACCGCGACGTCAAGCCCGCCAACGTCATGTTCGATCCGGCCAGCGACAGCCTCAAGCTCACCGATTTCGGCCTCGCCCGCAGTGTCGACGGCGAGGCCACCCGCAGCGGCTTGCTGCTCGGCTCGCCGGCCTACATGGCGCCCGAGCTGCTCTCCGGCGCCCGCGCCGATGCGCGCAGCGACCTCTACGCCCTGGGTGTGTTGGTCTTCGAGTTGCTCACCGGGCAGTTGCCCTTTGCCGGCGAATCGATGGGCGCCCTGTTGCGGGCCATGGCCACGCAGGCGCCGCGCAGCGTGCAGGCGCTGCGCCCGGATTTGCCCGCCGCCGCGGCGGCGGCCCTGGACGATGTGTTGGAGCCTGCGCTCGCGCGGGCCCGGCTCGACCGCCCGGCCGACGGCGATGCCTGGGCCGCCGCCCTGCGCCGAGCCGCCTTGCCGACAAGCTGAGTGTTTTCCAACCGCGGCAAATCACACAGTCGGGCCGCCGCGCGCCGGCCGGCCGGCGCGGGCAGCCCGGACAGTCGTTGCACAATCCCCCGCTACCACCACGCGTCGCCCCTGCCGCGCTTGCGCCGTCAATGAACCTCGAATATTTCTGCGCCACCGACACCGGACGGGCGCGCTCCAACAACGAGGACTCGGTGGCGCTGGCGCAATCCAGCGCCTTGGCCGTGTTGGCCGACGGCATGGGCGGCTACAACGCCGGCGAGGTGGCCAGCGGCATGGCCACCGGATTCATCACCACCGAGCTCGGTCGCTGGCTGGTCGAGGCCGGGGTCAATGCCACGGACGGCGAAGTGCGACGGGCGATGGACATCTGCGTCGACAATGCCAACCGCGCGATCTTCAATGCCGCCAACGCCAACCCGCAATACGCCGGTATGGGCACCACCCTGGTGGTGGCGCTGTTTCGCGGCCCCCGCGTGCTGATCGGCCATGTCGGGGATTCACGCGCCTACCGCCTGCGCGGGGGGCGCCTGATGCAGCTCACGCGCGACCATTCCCTGCTGCAGGAGCAGATCGACGCCGGCCTCATAACACCCGAGCAGGCCTCGTTTTCGGCCAACAAGAACCTGGTCACGCGCGCGGTCGGCGTCGAGGACACCGTGCTGCTCGAGATCCACCAGCACGAAGTCCACCCCGGCGACTTGTACCTGATGTGCTCGGACGGCCTGTCCGACATGCTCGACGACGAATCGCTGTCGCAGTTGCTGCAAGGCTACGACTCGCTGCAAGACGCCGGTCGGGCCTTGATTGCCGCGGCCAACGATGCCGGTGGAAAGGATAATATCGCCGTGGTCCTGGTGCGCGCACCGGGCACTCCGGCAACGGCCTCACGATCATGGTGGGCGCCGTTCCGCCGCTGATCAAAGCACAAGAAAGAGGCTAAGCATGGGCAAGCTGGTGGTGTCGCTCGACGGTGTGGTGATCAAGGAAGTGCAGATCACCAAGGACAAGACCACACTCGGTCGCCGGCCATACAACGACATCGTGATCGACAACCTGGCCGTCAGCGGCGAGCATGCGGTGCTGCAGATGGTCGGCTCGGAGGTCTTCATCGAAGACCTGAACAGCACCAATGGCACCTACATCAACGGCAAGGCCGTCAAGAAACAGTTGCTGACGCACAACGACACGGTCGAGATCGGCAAGTACAAGATCAAGTTCATGGTCGAAGACGGCGTCGACTACGAGAAGACGATGATCATGAAGCCGGGGTCCATGCCGCCGCCGGCGACCGGCTCCGAGCGCGTGACCTTCGCGCACACCGCGCCGGCCAGCGTCAACTCGGGCTTCGGTGGCCTGGGCACCTCGCCCGGTGGCGCGGCCATCAAGGTGCTCAATGGCGCGGCCGCCGGCCGCGAGGTGGTGTTGACCAAGGTCGTGACCACGGTCGGCAAGCCCGGCGTGCAGGTGGCTTCCATCACCAAGCGCCCTGGCGGCTACGTGTTGGCGCATGTCGAAGGCACGACCAAACCCAACATCAACGGCGCGGTGCTGGCCGGCGACTCGGCTCACCTGCGCAACGGCGATGTGATCGAGCTGGCCGGCACGCAGATGCAATTCATCCAGCTCTGAGCGGCACGGCGCCCGGCAGCAGCCGGCGTGCAGTCGTTCACGCTGCCCCGCCTTCTGCGACCCGAGCTGCGCGCACGGGCCCGACAATGGCCGCCATGCAGATTCGCGTTCTCGGCTGCTCGGGTTCGATTGCCGCAGGCTGCCGCACCAGCTCGTTCCTGCTCGACAGCGATGTGCTGATCGATGCCGGCACGGGCGTCGGCGAGCTCACGCTCGACGAGCTGGCGCGCATCGACCACATCCTCGTCAGCCACTCGCATCTCGACCATGTGCTGGCCATCGGCCTGCTGGCCGACAGCGTCGCGCGCCGGCGCGTCGGCGCACCGCCGATCCGCGTGCACGCCTTGCCCGCCACCATAGCCGCCCTGCGCCGGCATCTGTTCAACGGGGTCATCTGGCCCGATTTCACCCGCCTGCCCAGCGCCGAGCAGCCCGTATTGAGCTTCGAACCGTTTGCGGTGGGCCGGGTACTCGGCCTGGGCGCGCACCGTATCGAGGTCTTGCCCGCCGTGCACACCGTGCCGGCCGTCGGCTTTGCCGTGTGGGACCAGGCCGCAGCCGGCGGCGCCTGGGTCTACACCGGCGACACCGGCCCCAACCCGGCGCTGTGGCAGCGCTTGCGCGGCCTCGACGTCGCCCACCTGGTGATCGAAACCGCGTTCAGCGACGAAGAACGGGTGCTGGCCGAGGTCTCCAAGCACCTGTGCCCGTCGACCCTCGGGCTCGAGCTGGCGCAACTCGAAGGCAGCGTGGCCGTTCACATCACCCATGTCAAACCGGGCGAGGTCGAGGCGGTGATGGCACAGATCAAGGCCCTGGGCAGCCGGCACCGCATCACGCCGCTGGCCAGCGGCCAGGTCATGCATCTAGGCGTGCGGGCGCGGCAGTGACCAATCGCGTCACAAGCGTCGCCGCAGGTGACCGGGATGGTCGCCCCACTGGGCATTAGTTCTCGAATCAGACCCCCAAAGACAGGCAGAATGCCTGGCACGCCCCCTGCATCTCACTCACCCGCGATTTCCCATTTCTACAAGGAGAGCTCCCCCATGAAGCGCATGCAAAAAGGTTTCACCCTGATCGAGTTGATGATCGTCGTGGCGATCATCGGCATCCTGGCCGCCGTGGCCCTGCCGGCCTATTCGACCTATACCAAGAAGGCCAAGATGTCGGAAGTGATCCTGGCGGCTTCGCAGTGCCGCACGGCGATCACTGAGGCCTACCAGTCGGCCACCAGCACCGTGCATGACCGTCGCAGCTAGATGGCTGGGGCTGCGAGGCCACAGTCGGTTCGGGCACCAAGTACGTCAACAAGGTCGAGACCACGGCTGCTGGCGTGATCACTGTGACCGCCACAGGCTTCGGCGACTCCTTGATCGATAACCAAGACCGTGACTCTGGATGCCGTTGATCGACGGCGTCGCTCGCCGACCGCGCAACGACGGCATGCAAGGCCATCACCGAATGGCAAGTGCGGCGTGGCTACGGCACCACGATCGACAAGAAGTACCTGCCCGGTTCCTGCAAGTAATCGAACCGACACTGCAGCGAACAAAGGCGGCCTCTGCGGCCGCCTTTTCTTATGCGCGCCTTGCTCCTGCTGGCTGGACTGACCGGGCTGTTCCTCGGCTGGAACATGCCCAACCACTACCCGCCCTGGCCCACGTTCCACGGCGAACTGGCGGCGGCGCTGGGTATGTGTCTGGTGTTTCTCGGCCTGCTCTGGCCCGCGCCTGCCAGCTCCGCCACGGCCAGCGCTGCCGCACATGCCCTGCCGATACCCCTGGCCGCCACGGGGCTGGCTGCTGGCGGGGCTGCTACCCGTTGCGCAGTACCTGGCCGGAGGCCTGACCTACCGCGGCGACGCCCTGATCGGGCTGCTGTATGGCCTGGGTGCGGGGCTCGAGCCTGTATGCCGGCGCGCTGTGGGCAGCACAGGAAGGCAGCGCGCGCGTCGTCAAGCTCGTGTTCGGCTGCATCGCACTCTCCGGCGTGGCCGCCGCCGGCATCGCCCTGACGCAATGGCTGGGCCTGGGCACGCTCAGCTGGTGGTCGATGGAGCTGATCGAAAGCCGGCCCTATGGCAACCTGGCGCAGACCAACCATTTCGGGCTGCTGATGGTGCTGAGCCTGATTGCAGCCACCGCGCTGTTCGAGGCTCGCGAACTGAGCCACCGCGCCAGCTATTACCTCGCGGTGGCGCTGTTCGGCTCGTTGCTGCTGATCTGCCAGTCGCGCGCCGCGCTGGTCGCGATGATCGCCGTTGTCGCACTGTGGGGCCTCACGCACCGGCGCGTGACCGACGCGTCTTGCGCGTTGTCGAAGTGCTGGCCCTGTCCGGCGTCGGGTTGATGCTTTACTCTTGGCCTCGGCTCGATCGAGCGCGCGCTTTACCTCGCCGCGCCCGGCCCGCGCGAGTTGCTCGCGGTCGGGCCCGCGTGCACCGATCTGGCACCTGTTCTGGGCCGCGATCGAACAACAGCCCTGGCTCGGCTATGGCTTCGGCCAGGGTGTGCTCGCGCTGACCGAGGTGGCAGCGCATGGGCCGCCGGCCTACAACAGCATCTACGCGCACAACAGCGTCTATGCGCACAACTTCGTGCTCGACCTGATGGTCTGGTTCGGCATTCCGCTGGCGATCGCCATGACCGCGCTACTGGTCAAGTGGTTGGTCGGCTGGCTCAGGCTGGCTCGGCGAGGCGGCGCAGACGGCCCGCGCCATTGGGTGCTCGCCGTCTGGCTCGCCTTCGTGATCCAGTCGCTGCTCGAGTATCCGTTTGCCCACAGCTACTTCCTGCTGCCCGCAGCGCTGCTCGCCGGCGCAGTCAGCGGCGTTCCGGCCGCGGCAGCCGGAGCACGTTTCCGTGCCGCGGTTTCGTGCCAGCCGTTGGGCTGTCGCGCTCGCGGTCGTCGCCATCGGCCTGCTAGTCGCGCTCGCACGCGACTACATCTGGCTCGAAGACGATTTCAGGGCCAATCGTTTCGAGCGCGCCAATTTCGCCAATCGACCCAGCCACGAGTCGCTGGACAAGGCCGTCTTCCTCGACCACCTCGCGGCCATGAGCGCCAACATGACTCTCGAGATCCGGGCCGGCATGCCGGCCGCAGCAGATCGAGAATCTGCGCACGGTTGCGCGGCGCTTTCACTACCTGCCACCGCGGACTGGACTATGCGCGGGCGCTGGCCTTGAATGGTCGGCTGGCCGATGCCGAACACGAGATACAGATCCTGCATAACCTGTACTCGGAAAACCGATTCAAGCGAATCGATCTGGAATGGCGCAACTGGCTGCGCGAGCATCAGTTGCCCGACAGGGTACCCACTTGACCTGCAATGCTTGCTCGCCGCCGGCACCGTGCATGCGTGCGTACCTGCCCCCGGTGTAGGCTAACGCGCATGACCAATGCGCCGCCATCGCCTGTGCCTCGACCGGCCAGGCAACTACACCATCCAGCGCGCGCACGGGAGACAGCCGCGGCCCGGCGCTGCGGAGGCATTGCGTGACCGCTTGGCTGATGGGGGCCGCGGCGCTGCTGCCCGGCCTGATCGCCTACAACCTGCCCCCCTCGCCGACGCTGTTCAACCAGGCTGCGGCGATGGGCTTGTGGGGCCTGGCACTGGCCAGCTTGGCGCCGGCATGCGTGAGCGGCCTGCGTGCGGCCACTGTGCGCACGGCCGCACTGCAAATCGCGCTGGGCCTGAGCGCCATCGCCGCGCTGCTGTCGAGCGCGCTCGGCACACTGCCCTGGGCCATGAGCCTGTCGGCCGCAGGGCTGCTGCTGGCCACGATGGCCATGGCCCTGGTCGGTGCGGCGCTGCGGCCGACCCCCGCCCTGCTCGGCGCCTTCTTCACGGCCTGGGTCGCGGCCGGTTTGTTCAACAGCGTCATTGCGCTGGTCCAGGTCTTCGCGCCCGACCTGGCCGACGGCGACTGGATCGCGCGGTCGGGCATTACGGGGCGCGCAGTCGGCAACATGCGCCAACCCAATCACCTGGCCACACTGCTGCTGTGGTCGGCGGTGGCGCTGGTGCCGCTGATCGAAATGGGGCCGCTGTCACGCACGCGGCTGCGGCGTGCGGTGGCGCTGGCCCTGATGGCGTTGACGGTGCTGGGCATCACCTTGTCGGGCTCGCGCACCGGCCTGGTCGGCATCGCGCTGCTCGCAGGCTGGGGCCTGCTCGACCGCCGGCTGTCGCGCGCCTCGCGTGGCCTGTTGCTGGCCGCGCCGCTGCTGTGCGCGCTGGCCTGGGGCCTGACCGCGTGGTGGGCGGCGCTGCAACACGGCCCGGCCATCGGTGCCGCGGCGCGCCTCGGTGGCGGAGGTGACTTCTCGGCCTCGCGCTTTGCCATCTGGCGCGATACGCTCACCTTGATCGCGGCCCAGCCCTGGCTCGGTGTGGGTTTCGGGGAATTCAATTTCGCCTGGTCGCTGACCCCGCTGCCGCAGCGCCCGATCGCTTTTTTCGACCACACGCACAACCTGCCGCTGCAATTGGCGGTCGAGCTGGGCCTGCCGCTGGCGGCGCTGTTGCTGGGCTTGTTGGCGTGGGCGCTGTGGCAGTCCTGGCAAGGCTGCCGCGCCGTGGCCGGCGAGACGGGCGCCGGGCTGCGTGCCGCGTTCGTGATGGTGCTGCTGATGGCCGTTCACAGCCAGCTCGAGTACCCGCTCTGGTATGCGCATTTCCTGTTGCCCACGGCCCTGGCCTGGGGCCTGTGCCTGGGCGCCGGCCGGCCGGCGGCGGCCAGCGCTGCCGCGCCGCCACGCTGGCCGATCACGTTCGGCCTGGCCATGGCCGTGGCCACCGCAGCATTGCTCGTCGATTACTACCGCGTGGTCGAGATCTTCTCTCCGCCGGCCGCTGCGGCGCCGCTGGAAGAGCGCATCGCCAGCGGCCAGCGCAGTTGGTTCTTCGCCCACCATGCCGACTACGCTGCCGCCACCACCACCGAGCCGCCGGCCGCGGCTTTGCCGGCCTTCGCACGCGCCAGCCACCATCTGCTCGACACGCGGCTGATGATCGCCTGGGCCCAGGCCCTGTCGCAAACCGGTCGCCGCGGCGACCTCGACCGCGCGCGCCACCTGGCGGCACGGCTGCGCGAATTTCGCAACCCGGCTGCCGACGATTTCTTCGCGCCCTGCGCCGACAGGGCGCAGCGCTCGAAGCCGTTCCAATGCCAGGCGCCCGAGCGGATCTACGACTGGCGCGACTTCAGGTAGCCGACTCGCCGCCCGCTGCGCGCCAGGGGCCCGACTGGCCGCCGCTCTTTTCCAGCAGCCGCACCTGCTCGATGACCATGCCGCGGTCGACCGCCTTGCACATGTCGTAGATCGTCAAGCAGGCCGATCTGCACGGCGGTCAGGGCTTCCATTTCGACGCCGGTGGCGCCGACGGTCTCGGCCGTCACCGTGCAGTGCACGCCGGGCAGCAGGGCGTCGAGCTCGAACTCGGCCGCCACCCGCGTCAGCGCCACCGGGTGGCACAGCGGGATCAGCTCCGGCGTGCGCTTGGCGGCCTGGATCGCCGCGATGCGCGCCACGCCGATCACGTCACCCTTGCGGGCGCTGCCGGCGGCGATGAGTTCGAAGGTTGCGCGCTGCATGCGGATCGCGCCGCGCGCCACGGCCACCCGGTGCGTGGCCGCTTTTGCGCCCACGTCGACCATATGTGCCTGGCCCTGGGCATCGAAGTGGGTCAGCGGCAAAGGGGTCGGCGATGTCATGATCGGAAACGTGGCAGCAACCTGGCCGGTGCATGATAGCCACCAGCCCATGAAAAAGCTCCCTGCCCAACTTCTGCTGGCCGCCGCGCTGGCCAGTGCCGTGCCCGCGTCGCCCTGGGCCCAGGCCCCGCCGGGCGCGCCGGCGATTCGCCTGCCGGCCCTCGGCGATGCGGCCGGCGAAGACTTCAGCGTCGGCGCCGAGCGCCACCTGGGCGACCAGATCATGGCCGAATTGCGGCGCGACCCGGACTACCTGGACGACCCCCTGCTGCTCGACTACCTGCGCTCGCTGTGGACGCCGCTGCTGGCCGCCGCGCACCGGCGCGGCAACATCACCGAAGAGATCGATAGCGCACTGGCCTGGGAGCCTTTTCTGGTGCGCGACCGCGCGGTCAACGCCTTCGCGCTGCCCGGCGGCTTCGTCGGTGTCAACCTGGGTCTGATTGCGATGACCGGCAGCCGCGACGAGCTGGCTGCCGTGCTGGCGCACGAGATGTCGCACGTGACGCAGCGCCACATCGCGCGCGGCATCGCCAGCTCGAGCCGGCAGTCGATGGTCGGCATGGCGGCGCTGCTGCTGGGTGTGCTGGCCGCCAGCCGCAGCCACAACGGCGACGCCACGCAGGCGGTGATCGTCGGCAGCCAGGCCGCGATGGTCCAGGGCCAGCTCAACTTCTCGCGCGACATGGAGCGCGAGGCCGACCGCATCGGTTGGGGCGTGCACAACGACGCCGGGTTTGCGGCCGTCGGCGTGGCCGCGATGTTCGAAAAGCTCGAGAACGCCTCGCGCCTGAACGACAGCGGCAATTTCCCCTACCTGCGCTCGCACCCGCTGACGGTCGAGCGCATCGGCGAGGCGCGCGCCCGCGTCGAGGCGGCGCCCGGCCCGCGCAGTGCGGCCACCTCCCCGCTCGACCATCTGCTGATGCAGGCCCGCGCCCGCGTCCTGATGGACAGCAGCGTGCCCGCGCTGCGCCGGCTGCAGGCCCAGGACGCCGCAGCGGCCGCGGCGCCTGCCGAGCGCGTGGTGGCGCTGTACGCCAGCGCCCTGGCCTCGCTGCAGCTGCGCGATCACGCGCGCGCGCAGGCCGCCGCCGAGGCTGCGCTGGCGCTGGCGCGCAATGTCGCGGCCGCCGACCCGCGCGCCGCGCAGGCCCTGGTGCTGCTGCAGGCCCAGGTGCTGCAGGCCAATGGTCAGCCGGCCCGCGCCTTGGCGCTGCTCGATGCCGCCGTCGGGCTGCCGTCGCCGCGCCCGCTCTTGCTGGCGCGCGCGCAGGCGGCGCTCGACACCGCGCGCAGCGGCAATACGGCCGACCTGCGCGCCAGCACCGAAGCCCTGCAGACCTGGGTCGCGGAACGGCGCAGCGACGCCACGGCCTGGGCCCTGCTGGCGCAATGCGCCGACGGGCTCGGCCTGCGCCTGCGCTCGCTGCGCGCCGACGCCGAAGCGCACGCCGCACTCGGCGACATCGGCGGCGCGATGGACCGCCTGCGTTCGGCACAGCGACAGGCGCGCGGCAACGCCGCTGTGCCCGATTTCATCGAAGCCTCGATCATCGACTCGCGCCTGCGCGACCTGAACGCCCAGCGCCGGGCGCAACTGGCCGAGGCCCGCGGCGAACGCGGGCGGCAAGAGCCGCCGCAATAAACGATAGGCCGGCGCCTGGCGCCGGTCTGCCGGCGTCAAGCGCGGCTGAACAAGCGCTCGACGGCCACGTCGATGACCATGCCGCACAGGCTGTAGATCACCGAGCCGATCAGCGCGGCGGCGAAGCCGCTGACGGCAAAGCCGTCGAGCACACCCGTCGCGGCCCAGAACATCAGCGCGTTGATGACGAACAGGAACAGCCCGAGCGTGAGCAGGGTGACGGGCAGCGTCAGCAGCACCAGCAAGGGCCGCACCACCGTATTGAGCAGGCCGAGCACCAGCGCGGCCAGCATGGCGACCGGAAAACTCGCCACCGACACGCCCGGATAGAGGTAGGCCACCAGCAGCAGGGCGGCCGCCAGCAGCAGCCAACGCGCGATGAGCTTCATCATGCGGGCACTTTAGCAGCCGCATGGCGCGCTCGACCGGCGCCCGCCGTGGTGTGGCCGGCACGCGGGCAGGGCGCGCACAGTGATGCCGGCGTGCGACAGATCAGGCTTCGCAGAGGAGAAAAAGGGCGTTCTCAGAGGGAAAATCGCTTTGCGCCGCGTCTGGGTCGCAGTACTATTCGCGCCGCAGGGTGCCTGTGAAAAATGAGAGCTCATGCGGCTCTCGCCCACACCCGGCACATCAACCACATCCTTGATGGAGAAAATCGACATGGCAACTGCGAAAAAGGCTACGGCCAAGAAGGCGGCGAAGAAGGCTCCGGCCAAGAAGGCGGCGGCGAAGAAGGCTCCGGCCAAGAAGGCGGCGGCGAAGAAGGCTCCGGCCAAGAAGGCGGCGGCGAAGAAGGCTCCGGCCAAGAAGAAGGCCCCGGCCAAGAAGCGCACGCCCAACGCCGCGTTCATGAAACCCATGACGCCGAGCGACGCGCTGGCGGCCATCATCGGCAAGGGGCCCTACCCCCGTACCGAGGTGACCAAGAAGATCTGGGAATACATCAAGAAGAACAAGCTGCAGGACGCAGTCAATCGGCGCATGATCAACGCCGACGCCAAGTTGAGGGAAATCTTCAAGAAGGCGCAGGCGTCGATGTTCGAGATGACCAAGATGATCAACGGCCATCTGAAGTGATTGCGCGACGGGCGGCTTCGGCTGCCCGGTCGGAAAAGCCGGTGCCCTGCACCGGCTTTTTTTATGGCGGCGGCGGCGCGCCCCGCGCCTACTTCGATAGTCGGCGCTCTACGAAGTCGAGTCGGTCCTGGCCCCAGAAGATCTCGCCGCCGATGACGTAGCTCGGCGCGCCGAATACGCCGGCATCGATGGCACGCTGGGTGTTGGCTTCGTAGCGCACCTGCGCGGCCTGCGAATGCGCGTCCTCGAGCCGGCGCAGCGGCAACTCGCGCTCGCGCAGCAGCGCCGCCAGCGTGGCCTCGTCGGCGATGTTGCGCTCTTCGACCCACACCGCACGCAGCACGGCGTCGCTGATGCGCATGGCCGCATCGGCGCCATCGTGCATCTCGACCGCGATGATCAGCCGCGCGGCGTCGTCACCGCTGACGGGGAAGTACCTGGGCTGCAGATTGAGCGGCGCATGCAGATACTCGGCGAAGCGCTGCAGCTCGACCAGCCGGTAGGCCTGACGCTGCGGCGCACGCTTGCCCAGCGGCTGGCCGCCCGAGACGGGAAAGACCTTGCCGCCCAGATCGACCGGCAGGACCTCGATGCGCGCGCCATGCTGGCGTGCAATGTCCCAAAAACGCAGGTGCCCGAGGTAGGTCCACGGCGACTGCGGGGCAAAGTAGTACTGGATGTCGGTCATGACGATTCCTCCGCGGGTGTACACAGTAACCGAATCGACGCCCGGGTTCAGCGCGCGAGGACGGGTGCCAGAAAGCGCCCGGTATGGCTGCCGGCATGGGCCGCCACATCCTCGGGCGTGCCGGCGATCACCACGCGGCCGCCGCCGCCGCCGCCTTCGGGGCCCATGTCGATGATCCAGTCGGCGGTCTTGATCACGTCCAGGTTGTGCTCGATGACGACGATGGTGTTGCCGGCATCGCGCAACTGGTGCAAGACCTTCAACAGCAATTCGATGTCGGCGAAGTGCAGGCCGGTGGTCGGCTCGTCCAGGATGTACAGCGTGCGTCCGGTGTCGCGCTTGGACAGTTCGAGTGCCAGCTTGACGCGCTGCGCCTCGCCGCCCGACAGCGTGGTCGCACTCTGACCGAGCGTGATGTAGCCCAGGCCGACGTCGAGCAGGGTCTGCAGCTTGCGCGCGATGCCGGGCACCGCCGAGAAGAAGGCAAACGCGTCCTCGACCGTCATGCCCAGCACGCCGGTGATGTGTTTGCCCTTGTACAGGATCTCCAGGGTTTCGCGGTTGTAGCGCGAGCCGTGGCAGACGTCGCAGCGCACGTAGACGTCGGGCAGGAAGTGCATCTCGACCTTCAGCACGCCGTCGCCCTGGCAGGCCTCGCAGCGGCCACCGGCGACGTTGAACGAGAAACGACCCGGCCCGTAGCCGCGCTCGCGCGCCGCCGGCACCTCGGCAAAGAGTTCGCGGATCGGCGTGAACAAGCCGGTGTAGGTCGCCGGATTCGATCTGGGCGTGCGGCCGATCGGGCTCTGGTCGACGTTGATGACCTTGTCCAGCGCCTCCAATCCCTCGATCGCGTCATGCGCTGCCGGCTCGGCGTGGCTCTGGTACAGCTTCTTGGCCACCGCCGAGTACAGCGTGTCGTTGACCAGGGTGCTCTTGCCCGACCCCGAGACTCCGGTGATGCAGGTGAACAGGCCGACCGGAATCTCGACGTCGATGCCTTGCAGGTTGTTGCCCCGGGCATTGACGATGGTCAAGCGCTGCGGTTCGCTGCGGCCGGCCAGGGTGTGGCGCCGCTCGGGCACGGCAATGCGCAGCACGCCGCCGAGGTAGCGTCCGGTCAGCGATTCGGCGTTGGCCGCGACTTCGTCGGGCGTGCCCTGCGCGATCACGCGGCCGCCATGCACGCCGGCACCGAGTCCCATGTCGACGACATGGTCGGCACTGCGGATCATGTCTTCGTCGTGCTCGACCACCAGCACGCTGTTGCCCAGGTCGCGCAGCCGGCGCAGCGTGGCGATCAGCCGTTCGTTGTCGCGCTGGTGCAGGCCGATGCTGGGCTCGTCCAGCACGTACATCACGCCGGTCAGGCCCGAGCCGATCTGCGACGCCAAGCGGATGCGCTGTGCCTCGCCACCCGACAGCGTGTCGGCACTGCGATCCAGGCTGAGGTAATTCAGGCCGACGTCGTTGAGGAACTTCAGCCGCGAACGGATCTCGCGCATCACCTTCTCGGCGATGTCGGCCTTGTTGCCGACCAGGTGCAGGGCCTCGAAGTGCGCCAGGCATTCGGCCAGCGTGGCCTGCTCGACCTGGTAGATCGGCAGGCCGCGCACGGCCGGGTCGTCGCCTTGCAGGAAGACGAACCGAGCCTCGCGCTTCAGGCGCGTGCCGTGGCAATCCGGGACAGGGCTTGGCGGCCTGCAGGCGTGCCAGGTCTTCGCGCACCGCCGCCGAATCGGTCTCGCGCCAGCGGCGTTCGAAGTTCGGAATCACGCCCTCGAACGGATGCCTGCGCTTGACGCTGCGCTTCTTGCCTGCCCCGCCGTCGGCCTGGTAGATGAAGGCGATCTCGGTCGCGCCCGAGCCGTAGAGCAGGATCTGTTGGTGTTCCCGGCTCAGTTGTTCGAAGGCCGTTTCGACATCGAAGCCATAGTGCCTGGCCACGCTCTCGAGCAGCGTGTGGGTGTAGGCATTGCGCCGGTCCCAGCCCTTGATCGCGCCGCCGGCCAGCGACAGGCTCGGAAAGGCGACCACACGCTCGGGATCGAACACCGTCACCTGGCCCAGGCCGTCGCAAGCCGGGCAGGCCCCGACCGGCGAGTTGAACGAGAACAGGCGCGGCTCGAGCTCGGGCAGCGAGTAGCTGCATACCGGGCAGCCGAACTTGCTCGAGAACAGGTGTTCCTTGCCGCTGTCGAGCTCGAGCGCCAGCGCGCGGCCGTCGGCGATGCGCAGCGCGGCCTCGAAGCTCTCGGCCAGGCGTTGCTGCAGCCCGGCGTGCACTCTGACGCGATCGATGACTACGTCGATGTCGTGCTTCTCGGCCTTCTTCAGCTTCGGTAGCTCGGCCGCCTCGACCACCGCGCCGTCGACGCGAAAGCGTACATAGCCCTGGGCCTGCATGTCGGCGAAGAGTTCGACGAACTCCCCCTTGCGGTCGCGTACCACCGGCGCCAGCACGGCCAGGCGCGTCTCTTCGGGCAGCGCCATCACGGCATCGACCATTTGCGCCACGCTCTGGGCCTGCAGCGGCAAGTCGTGGTCGGGGCAGAACGGTGTGCCGGCGCGTGCGTACAGCAGGCGCAGGTAGTCGTGGATTTCGGTGATCGTGCCGACCGTCGAGCGCGGGTTGTGCGAGGTCGCCTTCTGCTCGATGCTGATGGCCGGCGACAGGCCTTCGATGACGTCGACGTCGGGCTTGTCCATCAACTGCAGGAACTGCCGCGCATAGGCCGACAGGCTCTCGACGTAACGGCGCTGGCCTTCGGCATACAGGGTGTCGAAGGCCAGGCTCGACTTGCCCGAGCCCGACAGCCCGGTGATCACCACCAGCGCATCGCGCGGGATGTCCAGATCGATGTTCTTCAGGTTGTGCGTGCGCGCGCCGCGCACGCGCAGCGCGCGGGCCGGTGCGGGCGGGAGGCGCGATTCGGTACGGTCGGGTGGCATGTCGATTCGAAAAGGCGAATCGAGCATTATCGGCAGTGTCGGCACCCGCCCGCAAATCGAGGTCACCAGCGCGACACGGCCTCCTGCCAGGCGCGCAACAGCGCCGGATCCACCGCTGCGCGCCAGGTTCGGCCGCTGTCGTCGGACCACAGCAGTTGCTCGCCATCGGGCCACAGGCTGCCGCGCACGCGTGCCTCGACCATCAGCACGAGCCAGGGCACGAGGGGACGGGTCGGCGGCTCCACGGCTTGCCAGCGCCCCGCCGTGGCCGTCCTCAGACGGGCCCACCATTCACGCTGCGTCTCGCCGTGCGCTATGCCGCGCGACGGCGACGCGCCGGGTGCTTGCCAGACCGCCGCAGCGCCGCGCATCAGCAAGGCGTCGATGGCGGCCAAGGGATCGGCCACCTCGCTCAGCGCGGCCCCCTGCGCCGTTGCCGGCATCGCGGTCGGTGCCGCGGCAGCGCCATGCAGGGGGGTGACTTCGCGACGCGCGCGCGCCGGCGCGGCATCGGCCATCGACTTTGCCAGCTCGCCGGTGGGCGGCGCTGCAGCGTAGCTTGCGGCGACAGGCGGCGGCGAAGACGGTGCTTGGTCAGCCCGGACCGTTGCATGGGCCGTGGGCGGCGCGGCCGCCTTCGTCGAGCGCGGCGCCACAACCGTCGTTGCTGGGCTGGCATGCACCCTCTCAGATTCAGCGGCCTCGCGCTGCGGTGCGGGCACAGGGCCTGCAGGGGCCGCCGGCAATGCGCTGGGGCTGGGCCGCAGGCTGGGCGTGGCGTCGGGCGATTCCTGCGCGCTCCACATCACGCCGATCAGCGTGGCCATCGCCAGCGTGCCGAATGCGGCCATCGGCGCCGGTCGCCACAGCCGCGCGAAGACGCCGCGCAGGCCGTCGCGCCACGCGCGAGCGCCGCCTGGCTGCCGCGCTGCCTGCCGTGCCTGGTCGAGGATGGCGGCCGTCAGCTGCGCCGGCGGCAGCACATCGCGGTCGGGTGCGTGGCGCAGCGCGGCCATCAGGTGCGGGTCGCGTGGATCGTCGTGGGCTGGCGGCTGGTTCATGGTTCTTGCCCCTGCGGCAGGTAGGCCCCCATGCAGGTGCGCAACTTGGACATGGCATAGCGCAGCCGGCTCTTGGCCGTCTCGAAGCCGACCTCGAGTGCGCGCGCCAGATCATCGAGCGCAAGACCGTCTTCATGGTGCAGCAGAAAGGCGCTGCGTTGCACGGCGGGCAGGGCCTCCAGACAATCGAGCAGGCGCTGGCCGGCGGCGCGCCAGAAAGCCTGGTCCTCGGCGCCGGCAGCTGCTGCGGCGGCCGGCCAGGCCTGCCAGGCCGTCGCCTCGTCTGCCGGCTGCCAGGGTTCGCGCTCGTCGCTGCGCTCGCCCCGCGTGATTTCGCGGCCGCTCTTGCGCAGCAGGTCGATGGCGCGGTGGTGCGCCAGCGTGAACAGCCAGGTGCGAAACGTCGCGCCCTGCGGCGCCCAGCGCTGGCGCGCCTGCACCACGCGCAGCCAGGTGTCCTGAAACACCTCGTCGGCCTGCGCAGCGGCCTCGCGCCCGAGCACGCGGCGCACGAAGCGGTACATCGCGGCGTGGTGGCGCGCATACAGGCGCTCGAACGCCCGCGCATCGCCCTGCGCGAAGGCGTGCATCAGGGCGTCGTCGTCGGGGTCGGGGGTTTCGCTCATCGGCAGGGGTGATTGTGGGCGGCGGCCGAGCCTTGTACGGCGCAGACCGGGCGACGGGGTCAAAGCGAGAACTGCCACCATATTGCTGGCCGGCTGCAGCGTCGGCGCATACATCCACATCGGCCCTGCCGACGACCCGCCCAGCGGCGGTCGACGACGCGGGTCGGGTGGGCGAGAGTCGGCGCGTGGCAGTGGTCGTGCACTGAGGCCGCTCATGCGCCCTCGGTCAACACGCGCAGGATTTCGCGCCCGTAGGCCTCGAGCTTTTTGGCCCCCACGCCGCTGATTCCGGCGAGTTCATCGAGCGTTGTCGGCCGCTCGCGAGCCATTGCAGCCAGCGTGGCGTCGTGAAAGACGACGAAGGCCGGCAGGTTGTGTTCGCGCGCGACTTCGGCGCGCCAGGCCTTGAGCGCAGCGAAGCGCTGCTGCGCGGCGGCGTCCAGTTCGCGGGCCGCGGCCGGCGCGCGCGCCGACCCGGGGGCGCGCTCCTTGCGCATGCGGCTGCGCGCGGGCGCGGCGCGCGGCAGCCGCAGCACGATCGGCACATCGCCCTTGAGCACCGCACGCGCGCTGTCGGCCAGGGCCAGGGTGTTGTATTCACCCTCGGGGACGACATGGCCGAGAGCCACCAGCTGGCGCAGCACACCGCGCCAGCGCGCCTCGTCGAGGTCGGCGCCGATGGCGAAGGTCGACAATCGGTCGTGCCGGTGCTGCGTGACCTTGTCGGTGAGCTTGCCGCGCAGCACGTCGATCAGATGGCCGGCACCGAAACCGATGCCGCTGCTGTGATGGAAGCGGTAGATGCACGACAGGAGCTTTCGCGCGGCTTCGGTGCCGTCCCAGGTGTCTGGGTGGGTCAGGCAGTTGTCGCAATTGCCGCAGGCCGTGCTCGCTTCGCCGAAGTAGCCCAGCAGCCTTACGCGCCGGCAGTCGTGTGCTTCGGCCAGCGCCAGCAACGCGTCGAGCTTGCCGCGCTGCACGCGCTTGAACTCGTCCTCGGCCGGGCTTTCGTCGATCATGCGGCGCTGGTTGACCACGTCTTGCAGGCCGTAGGCCATCCAGGCGTCGGCCGGCGCCCCGTCGCGGCCGGCGCGGCCGGTCTCCTGGTAGTAGGCCTCGATGTTCTTCGGCAGGTCGAGGTGGGCGACGAAGCGCACATCGGGTTTGTCGATGCCCATGCCGAAGGCGATCGTCGCCACCATCACCACCGCGTCTTCGCGCAGGAAGCGGTCCTGGTGCCGCTGGCGCATGCCGGCCTCCAGGCCGGCGTGGTACGGCAATGCGGTGATGCCTTCGGCGTTGAGCCAGTCGGCGGTCTCTTCCACTTTCTTGCGCGTGCCGCAGTAGACGATGCCGGCCTCGGCCTCGTGCTCGTCACGGATGAAGCGCAGCAGCTGGCGTTTGGGTTCGTCCTTCTCGACGATGGCGTAGCGGATGTTCGGGCGGTCGAAGCTGGCGACGAAGGTCCTGGCGCCCTCGAGCGCCAGCCGCCGGGCGATGTCGGCGCGCGTGATGTGGTCGGCGGTGGCGGTCAGCGCGATCCGCGGCACGCCGGCGAAGCGCTCGTGCAGGATCGACAGGCCGAGGTACTCCTCGCGGAAGTCGTGGCCCCACTGGCTGACGCAATGCGCCTCGTCGATGGCGAACAGGCTGAGCAGGCCGCGCTCGTGCAGCGAATCGAGCATGGCCAGGAAACGCGGCGTCAACAGCCGCTCGGGCGCGGCGTAGAGCAGCACCAGGCGGCCCGAGCGCAACTCGCGCTCGATGCGTTGCGTCTCGTCGCCCGACAGCGTCGAGTTCAGGAACGCCGCGTGCACGCCGGCCTCTTCGAGCGCGCCGACCTGGTCGTGCATCAGCGCGATCAGCGGGCTGACCACGACCGCCACGCCGCGCCCGCCACGATGGCGCACGATGGCCGGCACCTGGTAACACAGGCTTTTTCCGCCGCCCGTGGGCATCAGCACCAGGGCGTCGCCGCCGGCCGTCACATGCGCCACGACCTCGGCCTGCAGGCCGCGAAAAGCGGCGTAGCCGAAGACTTCGTGCAGGATGTCGAGGGGCAGCGCGTTCGGCGTCGGTCATCGGGCGGCGATAGTAAGCGAGGGCTGCGGTGCGAAGATGGCGGCGCAACGACGGAGACTGCCATGCCGGAAACCCCTGCCGCCGCCACATTGCGTCAACGGCTGATCCGCAACACCGACGAAGTCCGGCTCGAGCGCCAGGAACGAGCGCCGCTGTACGACACGATGTGCGGTGGCATCACCGACGGCATGGCGGCCCAGAAGCTCGGTGCGGGCTTCGATATCCTGGCGCCAGGCAAGCGCAGTTGCCCCTACCACTACCACCTGGCGCAGGAGGAGATGTTCGTCGTCCTGCAAGGCTCTGGCACCTTGCGCGTGGCCGGCGAGATGCTGCCGGTGCGCGCCGGCGACGTCGTCGTGATCCCACCCGGCCCCGAATACCCGCACCATTTCATCAACACCTCCGATGCGCCGCTGCACTACCTCAGCATCAGCACGCATGGAGCGGCCCGAGATCTGTTACTACCCCGATTCCGGCAAGATCGGCGCCTTCGCCCCCGGCCACAGGCTCATCCAGCGCCGCGCCAACGCGCTCGACTATTGGGATGGCGAACCCTAGCAAGCGGTCGGTATCATCGACGGCTCGGTATTCCCCTTCATCGCCAGCGTCAGGAGCGCCCCATGGCCTCGGTCAACAAAGTCATCCTCATCGGCAACCTCGGCAAGGACCCGGAGGTGCGCTACGCGCCCAGCGGTTCGGCCATTTGCAATATCACCGTCGCCACCAGCCGGCAGTGGAAAGACAAGACCACCGGCGAGAAGCAGGAAGAGACCGAATGGCACCGTGTGACCTTCTTCGATCGGCTGGCCGAGGTCGCCGGCGAGTACCTGAAGAAGGGCAAGTCGGTGTACATCGAAGGCCGGCTGAAGACGCGCAAATGGACCGACAAGGAAGGCGTCGAGCGCTATTCCACCGACATCCTGGCCGACGAGATGAAGATGCTCGGCAGCCGCGAAGGCCTGGGTGGCGACGACGCAGCGGGGGGCCAACGCAGCGCGCCGGCCGCTCGCCCGGCGGCCAGCCGGCCCGCAGCCAGCGCGCAGAAGTCGTCGACCGGCTTCGACAACATGGACGACGACATTCCGTTCTGAGCCTGCGTCCCGGGCTTGACATGTGCCAACACGCCCCGCATTGCGGGGCGTTATGGTTTGTGCACTCCAAAGGATGCCATGACCACCACGTCTGCAAACAGCGTGCGCCTGACGCAGCAGCGCGACTTTCAGTTCAGTGTCGAGTTCGGTGCCGGCATCGCCCCGCTGCTGGTCGACGAACCTGCGCCGCTGGGCGCAGGGCAGGGTCCGTCGCCCGAGCAACTGCTGGCCGCGGCGGTGGGCAACTGCCTCGCGGCCTCGCTGCTGTTCTCGCTGCGCAAGTACAAGCAACAGCCCGAGCCGATCAGCGCCGAGGTCAACCGCCAGACCGCGCGCAATGCCGACGGCCGCCTGCGCATCAAGACCATCGAGGTGGTGCTCAGGCTGGGCCAACCGGCCGCCGCGCTGCAGCACCTGGACCGGGCGCTGGCCCAGTTCGAGGACTTCTGCACCGTGACGCAAAGCGTGCGCGGCGGCATCGAGGTCAACGTGCAGGTGCACGACGCGGCGGGCGCGCGCTTGAAATGAACCACCCCCGAAGCGCCTTCGGCGCTCCCCCTCAAGGGGGCTGAGGCCCGCGGCTCCGAGCCGACCTGCGTCGGCTTGGACGGGCTGAGGGATGGCCGCGCTTCGCGGCCATGCGGCCTGCAAGGCCCGCTGGCGGACCGGCAAAGCCGGATCCGCGGCGGTCGCTTGGGTAGTTCCGGTTCATGCGCCGCCGGCGGCGCCACTCGCGGCCTTCAGACTGAGCGGTCAATCACACCACCACCCAGGCACACCTCGCCGTCGTAGAGCACGGCGCTCTGGCCTGGCGTGACGGCCCATTGCGGCGCGTCGAAATCGAGCGAGAACGCCGGGCCTTGCGCCGCAAACATGCATGGCGCGTCGGTCTGGCGGTAACGGGTCTTGGCCGCGTAGCGGCCCGCCGCCGGTGCCGTGCCGGCCACCCAGCTCATGTCGTCGGCCTGCAGCCGGCCCGCCTGCAGCGCCGGGTGCTCATGCCCCTGCACGACAACCAGCACGTTGCGCGGTAAATCCTTGCGCGCCACGAACCATGGCGCGTGTTCGCCGCCGGCGTCGGCGCGCCCCTTGACGCCGCCTATGCCCAGCCCCTGACGCTGTCCCAGCGTGTAGAACGACAGCCCGACATGGCGGCCGAGGCGTTGACCGCGCTCGTCTTCGATCGCGCCTGGTTCGTGGCTCAGGTAGCGATTGAGGAACTCGCGGAACGGCCGCTCGCCGATGAAGCAGATGCCGGTCGAGTCCTTTTTCTTCGCATTGGGCAGGCCGATCTCGGCGGCGATGCGGCGCACCTCGGTCTTCTTCAGTTCGCCCACCGGAAACAGGGTCTTGGACAGTTGGGCCTGGTTCAGGCGGTGCAGGAAATAGCTCTGGTCCTTGGCCGGGTCGACGCCTTTGAGCAACTCGAATACCGCGCCGCGCCCACGCACACGGGCGTAGTGGCCGGTGGCCATCTTCTCGGCACCGAGTCGCAAGGCGTGGTCGAGAAAGGCCTTGAACTTGATCTCGGCGTTGCACAGCACGTCGGGGTTGGGCGTACGGCCGGCACGGTACTCGCGCAGGAACTCGGCGAAAACGCGGTCCTTGTACTCGGCAGCGAAGTTGACATGCTCGATTTCGATACCGAGCACATCGGCAACGGCCGCTGCGTCGACGAAATCCTCGTTCGACGAGCAGTACTCGCTGTCGTCGTCGTCCTCCCAGTTCTTCATGAACAGGCCGACGACTTCGTGGCCCTGCTGTTTGAGCAGGTGCGCCGTGACGGCCGAGTCGACGCCTCCCGACAGGCCGACCACCACGCGTTGTTTCTTGCTGCGCTCCACGCGCCCGATTATCCCGGCCGCGCACCCTCGGCCTGGCACCAGGCGTACAGCGCGTCGTACAGCACGCGGCCATGGGCCAGCATTTGGTGGTCGTCGGCGTGGCACTTCGACAAGCCCGAGCGAGATGGCCAGCAAGCCTGCCGACTGCGGCGCGAGATCCAGGCGCGCGGTATCGGCACCGCGCACGATGATGGCCAGCCGCGCCAGCGCCGGATCGGTGAGACGGTACTTCGACAAGAAGGCGTCGAAGCTGCACAACTCACCCACATGGCCCAACTCGGCACCGGGCACGTCGTAGGGGATCGCGCCGGTCTGGTCAGCCAGGCGTTGCACATCGGCACCGGGCACATAGAGGAACTCGGCCTCGGGATCGATGAAACGCGCCACCAGCCAGGGGCAGGCGATGCGGTCGATCTTCGGCCGCTCGCGGGTGATCCACTTCATAGCCCCGCCTGCCCGCTGGCCTGCACCGCTTGGCCAGCGGCCTTCCATGCGCTGATGCCGCCTTCGAGGTGGCGGGCATCGACACCCATCGCGCGCAACGCCGCGGTCAGGCCTTGGCTGATTTCATGGCCATGGGCGCAGTAGACGACCACCGGGCACTGCGTGCCGACCTCGTTTTTCCAGTCCAGCCATTGCGCCGGGTCGCGCCAGATGCCGCCGGCGATGTCGCTGCCATCGTCGGCGCGGGCCTGGGCGCGACGCACGTCCAGCAGGGTATGGGCAAAGCCGCTGCGCTGCCACAGCGCGAGTTCGGCGGTCGTGATCAAGCTCATGGTGTGTCGACTCCTATCGCCAAAGGTGGATCGCCAACCCGGCCACCGCGCAGGCGCCGAGCAAAGGGATGACACCGACCTTATATCGAAACAGCGCGACCGCGGCGGCCAACGCGATCAGCGCCGACGCGACTTCGAAGCGCCCGCCCCAGCCTTGCGGCCACAGTACGTGCCAGGCGAAGAACAGCGCCAGATTGACGATCACGCCGACCACCGCCGCGGTAATCGCCGACAGCGGCGCGGTGAAGCCCAGTTTGCCGTGGCTGGCTTCGACCAACGGCCCGCCGGCCAGGATGAAGACGAACGACGGCAGGAAGGTGAAGAAGGTGGCCGTGCAGGCGGCCAGCGCCGCGCCGGCGAACACGGCGTCGGGGCCTAGGACCTGCCGGGCCCAGCCGCCGAGAAAGCCGACGAAGGCCACCACCATGATCAACGGCCCGGGCGTGGTTTCGCCCAGCGCCAGGCCGTCGATCATTTGCACACCGCTCAGCCATTGCTGCTGCTCGACCGCGCCTTGATAGACATAGGGCAAGACGGCGTAGGCGCCGCCGAAGGTCAGCAGCGCGGCCTTGGTGAAGAACCAGCCCATGGTGGCCAAGGTGCCGTGCCAGCCTTGCGTCCCCACCAGTGCGGCCATCACCAGCGCCCACAAGCCCAGGCCGACAGCGAGCACAAGCCCCAGCTGGCGGCGCGAGAAGTGTGCATGCGCCGGCGTCGGGGTGTCATCGTCGATCAGCGCCGCACCGTAACTCGCCTCGGGCTTGCCATGCGCCCCGCCGAGCGCGAACACCGCCGGCCAGCGCCTGGCGCCGAAATGCCCGATCAGGGCCGCAGCGATCACGATGGCCGGGAACGGTGTGTCGAAGGCAAAGATGGCGACAAACGCCAGCGCCGCGATGGCCCACATCCAGCGGTTCTTCAGCGCCCGCCCGCCGATGCGGTGTGCAGCGTGCAGCACGAGCGCGGTGACGGCGGGCTTCAAGCCGTAGAAGAGGCCCGCCACCAGCGGCAGGTTGCCAAAGCGCAGGTAGATCCAGGACAGGGTGATCAGCAGAAACAACGAAGGCAGCACGAACAGCGAGCCGGCCACGATGCCGCCCCAGCTGCGGTGCATCAACCAACCGATATAGGTGGCCAACTGCTGCGCCTCGGGGCCGGGCAAGACCATGCAGTAGTTCAGTGCGTGCAGGAAACGCTGCTCGCTGATCCAGCGCCGGCGCTCGACCAGCTCGGTGTGCATGATCGAGATCTGCCCGGCCGGGCCGCCGAAGCTGATGCAGCCGAGCTTGAACCAGAACGCCAGCGCGGTCCGGAACGACACCGGGCCCGTGTTCATGCCGCGTCCTTCTCGAAGGCGATCAGCAGGCCTTCGAAGACGCCGGCCGCGGCGAGCAGCAGCCGGTCGTCGTCGGCGATCGCCTCGCGCATGCCGGCCAGTATTCGCTCGACCCCCGCCGCCTCGGGCGGCAACACGCCGCCCGTGTCCAGGCCATGGACCAGCACGCCCAGGCGGCGCAAGGCCGGCGTTTCGAGCTCGAAAGCGGCCAGCAATGTCTCGAAGGTGACGCGGGGCCCGACATGGCTGAATTCGGCCCCGTCGAAATCAAAGCCGACCGCGGCTTTCGGACAGTCCGCGGCCGTCTTCAGCCACAGGAAACGTGCCTGGCTGTCGATGCAGCGCCGGATCAGCCAGGCACTCGCCAGGCGGTCGACCCACGGCCGGCGTCGGGTGGCCCAGGTACGGCCGCGGTAGGCGGCGCGGTCTCGCCGGGGCACGGCATCGCGCACCGTCGCGTGCGGCTCGCCCGGCGACTGCGCCTGGGCAAGCGCACGCTCGAGCCCGAGCAAGGCCAGTGCGGTCTGGCGCTGCGCGTGACCGGCGAAATAGTCGATGGCGGCCAGCTGGTCAAAGGCCCTGCGCAGGCGCCGCGCATGCTGCACGGCCCCGGCCTGCGCCTTCGCGCCGCGCAACGGGTGGCGCGCGCCGATGTCGGCGAGCAGGCTGCCGTACTCGGCGCTGCGATCGAACAGGGGTGCGAAGTCTTCGCCCTGCGCCTGGGCATGCAGCAGCCGAGCCGTGCCGCCATGCTCGCGTACGTCAGCGGCGATCGCGGCCAAGGTGCGCAGGTGATCGTCGCCGTCAGGCAGGGCGTAGACCCCATCGCGCAGCACCGCGGCGCCGCAGGCTTTGAGCGCACGCCAGGCCCGCATGCGCGCGGTGGCGTTGGCCGTGGGCAGGGAGAGCACGAGCAGGTGCCAATACATGATGTAGAGAAATATACACCATGTTGATGTCGCTACAAACCTTGATGTTCGACGGCGCAGCGCCAGCCCGCAACGACGCGCCCGGCACAGCACCGCGACCGCCAGCGGCGCGCCCCTTGTCGGTGGTCAATCCGACCTCCCGTCGGTACCTGCCGCCGGCCACCCTTTACAGTGTGGCCGCACAGGAGATCGACCATGGACATGCAACTGCAAGGGCGCACCGCGCTCGTCACCGGTGCCAGCGTGGGCATCGGACGCGCGATTGCCAAGGCGCTGGCCGCCGAGGGCGTGCGTCTGGCGGTCACGGCGCGGCGCCGCGACAAACTCGAACAGGTGGCCGCCGAGATCGCCGCCGCGGGCGGCGCAGCGCCGCTGGTGATCGGCCAGGACATGCTCGACCACGATGCCTCGTGGCGCATCGCCGATGCCGCGCGCAGCGGGCTCGGGCGTGTCGACATCCTGGTCAACAACGCCGGCGGTTCGCGCTCGTTCAAGGAGTTGCATGTCAGCGAAGAGGCCTGGCAGGAAGCGATCACGCTCAATTTCCACCGTCCGCGCCAGTTGGGCGACGCGCTGATCGACGGCATGATCGAGCGCAAGTGGGGCCGGGTCATCAACATCACGGGCAAGAGCGAGCCCGACAACGTCAATGGCGCCTTTTGCGCCAAGGCCGGCATGCACAGCTGGGCCAAGGGTCTGAGCCGAATGGTGGGCCCGCATGGCGTGACCGTGAATTGCATCCCGCCGGGTCGCATCTACTCCGAGCAGATCCTGCGCAACTACACGCCCGAGTACCGGCAGTGGCAATGCGAGAACGAAATCCCGATCGGCCGCTACGGCGAACCCGAGGACCTGGCCGACCTGGTGGTCTTCCTGGCCAGCCCGCGCGCGGGCTACATCACCGGCGCGGTGATTCCGGTCGACGGCGGCCTGCGCCGTTATCAGTTCTGACCCCTTGAGGCCCCACATGACACACCTTAGCCGCCGTACGGCGCTGGCCGCTGCGGCCTTGGCGCTGCCTTCGCTGTCCTGGGCCCAGGCGACCTGGCCGCGGCAATCGATACGCTTCGTGGTCCCGTTCGCACCCGGCGGCACCAGCGAGATCGTCGCCCGCACCGTGGCCTACGAACTGACCCGGCAGCTCGGCCAAACGGTGTACATCGACAACAAGGGCGGCGGCGCCGGCATCCCGGCGATGCAGGACGTGGCCCATGCCGCGCCCGACGGCCACACCATCATCCTCGGCCATGTCGGTTCGTTGGCGGTCAACCCGGTCATCTTTCCCAATCAGCCGTTCGACGTGAACAAGGACTTCCTGCCGGTGACCCTGCTGGCCAAGGTACCCAACCTGTTCGTCATCCACCCCGACGTACCGGCGAGCAACTTCAATGAGTTCGTGGCCTACGTCAAAAAGAATCCCGGCAAGCTCAATTACGGCTCGGCCGGCAACGCCAGCGCCGGCCACCTGGCCATGGAGTACCTGAAGCTGGTGACCGGGATGTTCATGCTGCACATCCCCTACCGCGGCACCGGCCCGCAACTCACCGACCTGCTGGCCGGCCGCACCCAGGCCAGCTCGGCCGGGCTGCCGGCACTGCTGCCGCATATCCGCAGCGGCAAGCTGCGCGCGATCGCGGTCGGCACGGCACAGCGACTGACGCAACTGCCCGAAGTGCCAACCGTGGCCGAGATGGGCTACAAGGATTTCGAGACCTCGCAGTGGTACGGCATCCTGGCGCCCGCCGGCACGCCGCGCGAGGTGGTGAAGCGGCTGCAGGAAGAGTCGCTGAAGGCGCTGAAATCGAACTCGGTCACCGAGCGCTTCGCCAGCGACAGCGCGGTCGGCGGCGGCGGCCCGCCGGAAGAGTTCGCGGCCTTCATCGCGCAGCAGCAGAGGGTGTGGAAAGACATCGTCATCCGCGCCGGCATCAAGCCCGATTAATGTGGACCACCCCCGCAGCGGCTTCGCCGCTCCCCCTCAAGGGGGCAACGCCTGCGGACCGGCGAAGCCGGATCTGCGGCGTTCGCTTGGCAATGCGTCGGGTTCGTGCGCCGCAGGTAGCACGGCCCGACATGGTTGACTGATGCTCGACGTGCTGGTCATCGGCGGTGGCAATGCCGCGCTGTGCGCTGCGCTGACCGCACGCGAGGCCGGCGCTTCGGTGCTGCTGCTCGAAGCCGCGCCGCGCGAGTGGCGCGGCGGCAATTCGATGCACACGCGCAACCTGCGCTGCATGCACGACGCGCCGCAGGACGTGCTCACCGGGGCCTACACCGAAGACGAGTTCTGGCAGGACCTGAACAAGGTCACCGGCGGGCGCACCGACGAGCGGCTGGCGCGGGTGGCGATCCGCGACTCGGCCACCTGCCGCGACTGGATGCGCGGGCATGGCGTCTTCTTCCAGCCTTCGCTGTCGGGCACGCTGCATCTGTCGCGCACCAATGCGTTTTTCATGGGCGGCGGCAAGGCCCTGGTCAACGCCTATTACCGCCGCGCAGAACAGCTCGGTGTGCAACTGCGTTACGGTGCGGCCGTGGATAGGCTCGAACTCGATGCCCATCGTTTCGTCGCCGCCTGGATCGGCACCGAGCGCATCCAGGCGCGGGCCTGCGTGGTGGCCTGCGGCGGCTTCGAGTCCAACCTCGACTGGCTGCGCGAAGCCTGGGGCCGCGGCGGCGATGGCGATTGGATTGCCGACCGTTTCGCGATCCGCGGCACGCGTTTCAACCAGGGCCGGCTGTTGAAGGGCTTGATCGCGCAGGGCGCTCGCGCCGTCGGCGATGCCACACAGGCCCACATGGTGGCCATCGACGCGCGGGCGCCGCTGTACGACGGCGGCATCTGCACGCGCATCGACTGCGTCTCGCTGGGCATCGTCGTCAACCGCGACGCCGCGCGCTTCCACGACGAGGGCGAAGACTTCTGGCCCAAGCGCTACGCCGTCTGGGGCCGGCTGGTGGCCCAGCAGCCGGGCCAGGTGGCGTACTCGATCATCGACGCCAAGGCCGTCGGCCGTTTCATGCCCCCGGTATTTGCCGGCCTGCGCGCCGACACGCTGGCCGGGCTGGCGCAGGCACTCGGCCTCGACGCGGCCGCGTTGGCGCGGACCGTGCAGCATTTCAACGCGGCGTGCCGCAGCGGCCATTTCGACCACGCCGTGCTCGACGATTGCGCCACCGAAAACCTGACACCGGCCAAGACCCATTGGGCGCGGCCCATCGACACGCCACCGTTCTTCGGCTACCCGCTCAAGCCGGGGGTGACCTTCACGTATCTCGGCGTCGCGGTCGACGAACAGGCCGCGGTGCAGTTCGATGCGCAGCCAAGTGCCAACCTGTTCGCCGCCGGCGAAATCATGGCCGGCAATGTGCTCGGCCAGGGCTATGCGGCCGGCGTCGGTATGACCATAGGCACGGCCTTCGGCCGCATCGCCGGACGCGAGGCCGCCCATGCAGCGCTTGCTTGAATTGATCGGCCAGGCCGAGGCCGAGGCCGCCCGCGTGCTGCAGATCTGCAATGCCTGCCGCTACTGCGAGGGTTATTGCGCGGTGTTCCCGGCGATGGCCCGGCGGCTCGAGTTTCCCGCCGCCGACATTCACTACCTGGCCAACCTGTGCCACAACTGCGGCGCCTGCCTGCACGCCTGCCAGTATGCGTGGCCGCATGAATTCGCCGTCAACGTGCCGCGCGCGATGGCCCAGGTGCGCGGCCGGACCTATAGCGACTTTGCCTGGCCGGCGGCCTGCGGTGCGCTGTACCGGCGCAATGGCCTGACGCTGGCGCTGGCGCTGGCTGCCGGGCTGGCACTGTTCCTGGTGCTGCTGCTGGCACGCCAGGGCCCGCTGTGGCATGCACCCTTGGCCGGCAACTTCTACGCCGTGTTCGACCACGGCCTGCTGGTGTCGCTGTTCGGCGCCGTGGTCGGCCTGGCCGTCGTAGCGCTGGGCGTCGGCGCGGCCCGCTTCTGGCGCGCGATCACGCCGGGCGGCGTGCCAGAGGGCGGATACACCGCCGCGGCGCGCGAAGCCAGCCTCGATGCCCTGCGCCTGCGCTACCTCGACGGCGGCCACGGCAGCGGCTGCAACAACGCCGACGACGCCTGGACGCCGTGGCGCAGACGCTGGCATCACCTCACGTTCTACGGCTTCGCGCTGTGCCTTGCCTCGACTTGCGTGGCCACGCTGTACCACTTCGCGCTGGGCCAACCCGCGCCCTATGCGTTGACCAGCCTGCCGGTCCTGCTCGGCACGGCCGGCGGCCTCGGCCTGGTCGCCGGCCCTGTCGGTCTGCTCTGGTTGAACCTGCGCCGACATCCGCTGCACGGCGCCCCCGAGCAGCAGGCGATGGACCGCGGCTTCATCGCCCTCTTGCTGCTCAGCGGCGCCAGTGGCCTGGCCCTGCTGGCCTGGCGCGACAGCGGTGCGATGGCGCTGCTGCTGGCCCTGCATCTGGGCGCGGTGCTGGCCCTGCTGGCGACCCTGCCTTACGGCAAATTCGCGCACGGCATCTACCGCTCGGCCGCGCTATTGAAATGGAACCTCGAGAAGCGGCTGCCGAACGGCTTAAGGCTCGGCGCCGATTGAACCGGTGGTGGTCAGCAGGTCTAGCGGATAGTGCCGGCCCGCCCGGTGGTCCTGCACACAGCGCCAGAGCAGGGGGCTGCGGTGGCGTTCGCGGCTTGCCTCGAGCTCGGCCGCGCTGAGCCATAGCGTGCGCACGATGCCGTCGTCGAGGGCGCGGCCGGGCTCGGGCTCGCCCACGCTGCCGGCAAAGGCAAAACGCAAGTAAGTGATGGCCGGATCTTCCTGCGGCAGGCGCGCCAGATAGACGCCCACCAGGTGGCTGGGCGTGAACACGCAGGCGGTCTCTTCCAGCACCTCGCGCACCACGGCCTGCAACAAGGACTCGCCCGGGTCGAGATGGCCGGCCGGGTTGTTCAGCAGCAGGCCTTTGCGGGTGTGCTCCTCGACCAACAGATAACGGCCATCGCGCTCGACCACGGCGGCCACCGTGACACTCGGCTTCCAGCGCTGGTCGTTTGTCTTCACCCGGGCATCGTAGCGCGCATGGCATGGATCAAGTCGCGGCCGGCACATTGCATTAAGCTCGCACCCCAACAAGCATTGCCTGCCGCAGTGCAGCAAGACTTCCCGAGGAGGCCCCCACCATGCTGATTGGCGTTCCGCTCGAAACGGCTGCCGGAGAGCCACGCGTCGCCGCCAGCGCCACCGACGAGGCCTACCAGGCGGTCGGCGCCGAGATCACCGACCGCAATGGCGCCTTCGCGGCCGACCTGATCCTCAAGGTGCGCAGCCCATCGCCGGAAGAGCTCAAGCTGGTGAAGGCCGGTGCCGCCTTGGTCGGGATGCTCAATCCTTTCGACAAGGACAACCTGACCCGGCTGGCCGGCGCGGGGTTGACCAGTTGTGCCCTCGAAGCCGCGCCGCGCACGACGCGGGCGCAGAGCATGGACGTGCGGTCGAGCCGGGCCAACATCACCGGCGGCAAGACCATGACGATGGCTGCAGACAAGTACCAGCGCTTGTGCCCGATGCTGATAACCGCCGCCGGCGGTGGGGCAAGTGCTCCAAACACCTGAGGAGTTGAGTTCATGGCTTTGCTTATCGGAGTTCCAAAGGAAACGGCGGCACAAGAAAAGCGCGTCGCCACAGTCCCCGATGTGGTGGAAAAGCTCGTCAAGCTCGGGTTCTCGGTGGCCGTAGAAAGCGGCGCGGGCGACGCCGCGAACTTCGGCGATGACACCTACCGCGCCGCAGGGGCCAAAGTCGTGGCGACTGCTGCCGAGCTCTGGGCGACGTCGGACATCGTGTTCAAGGTGCGTGCCCCGAGCACGGAAGAAGTAGGTCTCATGCGTGAAGGCGGCGCGTTGATCAGTTTCATCTGGCCCGCGCAGAATCCCGAACTCATGCAGCAGCTGGCGGCCAAGAAGGCCACGGTGCTCGCGATCGACTCCTTGCCGCGCCAGCTCTCGCGCGCCCAGAAAATGGACGCGCTGACCTCCATGGCCGGCATCAGCGGCTACCGCGCCGTCATCGAGGCCGCCAACGCCTTCGGCCGGTTCTTCAACGGCCAGATCACCGCCGCCGGCAAGATTCCGCCGGCCAAGGTCTTCATCGCCGGCGCCGGTGTCGCCGGCCTCGCCGCAATCGGCACGGCCGCCAACCTGGGCGCCATCGTGCGCGCCAACGACACCCGCGCCGAGGTCGCCGACCAAGTGGTGTCGCTGGGTGGCGAATTCGTCAAGGTCGAGTACGAGGAAGAAGGCTCCGGCGGCGGCGGCTACGCCAAGGTCATGAGCGAGGGCTTCCTGCAGGCCCAGCGCGAGATGTACGCCAAGCAGGCCAAGGAAGCGGACATCATCATCACCACCGCCCTGATTCCGGGCAAGCCCGCGCCGAAGCTCATCACCGCCGAAATGGTGAAGAGCATGAAGCCGGGCAGCGTCATCGTCGACATGGCGGCTGAGCAGGGCGGCAACTGCGAACTCGCCGTTGCCGGCCAGGCCGTGGTCAGGCACGGTGTCACCATCATCGGCTACACGGATCTGGTCAGCCGTCTGGCCAAGCAGTCCTCGACTCTGTACTCGACCAACCTGCTGCGCGTGACCGAAGAGCTGTGCAAGACCAAGGACGGGGTCATCAACGTCAATATGGACGACGACGCCATCCGCGGCCTGACGGTCGTCAAGGAGGGCAACATTACCTGGCCACCGCCGCCCCTCAAGCTGCCGGCGCCACCTGCCAAGCCAGCGGCAATGCCGGCCAAGGCGCCCAAACATGGCGAGGCGAGCGCACCTGCATCGGCCACGCGCACGGCAGTCATTTTCGGCATCGCGGCGCTGGTGTTCTGGTTCGTCGGTGCCAACGCGCCCGAGGCCTTCCTCGCCCACTTCACGGTGTTCGTGCTGGCCTGCTTCGTGGGTTACATGGTGGTGTGGAATGTCACGCCCGCCCTGCACACGCCGCTGATGAGCGTCACCAACGCGATCAGCAGCATCATCGCCATCGGTGCCCTGGTGCAAATCGCGCCACCGCTGCTCGGCGGTGGCGCGGCGCGTCCGGAGTCGTGGATCCACTGGCTCTCGTGGGTGGCAATCGCACTGACCGCAATCAACATGTTCGGCGGATTCGCCGTCACGCAGCGCATGCTGCAGATGTTCCGTAAGTGACGGAGACGACTCATGTCCGCAACTCTTGCAACTGCCTCCTATATCGGAGCGACCATACTCTTCATCCTCAGCCTCGGCGGCCTGTCCAATCCGGAGAGTTCGCGCCGCGGCAACCTGTACGGAATGATCGGCATGACCATCGCCGTGCTGGCGACGGTTTCGGGGCCGCACGTCACCTCGGCCGGGTATGCATGGATCATCGGCGCGATGTTGATCGGCGGCAGCATCGGTCTGTACGCCTCGCGCGTCGTGAGAATGACGCAGATGCCCGAACTGGTGGCGCTGATGCACAGCCTGGTCGGCCTGGCAGCCATGCTGGTCGGCTTTGCCAATTACATCGACCCGGCGGCCTCGGCGGAATTCACTGGCGCCGCGAAGTCCATTCACGAAATGGAGATCTACATCGGCATCCTCATTGGCGCGGTGACCTTCACCGGTTCGGTGATCGCCTTCGGCAAGCTCTCCGGCAAGATCGGCGGCAAGACACTGCTGCTGCCTGGGCGCCACTGGTTGAACCTCGCGGGCTTGCTGGTGGTTTTCTGGTTCGGGCGGCAGTTCCTGCATGCCGAATCGATCAACGACGGCATGACGCCGCTGGTCGTGATGACCGTGGTCGCGCTGTTGTTCGGGGTCCACATGGTGATGGCGATTGGCGGCGCCGACATGCCGGTGGTCATTTCGATGCTCAACAGTTACTCCGGCTGGGCGGCGGCGGCGACCGGTTTCATGCTGTCGAATGACCTCCTGATCGTCGTCGGCGCGCTTGTCGGTTCCAGCGGCGCGATCCTCTCCTACATCATGTGCCGGGCGATGAACCGCAATTTCATCAGCGTGATCGCGGGCGGATTCGGCAGCGAGGCCGGCGCACCTGCGCCCGCGGGCGGCGTGCAGCCGGCGGGCGAGGTCAACCCCATCCTTGCCGCAGAGACAGCGGAAATGCTGCGCGAGTCGAAGAACGTGATCATCGTGCCGGGCTATGGCATGGCAGTGGCGCAAGCCCAGCACACCGTCTATGAGATTACCAAGGTGCTACGCGAGAAGGGTGTGAATGTGCGCTTCGGCATCCATCCGGTCGCCGGGCGCATGCCCGGCCACATGAACGTGCTGCTGGCGGAGGCCAAGGTGCCCTATGACATCGTGCTCGAGATGGACGAGTTGAACGAGGACTTCCCCGCCACCGACGTCGCCATGATCATTGGCGCCAATGACATCGTGAACCCGGCTGCACAGGAAGACCCGGCCAGCCCGATCGCCGGCATGCCGGTGCTGGAGGTGTGGAAAGCCAAGACCTCGATCGTGATGAAGCGCAGCATGGCGACCGGCTATGCGGGCGTCGACAATCCGCTCTTCTACAAGGACAACAACCGCATGCTCTTCGGCGACGCCAAGAAGATGCTCGACGAGGTACTGGCCGCGCTAAGAGCCTGAGCCAAGAGGCACTCGAGGGCCAGAACGAGAGCGGGCGCATGCCGGGGCACATGAACGTGCTGCTGGCCGAGGCCGAAGTGCCCTACGACCCCAAGTCTTCGAGATGGAAGACATCAACGGCGAATTCGGCCAGGCCGACGTGGCCATCATCCTGGGCGCCAACGACGTGGTCAATCCTGCCGCGCTGACCAAGGGCAGCGCCATCTACGGCATGCCCATCCTCGAGGCCTACAAGGCCAAGACCGTGATAGTCAACAAGCGTTCGATGGCCGCCGGCTACGCCGGCCTGGACAACGAGTTGTTCTACATGGACAAGACGATGATGGTCTTCGGCGACGCGAAGAAGGTGGTCGAAGAGATGTTCAAGGCGGTGGAGTGAGTCGCTGGCGCCCAGATTGCTATTTTATTTTCAGTGTTCATACTAAAATAGAACGCCCGCTTGTTTTAGTTTGAACCTTCGTGCGCCGCCCGCCACCAGGCCACAACATTACCGTCAGCACCCAAGGCGAGGCCTTCCAGGCTTTCGTTCCGGTGCCGCTGCCGCCGCACCCGCCACTGCAATGGTCGCCCGTGCTGCGGCGGCGCTTTGACGATGCGCTTGTGGCGCTCGGCCGGCTGGATGCCGTCTCGTCAATGCTGCCCAATGCAGAGTTGGTTCTGTACAGCTTCGTGCGCAAGGAAGCTGTGCTGTCGTCGCAGATCGAAGGCACTCAGTCGTCATTGGCCGACTTGATGCTTTACGAAATCGACGAGCAGCCCGGTGTACCCCTCGACGACGCCCGCGAGGTGAGTCGATGCGTGGCCGCCATGTCGCATGGCATCGAGCGGCTGCGTGGCGGCTTCCCGCTGAGCCTGCGGCTCTTGCGCGAGATGCATGCGGCGCTGCTCGATCAGCCGCGCGGCAAGGGCAAGACACCTGGTGAATTCCGCCGCTCGCAAGTGTGGCTGGGCGGCACGCGGCCGGGCAATGCCGCCTTCGTGCCGCCACCGGCGCATGCATTGGCAGAGTGCCTGCATCACTTCGAGCGCTTCCTGCACGACGACCCCGAGCCGACATCGCCGCTGGTACGCGCCGCGCTGGCGCATGTGCAATTCGAGACGATCCATCCCTTTCTGGACGGCAACGGCCGCATCGGGCGCCTGTTGATCGTGCTGCAGCTGGTGGCCGATGGCGTGCTGCGAGAGCCGTTGCTGTATCCCAGCCTGTTCTTCAAGACGCATAGAGCGCTGTACTACGAATTGTTGAACGACGTTCGTCTGAACGGCGACTGGGAGCGCTGGCTCGACTTCTTTGCCGAGGCCATCACTGCCAGTGCGGCGCAGGCCGTGCACACCGCACAGGCGCTGTTGGCACTGGTGTCGAGTGATCGCGAGCGCCTGGCCACGCTGGGCCGCGCCGCGTCGTCGGCGTCAGCGCTGCATCAGGCTCTGCAGCGCCAACCGGTGGCCACGGCCGCGTCGTTGGGCAAGGCGACCGGCCTCACACCAGCCACGGTGAACAAGGCGCTGATCCATTTGCAGCGCATCGGCATCGTGGAGGAACTCACTGCGCGCCAGCGTGGCCGTGTATTCGCCTATGCCAACTACGTGGCGCTGCTGAATGTTGAACTGGACGCCCGTGCCGGCGGCGAGGGCAGACCAACGCAGAGTACAGCGGCAAGCTGACTCATGTGCAGCAAACTCACTCGAAGCCGCGCGCCGGAAACGCTGCCGAACGCTGCAGCCAGTTCAGCGGCGAATACTCGGCGCGCGCATCGACGGCATGCAGCGTATAGGCCATGCGTGACGACGCCGAGCGATTCGGCGCGCTGGCGTGCGGCAGCAGGCCGTCGAACACCACCAGCGTGCCGGCCGGCACTTCGAGCGGGCAGGTATGCGCCGCGTCGGGCCAGGGCGTGTCGTCCAGCGCCTGCATCGTCAACTGCCCGTCGCGGCACACATAGCGCTCGCGCAGCGGGCCGCGGTGGCCGCCGGGGGCGACCCACAGGCAGCCGTTGTCGAGGCTGGCGTCTTCGAGCGCGAACCAGAAGCCGACCACGCTTTGCGGCTCGGTATAGAGGAAGCTCGCATCCTGATGCCAGACCACTTCGCCGCCGATGCGCGGCTGCTTGAAGATCAGCATCGACTGCAGCAACACCGGCTGCGCCAAGCCGAGGTCGCGTGCCAGTTCGGCCAAGCGCGGATCGCGCGAGAAGCGGTCGAACTCGGCGTCGCGGTCGTGCAGGGCATGGCCGATCTTGTTGATGGCCTGGGCTTTGGCCACGGCCAGGCGCCCCTGGTCGTCGAAGGCCTCTTCTTCGAAAAAGCAGCGCACCTGGTCGGCCGACTCGAGCAGGGCGCGGTCGGCCAGCAAGCGCCGGTCGCGCGAGGAGAACACCGCCGCTGCGGCGCCAGGGTCCAGCGCCTCGACGATGGCCAGGCTGCGGGCGCGCAGGGCGGCGATCTGCGCCGGCGACTTGAAGCCCGGCAGGACCAGGTAGCCGTCACGCTGCCAGCGGGCGAGATGGTGGGTGTCCGGCATGGTGTCGGGTAGCGTGTTGCGTGGTGGCGTCAGACGGCGGCGAGGCGGGTGATCCGCGATAGACCACCGTCGCCGCCGCCGCGATGATGCCTGCTTCGCCGCCCCCCCGTGCCGTGGCACGCCGCTTGCACCGGCCCATCGCCCTTGACTACCGGAGGATCCATGTCGAACGCACGCACCCGTATCGCTCACTCCCGCACCCTGCACGTGCACCATGTTCTGGCCGCCGCGGCGATCACCGCGCTTTGCGGCGCTGCATCGGCGCAGCAGGCCGCGCCTGCCGAAGCCGGCAAGCTGGAAACCATCACCGTCACCGCGGAGCGCCGGGTCGAGAACCTGCAACAGGTGCCCAACTCGGTCAGCGTGCTGCAGGGCGAGCTGCTCGATGTGCTGGGCACCAGCGGGCAGGACGTTCGCGTGCTGGCCGGCCGCGTGCCGAGCCTGAATATCGAATCGTCCTTCGGCCGCGCCTTCCCGCGCTTTTATCTGCGCGGCTACGGCAATACCGACTTCCGCCTCAACGCCTCGCAGCCGGTGTCGCTGGTTTATGACGACATCGTGCAGGAAAACCCTATCCTGAAGGGCTTCCCGGCCTTCGACTTCGAGCCGCATCGAAGTCCTGCGCGGCCCGCAGGGCACGCTGTTCGGACGCAATACGCCGGCCGGTGTCGTCAAGTTCGATTCGGTGCGCCCTGTGCTGGGCAAGAGCGAGGGCTATGGCAGCCTGTCGCTGGGCACCTTCACGACCGTCAATGCCGAAGGCGCGATGAACCTGCCGGTGGGCAAGGATTCTGCGCTGCGCCTCTCGCTGCTCAGCCAGACCCGCAACGACTGGGTCAAGAACACCTTTGCCGCCGGACCGACGCAGGACTTCGAGGGTTACCGCGACGATGCATTGCGCGCGCAGTGGCTGTACGAACCGAGCAAGGATTTCAGCGCGCTGGCCAACCTGCATGCGCGCGACTTCAATGGCTCGGCGCGACTGTTCCGCGCCAACATCATCCAGCCCGGCACCAACGATTTCGTGCCCGGCTTCGACGAGCGCAAGATTTCGGTCGACGGCAAGAACGAGTCCAAGCTGCAGAACTACGGCGCCAACCTGCGCCTGCGCTGGGGGCTGGGCGAGATGGCGCTGCACTCGATCACCGGCTTCGAGCAGGTGCACACCTTCAGCCGCGGCGACATCGATGGCGGTTTCGGGGCTTACGTTCCTGCCGCCGTCCGGACCCGGATTGATTCCGTTCGCGTCGGAATCGGCCGACGGCATTCCCAAGCACAGCCAGTGGACGCAGGAGTTCCGGCTCGAGTCGACCAGCAGCGGCCCGCTGAACTGGCAAGCCGGCGTCTTCTTGTTCCATGAGGACTACAAGATCGAAAGCTTCAGCTACGACTCGCTAGCTGGCAATGCGCAGGATGGCTACGAGCGAGTGCGGCAGAAGAACGACGCCCTGGCGTTGTTCGGCGCGCTGAACTATGCCGTCAGCCCGAGCTTCGGCTGCGCGCCGGCCTGCGCTACACGCATGACAAGAAGACCTTCAATGTCGAGGACTACACCAACAGCGGCTTTGTGCCCTGCGTGCTGTCGCGCAAGTGCACGCTGACCCAGCTGGGTTCGTTCGGGCCCTTGAGTGCGTCACCTAGCGACAACAAGGTCAGCTGGGACCTTAGCGGCACCTATGCGCTCGACAAGAACACCAACCTGTATGCCCGCGCGGCAACCGGTTTCCGTGGCTCGAGCGTGCAGGGTGCAGGCGCATTCAATGATCAGTCCGTCGCCGGACCGGAGAACAACACCTCGGTCGAGTTCGGTGTCAAGGCCGATCTGCTCGACCGCCGTGCGCGGGTCAATTTCGGTGTCTTCAGCTACCAGGTGAAGGATCTGCAGCTCACGGCCGTGGGCGGCGCGGCCAATGCCAACATCCTGCTCAGCGCGAAGAAGGCCAGCGGCCAGGGCTTCGAGATGGATTTGCAGGCCTTCATCACCGACAAGCTGCTGGCCACCGTGGGCTTCGGCTACAACGACACCAAGATCAAGGATCCGTCGCTGGCGGTTGCCGTTTGCGCGCAGTGCACGGTCCTCGACCCGCGCACGCCCGGCGGACGCCGCCCTGATCGACGGCAACCCGCTGCCGCAGGCTCCCAAGACCACCTTGAATTTCACCGCCCGTTACTCGCAGCCCACGCCCACCGGCGAGTGGTACGCGTTCACCGACTGGGTCCACCGCAGCAAGATCAACTTCTTCCTCTACGAATCGACCGAATTCACCGGCAAGGCGCTGACCGAGGGTGGTGTTCGCGTCGGCTGCATCTGGGGCAATGGCAAGTACGACGCGGCGATCTTCGGCCGCAACATCACCAATCAAATCCGCATCGTCGGCGGCATCGACTTCAACAACCTCACCGGCTTCATCAACGAGCCGCGCACCTGGGGCGTGCAGTTCAAGGCTTCGTTCTGACAGCGTTGCGCCGCGCGCTGTGGCTGGCCGCGCTGGTGCTCGCTGCACCGGTGCGGGCCCAGCCGGCGTTGATCTACGAGTTGGGCGGCAAGTTCGACAAATCGTTCGGCCAGGCGGCCTACAACGGCGCCGAGCGCTGGAAGAAGGAAACCGGCCAGCCCTACCTGGAGTTCGAGATCGTCAATGCGGCGCAGCGCGAACAGGCGCTGCGCCGCATGGCCGAGCGTGGCGCCAATCCGATCGTGGGCATCGGTTTCCCGCAGGCCGCGGCCGTCGAGCTGGCGGCCAAGGCATTCCCGAATACGCGCTTCGCGATCGTCGACGCGGTGGTGGTTTTGCCCAATGTGCAAAGCTTCGTCTACCGCGAGCATGAGGCGAGCTTCCTGGCCGGCATGCTCGCGGCGATGGCCAGCCGCAGCGGCAAGGTCGGCTTCGTCGGCGCGATGGACATCCCGCTGGTGCGCAAGTTTTCCTGCGGCTATGAACAAGGCGCCAAGTTCGCCAAGCCGGCCATCGAGGTGCGCACCGCGATGATCGGCAATACGCCCGCGGCCTGGGTCGACCCGGAACGCGGCGCCGAACTGGCCAAGGCCCAGCTGGCGCAGGGCGTCGACGTGATCTTCAGCGCCGCCGGCACCAGCGGGCTGGGCATCATGCAAGCCACCAAGGACGCCGGCAAGCTGGCCATCGGTGTCGACAGCAACCAGAACGGCCTGCACCCCGGCACGATGCTGACCTCGGTGCTCAAGCGAGTCGACCTGGCGGTGTACCAGGCCTTCAAGGGCGTGCGGCCCGGCGTATCGGCACTGGGCCTGGCCGAAGGGGGTGTGGACCTGGCCATGGACGAGCACAACGCCAAGCTGGTGACGCCGGTTATGCGCGCGCGCATCGATGCGGCTCGGACCGAGATCATCGGCGGCAGGCTCAAGGTCATCGACTACACGGCGGCCAACGCCTGTCATTGACGGCGGCGCGGTGCACCCGGGCCGCGGGCGGCCTCGCTATCGAATCCCCTGATGCTGGCGGGCCTGCCGCACCGCCAGAATCGCCGCTAGGCCCCAGGAGCGCGCGATGGACAAGATCTGGCTCAGACATTACCCCGTTGGAGTGCCGGCCGAAGTCAAGACCGACCTCTACCCGTCGCTGGTGGCACTGCTCGAAGAGAGTTTTCGCAAGTACCGCAACCTGCCGGCTTACAAGTTCATGGGCCGCACGATCACCTTCGGCCAGGTCGACGACATGTCGCGTGCCTTTGCCGCCTGGTTGCAGGCACAGGGCCTGGCGCGCGGCGATCGGGTCGCGATCATGATGCCCAATGTGCCGCAATACCCGGTGGCGGTGGCGGCGATCCTGCGCGCGGGCTATGTGGTGGTCAACGTCAACCCGCTGTACACCCCGCGCGAGCTCGAGCACCAGTTGAAGGACTCGGGGGCCAAGGTGATCGTCATCGTCGAGAACTTTGCCGCCACCCTGCAGCAGGTGATCGCCGCGGTGCCGACCAAGAAGGTGGTGCTGGCGGCGATGGGCGACATGCTGGGCCTGATCAAGGGTGCGCTGGTCAACCACGTGGTGCGCAAGGTCAAGAAGATGGTGCCGGCCTTTTCGCTGCCCGACGCGGTGCGTTTCAACGACGCGCTGGCGCAGGGCCGCGGCAAGGCCTATACCGCACCGAGCGTCGGACCCGACGACATCGCCGTGTTGCAGTACACCGGCGGCACCACCGGCGTGAGCAAGGGCGCGGTGCTGCTGCACCGCAATCTGGTGGCCAACATCCTGCAAGCCGAGGCCTGGTACCAGCCGGCGCTGAAGAAGATACCGCCTGGCGAACAGATCATGACCGTTTGCGCACTGCCGCTGTACCACATCTTCGGCTTCAACTCGAACATGATGTTGTCCATGCGCATGGGGGGCTGCAACCTGCTGATCGCCAACCCGCGCGACATCGCGGCGCTGATGAAGGAGCTGTCGCAGCAGCGCTTCCACAGCCTGCCGGCGGTCAACACGCTGTTCAACGCGATGGCGCACCACGCCGATTTCGCCAAGGTCGATTGGTCGTCGCTGAAGATCAGCATCGGTGGTGGCATGGCGGTGCAGAGTGCCACCGCCAAGCTGTGGCTGGAGCGGACCGGCTGCCCGATCATCGAAGGCTACGGCCTGAGCGAAACCTCGCCGTCGGCGACCTGCAATCCGGTCGACAGCAGCGCCTACAGCGGCACCATCGGCCTGCCTATGCCCAACACCGAACTGGCCCTGCTCGACGACAACGGCCACGAGGCGCCGATCGGCACGCCGGGCGAGATCGCGATCCGCGGCCCGCAGGTGATGGCCGGTTATTGGCAGCGCCCCGACGAGACGGCCAAGGTCATGACCGCCGACGGGTTCTTCCGCAGCGGCGATATCGGCACCGTCGACGAGCGTGGTTACTTCAGGATCGTCGATCGCAAGAAGGACATGATTCTCGTGTCGGGGTTCAACGTCTACCCGAACGAGATCGAAGATGTGATCGGCCAGATGCCCGGCGTGCTCGAATGTGCCGCGGTCGGCGTGCAGGACGAGAAGACCGGCGAGGCGGTGAAGGTGGTCATCGTCAAGAAGGACGACATGGTCACCGCCGGCGATGTCAAGGCCTGGTCCGAAGCCAACCTGACCGGCTACAAGCGACCACGGATCATCGAATTCCGCACCGAGCTGCCGAAATCGCCGGTGGGCAAGATCCTGCGCCGCGAACTGCGCGATACGCCGAAATAGCGGCTGCCGCTGCGCGGCGGCACGGCCCGGTGCGATCATCTCGCCGATGCCCACTGCTGCGTCCCCATGCCATGAGCCGAATCGCCATCGTCAGTGCCATGCACGAGGAACTGCGTGCCCTGTTGCCCTTGCTGCAGGGCACACGCGTCGAGCGCCGCGCCGGCCGCGAGTGCCACCTCGGCCGCCTCGACGGGCACGAGGCGCTGCTGGTGCTGTCGGGCATCGGCAAGGTCGCTGCGGCGACTACAGCCGCCGTGCTGCTCGACGGCATGGACGTGCACAGGCTGCTGCTGACCGGTGTGGCCGGCGGCCTCGCGCCGGAGGTGCAGGTCGGCGACGTGGTGGTCGCGCGTGAGCTGTTGCAGCACGACATGGATGCGTCGCCGCTGTTCCCGCGCTACGAGGTGCCGCTGAGCGGCCGCTCGCGGTTTGGCGCCGACACCACGATGTGCGCCGCGCTGGCCCGCGGCAGCGAACAGGTGCTGCAGCAGCCTCATGCGGCCTTGGCGCGGTTCGGCATCCAGCGGCCGCGCCTGCACAGCGGGCTGGTCATCAGCGGCGACTGCTTCGTTGCCACGGCGGCGCAAAGCCAGGCCTTGCGCGCTGCGCTGCCCGAGGCGCTGGCGGTCGAGATGGAAGGCGCCGCCGTGGCCCAGGTGTGTGCCGATTTCGAGCGGCCCTTCGCCGTGCTGCGCACCGTGTCGGACCGCGCTGACGATTCGGCGCATCTGGACTTTGCCCGCTTCGTCGACGAAGTCGCGGCCGAGTTCTCGCGCGACATCGTGCGCGCCACGCTGGCCGAGCTTTGAATCATCCTTTGCACCCACGTTCCTCCCGCTCGATGACCCCTCGATTTTTTGTCGCCGCGCCGCTGTCGACCAGCGACAACCTGGCGCTGCCCGAGCGCGCCGCGCGCCATGTGCAGGTGTTGCGCCTGCAGCCGGGTGACGAAGTGCGCCTGTTCGACGGCAGCGGCGGGCAGTGGTCGGCGCGGATCGCGGCGCTGCAGCGGCGTGCTGTGCAGGTGCAGGTGATCGAACACCACGCGCAGGAAAACGAGGCGCCGATCGCAGTCACGCTCGCCTTGGGCATGCCGGCCAACGACCGCATGGACGCGCTGGTCGAAAAGGCCACCGAGCTCGGTGTGGCGGCGATCGTGCCGCTGCACACCGAGCGCTCGGTGCTGCGCTTGGCAGAGCAGCGTGCCACGCGCCGGCAGGCGCATTGGCAGGCGATCGCCGTGGCCGCCTGCGAGCAGTGCGGGCGCAACCGCGTGCCGCTGGTGCACCCGGTGCAAACGCTTTCCGCCTGGCTCGCCGGCCTGCCGCCCGTGGCGGCCGGCGAGGCGCGCTGGCTGCTCGGCTGGCGCGGGGCTGCGCCATGGGTCGAATCCACGGCGCAGCCCGTAGCGGTCGTCACCTTGCTCAGCGGCCCGGAAGGCGGGCTGTCCGACGCCGAGGAGGACCTTGCCCGGTTGCGCGGCTTTGTCAGCCTGTCGTTGGGCCCGCGCGTGCTGCGCGCCGACACCGCACCCCTGGCGGCCTTGGCCGCACTGGTGCTGCGCTGACTCGCAGGCAAGGACTTCGCGCAGCGCCGGGTGCAGTCCCGTGTGAAGGGATACACGGCTTGGATGCCGCCAGGCCCGGGTTTGGATGCAGGTGTGCGAAAGACTATCCGCGCGCCGAACCCGCCACCATGTCGAAGCGAAACAGCCGGCATTCGATCGGGCCATTCCACATCGGCACGCGCTGGCTCTCCTTCAGTCGCATCAGCGACGGCAGCTTCATCTCCGGACTCAGGACCCAGGCGGTCCAGCCGGCGTAGTTTCGCTTCCAGTGTGAGGCCAGTTCGGCGAAGAAACTCGCCGGCGTGCCGCCGCCTTCGAAGTCCTGCCGCGGCGCACTGGCGTGCCCTTTGGCGCCTATGCGTTGGCCATAGGGCGGGTTCAGTACCAGCACGCCGCGCGTCGCCGGCGGCGGGCGCTGCAAGGCGTCGGCGGTTTTGAACTCGATAACCTTCAGCGTGGCGCGCATCACGCCGGCGCGCTCGGCATTGCGGCTGGCGAAATCGGTCATGCGAAAGCTGACGTCGCCGGCAAACACCGGCGCGCAGGGCGCATGGATACGCGCACGGGCCGCCTCGCGCAGCTCGCGCCAGGCGCCTAGCTGATCGCGCCAGGGCGCCAAACCTTCGAAGGCGAAGCGGCGCGCGAGGCCCGGCGCGATGCCGCAAGTCAATTGGGCGGCTTCGATGGCGATCGTGCCGGCGCCGCAGCAGGGGTCGAGCAGCGCACCGTCTTCGGCGCGGCCGTGCCAGCCGGCAGCGGCCAGCATCGTGGCGGCCAGGGTTTCCTTCAACGGGGCTTCGCCGGTCACGTCACGGCCCGCCGCACGCGCATCGCGCCAGCCGCGCTTGAACAGCGGCTCGCCCGAGGTGTCGACATACAGCGTGGCGTGGCTCGACGTCAGGTGCAGCGCCAGCGGCAGGTCGGGTGCCTGGGTGTCGACGCTCGGTCGTTCGCCGCTGGCTTCGCGCAGCGCATCGCAGACCGCGTCTTTGACACGCAGGGTGGCGAAGTTCAGGCTGCGCAGCGGCGAGTGCTGGGCCGTCGTATCGACGCGCAGGGTCTGCTGCGCGGTGATCCAGTCGGGCCAGCGCACACTGCGCGCGATGTCGTAGAGGTCCTGCTCATGGCGGTAGGGTGCGTGCACCAGCGGCCACAGCACGCGTTGTGCCAACCGGCTCTCCAGGTTGAGCGCCATGGCAGCGCGCTCGTCGCCTTCGACGCGGACGCCGCCGCGCGCCGTCAGCAAGCGCGTTTTGGCACCGAGCACGTGCCTGCATTCATCGGCCAGCAAGGCCTCGGCGCCGGCGGCGCAGGGCAGGAACAGGTCCATCAAGCGCACATCGCTTTGCGCAGGTTGGCCGGCGCGATCTTCAAGGCTTCGCGGTACTTGGCCACGGTGCGCCGCGCGACCTGGATGCCCTGCTCGGCCAGCATTTCGGCCAACTGGTTGTCCGACAGGGGCTTGGCGGCGGGCTCGGCTGCCACCAATTGTTTGATCAGCGCGCGCACGGCCGTGCTCGCCGCATTGCCCCCGGCCTCGGTGGCCAGGCCACTGCAGAAGAAGTACTTGAGCTCGAAGGTGCCCATCGGGGTGGCCATGTATTTGGCGGTGGTCACGCGCGAGATGGTGCTCTCGTGCAGCCCCAGCTCGTCGGCGATTTCGCGCAGCACGAGTGGCTTCATGGCGATCGCGCCGTGGCTGAAGAAGCTCTTCTGGCGTTCGACGATGGCCTGCGACACGCGCGCGATGGTGTCGAAGCGCTGCTGGATGTTCTTCAAGAACCAGCGCGCCTCCTGCAGCCGTGCCGACATCGGCGCACCAGCGCCATTGCGCTGGCCCTTGATGGCGTGCGCATACAAGGCGTTGATGCGCAGCTTGGGCATCACGTCGGCGTTGAGCACCACCTTCCAGCCGCGGCCGGCTTTTTGCACGATGACGTCGGGAATCACGATCTGGGCTTGGCTGCGCGTGAACGGCCGCCCGGGTTTGGGTTCGCAGGCCACGATCAGCGCCTGCGCCGCCTTCAGCAACTCTTCGTCGGCGCCGGTGGCCGTCATCAGCTTCTTCAGGTCGCGCCGGGCCAGCAGCTCGAGGTGCTGCTTGCAGATGATGATGGCCACGGCCTGGGCCTGGCAACGCGGCCCGGCACGCAGTTGCAGCACCAGGCACTCGGACAGGTCGCGTGCGCCCACGCCCACCGGTTCCAGGCTTTGCAGCCACTTGAGTGCGATTTGCAGGCGCTCTAGCAGGGCCTCGCGCTCGGCACCGTCGCCGCCGGCCAGGTGCGCGGTGATGTCTTCGAGCGTATCGGCGAGGTAGCCGTCGTCGTCGAGCGAGTCGATCAGCACGTCGAGCGCGGCGTGGTCTTCGGGCGACAGGCGCATGCCGGCCAGTTGTGCGCGCAGGTGCTCTTGCAGGCTCTGGCCGCCGGCGTTGCGCTCCTGCGGGTCGAAGTCGTCGTCTGCCGCGGTCGCCGATGGGCTGTTCGCCGGCAGCTCGCGGATGCCGTCGAAGTCGTCGCGCTCGGTGCCGTTGTCCCATTCCTCGCGCTCCGCGCTATCGACAGCGGTGGCTTCGTCGCCGCCGGCGGCGTCGTGTCGGGCCTCGGCCTCGTCGTGCTCGGTGCTGGCCGTGGCGCTGGCCGACGGGCGCTCCAGCGATTGCTCGAACAGCGGCACGGCTTCTTCTTCGGTTTCGAGGAAGGGGTTTTGTTCGAGCATCTGCTCGACTTCCTGGTCCAGCTCGAGCGTGGACAGCTGCAGCAGCCGGATCGACTGTTGCAGCTGCGGTGTCAGCGTAATGTGCTGCGATAGCCGAACCTGCAATGAGGGTTTCACGGCCGGCTCACATGCGGAAGTGTTCGCCGAGATAGACCTTGCGCACGTCCGCGTTCTCGACGATCTCGTGCGGCGTACCTTCGGCCAGCACGCGGCCTTCGCTGATGATGTAGGCGCGGTCGCAGATGCCTAGCGTCTCGCGCACATTGTGGTCGGTGATCAGCACACCGATGCCACGCGACTTGAGAAAGCCGATGATGCGCTGGATCTCGATCACCGCGATCGGGTCGATGCCGGCAAAAGGTTCGTCGAGCAGGATGAAGCGCGGTTGGGTGGCCAGGGCGCGCGCAATCTCGACGCGGCGCCGCTCACCGCCCGACAGCGCCGGCGCCGGGCTGGCGCGCAGTTTCTCGATCGACAGGTCGGCCAGCAAGCCGTCGAGCAAATCCTCGATGGCCGACTTGCGCAGCGGCTTGCCGTCGAGCCCGACCTGCAACTCGAGCACGGCGCGGATGTTTTCTTCGACCGTCAACTTGCGAAAGATCGAGGCCTCCTGGGGCAGGTACGACAAGCCCATGCGCGAGCGCTGGTGGATCGGCCGATGCTCGACCGACGCGCCATCGATGGTGATCACCCCGGCGTCGGCGCGCAGCAGGCCGACGACCATGTAGAAGGTGGTCGTCTTGCCGGCGCCGTTGGGCCCGAGCAGGCCGACCACTTCGCCGGCGGCCACCGCCAAGTGCACGTCCTTGACCACGGTGCGTGCGCCGTAGCGCTTTTGCAGGCCACGGGCTTCGAGGCAGCTGGCCGGCGTGGTGTTCGGCGGCAGCGACGAGATCGCGCTGCTCACCGCCTGGGCTCCGACGCCGGCAGGGGCGCCGCTTCGGGCCTCGGGCTGAGGGTCACGCGCACGCGGCCGCCCGCGGCGCTGGCGGCAGACGCCGCACCAGCCGCCGCGGCCGCGCCCTGCACGCTGAAGGTCTCGTTGCCGTTGTCGTAGGTGATCACGCTGCCGCTGATCTCATCGGCGGCGGCCGTCCCGCGCATCCTGCGCACCTGGGCATTGCCGGAAAAGCGCACTACATCGCCGCGGCTGTCGTATTCGATGCGCTCAGCGCTGCCTTCGATGGTTTCGTCGACGCCGTCGCGCTTTTGCCGAAAAACAGCGGGCTTGCCCGCGCTGCCGTGGGCCGTCGCGCTGCGGTGGCCGTCGGCCCGTTCACGCACTTCCACGCGTTCGGCGTGAATGGCCATCGTGCCCTGGGCGACGATCACGTTGCCGTTGAACACCACCACCTGCTTGAGCAGGTCGACGCTGCCGGGCTGGTCGGCCTCGATGGTCAAGGGCTTGTTGCGATCGGCCTTTTCGGCCCGCGCCGGCGGCAGCGCGGCGGTACACAGCAACAGGATGAGCAGGGGGTGTATTTTCATTGCGGCACAAAACTTGCAGGCCATTCTAGCCACAAGCCTGTGCCACCCGCTGCGGTACCGAGTGAATTCCTGCGCGGCCGGCTCCCGCGCCGTGCCCCTCAGCTGGGTTTGCGGGCCCGCTGAATCAGGTAGTCGGCCACGCCCAGCGCCTTGTCGTTGCCGCCGGTGAGGGAGCCTGAAGTGAACCAGCGGCCATGCACGCCCAGCGTGGGTACACCGTCGATGCGGTAGGCATCCGCGGCCTGCCGGGCCTGGCGCACCTTGGTCGCCACGCCGAAGGACTTGCCGGCCTCGACCACTTTGGCGCCGTCGCCGCCATTGGCACTGACGAAGGCGGCGATTTCGCTGTCCTTGTCCAGGCGCTGGCGTTGCACATGGATTGCGGCGAAGACGCGTTTGTGCAGGGTCTCGACCAGCCCGACCGCCTCGAGTGCGTAATACAGCCTGGCGTAGCCCTCGAACGGCGCGTTGAAGGTCGCCGGGATGCGACGAAAGGCCACGTCGGCGGGCAGCCGCTTGATCCATTGTTCGAGCAAGGGCTCGAACGTGTAGCAGTGCGGGCAGCCATAGGAAAAGAACTCGATGACATCGATCTTGCCGCCCGCAGGCACCGCCACGGGAGTGTTCAATCGCACGTAGTCGCGGCCTTCGCTGGGCGTGGCAGCCCCCTGCGCCTGTGCCCGCGCGGCCAGCGTGATGGCCGCAGTCGCGGTGATCAGGGAGAAATCGCGTCGCGTGATCATGATCTTGGTGCCCTTCCTGGCAGTAGTTGCGCAATCAATTCGGCTTCATCGTTCGACCCGGACCAGCGCGGCTTCGATGCCGTTGCCCGTCAGGCGCTCCTGCACCGCGTCGGCTTCGTCCTTGCGCTCGAATGGCCCCAGTCGCACGCGGTACACGGTGCGCCCGGACTGCTCGCGCTCGCTGACCTTGGCGGGCATCCCGATCAGGCCGACGCGGGCGCGTTGTTGCTCGGCGTCTTCGAGCCGCGCGTAGGCGCCGACCTGAACGAAGTAGGTAAACGTTTCGGCGTCGGGTTTGGTGGACTTGACGATCGCGGCGCTGGCCGCAGGCTTGGCCGCCACGGCTGCCGCGGCGGCGGCCGGTGGCTGCGTGCGGTTGGCGGCCGGCAGCGCCGCCGCTGCCGGCGCGCTGGCCGGCGCGGTCTTGACCGCGGCCTTGTTGGTCAGCGGCGCGTTCGGGTCCCAACGCTTGTTGCGCTCGGATTCGGCCGCGTCCTGGTCCGCCGTTCGCTGCGGCACCTTGTTGATGAACGGCACCGGCACCTTGGTCACGTACAACGCCACGCACAGAGCCAATGTCAGGCCCAGCAGCAGGCCGACGATCAGGCCGATGGCGAAGCCACCACGTTGCGAGCTCATGCTTGGGGTTCCTGTTCGGGGGTCGGGGTTTCACGGTCCATGCGCTCAGGCGCCGAGACACCGAGCACGGCCAGCGCATTGCGCAACACCTGGGCCGTGGCGGCCAGCAGGGCCAGCCGTGCCCGTGCCAGGGCTGCGTCCTGGACGAGAAAGCGTTCGGCGGCATAGTAACTGTGGAAGGCCGCGGCCAGGTCACGCAGATAAAAGGCCACGTCATGCGGCGCCAGGCCGGCCACGGCGCGTTGCAGCAGCATCGGGTAGGCGGCCAGCTCGAGCATCAATGCGGCCTCGGTGGGTGCGTTGAGCCGCGTCAGGTCGGCGCGGTCCAGCGCCGTGGTGTCGCCGCCCTGATCCCGGTACTGGGCCAGCACCGAGCAGATGCGCGCGTGCGCGTACTGGACGTAGAACACCGGGTTGTCGTCGTTTTGCGCCAGGGCCAGATCGACGTCGAAGGTGTATTCGGTGTCGGCCTTGCGACTGATGAGGAAAAAGCGCACCGCATCACGGCTGGTCCAGTCGATCAGGTCGCGCATCGTGACGTAACTACCGGCACGCTTGGAGAGTTTGACCTCCTGGCCGCCGCGCATCACGGTGACCATCTTGTGCAGCACGTAGTCCGGAAAGCCCTGCGGCACGCCCATGTCTGCCGCCTGCAGGCCGGCACGCACACGGGCAATGGTGCCGTGGTGGTCGGTGCCCTGGAAATTGATGCACTTGGTGAAGCCGCGACCCCATTTGTCAAGGTGGTAGGCCACGTCGGGCACGAAGTAGGTATAGCTGCCATCGGACTTGCGCATCACGCGGTCCTTGTCGTCGCCGTAATCGGTCGTGCGCAGCCACAGCGCGCCGTCGTGCTCGTAGGTCTTGCCCGACTCGACCAACCGCGCCACCGTGGCTTGCACCTTGCCGTTTGCGTAAAGGCTCGATTCGAGAAAGTAGCTGTCGAAGCGCAGCCCGAAGGCCTGCAGGTCGAGATCCTGCTCATGGCGCAGGTAGGCCACGGCGAACTGGCGGATGCCATCGACGTCGTTCACATCGCCGGAGGCGGTGAAGGCCCGGTCGTCGGCCTTGACCGACTGCTTGGCGGCGAAGTCGGCCGCGACATCGGCCACATAGTCGCCGTTGTACGCCGCCTGCGGCCAGGCGGCATCCCCGGGCGCCAGGCCGTCCAGGCGCGCCTTGACCGACGCGGCCAGCGTGGCGATCTGCGCGCCGGCATCGTTGTAATAGAACTCGCGCGTGACCTGCCAGCCTTGCGTCGCGAACAAACTGCACAGCGCATCACCGAGAGCCGCCTGGCGCGCATGGCCCAGGTGCAGCGGGCCGGTCGGATTGGCGGAGACGAATTCGACCAGCACGCGCTGGCCGTGCGTGGGTTGCACGCCGAAGCGGGTGCCATCACGCAAGACCTCGGCCACGACGGCCTGTTTGGCCGCCGCCGAGAGTCGCAGATTGATGAACCCAGGCCCGGCAATCTCGAGTGACGTGACCCAGCGCTGCACGGCCGGCTGGCGCTGCAACGCCGCCAGCAGGCGTTCGGCGATGCTGCGTGGGCTGCTCTTGGCGGCACGGGCCAGTGTCATCGCCGCGGTGATGGCCAGATCGCCATGCGCAGCCTGCTTGGGCGACTCGAAAACCAGCGCCAGGCCATGCCCAGGCACCGTCTCGTCAGTGGCCCGGCATAGGGCATCAAGCAGCTCTTGCTGGGCTTGGATCATGGCGTCGATTCTACGTACGCGCATGGGCGCGGCCGTGCCGCGCTGGCGCCGCACTGCGACGCTACGCGGCACGATGGGAGAGTGGGTTGAAGAATGGGCGGGGCAATGCCGCCTTATTGACGAATCGCCAAGCGCTGCCCGTGGAGAAGATCACAATCGACGAATGGACCCACGTTGAAAATATTCAAAACCCTGCTCAGGCCCCTCGGCCACGCCTGCTGCAATGCCGCGTTGCAGCCTTAGGCGCAGGGCCATCCCCCACGTTGACCAATGCCCGAAGCCCTACGCCTGCACAGTCACAGCGCCACGCGAAGCGTCGCGGCGCGGCCGCGCAAGCTGCCCAGCCATATCGGTAAGTACCGTGTGCTCGGCCGCCTCGGCGAGGGTGCCACCAGCGAGGTCTTCCACGCACGCGACGACTTCAGTGGTCGCGAGGTAGCCATCAAATGCGTGCGTGCGGCCGTGGCGGCCGCCGCTGACGACAGCAGCGGGGCGCATTACTACGGGCGCTTCTTTGCCGCCGAGGCCGCCCTCGTCGGCCGCCTGTCGCACCCGAATGTCGTGCAGATTTTCGATGCCGTGGCCGACCCGGTGCAACCGCACCTGGTCATGGAGTACGTGCCAGGCACCACGCTGCGCAGCTTCTGCCGCCCCGATGCCTTGTTGTCGCTCGAGCAGATCGTCGAGATCGGCTTCAAGTGCGCGATGGCTTTGGGCTACGTCTATCGTCAAGGCCTGATCCACCGTGATGTCAAACCGGCCAACCTGCTGGCGGTGATGAATGGCCCGCAGGTCGTCAATGTCAAGATCACCGACTTCGGCAGCGTGCTGCAACTCGACGCCGAGCGGACGCAGATCCATCGCGTCGGCTCCTTGGCCTACATGTCGCCGGAACAGCTCGACGGAGGTACGCTCGACTGCAGGGCGGATATTTATTCGCTGGCGGCCGTGCTCTATCACCTGGTGTCCGGCCGACCGCCGTTCGATGGTCCGACCCAGCCGGCCTTGATGCACAAGGTGTTCAACGAAGCCCCGGCCTCGCTATTGGGGTTGCGCGACGGCGTGCCCGCCAGCCTGGACGCGCTGATCTGCAGCGCGCTGGCCAAGAAGCCCGAAGACCGCCCGCCGACCTGGGATGCGTTCTCGCAAGGCCTGTCGGGCCTGGTCGCGCGGCACGAGATCCCGCGTGGTCGGCTGCAGGGCGTGCTCGACTCCGAGCGCTTCAACTTGCTGCGCGCACTGGATTTCTTTGCCCATTTCGACGACGTCGAGCTGTGGGAAGTCGTGCACCGCGCCAAGTGGCAGCGCTTCATGGTGGGCCACGCGCTGTACAAGAAGGGTGAAGCCGGCGGCAGCTTCCACATCCTGGCCCAGGGCGAGGTCGAGGTGTTTCGCGATGGCAATCGGGTGGCGCAGCTCAAGTGCGGGGCGTCGGTGGGCGAAATGGCCTATCTGGCACCGAGCGAAGCGCTGCGCCTGCATCGTGCCGATGTTTTTGTGTCAGCTCCCGCGGCCACGGTTTCCTTTACCACCAAGACACTCGAACAGCTGTCGCCGGGCACGCGACATCGCTTCGATGCCGCTTTCATCGAGGTCCTGGTGCGACGGCTGCATGCCGCCCACGAGGCCCTGGACCATCCACGCCGCATCCTCTGACCGGCGCGGCGTCCGCCGCGCCGTGCACCGGCCGCGCACGCTGTGCGTTGAAGCCCTTGCCGGGGAGGGCAGCGTCTGCTTCAATCCGGCGCGGCAATCGTGCCCGACGACCGAGAACGAAGGAGAACCCAGATGAACAAGCTGATGATGGCACTGGCGGTGGCGGCGTTTGCGCTGTCGGCCCAGGCGGCCGAGGAGAAGAAGCCTACCGCCCAGCAGAGCAAGATGAGCACCTGCAACAAGGATGCGGGCGCCAAGAAGCTCGAAGGCGATGCGCGCAAGGCGTTCATGAAGGAGTGCCTGTCCACCAAGCCGGCAGCCGGCGCGGCGAGCAAGCCCGCGGCAGCGGCCGCCAGCCCGGAGTGCGAGAAGTCGGCGACCGAGAAGAAGCTGGCCGGCGCGGCGCGCACCAGCCATCTCAAGAAGTGCATGGCCGACAGCAAGAAGAGCTGAGCCTGCCCTGGCAGGCACCAGGGCCCGGCCCGCGCCGGGCCCTGTGCACTCAAGCCCAATAGCCCGGGTCACCCCAGCTGTGCTTGAGAAAATCGAGCCACAAGCGCACCCGCAGAGGCAGGTGTTTACGCTGCGGGAACAGGGCGTAGATGCCGTTCGGCGGAGCCGCGAACTCCTCTAGCAGGCTGACCAGGCGCCCTGCGGCGATATCGTCGTCGACTTCCCAAGTGCTGCGCCAAGCGATGCCCAGCCCCTGCACACACCAATCGTGCAGTACCTGGCCGTCGCTGCAGTCGAGTCGGCCACTGGGGCGAAGATGGGTCACGCTGCCGTCGACGCAAAAAGCCCAGCCGCGGGTCTGGCTGGCGTCCGAGCTGAGCGTGAGGCACTCGTGGCGCTGCAAATCGGCCGGAGCCTTGGGCGTGCCGGCACGCTTGAGGTACGCCGGCGTGGCCACGCACAGCCGCCGGTTGTCGGCCAGACGCAAGCTGACCAGGCTGGAATCGGGCAGATCACCGACCCGCACGGCGCAGTCGTAGCCTTCGTTGACGATATCGACCACCCGGTCGGACAGGTTCAGGGAGACATGCACGTCGGGGTGCTGGGCCAGGTACTTCGGCACCATCGGGGCTACATGCCGGCGTCCGAACCCGGCTGGCGCCGTAATACGCAAGTAGCCACTCGCTTTCACACCACCCGCACTGACGCTGGCTTCGGCGTTGGCCAGATCGGCCAGCAGGCGCTGACAGTCGTCGAGGAAGGCGCTGCCTTCGTGGGTCAAGGTGATGCGCCGCGTGGTGCGCACCAGGAGTTTCACGCCCAAGCGTTCTTCCAGTGCGTCGATGCGGCGACCAATTACTGCCGGCGCCACGCCTTCAGCGTTGGCGGCCGCGGTCAAGCTGCCTTTGGCAGCCACCGAGGCAAAGGACTCGATCTGCTTGAGCTTGTCCATGGCGCGGGATTTTGCATCCAAGTCATTAATCCAAGCCGTTTGGCACACTTAATGCCGCCCCATGCTGAGAATAGATTGCGCGTATGGAGAACCAGGTCGGTGCGCCGCGTGCCGTGTTGTTCGACGCCTACGGCACCCTGTTCGATGTGTACAGCGTCGGGCTGCTTGCCGAGGAGCGCTTCCCCGGCTACGGCGAGCGCCTGGCGCTGCTGTGGCGTGACAAGCAGATCGAGTACACGCGTTTGCTGACCATGAGCGGACGCTACGAGCCGTTTTGGGAGGTCACCCGCGCCGGCCTGCGCTACGCCGCCGCGCGACTGGCGTTGGCGCTCGACGATGCGGCCGAAGAGCAGTTGATGAACCAATACCGGCATCTCAGCGCCTTCCCGGAGAACCGCGTATTGCTGGTCGAATTGAAGCGCCGCGGTATCGTCGCCGGCATCTTGTCCAACGGCGACCCGCCCATGCTCGGCGCGGCCGTGAAGAGCGCGGGACTCGGTGACTTGCTCAGCCATGTGCTGTCGGTCCATACGGTGCGGCGTTTCAAGACCGATCCCGCGGCCTACGCACTCGGCCCGCAGGCCCTCGGGCTGCCGGTTCGCGAAATCCTGTTCGTCTCGAGCAACGGCTGGGATGCGATCGGCGCCACCTGGTATGGCTACACCACACTGTGGGTCAACCGCACGCGACTGCCCGCCGAACAACTCGGCACCTCGCCGACCCGCACCGGCAGCAGCCTGCTCGACGTGCTCGACTTCTTTCCCACTTGACGACCCCTCCCCGACCATGACGACGCGCACCACGATTCACCGGTTGCAGGTTGCCAACCCGCTGCTCGATTTCATCAACGAGCAGGTCTTGCCGGGCACCGGCGTCGACCGCGCCGCCTTCTGGCACGGCTTCGACGCGCTGGTGCATGACCTGGCGCCCAGGAACGCCCTGCTGCTGGCCGAACGCGAACGCCTGCAGCACGAGCTCGACGCTTGGCACGCCGCTCACCCGGGGCCGGTAGCCGACATCGCCGCTTACCGCAGCTTCCTCGAGCGCATCGGCTACCTGGTACCGGTACCGGCCCGCGTGCGGGCAAGGACCAGGCAGGTCGATGCCGAGCTGGCGCTGCAGGCCGGTCCGCAACTGGTGGTGCCGATCACCAACGCGCGCTACGCGCTCAACGCTGCCAATGCGCGCTGGGGTTCGCTGTATGACGCTTTGTACGGCACCGATGCACTCGCCGACAGCGGCGGCGCCACGCGTGGCGCCACCTACAACCCGGTCCGCGGCGCCAGGGTCATCGAGTACGCACGCCATGTGCTCGACCGCACGGTCCCCTTGAAGAAGGGTTCGCACATCGACTCGACCGCCTACCGCGTAGAGGGCGGCCGGCTGATGGTGCAGTTGGCCGGCGGGCGTCGCACGGGCCTGGCCAAGCCGGCACAATTCATCGGCTACCAAGGCCCGGCCGAGGCACCGACATCGGTGCTGCTGTTGCACCACGGCCTGCACCTGGATCTGCGCATCGACCGCCGCACGCCGATCGGCGCCAACGATGCCGCCGGCGTGGCGGACTTGGTGCTCGAAGCGGCGCTGTCGACGATCCTCGACCTCGAGGATTCGGTGGCCGTGGTCGACACCGACGACAAGGTGCAGGCCTACACCAATTGCCTGGGCCTGCTCAAGGGCACGCTGAGCGAGCGGGTGGACAAGGGCAGCCAGGCCTTTACCCGCACGCTCAATCCGGATCGCCGCTACAGCGCCGCCACCGGTCAGGGCGAACGGGTATTGCACGGCCGCTCGCTGCTGTTCGTGCGCACCGTCGGCCACTTGATGAGCCACCCGGCCATCCTTTGGGGCCCGAGCGCAGCACCGCAGGAGATTCCAGAGGGCATTCTCGACGCGGTCGTGGCCACGGCCTGCGCAATCCACGACCTGAAGCGCCCGCACACCGCGGGCGTGATTCGCAATTCGCGCACCGGGTCGGTATACATCGTGAAGCCGAAGATGCACGGACCGGCCGAAGTGGCCTTCGCCAGCGCGCTGTTCGACCGCGTCGAGGCCTTGCTCGGCCTGCCGCAAAACACCGTCAAGCTGGGCATCATGGACGAGGAGCGGCGCACCAGCGTCAACCTCAAGGCCTGTATCGCCGCGGCGGCTGACCGTGTGGCGTTCATCAATACCGGTTTTCTAGACCGCACCGGCGACGAGATGCACAGCGCGATGCTGGCCGGCCCCATGCTGCGCAAGGGCGATATGAAGTCCAGCGCCTGGATCCAGGCCTACGAGCGCAGCAATGTGCTGGTCGGGCTCGAATGCGGCCTGCGCGGCAAGGCGCAGATCGGCAAGGGCATGTGGGCCATGCCCGACCTGATGGCCGCCATGCTGCAGCAAAAGATCGCGCACCCGCTGGCGGGCGCCAACACCGCATGGGTGCCGTCGCCCACTGCGGCGACCTTGCACGCACTGCACTATCACCAGGTCGATGTGTTCGCCGTGCAGAAGCAGATGGAGCGAATCGACGTCGATGCCGAGCGCGGCACCCTGCTCAGCGGCCTCTTGACCGTACCCGTGGTCAGCTCGCCGTCATGGTCGGCGAGCGAGATCCAGCAGGAACTCGACAACAACGCGCAAGGCATCCTGGGTTACGTCGTGCGCTGGGTCGATCAGGGTGTGGGCTGCTCGAAAGTGCCCGATATCCACGACGTCGGGCTGATGGAAGACCGCGCCACGCTACGCATCTCCAGCCAGCACATCGCCAACTGGCTGCACCACGGCGTCGTCAGCCCGGCCCAGGTGCGTGCCACGTTCGAGCGCATGGCGGCAGTGGTCGACGGGCAGAACCGCGGCGACCCGATGTACCGGCCGATGGCGGGCCACTTCGACAGCTCGGCCGCCTATCGGGCCGCCTGCGACCTGGTCTTCAAGGGCGAGCGGCAACCGAGCGGCTATACCGAGCCCCTGCTGCATGCCTGGCGGCTGAAGGTCAAATCGACGAACGCTGCCTGACGTCGCCGCGACGGTGCTCGAGCTTGTCGGCGCAGGCCACGCAGCGTACCGCCCAGGGCTCGAGCTTCAGGCGCTCGAAAGGGATGGTCTGATTGCAATCGCTGCACAGACCGAAGCCGGCATCGTGCACGCGCGCCAGCGCCTGGCTGACGGCACCCAGCTCCTCGATGTCCCGGTCTGCGCGGGCGAGATCGATCTCGCGATCGGCGTCACGCTGGGAGGCGTCGTCACCGTCTTGCAGCAAGTCTTCACGCGCCACCTCACTGCGGGTGCCGCCGGCCTGATGCAGTGCCACGCGGCGGTCGAGTTCATGCTGGCGCATTTGCAGCAGTTGCTGCAGCAGCGCGCGCTGGCCCGGGCTCAGGAAGTGGGACATGTCGGGTCTCTTACGGTGATCTCTTCGGCATCGTCTCGCGTGCGCTGCGTACCTGCCTTGATGGTGATCAATGCACTGGCGACGGCGCGCGCCGCCATGGCCTGCCTAGAATGGCCGGCCTTTGGCTGCTATCGTGACCTTGCCGCCTGCCTCCTGTGATGTGCTTGTCGTCGGCGCCGGCCCGGCCGGCAGCGCCTGTGCACAGCAACTTGCGCGGGCGGGTTTTCACGTCGTTCTGGCCGACCAGTACCAATTCCCGCGCGACAAGGTGTGCGGCGACGGCCTGATCCCCGATGCGCACGACGCCTTCGGCCGCCTGGGGGTGTACCAAGCCGTGATGCGCGCCGCTCAGCGCGCCACCCATGTCGCCTGCATCGCTCCCCGCGGTGGTCGCGTCGACGTGCCTGGCCGGGTCGCGGTGCTGCCGCGTGCCCAGCTCGACGACATCCTGCGCCGCGCCGCGCTGGCCGCCGGGGCCCGCTGGCTGGCGCCGGCGCGATTCGAAGCCCCGCTGTTCGACGGCCAACGCGTCTACGGCGCGCGCCTGCGCTGCGGCGAAGAGGTGCACGAGGTGCGCGCCCAATGGGTGGTGCTGGCCACCGGTGCCGTACCCCAGGCGCTGATCGCGGCCGAAATGTGCGAGCGGCGCACACCGAGCGGCGTCGCCCTGCGCGGCTATGTGCGCAATCCGGCCATGGTCGGACGCATCACCGCACTCGAGGTGGTGTGGCACAAGAGCCTGGCCAAGGGCTATGGCTGGATCTTCCCGTGCCCGAACGGCGTCTTCAACATCGGTGTCGGGCTGGCGCATAGCCACAGCGCGGGGCCTGACGGCCGCGAGGCGATGATCGACGTCAACCTGCGCCAGATGTTCGACCGCTTCTGCGAGGCCTATGCACCAGCCGCCGAACTGGTCAAGGGCGGCGAGAAGCTGGGGCCCTTGAAGGGCGCGCCGCTGCGCTGCTCCCTGGTCGGCGCTCGCTTTTCACGCCCTGGCCTGCTGGTCACCGGCGAGGCCGCAGGCGCCACCTACGCCTTCACCGGCGAGGGCATCGGCAAGGCCATGGAGACCGGCATCCTGGCCGGGGAAACCATTGCCGAAGGTCGCGACACTTTGCTCACCGATGCACAACTGCGCGCGCGCTACGAGGCTTCGCTGCTGGCCCTCAAGCCGCGTTTCGATCTTTACGAGCGCGCCAACAGCGTCAACGAACACCCCTGGCTGGCCGACCTGTTGATCTGGCGTGCACGCAGGAGCTCGCGCATCCTGCGACGCATGAGCGCGGTGCTCGAAGAAAAGGGCAATCCGGGCAACCTGATCTCGGTACGCGGCCTGCTGCGCCTGTTCATGCCGATCCCCTGACCGCCATGCCCCCTGCCTTGCCCCCGGCGCCGGCCTGAGCGAGCGACTCATGTGCCAATTGCTCGGCATGAATGCCAACACGCCGACCGACGTGTGCTTCAGCTTCGCCGGCCTGGCTCGGCGCGCCGCCGAACACAAGGATGGCTTCGGCATCGCCTTCTTCGAGGACCGCGGCCTGCGCTACTTCGTCGACCACCACAGCGCACGCGTCTCGCCGGTGGCCGAACTGGTCACGCGCTACCCGATCAAGAGCGACAACGTCGTGGCCCATATCCGCAAGGCCACGCAAGGGCGGGTGGCACTCGAGAACACCCACCCGTTCGTGCGCGAGCTGTGGGGTCGTTATTGGGTCTTCGCCCACAACGGCGATCTGCAGGATTTCAAACCGCGCCTGCATGCCGCATTTCGCCCGGTCGGGGATACCGACAGTGAGCGCGCATTTTGTTGGCTGATGCAGGAGTTGGCCAAGGCCCACGCCAATGTGCCGACCGTCGTCGAGCTGACACATACCCTGCGCGAATTGGTCCCGAACATCGCCGCTCATGGGGCATTCAACCTGCTGCTATCCAACGGCCAGGCGCTGTGGGCCCATTGCAGTACGGCGCTGGCCTGGGTCGAGCGAGCGCATCCGTTCTGCGCGGCGACGCTCGCCGACGACGATGTCACGATCGACCTGGCCGCACTGACCACGCCGAGCGACCGTGTCGCCGTCGTGGCCACCGAAGCGATGACACGCAACGAGACCTGGCACGCGATGCGGCCCGGCGAGCTGCGCGTCTTTGTGGCCGGCGCGAAGACCGGGTAGGCCGGCCCGCACACACCGTCGCGGCGCCCATGCGCGCGCGGATCGCTCGCGTCGCGAAGTCCCCCACGCAAGCCCGGATGGCCGCCAGGGCGTGGGCTTGTGCACAATCGGCTGCACTCCAGCTCGCGCCCTTGCTCATGTCCGTCCTGCCCGTTCCGCGCTTCGACATCTTTTACCGCTACGCCGAGCTGACACGCCTGCTGTTCGACTATGCCGACGCATTGCCGCAGCTGATCCGCGTGCACTCGCTGGGCAAGAGCCACGAAGGCCGCGACATCTGGGCCGTGACGCTGACCAACACCGCCACGGGCATCGACACCGACAAGCCGGCGTTCTGGGTCGACGGCAACATCCACGCCGCCGAGTTGACGGCCAGCACGGCTTGCCTGTACTACCTGCACCAGTTGGCCAGCGGCCATGGCATCGATGCCGCGATCACGCAGCTGCTCGACACCCGTTGCGTCTACATTTGCCCGCGGCTCAATCCTGACGGTGCGGAGTTGGCCCTGGCCGACCGGCCGCGCCACATTCGCTCGTCGACGCGGCGCTACCCGTTCGACGAGGAGCCGGTCGAAGGCCTGTGTGTCGAAGATGTCGACGGTGACGGCCGCATGTTGACCATGCGCATTCCGGACCCGCATGGCACGTACAAGAAGCACGCCGCCGACCCACGTCTGCTGGTCGCTCGCGAGCCTGGCGAGTTCGGCGGCGAGTACTACCGCGTCATGCCCGAGGGCACACTGATCAACTGGGACGGCCTGACGGTGAAGGTGAACAAGGATCGCGAGGGCCTGGATCTGAATCGCAATTTCCCGACCCAGTGGCGCCAGGAGTTCGAACAACTCGGCGCCGGCCCGTACCCGACCAGCGAGCCCGAGGTGCGGGCGATGGTGGCCTTCGTCACCGCCCACCGCAACATCGGCGCGGCGGTGAGCTTTCACACCCACAGCGGCGTGATCCTGCGCCCGATGGGCACGCAGAGCGACGATGACATGGTGCCCGAGGACCTGTGGGTCTACAAACGCTTCTCGGGACTGGGCGAGAAGCTCACCGGCTACCCTGCGATCAGCATCTTTCACGATTTCAAGTACCACCCCAAGGAGATCATCACCGGCACGCAGGATTGGCTCTACGAGCACCTGGGCGCGTTGTTCTGGACCGTCGAGTTGTGGGCCCCGAACAAGGAGGCCGGCATCACCGACTACGACTGGATCCATTGGTACCGGGAGCATCCGGTCGAAGACGACTTGAAGCTGCTGAAGTGGAGCGATGAACAATGCGGCGGCCAGGCCTATATCGACTGGAAGCCGTTCATGCATCCGCAACTGGGGCCGGTCGAGATCGGCGGCTGGGACAAGATGAACTTCTGGCGCAATCCGCCGCCGGCGCTGCGCGAGCGCGAAGCCGCCCGCTTCCCGGCCTGGCTGACCCAGATCGCGCTGTCCTTGCCCCGGCTGGAGATGCTGCGCACCGAAGTCCGGGCGCTGGGCCCCGACACCTGGCGCATCCGCCTGGCCGTGGCCAACAGCGGCTGGTTGCCGGCCTATGTCACCCAGCGCGCGCTCGATCGCAAGACCGTGCGCGGCGTGATGTTCGAAATTCACCTGCCCGACAGCCCGGAGGTCTCGCTGGTCAACGGCAAGCACCGCGACGAGGGCCCGCAACTCGAGGGCCACGCGCCCAAGACCAGCCAGCTCGCGTTCCTGCCCAGCCGGGATGTCACGGCCGACCGCGCGGTGGCCGAGTGGGTCGTTCGCGCCCCCAAGGGCACACGCGTCGGTCTGAGTGCGCAGGCCGACCGCGCCGGCGCCGTGCGCGGCGAGGTCACGCTCGACTAGCTTTGCCGCCGCTCGCCGCGCCGCCCGTCAGGCGTCGGCCCAGACAATCTTCTTGCGCGCGCCGATCCAGCGCTCGTAGTGCGCGGCATAGACCTCTTCGACACGATTGCGCTTGATTTTGAAGGTCGGGGTGATGAAACCGTTGTCGACGGTCCAGGGCGTGGTCACCAGCACCAGACAGTCGAGCTGCTCATGCGGATCGAGCTTGTCGTTGATGGCCTTCAGGTGTGCGCCGAGCGAGGCCTCCAAGGCCTGGCGGCCTTCGGCCTGCCCGGCCTGCGCAATGCCATCGACATTGAGCATCACGATACCCAGGGGCTGGCCGAGGTTGGCGCCGGTCACGGCGCAGGCCTCGATGGCGTCGTGCATCACCAGGCGGTCTTCGATCGGCGCCGGCGCCACGTACTTGCCCTTGCTGGTCTTGAACAGGTCTTTCACGCGGCCCGTGATGCGCAGGTTGCCTTCGGCATCGAGTTGGCCCTTGTCGCCGGTGTGCAGCCAGCCGTCGTCGGTGAATGCATCCTTGCTCAGGCCGGGTTCCTTGTAGTAGCCGAGCATGACGCCGCCGCTCTTCATCTGGATTTCACCGCTGGCCGGATCGAGCCGGCTTTGCACGCCCTCGTAAGGCAGGCCGACCGTGCCGGGGCGCTGCTTGCCCGGCAGCGTGCCATGGGAAATGGCGCCGTTCTCGGTCATGCCATAACCCTCGATCAGGTCCAGGCCGAGTTTGTCGTACCAGCGCATGAGTTCGGGTGGCATCGGCGCCGCACCGCCGGCGGCAAAGGTGCATTGATCCAGACCCAGGGCTTTCAAGATCTTTCTGCGCACCAGATTGCCGATGAGCGGCAGCTTGAGCAAGCGGTCGAGCTTGGCTGGCGGCATCTTGTGGTTGATGCCCTGCTGGAATTTGACCCATAGGCGCGGGACCGAGAAGAACACCGTCGGCTTGGCGCGCTGCAGGTCGAGCGTGAAGCTGTCCATCGACTCGGCGAACCAGATCTGCATGCCCGTGGCCATCAAGCCATGCTCGACCAGGATGCGCTCGGCGATATGCGACAGCGGCAGGTACGACAGCATGCGTGCCGTGTGGTCCAGCGGCACACGCTTGAGGCCGGCGACGATGTTCCAGGCCAGCGTGCCAAAGCTGTGCATCACGCCCTTGGGCATGCCGGTGGTGCCCGAGGTGTACATGATCGTGCACAACTCGTCCGCCGCACGTTCGGGGTTTCCGGCCAAAGGCTGGGTCTTGGCGACGATGGCATCCCAGCTCGGAAAGTCGTTCGGCGGCGACAGCGGATAGCTGATGCACGCCAGCCCGGCCGGCACGCCGGACTTCATGCCGTCCCAGCCGTCGAGCTTGCCGACAAACAACAGCTTGGCGTCACTGTGCTCGAGGATCTGACGAATGGTCTCGGCGGCCAGCGTCGGGTACAGCGGCACCGAGACGAAGCCGGCCATCCAGATGGCCCAGTCGGTCATCAGCCAGTGGGCGCAGTTCTTCGAAATCAGCGCAATCTTGCTCCCCGGTGGCAGCCCCAGGCCCTGCAGATGTGCGGCGATGCGCCGGGTCTCGTCCAGCGCCTGGCGCCAAGTCCAGGTGCGGACCTGGCCCGTGCCTTTGGCTGCGCCGTCGTAGGGTTGGGTGAACACGACCCGCTCGGGCGTCGTCGTTTCCCAGTGGTACAGCCGCTGCAAGGCCAGCGATTCGGGGGCAATCTTGCTCATGGGACCTCTCTAACGCAGAAAAGGCCCACAGCCTAGCGGCGTCAACCTGCGGCGCACAGCGGGGCTTTCCCAAGCAGGGCCGGGACCGAGTCATCCGGGAAAGCCCGCGCCGAGACTCGCCCCACGGCGCCTGTCGCTCGCGCGGCCGCGGGCTTGGCGGGCCGCCTCAGGCGACCGCGCTGTTGCTGGTCTGCTCGCCCAGCGAACTGTCGAGTACCGACACCGGGTCGACCCGCGCCGCGTCGAAGCGGAACGCGAAGCGTGCACCGTAGCCCGGTGCACCCGACGCCGCGACATGGCCGCCGTGGCGCTCGACGATACGGCGAACGATAGACAAGCCCAGGCCGGTGCCGTGGAACTGGTCGCTGCCGTGCAGACGGGCAAAGGGCAGGAACAGCTTTTCCACGTGCTCGGGGTCGAAGCCGACGCCGTTGTCGCTGATCGCGAAGCCACCGGCCTCGGCGTTTTCGTCGCGGCTGAACGCGATGCGCGGCGCGGGCACGTCGCGGGTGAACTTGGCGGCGTTGCCGAGCAGATTGGTCAGCACCACGCGCGCCAGCGTGGCACTGCAACTTGCGGACAGCCCGGCCTCGATGACCCAGTCGACCTGCGCCTTGCGCTCGAGCCAAGGCAGCTCGTCGATCACCACGCGCGCCAACGCTGACAGATCCACCGCCTCGCGCTCCAGCGCGGTCGAAGCCGAGTGCGCCAGCTCCAGCAGTGCCGTCACGGTCTGCGACATCTCGCGCGCGGCCTGGCCCTGCAGGCGCAGCCAGTCGCGTTCCTCGTCGGTCAGGCGCTCCCAGGCACGCGCCTTCAACAGGTCGGCCAGGCCGGCGACCTGGCTGATGGGCGTGCGCAATTCATGCGCGAGCTGGCGCGAGAAGGCTTCGAGGTCGCGGTTGGTGTGTTCGAGTTCGGCCGTGCGTTCGGCCACCAGCCGCTCGAGCACCTTGTTGCGGCTGAGCACCACACGCTCGGCCCGCTTGCGCAGGGTGATGTCGCTGCCGACACCGTGATAACCGATGAATTCGCCGCGGGCATTCAGGCGCGGCTGCCCACCAATCGAGACCCAGCGTCGGCTGCGCCCAGGCGGGCGCTCTGCATACTCGAAGCCGCGAAACGGCCGCCTGGCGTCGAGATCGGCGCGATGCGCGGCCCATTCCTCTTCGGTCGCGCCGTCCGGGTGCAGTGCCCAGCGTGTCTGGCCGATCGCCTCGGCGGCTCGCTCGCCGAGCAGGTCGCGCGCGACCGGGCCGAATTGCTCGAAGCCATGATTGGCGTCGGTCTGCCAGTACCAGTCGACCGACAGCTCGGACATCAGCGCATGCCGCCGTTCGCTCTCGGCCAGCCGAACAAAAGCCAGATGCTGCTCGGTGATGTCACGGCCGACGCCTTCATAACCGGTGAAACGCCCCTGTTCGTCGCGGTGGGCGCGCGCGTTGAGGGCGACCCACACGGGCATGCGCCCTGGCCGGCGCACTTCGATCAGCAACTCACGCACGGGCTTTTGTTCGGCCAGGCGCTGGTTCAACGCGGCCCAACCCTCGGCGGGGGGTTCGAACACCGGCACCGCGTCGATACGGTGGCCGATCAAGTCGTTCGGCTGGACACCGAGTTTGACCAGCGAGGCCAGATCCTGCGAGACCCAGGTGAAGCGCAATTCGGTGTCGGTCTCCCAATGCCAATCGGCCGACAGGCGCATGCGCGCCTGCCAACGCTGCTCGCGCGCGCCCAGCGCCTGTTCGAGTTCGCGCGCCGTGCTGCCGAAGCGCGATACCGGGGGCCAGGCCTCGACGACGACGGACTCGCCCTCGGTGCCCGCGGCAGGCTGCGGCGGGCGTGCAGCGCCCACGGCTTGCAAGGCCCCACTGACGTCGCCGGCGCGCATGCGCTGAGAGAACTGCTCGAGCGCGGCTCTGGCCTCGGCGTTCGAAACGCGCACCGCTCGCAGCATCAGCCAAGCCGTGATCACGGCCACCAGCAGCACGGCCGTCGTGCCCAGCCACGCCGCGCCAGAGGTCGCGCCAGGCCACCACATCGGGGCCACCGCCAACACCACCAACCCGTAGACCGCCAGTACCGCCGCATAGGCCCAGTAGCGCTCCGGGGCGAAACCGGCACGCGGGGCTCGCTCGGCGACGGCCTGACCCACGCTGGGTTGGGGCACGGGCGCCTTGATCTCGGTCATCGGGCGAAGTCTAGCGATGCCCGCCCCGACTTGCACCTGTCAATGCTGCGGGGGGTGAACCCCCGAGGCCCGCGTCGTTGCCGTGGCGCAACCATAGCGCCGCGCGCTCGGCGATCATCAGGGTCGGCGCGTTGGTATTGCCGCTCGTGATACTGGGCATGGCGCTGGCGTCGGCCACCACCAGTCCGGCCACGCCGCGCACGGCCAGGCGCGCGTCGAGGACCGCCAGGGGATCGTCAGCACGACCCATCTTGCAGGTGCCGACCGGGTGAAAGATCGTCGTCCCGATGTCGCCGGCCAGTGTGGCCAGCGCCTCGTCGGACTCGAATTGCGCGCCGGGCCGGATCTCCACCGGCGCATAGCGCGCCAGTGCAGGCTGGGCCACGATGCGTCGCGTCAGGCGCAGCGACTGCGCGGCCACCTGGCGGTCCCCCTCGGTGGCCAGGTAGCGCGGCGCAATCAGCGGGGCCTCGTCCACCCGTGGTGAGCGTATGCGCACGCTGCCGCGGCTCTGCGGGTTGAGATTGCAGACGCTGGCCGTGAACGCGGCGAAGCGGTGCAGCGGCTGGCCGAAGGCGTCCAGCGACAGCGGCTGGACGTGGTACTCGAGGTCGGGCCAGCGCCGCTCGGGCGATGAGCGGGTGAAAACGCCGAGTTGCGATGGCGCCATGCTCATCGGGCCACTCTGCGTCAGCAGATATTGCAAAGCGATGCGCGCCTTGCCGAGCCAGGAATGGGCCATCGTGTTCAGCGTCGTCGCCCCGGTGACGCCGAACACGGCGCGGATCTGCAGATGGTCCTGCAGGTTCTGGCCGACACCTGGCAATTCATGGGCCACGGTTATGCCGTGTTGGGCCAGCAGTGGTGCCGACCCGATGCCCGACAGCTGCAGCAACTGCGGCGAGCCGATGGCGCCCGCCGCAAGCACCACCGCGCACGCGGCGCCAAGGGTGTGCTCGGCGCCGTCGGCATCGCGGCAGACGACGTGGCTGGCGCGCAGCACGCCATCGCTGCGGCGTTCGAGCACGATGCGCTGCACCAGCGCCGCGGTGCGCACTTCGAGATTGCGTCGGTGCCGTACCGGACGCAGAAAGGCCTGGCTGGCGTTCCAGCGCAGGCCGCGCCTTTGGTTGACCTCGAAGTAGCCGACACCTTCGTTATTGCCGCGATTGAAGTCGTCGCAGGCCGGGATGCCCGCCTGCTGAGCGGCCTGCGCAAAGGCGTCGAGCAACTGCCACGACAGGCGTTGGCGTTCGACACGCCACTCGGCGCCGGCGCCATGGTGGGCGTCGGCGCCACGCCAATGGGCTTCATGTTGCTTGAAGTACGGCAGGCAGGCGTCCCAGCGCCAGGCTTCGTCGCCCAGCGACTCGGCCCAGCCGTCGTAGTCGCGCGCCTGGCCGCGCATGTAGATCATGCCGTTGATGCTCGATGAGCCACCGAGCACCTTGCCGCGCGGATAACGCAGCGTGCGTCCGTTCAGTCCCGCGTCGGGCTCGGTCTGGAACAACCAGTCGGTGCGCGGATTGCCGATGCAGTACAGGTACCCGACCGGAATGTGGATCCAGGCGTAGTTGTCGCGGCCGCCGGCCTCGAGCAGCAAGACGCGCTTGTGCGGATCGGCCGAAAGACGGTTGGCGAGCAGGCACCCGGCCGTGCCGGCACCGACGACGATGTAGTCCCAGGTCGCAGCGTCCGGCATCGCGGCGCTCAGTGCGAGATGGTCGACGCCAGCACGGGGAACAGCTTGACCAGCCCGTCGGCCAGCAACTCGACCGCCATCGCCGCCAGGATCAGGCCCATCAAGCGGGTCATGATGTTGATACCCGTGCGGCCCAGCGCATGGGCGATGCGGCCCGAGGCGGCAAAGGTGGCGTAGGTCACCAGGCCGATGATCACGCCATAGCCGACCAGCACCACATGCTCCCACAGATGCCGCGTCTTCTCGGCGTAGATGACGATGGTCGAGATCGTCGCCGGGCCGGTCAGCAGCGGGATGGCCAGCGGCACGACGGCAATGCTGGCTCCGGCATCGGCCTTCTGGTTGCCGTCGGCCAGATCGTTGGGCTTGGCCTCGGCGGGCTGGGCATTGAGCATTTGCAGCGAGCTGATCAGCAGCAAGGTGCCGCCGCCGACCTGGAAGGAAGCAATGCTGATGCCGAAGAACTCGATGATCTTCAGCCCGGCGGTCGCGCTGACGGCAATCACCATGAACGCGCTGAAGCTGGCCACCGAGATCGTGCGCAGGCGCTGCTCGCGGCTGAAGTTCTGCGTGAAGGCGATGAAAAACGGAATCACGCCGATCGGGTTGACGATAGCCAGCAGTGCGATCAGCGGTTTGAGCAGGTCCACCGCGCGATCTTAGGCGTCGATCAGGCGGCGCAGGTAGCGCAGACCGGCCACGGTGCGCGGGCCGTACCAGCTGAGCAGCTCGCCGTCGACCAGGCGCGCCCGCGCGTTGGGACACAGCGCGCGGGCCTCGTCCAGATGTGCGGCCGTGAAGGCGTAGGGCTCGCTGGCGAGCAAGACTTCGCGCACCCTGGCCAGCCATGGCTCGCGCCCATTGAGCGTTGGATAACGGGCCGCACCGCGATCGCCGCCGTCGAGGTCGGGCAAGGTGCACCAGTTGACGTGCGCGAGCAGGCGCGCAATGTAGGTGTCACGCGCCACGGTCATCCATGGCCCGCGCCAGATCAGATACAAGACCGGCACCCTCGGTAGACCGGCGATGGTGGTGGCCGCCAATTCGGCCTGTAGCGCGGCCTGGAGCTGCGCGGCACGGCCCGCCACGCCGGGCAGCCCGCCGAAGGCCGCAGCCAGTTGCCCGATCAAGGCGCCCACCTCGGCGGGCCCACAGGGGTGCGTCACGATGACCTGCGGTGCGAATTCATGTACCGCCTGCACCGTCTGCAGGCGGTTTTCGTCGACATTGACAATCACGTGGCTGGGTGCGAGGCGCCGCAGTTTGTGCAGATTCACGTCCTTCGTGCCACCGACCTTGGGCACGTGGACCAGCATCGCCGCCGGATGCACGCAGTAGCCGGTACGGGCCACCAGGTACGGCGCCAGGCCGAGCGCCGCGACCAATTCGGTGACGCTCGGTACCAGACTGGCAATGCGCGGGCCGGCTGGCGCAGCGCCGCTGGCCACGCCATTCATGGCGCAAAGCCGGTCAATGGCCTTGGGCATGGGTCAACCCGCATATCGCCGCGACTGTCCGCGGACAGAAAACAACAGTTTTTTCTGGGGGCATGGGGCTTTACGGCCCCATCTTTCATAATCCGCCCTCTGTGTCTGGATGCGGCGCCTTCGCTTGAATGGTTCACGACGGGTTGAAGCTCCACATGGTCTACGGTGATTGAAAGGGGCTCCCCGATGGGAAACAAGCTTTATGTGGGCAACCTGGCCTACAGCGTGCGTGATGAGTCGCTGCAAGCGGCATTTGGACAATTTGGTACGGTCACTTCGGCCAAGGTCATGATGGATCGGGAAACCGGCCGCTCGAAAGGCTTCGGCTTCGTCGAGATGGGTTCGGATGCCGAGGCGCAAGCCGCCATCAACGGCATGAATGGTCAGGCCCTCGACGGCCGGCCGCTGGTGGTCAACGAGGCCCGCCCGCGCGAAGAGCGCCCGGGTGGCTTCGGTGGCGGCGGCGGCAGCGGCGGTGGCGGTGGCGGTGGCTACGGCGGTGGTGGCAGCGGCGGTGGCGGCGGCTACGGCGGCGGTGGCGGCGGCCGCAGCGGTGGTGGTGGCGGCTACGGCGGCGGCGGCGGTGGCCGCAGCGGCGGTGGCGGTGGTGGTTACGGCGGCGGCGGTGGCCGCGGCGGCTACTGAACCCTGCCCGATCACATGACGAGGGGCGCCGGTGGCAACACCGGGGCCCTTTTTCTGGCCGCCTCACCATGCAGCACCCGGTCCGGCCCGGCGCTAGACGCTACGCCGCGCCTTGCGCCCACGGCCGGCAAAGAGCCGGTCGAACAGCGGATTGGGCAGCAGGCGCAGCAACTTGGCCACGACCGCCATCTGCCACGGGATGACGCGGTAGCTGGCCGCACCCTCGATCGCGCGAAAGGCGCGCTCGGCGAACACCGCCGCTGGCAGCAGGAACGGCATCGGATAACGATTGCCGGCCGTCAGCGGGGTGGCAATGTAGCCCGGCAATAGCGTCAGCACGCGCACCCCGTCCGCGCGGCACTCGCCGCGCAGGCTCTCGCAATAGGCCAGCACCGCGGCCTTGCTGGCGCAATAGGCACCGTGGCCAGGCAGACCACGAATGGCGGCCACACTGGCCACGCCGACCAGCACGCCCCGGCGCCGTGCGCGCATGGCGGCGAGGAACGGATGAAAGGTCGCGGCCATGCCGACGTTGTTGACGGCGAAGGTCTCGCGCATCACGTCGAGATCGCTGCGCTGGCCCGTGTCCATGCCGATGCTGATGCCGGCATTGGCGATGACCACCTCAGGCAGGCCCTGCGTCCCGAGGCAGCGCCGGCCGGCGGCGACGATGCTGTCGATGTCTTGCACGTCCGCGGCGTAGACGACGCATCGATCGGGTGTCAGGTGCTGGGCCAGGGCCCAGGCCTGGACTTCGGCGCTGCGGCGAGCAACCAAGGCCAGGCGCCAGCCCGCCTGGGCATAGCGCACGGCCAGGGCCTGGCCGATCCCACTCGACGCGCCGGTGATGAAGATCAGCGGCGCGGTCATCTGTCAGCGGCAGGCGCCGGGTGCAGCGCCCGCGGGCGGCGCCCCGCAGCGGCGAGGGTCGACATCGGGGCTGGGCCGGCCGGCTTCATCGCTGCGGCAGGTCGAACTGCGCGTGCACCGGCGCGCCGAGTTTGGCACTGCGCGCCAAGTTGTCGTAGTCGATCGTCCCGACGCGCAGATCGCTGTTGCCTTCGCGCAATCGAACAGGCAGGTGCGAGCGCACGCGTTCGACGTTGAGAAAGGCATGCAAGAACTCGCTTTCGAATTCGATCCTGCGCCCGTCGCTGCCGCCCTCGTGCACCACCTGCGCCGCGCCGAGCAACTGCACTTCGCTGGCGTCGCCGTTGGCCAGCGCCCGGCGCGCGGTGGCGTGCGTCACGCTGCCGTCGGATGAAAGGGCTCGAATCGTCACGCCGTCGATTTCTAGCGTGTCGGTGTCGGGGTAGTGACGCATCGTCGCGCCCTGCACCTGCACCCGCAGCCGGCCGTCGGCGCCGAAGCGCTGCAGCGTGAAGCCCTGCATCGTGTAGTCCGGATCATGCCGTGCCGGTGCGTCGGCGCCAGGCCCATCCGCGCGCGGAGTGTGTTGCACCAGCCACCAGGTGCCCATGGCCAGCAGGGCCATCAGCAACAGCGGCAGGTAGGCCGAGACCCACTGGCCAAGATGCCAGAACCAGGGCTGGCGCGGCCGCACCGGTCGCGGTCGCGCCGGGATCGGCTCCAGTGGCTGCAGCAGGGCTTCGATGACCATCTAGGTGGCATCGAGCGTGAACCGCTCGCCGCGCAGCAACGGCGCATAGCGGCCAGCCGCCATCAGCAGCAGATCGCAGCATTCGCGCGCGGCACCGGCGCCCCCATAGGCAGCGGTCACGTGGTGCGCGATGGCGCGGACCTCGGCGTGCGCATTGGCGGGCGCACAGGCGAATGCGGCTCGAAGCATCAGGGGCAGGTCCGGCCAGTCGTCGCCCATCACCGCCACATCGGCCCAGTCGAGGGCCAGTGTTTGCAGCAGCGCACTGGCAGCGGCCAGTTTGTCTTGTGCGCCGTAGACGGCGTGCGGAAGAGCCAGGTCGGCAATACGCCGGCGCACAGCCGGTGAGTCACGGCCGGTGACGACCAGCGGCGTGATCCCACCCTGCGCCAGCAGCTTCAGGCCCTGCCCGTCGAGGGCCGAAAAGGCCTTGAACGATTCACCGTTCTCACCGATGAACAACCGGCCGTCGGTGAGCACCCCGTCGACGTCGAAGATCGCGGCCTTCAGACCCAGCCCGCGACCCTGCGCCTTGAGCAGCAACTCGGGCGGGAACACCAGTGCCGGCGACATCAAATGACCTTCGCGCGCATCAGGTCGTTCGAATTGAGCGTACCGACCAGACGGGCCTCGTCGTCGATGACCAGGACGCTGGTGATGCGGTGCTGCTCCATCAAGTCGGCGGCTTCGACCGCCAGCGCATCGGCGCGGATGCGGCGCGGGTTCGGATGCATCACGTCGCGGGCGATCAATGTACGCAGGTCGGCGCCGCGCTCGATCAGGCGGCGCAGGTCGCCGTCGGTAAAGATGCCCAGCACCTGGTCGCGTTCGCCGACAACGGCCGTCAAACCCAGACCCTTGCCCGTCATTTCGCGCAGCATGCTGTTAAAGCTCGCCTCGGGTCCGACTTGCGGCAGCGCGTCACCACTGCGCATCAGGTCGCGCACATGCAGCAGCAGCTTGCGACCCAGCGCCCCGCCGGGATGCGATCGGGCGAAGTCTTCCTCGCGAAAGCCGCGTGCGTCGAGCAGGGCCACCGCCAGCGCGTCGCCGAGCGCCATCTGCGTGGCGGTGCTGGCGGTGGGAGCCAGATTGAGTGGGCAGGCTTCCTGCTCGACACTGCATTCGATGACCATGTCGGCATGCCGCCCCAGCGTCGATTCGGGTTTGCCAGTCAGCGCGATGACGGGCACGCGCAGCCGCTTGAACACCGGCAAGATGACATTCAGCTCGTCGCTCTCGCCGGAGTTGGAAATCGCCAGCACCACGTCCTGCGCGGTGACCATGCCGAGGTCACCATGGCTGGCTTCGGCGGGATGGACGAACAGGGCCGGTGTGCCGGTCGAAGCCAATGTCGCGGCGATCTTGCGTCCGACATGCCCGCTCTTGCCCATGCCCATCACCACGACACGGCCGCGGCAGCCCAGCATGGTGCCCACCGCGCGCGTGAAGCCTTCACCCAATCGCGCCTTGGCGCCGAGCAGCGCGGCGGCCTCTATGTCCAGCGTCTGCGCCGCCAGCTGCAGTGCGCGGCGGCTGTCGAACGAAACCTTGGCGGCAGGGCGATCGGTCACGGCACTCGTGGTTTACTAGGCGGGCGATTCTAGGCCGCAGGCCCGCCGCTTGCGGCCACCCACGACGGATGGCCTCAACACTCGAACTCGTCCTGCTCTACCTGGTGGCCGCGGTGCTCGGCGTGGTGGCATGCCGTTCGCTGAAGCTGCCGCCGATCCTGGGTTACCTGGCGGTGGGCGTGCTGATCGGTCCCAACGCCCTGGCGCTGGCCCGTGACTCGGCGGCCGTCAAGTACCTGGCCGAGTTCGGCGTGGTGTTCCTGATGTTCGTCATCGGCCTCGAATTCAACCTGCACAAGCTGCGCGCGATGCGCCAGCTGGTGTTCGGCCTGGGCCTGTCGCAAGTAATGCTGACGATTGCCGGCGCACTGCTCGGCAATGCATTGCTGATCTGGTTCTTCTCCTTCACGGCGAGGCCCTGGGAATTGGGCTATGGCGGCGCGCTGGTGCTCGGCAGCGCGGTCGCGATGTCGTCGACTGCCATCGTCGTCAAGTTGATGGCCGACCGCCTCGAACTCGAGACCGAGCATGGCAAACGCGTGATCGGTGTATTGCTGTTCCAGGACTTGGCCGTGGTGCCGCTGCTGGTGCTGATCCCGGCGCTGGGCTCCTCGGGCGGCGACCTGGCCGCCGCGCTCGGCTGGGCCCTGCTCAAGGCCGCGGCCCTGTTGGCCCTGTTGCTGACCGGCGGCCAGCAGGCGATGCGCTGGTGGCTGACGCTGGTCGCCCGGCGCAAGAGCGAAGAGCTGTTCGTGCTGAACCTGCTGCTGGTCACGCTAGGCCTGGCCTGGCTGACCCAATACGCAGGCCTGTCGCTGGCGCTGGGCGCCTTCATCGCCGGCATGTTGGTGGCCGAGACCGAATACAAGCACCAAGTCGAGACGGATATTCGACCCTTCCACGACGTCTTGCTGGGTCTGTTTTTCATCACCATCGGCATGAAGCTGGACTGGCGGCCGCTGCTCGAGCAGTGGTTGCTGGTGCTGTTGCTGACCACCGGCCCGGTATTGGCCAAGACTGCTTTGGTCGCGCTGCTGGCGCGCGCCTTCGGCACCGCGCCGGGCACGGCGCTGCGCACCGGGTTGTACTTGGCGCAAGCCGGAGAGTTCGGTTTTGTGCTGCTGACGCTGGGCGCCGACAGTGGGCTGTTGGCGGCGCAATGGGTCAGCCCGGTGTTGGCCAGCATGGTCTTGTCGATGTTGGCTACGCCGTTCATCGTCATGTTCAGCAATCGCATCGTGGCGCGCCTGTCGGCCACCGATTGGATGCTGCAGTCGGTGGCGCTGACGACGATCGCCAAGCGGGCCATCGCCAGCGAGGCCCATGTGATCATTTGCGGTTACGGCCGCAGCGGGCAGAACTTGGCCCGTTTGCTCGACGGCGAGCGCATCCCGTACATGGCGCTGGACCTCGACCCCGACCGCGTGCGCCAGGCCGCGGCGGCGGGTCAGAGCGTGGTCTTCGGCGACGCCGCGCGCCTGCGCAGCCTGATGGCTGCCGGCCTGGCGCGCGCCAGCGCCGTGGTGGTTTCCTACCACGACACCGCCTCGGCGCTGAAGATCCTGCAACTGGCGCGTTCGCACGCGCCGCACGTGCCGGTGGTGGTGCGCACGGTCGACGACACCGACATCGACCGCTTGAAAGCCGCCGGGGCGACCGAAGTCGTGCCCGAGGCGATCGAGGGCTCGCTGATGCTGGCCAGCCATGCCCTGGCACTGGTCGGGGTGCCGATGCGCCGTGTCATTCGCATCACGCGTGACGCGCGCGACGCGCGCTACGGCTTGCTGCGGGGCTACTTTCACGGTGCCGACGATGACACGGTGGAGGAGTTGCAGCAGGCACGCCTGCTGAGCGTCACATTGCCGCTGGCCGCTCCATGCCTGGGCCGGCCGTTGGCCGATCAGGCGCTCGCCGCAGTCGGCGTGAGGGTGGTCTCTGTGCGACGCGCGGCCGGCCAGGTGCAGGCCACGGACGACGCCGTGCAACTGGCCGCCGGCGACACGCTGGTGTTGGCCGGGCTGCCCGAGGCACTGGCCTTGGCCGAGAGCAAATTGATGCACGGCTGAGGCTGCGCTGCCGGGACGACCGAGAGGGGCTCCTGGCGCGGCGCGCAAAGCCCGCGCTGTCAGCTGACCGCCTGCCCGCCTTCGATATTGGCGCGCATGCGCACGCCCATCACCGCGGCGGCCGCGCGCACCAGCTCGAGGGCCAAGGTGGGATTGCGCGCGATCAACTCTTCCAGGCGCGGTCCGCGCAAGGCCCAGACCACGCAGAGGGTCATGGCCTCGACATTGGCCATGCGCGGCTGGTCGCTGAACAGCGCGGCCTCGCCGACCACCGAGCCGGCACGCAGGAGCGACAAACGCGACTCGCCGGGCTTGGCATTGCCGACGAAGACCTGCAGCGTGCCGCGCTCCAGCAAGTACATCGTGCGGTCGTGATCACCTTGCTTGACCAGCAGGTCGCCGGCGCGGATTTCGTGGCGCGTCAGGTACGGCTGAAAAGCGTGCCACTGCGCCAGCGTCAGTCGTGGCTTGAATGCGTCCGTGGCGTTGAGCGTGTGCACGGCATCGAAGAGCTCCTGGATGTTCATGCCCCGATTATGGAAGCCGGCCTGCGCCGGACAACCATCCGCCCCGGGGGTGCGGCGCCGTGGCGCCCGTCTGTCGGTACTCGCACGCCGATCGTCGATCGGCTGTTGCGCTACTTACCGATGCAGAAGTGACCGAATATTTCACCGAGCAATTCGTCGGCCGTCAACACGCCGGTGATTTCGCCGAGCGCCCGATGCGCCAGGCGCAATTCTTCGGCCAGCAGATCCAGCGCCGCGTCGGCGCGCGCAGCCAGCTCCTGGGCCGCCGCGAGGTGCACCGCGCAGCGCTGCAGTGCCCGCACATGGCGAGTGCGGGCGATGAACACGCCCTCGGGGTGCGCGTGCCAGCCGGCGCGCTCGAGCAAAGCGCGACGTAATTCGTTCAGGCCGTCACCGGTGCGCGCCGACAGGCGCAAGCCGTCGGTGTGCCGGTTGTGATCGGCCGCGATATCGCTCTTGTTGAAGACATGCAGCACGCGCGCGTGGTCGGTGAGACGCAATTGCGCGCCGATGGCCTGGTCGGCGGCGGCGTACGCCGCCTGGCCCTGGCGCGTCAAGTCATGCAGGAAGACCACCGTGTCGGCCTGTTCGATTGCTGCCCAGCTGCGCTCGATGCCCAGGCGTTCGACCTCGTCCTGCGACGAGTCCGCCTCGCGCAGGCCGGCGGTATCGACCACGTGCACCGGCACGCCCTCGATCTGAATCGTCTGCCCGATCTTGTCGCGCGTGGTGCCGGCGATCGGTGTGACGATGGCCAGCTCGGCGCCGGCCAGCGCGTTGAGCAACGAGCTCTTGCCGACGTTGGGTTGGCCCGCCAGCACGACCGTGATGCCTTCACGCAGCAAGGCGCCTTGACGCGTACGCTCTTGCACGCCGAGCAGTGTGGCGGCAATGGCGGCCAGGCGGCCGTAAGCGTCGGCGCGTTCGAGGAAATCGATCTCCTCGTCGGGAAAGTCGAGCGTGGCTTCGACCAATGCGCGCAGCTCGACGAGGCCCGCGCTCAAGACCTCGATCTCGCGCGAAAAAGCTCCGCCTAGCGCGCGGGTGGCCGAGCGTGCCGCGGCTTCGGTGCCGGCGTCGATCAGGTCGGCCACGGCCTCGGCCTGGCTCAGATCGAGTTTGCCGTTGAGAAACGCACGCTGCGTGAATTCGCCGGGTTGGGCCAGGCGCAGGTGCGCCAGCCGCGGGCGTTGCGTGGCCGGGTCGACCTCCGCGCCGGCCTCCAGGCAGCGTGCCAGCAGCAACTGCAGCACCACCGGGCCGCCATGAACCTGCAATTCGAGAACGTCTTCGCCGGTGTAGGAATTCGGCGCAGGAAAGTGCAGGGCCAGACCTCGATCGATGGCCTGCCCCTGGGCGTCGCGCAGGGTCACGAGCTGGGCCGCGCGCGGCTCGGGGCGGCGGCCGCCCAGTGCCTCGATCAGGCCATGCAGCTCGCGGCCCGAGACGCGCACGATGCCCACTGCGCCGCGCCCCGGCGCGGTGGCGATCGCCACGATGGGATCCTGTGGCAAGGGCAAGGGAGAAGGCACCGCGCGATTGTCGCTGCGCTGCCTTGCGGGTGTTGGCGCGGGGGGAGTGCCGTTAGACGCTCCAGATCCGGCCGAGGGTCCGTGAGGCCTGGGCCGGGTCGTCCCCGCATGGCGCCATCGTCGGCGCAACGGTGCCTTGCCTCAAGCCCCGATCGCGTCAAGAGGCCGGCGAACGTGCGGTCTTCACGGCCGGCTTACTTGTTGACGCCGAGTTGCCGGTTGATGAACCACTGCTGAGCGATCGACAGCAGGTTGTTGGTCAACCAGTACAGCACCAACCCGGCCGGGAAGAAGAAGAACATCACGCCGAAGGCCAGCGGCATCATCCACATCATCTTGGCCTGCATCGGATCGGGCGGCTTGGGATTGAGCCAAACCTGGAACAGCGACGAGGCGGTCATCAGCACCGGCAGGACGAAGAACGGATCCTTGGCGGACAAGTCACCGATCCAGCCGATCCACGGCGCGTTGCGCATTTCGACGCTGGACAGCAGCACCCAGTACAGTGCGATGAAGAACGGCATCTGGACCAGGATCGGCAGGCAGCCACCGAGCGGGTTGACTTTCTCCTCGCGATAGATGCGCATCATTTCCTGCTGCATCAACTGCGGCTTGTCCTTGTAGCGCTCGCGCAGGTCGGTGACCCGCGGGCCGACGGCCTTCATCTTGGCCATCGAGCGATAAGCGCTGGCATTGAGCCAGTAGAAGGCGATTTTCAGCAGCACCACCAGGGCCACGATGGCCCAACCCCAGTTGCCGAGCACCTTGTGCAGATTGTCCAGAACCCAGAACAGCGGCTTGGCCAGCACGGTGAACCAGCCATAGTCCTTGACCAGGTCCAGGCCCGGGGCCAGCTTGGCGAGTTTGTTCTCTTCCTGCGGGCCGGCGAACAGTGTCGCGTCGTGGGTCTTGGTCGCGCCGGGCTGGATATCGCCCAGCGGCAGCACCATCGCCACCGAGTACAGGTTATTCGAGACCTTGGCGGTACGGAACTCGCGCGGCGTGCCGGCGGGCACCAGCCAGGCGGCCGTGAAGTAATGTTGAACCATCGCCACCCAGCCGTCGTTGGCCGCGGTGGCGTGCGCGGTCTTGCCCTTTTCGATGTCCTTGAAGTCGATCTTTTCGAACTTCTTGGCGTCGGTGTAAACCGCCGGCCCTGTGAAGGTGAAGTAGAACGAGGATTCCCCACGCGGCGGGTTCCCATCTCGCACGATTTGTAGATACAGCTGCGTACCCACCGCCGCAGACCCCATGTTCTGGACTTCGTGGCGCACGCCGATGCTGTAATCGCCGCGTTTGAAGGTGTAGGTCTTGGTCAGTTTGACGTCGCCTTCGCTTTGGCTCTCGAATTGGACCTGCAACTCGTTGACGCCCGCAGCCAGCGTGGTCGCCCCGGGCAGGTGGCGCATCGCGCTGTAGTGGTTGGGTAGCGCAACGCCAGCTTGTGTGGCCACCAGCCCGCTCTGAGCCACGTAGGAGCGCTCGGCGCTTTGGTCGAACAGGACGACATGCCGCTGGTGGTCTTCGACGTCGGCATGCTGCAGCAATTCGAGGCGTACCAGGTTGCCGCCATGGCTGTCGAAGCTGGCCCGGACCAGGTCGGTGTTGATGACGACCCATTCGCCCGGCTGCGCCGCTGCCACGGGCCGCGCCGCACCGGCCGGCGCAGACGCCGCAGCACCGAGCGTCGGCACGGCGATCGCGGCCACAGGCGCCGGAATTCCGGCCTGCGACGCGCCACCCGCCAGTGGCGGCGCCGAAGCCGCGGGTCGGGGCGCGCCGGCGCCGAAGAGTGGGGGTTGCCCGGTGTGCTTGAGCCACCCGTCCCACAACAGGACGAGTGACATCGTGAACACCACCCACAACAGGGTGCGACGGATATCCATCATGAACGACTCTTGGTCAAAGAAGGGGCTGGCCGCACGAGATTGGGCACGGGATCGAGGCCGCCGTCGCACCAGGGATGGCAGCGCAGCACGCGACGCCCCGCAAGGTAGCTCCCGAGCGCCGCGCCATGCTGCTCGAGGGCATCGAGCGCATAGCGCGAACAGCTGGGCTCGAAGCGGCATGCGCTGCCCAGCCACGGACTCAGGAAGAAGCGATAAAGATGTATTGGTGCGGCCAGCGCCCGGCGCGGCCAGAACCGAATCTTCGCCGGCCCGTTCATGCCGCGGCCCGGGCAAACACGATGGCCAGTTCGCTGCTCGCGGCATCGCGCAAGTGTGCCGATGCGGCGCTCGGGTGTTGGCGCGGGTCGAAAGGGGCTCGCAGGCGAATCAGCCACTGCCCGGGCGGCAGTCGGCCACGGTGCTGTTCGGCGTGCGCGCGCATCTGGCGCTTGAGCAGGTTGCGCGTCACGGCACGTCGCGCATGGCGCTTCGGCACCACGATGCCCAACCACCAATGACCCGCCACGTCGAAGTTATCAACAGAACAGTCCTCGAATGGTGCGGCATCTGTGGATATCCCTGGAACAACTGGCCTTTGGCCGGCCGGAACTTGCGCGACGGGATCTGACGCCAGGTGATGGAGTGCGAAATGAGGCGTCTTGGCTCGCAGCGGCGCGCCCAACGCGACGGCGAAGTCGGCGCTCTTCAGGCTGCGCCAGGCTCGGCGCATCGCTCGCTGGCGGTCGGCCGCCGCCGGTGCGTGGGGCGCCATCGGGCTCGATGCGGCACGCAATCGAACCGGCGTAGTCGCCGTCAGACAGCCAGACGCTTGCGGCCTTTGGCGCGGCGCGCAGCGATGACCGCACGGCCGCCACGGGTCTTCATGCGCACCAAAAAGCCGTGGGTGCGAGCGCGTCTGGTTTTCGAGGCTTGGTACGTGCGTTTCATGGCTGGGCGTAGGCAGTAGGGGTGCGAAGGGCAGGGAAACCCGCGATTACAACAAGAAAGGCGCCCGCGGTCAACGACCGGCCTCGAAACGGCCGACTACGGGTCGGTCTTGACCGCGGCCCACACGCTGTGGATAACCACTACTGGCCTGGCCAACGTGGTCTACAATCGGGCCGCTCTAGAAGAACTTGTCCACAATGAGCGACGACCTTTGGCAACGCGGCTGCACGCAACTGGCGGCCGAACTGCCCGAACAGCAATTCAACACCTGGATCCGTCCGCTGCCGGCCGCCGAGGTCCGCCAGGCCAGCGATGCGGTCGGTCCGACGGTGGTTTCGCTGCGCGTGCCGAACCGCTTCAAGCTGGACTGGATCCGCTCGCAATATGCCGCCCGCATCGAACGCGTCTTGAGTGCCCTGGCCGGCAAGCCGGTTCGCCTTGATCTGCAACTCGCCCCCCGCGACGCATTGCCTAAAGTGGTGTCGGTGACCGCTTCGGCAACGGCGCTCAATGGCAGCGCCATGCCGCAGGCCTTTGCGCCCGCTCCGCGCGGCGCATTGCTGACGCTGCCCCTGCACCGGCTCAATCCCGCTCTGACCTTCGACACCCTGGTCGCGGGCCGAGCCAACCAGATGGCGCGAACCGCTGCGTTGCATGTCGCCGGTGCGCCGGGACAGATGTACAACCCTTTGTTCATCTATGGCGGCGTGGGGCTGGGAAAAACGCACTTGATCCATGCCGTGGGCAATGCGCTGCTCAAAGACCGGCCCGACGCGCGCATCCTTTACCTGCACGCTGAGCAGTTCATCAGCGACGTCGTCAAGAACTACCAGCGCAAGACCTTCGACGAGTTGAAGGCCAAGTACCACTCCCTGGATTTGCTGCTGATCGACGATGTGCAATTCTTCGCCGGCAAGGACCGCACACAGGAAGAGTTCTTCAACGCCTTCGAAGCGCTGTTGGCCAAGCGAGCTCACATCATCATGACCAGCGACACCTACCCAAAGGGTCTGGTCGACATCGACGAGCGCCTGACCAGCCGCTTCGATGCCGGCTTGACGGTGGCCATCGAGCCCCCCGAGTTGGAGATGCGGGTGGCCATCCTGATTCGAAAGTCCGATGCCGAGGGTTCGCCGATGCCCGAAGACGTGGCTTTTTTCGTGGCCAAGAACGTGCGTGCCAATGTGCGCGAACTAGAAGGTGCACTGCGCAAGGTCCTTGCCTATTCGCGCTTCTCGCAAAAGGAGATCAATATCGCGCTGGCTCGCGAGGCCCTGAAGGATCTGTTGTCGATCCAGAACCGCCAGGTTTCCGTCGAAAACATCCAGAAGACGGTTGCCGATTTCTACAAGATCAAAGTCGCCGACATGTACAGCAAGAAGCGGCCGGCCAGCATTGCTCGCCCGCGCCAGATTGCGATGTATCTGGCCAAGGAAATGACGCAAAAGAGCCTGCCCGAGATTGGCGACAACTTCGGCGGCCGCGATCACACCACGGTGCTGCATGCCGTGCGCAAAATCGGCGCTGAGCGGCAGAAGAACGGCGAACTCAATCAGCAGTTGCATGTGCTCGAACAAACCCTGAAGGGCTGAGACCTATGTCAAGGGACAACGCTGGGGACAACTGCGGAGCAACTCGCCAGTCATCCACAGGAGCGGCTTCGATGCACAAGTTGTTATCGGATTCGCGCCGGGCAACGCGGCCTCGGCGCACAGGGTTCATCGGGACCTAAGCCCTTGATAGATCAGGCGAAAATAACCTTCTCCACAGGTGGTGTGCGTCTCTACTAGCACTACCACTGAGATCGGGAACCAAAGAGGAAGACAACATGATCGTGTTGAAAGCGGCGCAGGAAAAACTGCTCGGTGCACTGCAGGCAGTGGCTGGCATCGTCGAACGCCGCCACACCTTGCCGATACTGGCCAACGTGCTGTTGCGCAAGAACGCTGGCGACATCGAATTCACGACCAGCGACCTCGAGATCCAGGTTCGCACCAAGGCCGAACTGGGAGGTGATGGAAACAGCTTTTCGACGACGGTTGGTGCGCGCAAGCTGATCGACATCCTGCGCACCCTGCCCAATGACCAGGTGGTGACGCTGAGCGCCGGGCAAAACAAGCTCACCTTGCAGGGTGGCAAGAGCCGCTTCACCCTGCAGACCTTGCCGGCGGAGGACTTTCCGCTGGTCAACGAGGCGGTCGACTTCGGACCGCCCTTTGCGGTGCCGCAAAAGACACTGCGCGCGCTGATCAATCAAGTGCACTTTGCCATGGCGGTGCACGACATTCGGTATTACCTGAATGGCATTCTGTTCGTCGCCGAAGGCAGGCTGCTGACGCTGGTGGCCACCGACGGTCACCGACTGGCGCTGGCGCAAGCCACGCTCGAGGTGGACATGCCAAAGCAGGAGGTGATCCTGCCGCGCAAGACAGTGCTGGAGTTGCAGCGCCTGCTGAAGGACGAGGACACATCGATCGAGATGCGTTTTGCCGGCAACCAAGCCAAGTTCGCGTTCTCGGGCATGGAGTTCGTGACCAAACTCGTGGAGGGAAAATTTCCCGATTACAACCGCGTGGTGCCGAAAAATCACAAGAACGCAGTCACCCTGGGGCGCGCGGCGCTGTTGGCCAGCTTGCAGCGTGCAGCCATCATGACCAGCGAGAAGTTCAAGGCCGTGCGCGTCAACATCGAACCCGGCACCTTGCGCATTTCCGCGAGCAATGCCGAGCAAGAGGAGGCCAAGGAAGAACTCGAGATCGACTATGCGGGAGACACGATCGAGATCGGCTTCAATGTCACCTACCTGATTGATGCACTGGCCAATGCCAGCGTCGAAATGGTCAAGCTCGAGCTGCAGGACACCAGTTCGAGCGCGCTTTTCACCTTGCCGGAGCAGCCAGGGTTCAAGTACGTCGTGATGCCCATGCGTATCTAGCGCAGCACGCCAAGACACTGTTCCCGCACGGGCCGGCGTACCGATGGGCCCGCAGAGGCTTTTCCAGATGCATCGAAAAGAGCAATGAGCGAATCGCAACCAACACCGCAAGAACATTCCGACGCCTATGGCGAGGGCGCAATCCAGATCCTCGAAGGCCTGGAGGCCGTGCGCAAGCGCCCCGGCATGTACATCGGCGACACCTCCGACGGCACCGGCTTGCACCACTTGGTATTCGAGGTGGTCGACAACTCGATCGACGAATCGCTGGCCGGACATTGCGACGACATCGTCGTCACCATTCACACCGACAACTCAATCAGCGTCACCGACAACGGCCGCGGCATCCCGACCGGCGTGAAGATGGACGACAAGCACGAGCCCAAGCGCAGCGCGGCCGAGATTGCATTGACGGAGTTGCATGCCGGCGGCAAGTTCAATCAGAACAGCTACAAGGTGTCCGGCGGCTTGCACGGCGTGGGGGTGAGCTGTGTCAACGGATTGTCGAAGTGGCTGCGCCTGACGGTGCGCCGCGACGGCAAGGTGCATTTCATGGAATTCCGTCAGGGCGTGCCGCAGGAGCGACTGATCGAACGGCGTGAGGGGTTCGCCGTCAGCCCGATGAAGGTCACCGGCGAGACCGAGAAGCGGGGCACCGAAGTCCACTTTCTGCCCGACCTGGAAATCTTTGCCAACATCGATTTCCACTACGACATCATCGCCAAGAAGCTGCGCGAGCTGAGTTTCCTCAACAACGGCGTCAAGATTCGCCTGGTCGACGAACGCAACAACAAGGAGGACACCTTCGCCTTCGCCGGCGGCGTGGAGGGCTTCGTCGAATTCATCAACGCCGGCAAGAAGGTGCTGCACCCGACGATCTTCGGCGCCATCGGCGAGAAGCTCAGCGACCAGGGCACGACGATCACCACCGACGTGGCGATGCAATGGAACGACGGCTACAGCGAGAACGTGCTCTGCTTCACCAACAACATTCCGCAGCGCGACGGGGGTACCCACCTGACGGGGCTGCGCGCGGCGATGACCCGGGTCATCAACAAGTACATCGACGACAACGAGTTGGCCAAGAAGGCCAAAGTCGAGATCAGCGGCGATGACATGCGCGAGGGCCTGTGTTGCGTACTGAGCGTCAAGGTACCCGAGCCCAAGTTCTCGAGCCAGACCAAGGACAAGCTGGTGTCCTCCGAGGTGCGTGGGCCCGTGGAGGACGTGGTCAGCAAAGCGCTGACCGACTACCTGCTCGAGAATCCGATCGACGCCAAGATCATTTGCGGCAAGATCGTCGACGCCGCGCGCGCGCGCGAAGCCGCGCGCAAGGCCCGCGAAATGACGCGCCGCAAGGGGGTGCTCGACGGCATGGGGCTGCCCGGCAAGCTCGCCGACTGCCAGGAGAAGGATCCGGCGCTGTGCGAGATCTACATTGTCGAGGGCGACTCCGCCGGCGGCTCAGCCAAGCAGGGGCGCGACCGCAAATTCCAAGCCATCCTGCCGCTGCGCGGAAAGATTCTCAATGTCGAGCGCGCGCGCTACGAAAAGCTGCTGACCAGCAACGAGATCCTGACCCTGATCACTGCGCTGGGCACCGGTATCGGCAATGGCATGGGGGGCGATGATTTCAACCCCGACAAGTTGCGCTACCACCGCATCATCATCATGACCGACGCGGACGTGGACGGCGCCCACATCCGCACCCTGCTGCTGACCTTCTTCTATCGCCAAATGCGCGACCTGGTCGAGCGCGGCCACATCTATATCGCCCAGCCGCCGCTGTACAAGGTCAAGCACGGCAAGGCCGAGCAGTACCTGAAAGACGGGCACGAACTCGATGCCTACCTGCTGCGCGTGGCGCTCGACGGCGCCGCCGTGCAACCAGGGTTCGGGCGGCCGACCATCACCGGCAATGCACTCGAAGAATTGGCGCGCCACTACGTGCTGGCCAACAACGTGATCGAGCGCCTGGCCAACTGGATGGACATCGAAGCGCTGCGCGCGATCGCCGATGGCCTCGTGCTCGACCTCGATAGCCTGGCCGGCGCCGAAGCCGGGGCCGAGGCCTTGGCGGCCGCGCTGCACGACGCCGAGGTCGATGCCGCCTACGACGCGCGCAGCGACAAACATGTGCTGCGAATCAGCCGCCGCCATCACGGCAATTTCAAAACCAGCGTCATCAGCGCTGACTTTGTACACGGCGCCGACTACGAGGCGCTGTCACGCGCCGGACAGACCTTCAAGGGCCTGCTCGGCGGCGAAGCGATCGTGCGCCGCGGCGAGGGCGAGCGGCAGAAGGAATTGAAGGTGGGGGACTTTCGCGCCGCGATGGCCTGGCTGATGCAGCAGGCCGAGGCCGGTGTCGGCCGCCAGCGTTACAAAGGCTTGGGTGAAATGAACCCGCAGCAGCTATGGGAGACGACGATGGACCCGACCGTGCGCCGCCTGCTCAGGGTTCAGGTCGACGATGCCGTCGAGGCCGACCGTGTTTTCACGATGTTGATGGGCGACGAGGTCGAGCCGCGACGCGAATTCATCGAGAGCAATGCGCTGAGGGCGGCCAATATCGATGCCTGAGTCAGCGCGCGACGGCGCCGAAGAAGACGCGAAAGACCTCGGGCTCGATGATTTCGCGTGCATCCAGCCCGCCGACCTTGGTTTCGCGCAGGGGCTCCGACGGCAACAACGGCTCGAAATCCGAGCGTTGGGTTTCGACCCACACCGGCCCTAGCCATGGCTCGGGGCGCAGGCGCGAGCGGGCGTCGGCGAGCAGCTCTGCGGCCAGCCTGTAAGACTCGCTGGCAACAGGGCGTTTCACGACCAGGTCGGCCAGCGACGACAACTCTTCCCATTCGAAAGGCATGGCCGGATCGCGCTTGGCGTCGCAATCTGCGTAGGGGTAGGCAGGCATGGCGGCTCTCGTTAGTTTCGAAGTGCGCCCAGGCTATCGGTTGCTGGGCTTGGGCATGAAGCCGATAAGGCGGGCAACGGGGGGCCAGTTTTGATCCCGGCGGGGTCGGTGTGACATCTGCCACGCGCGCACATAGCCGGGCGCCTTGACGGCCACGCCTTTGTCAGGGCCAGCTACGAGCCAGGTGACGAAAGCATTGCGGGGCTTGCGCGCGGACCCCTGAGATGGAGGGCCGCACCTTGAATACGGATAGACGTGGGGCGGCGAGGTGATCGATAGTTGGCGCATGTGGATTGGAAAACGATCGCCGGTGCAGGCGCGCATGCCGTCGATGCGCATGTACCCGCTCAATCCGCGTCCGCCGGCCGTGCCGGGCGCGGCGGCGGAGCCGGGCATTGCCGCAACCGAGTCCCGTGCGCCGGAACAGGCCGCGGCTGGCGCGCCTGGGGCATCTCCGGCCGCCGATGACCTTCGCAGCGACCCGCGGGCCGGTGGCTTTCACGAGTCGAGCTACGAGTTGCAGCACGGCCTGCAGGTCAGCGAATCCGAATGGCCGGACGATATGGCGGAGCCCGGCGCGCAGGGCGCGCGCTGAGTTACAACCCGGCAGCCAGGCGCATGCCCTGGTCGATGGCGCGCTTGGCATCGACCTCGGTCGCCTCGAACGCCCCGCCGATCAAGCGCACCGCGACGCCGGCAGCGACCAGCGGGGCCTGCAGCTCGCGCAGCGGCTCCTGGCCGGCGCACAGCACGATGCTGTCGCAGGCAAGCACTGTGCCGTCGCTGCGCTGCGGACCGAAGGTCACGAACAGGCCCAGCGCACCTTCGTATTCGGCGATGCGCTCGTAGTTGACGCCGTCGATCAACTCGACGTTCTTCCGCTTCAGCGCGCTGCGGTGGATCCAACCGGTGGTCTTGCCCAGCCCGGCACCGAGCTTGCCGGCCTTGCGCTGCAGCAGCGTCACCTGCCGTGCCGGCGGCGCCGGCCTGGGCGCCACCACGCCGCCACGCACCGCGCCGGGATCGACGACGCCCCACTCGCGTTGCCAGGCGGCCAGGTCGAGGGTCGGCGACCGCTGTGCCGCGTCATGGACGAGCAACTCGGCCACGTCGAAGCCGATGCCGCCCGCGCCGATGATCGCTACCCGCGGCCCGACCGGGCGACGCTGCGTGATGGCGTCGATGTAGCCGATGACCCCGGGCATGTCCTGGCCCGCGATGCGCGGGTTGCGTGGCGTCACACCGCTGGCCAGCAGTACGACATCGAAACGCTGGGTGATCAGCTGATCGGCACTGACTCGCGTGTTCAGGTGCAGCAGGACCCCGGTCAATTCGATGCGGCGGGCAAAGTAGCGCAAGGTCTCGTTGAACTCTTCCTTGCCGGGGATGCGTTTGGCAAGGTTGAACTGGCCACCGATTTCGGCGGCGGACTCGAACAAGTGAACTTCGTGGCCACGCTCGGCCAGCATCGTGGCTGCGGCCAGGCCGGCCGGTCCTGCACCGACCACGGCGAAGCGCCGTGGTCGCGTTGCTGGCTGGATCAGCAGGCTGGTTTCACGCACCGCGCGCGGGTTGACTAGGCAGCTTGCCAGTTGATTCTTGAAGGTGTGGTCCAGGCAGGCCTGATTGCAGGCGATGCAGGTATTGATCTCGTCGCAGCGGCCGCCGGCGGCCTTGTTGACGAATTCGGCGTCGGCCAGGAACGGACGCGCCAGGCTGACCAGGTCGGCCGCGCCGTCGGCCAACACCGCCTCGGCGACGTCGGGCATGTTGATGCGGTTGCTGGTGACCAGGGGAATATTCAAGCCAGCGGCGCGCAACTCGCCACGCAGCTTCTTGGTCACCCACGCGAATGCCGCTCGCGGCACCGAGGTGGCAATCGTCGGCACGCGGGCCTCGTGCCAGCCGATGCCGGTATTCAGGATCGTTGCGCCGGCCGCCGAGACGGCTTTGGCCAGTTGCACCACCTCGGGCCAGCTGCTGCCATCGGGGATCAGATCGATCAGGCTGATGCGGTAGATCAGGATGAAATCCGGGCCTACGGCTTCGCGCACACGCTTGACGATTTCGATTACCAGTCGCATCCGGTTGTCATAGCCCCCGCCCCAGCGATCGCTGCGGTGATTGGTATGTGTGACCAGGAACTGGTTGATGAAGTAGCCCTCACTGCCCATCACTTCGACGCCGTCATAGCCGGCCTCGCGGGCCAGCGCGGCGCAGCGCACGAAGCCTCGGATCTGGCGCTCGATGCCGCGCTCGGACAATTCGCGCGGCGCGAATGGCGAGATCGGACTCTGGATGCGCGACGGGGCCACACAGAGCGGCGAATAGCCGTAGCGGCCGGTGTGCAGGATCTGCAGCGCGATCTTGCCGCCCTCGGCGTGCACCGCCGCGGTCACCGCGCGATGCCGTCGCGCCGCGGCATGGGTGGCCAAGGTGCCGGCGAAGGGTTTGGACCAGCCCTCGATGTTGGGGGCAAAGCCACCGGTCACGATCAGGCCGACGCCGCCACGCGCGCGTTCGGCATAAAAGGCGGCCATCGCGGCAAAGTGCTTGCGGCCATCCTCGAGGCCGGTATGCATCGAGCCCATCAGCACGCGGTTGGCCAGCGTGGTGAATCCGAGGTCGAGCGGAGCGAGCAGGTGTGGATAGGGCGTGGACAAGACCGGCCTTTCAGGGTGGCCTTGCGGTGGCCAGGCAGGAGTCTAGGGCGGCGTCCCGCCGGCAACTCCCTCTTTGGGGTGATTGAGCCATGCGCTATCGGCGCCGAAGATTCACGCCATGGCGACCCACTCCAGCACCATCATGCGCAATCCGATTCGCAACCTCCTGCCCGGCCAGCATGGCCTTCAAGGCCTGAAACTCGAAGCGCCGACGCCGGTGCGCGAGTCCGTGCAGCCCTGGGTTTATCAAGACCACAGTTGGCACAATTCGAGCTTCGAGCTGGCCAAAGGCCTGGAGGTGATCGAGTACCGCGGCCCCTGCCCGGCGCTGTGGGCTGACATGGCGTCCGCGTTCTGTGCTGCGGGGGCATGATCTACCCCCGGCCCAACCCGAACGCGAGGCAAACATGGTCAAGGCAGTCTGGAAAGGCGTGGTCGTCGCCGAGAGCGACGATACCGTGGTCGTCGAAGGCAATCACTACTTTCCCGCCGCCAGTTTGAAGCAGGCGTACGTCAGCTTCAGCAACCACCGCACGAGTTGCCCCTGGAAGGGTCAGGCGCGCTACTACAGCCTGTTCGTCGATGGCGAGATGAACCCCGACGCGGTCTGGTACTACCCCGAGCCGAGCGAGGCAGCGGTGCAAATCAAGGGCCGCGTGGCCTTCTGGAAGGGCGTGGAGGTTTCCTAGGCCAGCTGTCCGGCGCGAAAGTCCGCCACCGCCTGGGCGATCTCTGCCTGGGTATTCATCACGAAGGGGCCGTACTGTGCAATCGGCTCGTTGAGGGGCTTGCCGGCGATCAGCAGCAAGCGCACCGCCTCGGCCGTTGCACTCATGCGCACGCCATCGCCCTGGTTGGCCAGGATCGCCATGTGTTGCGGTGCCACCCGCTGATCGCCGATCGCGGCCGTGCCCCGATAGACATAAACAAAGGCATTGTTCGCAGCGGGTAGTGCCTGTTCGAAGCTCGCCCCTGCCGGGAGATGAACATCGAGATACAGCACCTGCGTGTCCTCGCGCTGTACTGCAGCGGCCACACCGTGGCTTGCGCCGGCAATGACCCGCACCGTCACCCCGTCGGCATGCCATTCGGGTATCTCCGTAGATTGCAGGTCGCGGTACCAGGGCGCGCACAACTTGTCCTTGGCGGGCAGGTTGAGCCAGAGTTGGAATCCCTCCATCAGGCCTTCGGACTGTTCGGGCATCTCGCTGTGGATCACGCCGCGGCCGGCGGTCATCCACTGCACACCGCCGCTTTGCAGCAGCCCCGAGTGGCCGGCGGAGTCGCGGTGGCGCATGCGGCCGGCCAGCATGTAGGTCACGGTCTCGAAGCCGCGATGCGGGTGGTCCGGAAAGCCGGCGATGTAATCGTCGGCCGACTGGCTGCCGAACGCGTCGAGCATCAGAAAGGGGTCGAGCCGACGCTGCAGGTCCTGGGTCAAGACCCTTGTCAGCTTGACGCCGGCGCCGTCACTGGTGGCCCGACCGACCAGCAGGCGTTCGACACGGCGCGGTTCGATCAGGGGCGGATGGTCATGGGTCTGTTCCATGCCATGACTCTAGGTGCGCGCTGGGTCGGCGGCGTAGCATTCGACTGCACGGTACCGACAAAGCTTTTCGCGGCGCGCCGGCCGTCACGACCCGGCGGGGCACAATCCTGCTCTTGCGTCATGGCGCCGCAAGCGCCGACCGACTGCCGGAGCAACACATGCACCGATTGCCTTCCTTCCCGTTTGCCGCCATCTTGGTACTGGCGGCCCTGGCTGCGACACCGCCGCTGCCCGCCGCCGCCGCGCCGAGCCCGCCGTCGACCAACGTGGCCTGGTTGTCGGTCGCGGCCGACACGGATATCGATCGCGCCTTTGCACAGGCCAAGAGCGAGTCCAAGCCACTCTTGCTGTACTGGGGGGCGACATGGTGCCCGCCATGCAACCAGCTGAAGGCAACGCTGTTCAACCGCCAGGATTTCGCGATCCAGAGCAAGTCCTTTGTCGCGGTGGAGATCGATGGTGACCGGCCGGCGGCGCAAAAGCTTGGCGCGCGCTTCAAGGTCAGCGCTTACCCGACCATGGTTCTGTTCACACCCGACGGCCGCGAAATTACGCGCCTGCCCGGCGAGGCCGATGCGTCGCAAGTGATGGCCCTGCTGCAGGCCGGCCTTTCCGGGGGCCGGCCCATGGCCGCCGTGCTCGCCGATGCACGGGTCGGCAAAGCGCTGAGCGCCAACGAGTGGCGCATGCTGGCCTTCCACTCTTGGGACATCGACGACAGCGGCCTGGTCGACAAGGGCGATCGCGCGGCCGTGCTGGCCGAGCTGGCGGCCAAGAGCGCGGCCGCGGACGGCGAGACGACCACCCGCCTGTGGCTCAAGGCGCTGGCCGCCAGTGACGAAGGCAAGGGCGTCAAGCCCGACGCCGCGTTGCGCCAGCGGGTGCAACGTGTGTTGGCCGACCCGGCGCAAGCGCGCACACATGCCGATGTGCTGATCAACGGGGCGGCCGATATCGTCAAGGTACTGAGCGGCGACGATGGCGCAGACCGCGCGCCCTGGGCCGGGCCGTTCGATGCCGCGCTGACGCGGCTGCAGAACGACGACACGTTGTCGCGCGCCGACCGCGTCAGCGCGCTGATCGAGCGCGTGAACGTGGCTCGCCTGGGCCAAGCCAAGGATTCGACCCGGCCGTCGTTGCCGGCGTCACTGGTGCAGCAGGTGCGCGAGCTGTCGCTGCGCATGGACCGCGAAGTCAGCAATGCGTACGAGCGCATGGCGGTCATCACCGCGGTGGCCTATATGCAGGGCCAGGCGGGCCTGTGGGCCGATAGCGATGCGCTGCTCAAGTCCAACCTGGCCAAGGCCCAGTCGCCGTATTACCTGATGAGCCAGTTGGCCGGCAATGCGAAGAAACTAGGCAAGAAGGGCGAGGCCCTGCGCTGGTACCAGCAGGCCTATGACCGCAGCGAGGGCCCGGCGACGCGCTTGCAGTGGGGCGCGACCTACGTCACGGCGCTGGTCGACTTGGCGCCGGCCGATGCCGCCCGCATCGAGAAGGCCGCAGCAGGCCTGTTCAGGGAAGCCGCCCTGGACCAAGCCGCGTTCCACGAGCGCAGTGCGCGCGCGCTGCAGCGCGTCGGCAAGAAGCTCGACAGCTGGAACGCCGACGGCGCGCATGCCGCGGCCGTCAAACGCCTGCAGGCGCAGCTCGAAGGCCTGTGCGCCAAAGTCAATGCCAGCGATGGCCAGCGCGCGACCTGCAGCACCGTTTTGTCGCGCAAGTCCTGATCCGCGGCCACCCATCCATGCCGCGGGCCGTTCTCGACGAAGAGCAGATCCATGCCGCGATCCGGGAGCGCGTGGCCCTGCACCATGCCGAAGTCGTGCAGCAAGTGCAGCAGGCGGTGGCCTGCCATCCGGTGGTCGTTGTCGGCATGGGCCAAAACCCGTTTCCGCGCCGTGCCCGGCGTGCACTTGACGCTGCAGGCATTGCCCACCACGACCTCGATTTCGGCAACTACTTCGGTGGTTGGCGCCGACGCAACGCCCTGAAAATGTGGACCGGCTGGCCAACCCTGCCGATGGTCTTTGTGCGCGGCACCTTCGTCGGCGGGGCGGATGACCTGATCAGGCTGATCCACAGCGGCGAACTGAGGCGGTTGCTCGGCTGAGAGGCGCGCATCGGGCCCGGGCGCGATGACAATGCGCGCCATGCACAAACCCACCCTTGCCCGGCGCCTGGGCTGCGCCCTGGTTTTGGCCGCCGCCGGCGCTGCCGCGGCGGCGCCGGCCGCGCTCGACGCCGCGGCCTGCCGTCTGCGCGGTATCGAGTATGAAGCCCTGTGCGGCAGCGTGCAGCGGCCGCTCGATCCCGCGCGACCGGCCGGCACCCAGATCAGCGTTCACTACGCCGTGCTGCCGGCGCTGGCGCGCAACAAACGGCCCGACCCGGTGTTTTTCTTTGCCGGCGGGCCGGGGCAGAGCGCCATCGACATCGCGCCACAGGCGGCGGCGATGTTGATGCGCTTCGCGAACCGCCGCGACATCGTCTTGATCGATCAACGCGGCAGCGGCCGCAGTGCGCCGCTGAAGTGCGAGGCCGATGACCCTGCGCTGCCGCTGGCCGAGCTGTTCGCGCTCGAACGCCAGCGCGAGCGCCTCGCGGCATGCCTGACCCAACTCCAGGCCCTGCCCTACGGCGATCTGCGCTTCTTCACCACGGTGCTGGCCATGCAGGACGCGGAGGCGGTGCGCGCCGCGCTGGGCGCCGAGCGCATCAACCTCGTCGGCGGCTCCTACGGTACGCGGGCGGTGCTCGAGTACCAGCGCCAGTTTCCCGAGCGCGTGCGGCGCGCTGTGCTGGACGGCGCGGCCCCGCCCGATATGGTGCTGCCCGCCTCGTTTTCGACTGATAACCAGGCCGCACTCGACGCGCTGTTTGCGGCCTGCGAGGTCGACAAGGGCTGTCGCACGCGCGCGCCAGGCTTGCGCGACGACTGGCGCAGGTTGCTGGCCACTTTGCCACGCACAGTCGAGTTTCGCCACCCACTGACCGCCCGCCCGGAGCGGCTGCGGCTGACGCGCGAGACACTGCTCGGCATGGTGCGCGGGCCTCTGTATGTGCCGGTCGTTGCTGCCGCGCTGCCGGCCGCCATTGGCCAGGCCTCGCAGGGCCGCTTCGACGCGCTGGCCGGTCTGGCGCAAACGGTTGGTGGGCGGCGCAATCAGCCGCTGGCGGCGGGGATGCACTTTTCGGTGGTTTGCGCGGAGGACTTCCCGCGATTGCCGCAAACCCTTGACCGCCCGGGCACCGATTTCGGCGACAGCTTTGCATCGCTGTACCGCGACGTCTGCGCGAGTTGGCCGCGCGGCGAGGTCCCCGCAGCCTTCTACGTGTTGCGGCCCGCGTCGGCAGCTACGCTGGTGCTGTCCGGCGGCCTCGACCCAGTCACGCCGCCGCGGCATGGCGCGCGGGTGGTCAAGGCGCTGGGCGCCAAGGCGCGGCATGTGGTGGTACCCAATGCTGGCCACGGTGTGATGGCGCTGGGTTGCATGCGCGATGTGCTGTACCGCTTTGTCGACGCCGCCAGCGACGACGATGCGCTTCAGGTCGATAGCCGTTGCGCGATGGGCATTCCGCGCCCACCAATGTTTGCACTGCCCGGGAGCGCGCCATGATCGAAGTGCAACAGCTGAGCAAACGATTCACACAAGGCCGCGGCAAGAACACCCGTATGGTGCAGGCCGTCGACGGCGTCAGCCTGCGGGCGGCCGACGCCTGCATCACCGGTCTGCTGGGTCCGAACGGGGCCGGCAAGACCACCACCATACGCATGGTGGCCGGCTTGCTGGTTCCCGATGCGGGGCAGATTCGGGTCGACGGCATCGACGTGCTGCGTGACCCGCAGGGCGCGCTGTCGCGCATGGGGGTGTTGAGTGACGCGCGTGGCCTGTATCCGCGGCTGACCGCGCGCGAGAACATCGTCTACTACGGGCGCCTGCATGGCATGAGCGACAGCGCGGCCTCGCGACGCGCCGACGCGCTGGCCCATATGCTCGACATGGCGCCGCTGCTGGCGCGGCGCACCGAGGGCTTCAGCCAGGGCGAGCGCATGAAGACCGCGCTGGCCCGAGCCTTGGTGCACAACCCACCCAACATCATCCTGGACGAGCCGACCAACGGCCTGGACGTGCTGGCCACACGTGCCTTGCGCGATGCGCTGCGCCGGCTGCGCGACGACGAGGGCAAGTGCATCGTCTTTTCGACCCATATCATGCAGGAGGTCGAGCGTCTTTGTGACCGGGTGATCGTGGTCGCCCATGGCTGCACGGTGGCCGAAGGCACCGTGGCCTCGCTCAATGCTCGCTGCGGTGAGCATGACTTCGAGGAGAGTTTCGTCAAGCTGGCGTTCGGCGCCGCCGAAAGGGCGCCGGCATGAACGCCTGGGTCGTGTTTCGCAAGGAACTGATCGATGCGCTGCGCGATCGGCGCACGCTGTTGATGGTTGTGCTGTCGTCGGTGGCCATCGGGCCGCTGGTGCTGGTGGCCCTGTCGGCGCTGGTGGCAGGCATCGAGAAGCGTGCCGAAGAGCGCACTGTGCTGGCCGCCGGCATCGACCACGCGCCGACGCTGCGCAATTACCTCGAGCGCCAGACCTATCGTGTGGATCGGGCTCCCGCCGACTACGAGGCCAAACTGAAGAGCAATGCGCTGGGCGACCCGGTGCTGCTGATCGGCGAGGATTTCGAGGCCGAGCTCGCGCGCGGCGACGCGCCGCTGATCGAAATCGTGTCGAGCAGCGGCAACCAGCGCGCCGGCAGCAGCGTAAACCGCCTGTCTCGACTGCTGCGCGGGTTCTCGAGCGAGCAGGCCATGTTGCGCCTGGCGCTGCGCGGCGTGGCGCCGGCGACGCTGGAGGTGCTGGAGGTCAACGACCGCGACCTCGCCAACCCGCAGTCGCGAGCGGCGCAATTGACCGGCATGCTGCCCTTCTTCGTGCTGATGGCTGTGCTCTACGGTGCGCTCAATGCCGCGCTGGACACGACAGCCGGTGAGCGGGAGCGCGGCTCGCTCGAGCCGCTGCTGATGAACCCGGCCTCGCGGCTGTCGCTGGTGATCGGCAAGTGGGGGGCCGTGGCGGCCGTGGGCATGCTGATTGCGCTGTTGAGCTGCTTCTCGTTTCTGCCGGCGCAAGCCCTGTTGCGCAGCGAAACCCTGGCCGCCATGTTCCAGTTCGGCTTGCGCGAGGCCGCGCTTTTCTTGACCCTGCTGGCGCCACTGGCAGCGGCCCTGGCCGCAGTCATGATGGCGATTGCCATCCGCTGCAAGAGCTTCAAGGAAGCGCAGGCCAATAACACCGTCGTCGTGCTAGGTGTCTCCCTGCTGCCATTGTTGACGGTCTTCAACCAGAGCGGTGAAGCGCCTTGGCACCTCGCCGTGCCGGCGCTGGGCCAGGTGGCGCTGATGAACCGCGTCCTGAAGGGCGAAGCCGTCGGCGTGCTCGACATGGCGCTGCCGCTGGCGGTGTGCGCGGTGATTGCCGCGGCGGGCGTGATGTTCATCGCCCGCCAACTGCGCGCGGCCGCGATGCGCTGAACCGTCAGTCGTTGAGGTGGCGCAGCACGCGCTGCACTTCACCTTGCCAGGGCAGCCCATAGACGATTTTGCTCAGGTGGCGGGCCGATTCCCAGTCGGTCAGTACCTCGCCCTGTGTCCCGAGCAGGCGCAGGTTGCTGACCACGCACATCGGGTCGGCCATGGCGACCACGTCGCGCGAGACCATGACCCAGTCCCAGGCCACGCCGACCTCACCTTCGGCGGCCGTGCCGCGCCAGACAGTCTGCCCACTGACAGGTGCATCTTCGCGCGAGTTGGTGAATACTTGCGTGTCCAGGTGATTGAATCGCAGGTGTGCGGCGCCGTCAGCCTGCCACAATTGCGGCGGCCAGGCGCGGACGCTCCAAGATGTGTTCATCGTTGACTCCTTGATTTCGCGCGGAGACGAAAATTTCCGCCGCGCGTGAAGTGTGAAGAAGGCGGCGCGATTTTCCTAGCCGTAAGAACTGCCGGGGCCCTGGCTCCGAATGTGAAGAAATGCTGCAAGGCGACTATCTGTCAGTGCTGGAAGCGAAGAACCAGGACCAGTTTCGGGCGGTGGTGATTCGTTTTGCGCAAAATTTGGGATTCGACACGGTCTCGGCGATGGTGGCAGTCGACCATGTCGGAGCACCGCCCGAATTCGTGGCAGTGCACAACACGCCGATGGCCTACCTTGAGGCGTTCCACGACCTGGACGTGAGTAAACGCGATCCGGTGTCGCAACACTGCAAACGCAATACGGTACCGATTATTTGGAGCCAGAAAACTTACCTGGACAACGAGGCGATCGAACTCTGGGAGCAGCAGGCCCAATATCGGCTACCGAAATGGCATTGCGATGGCCTTGCACCTCCCAGAAGGGCGCCATTTCCTGCTCGGCGTGGATCGTGACCAGGCGCTCCCGACCGACAGGGCCGAACTCACAAGAATTGTTGCTGACTTGCAACTGTTCGCCGTCCATGCGCAGGACACGGCACTGCGGATGTTGGTTTCGGAGGCTTCGCGGCCTGAACTTCCGGCATTGACGCCGCGTGAACTAGAAGTGTTGCGCTGGACCATGGAGGGAAAGTCGAGCAAACAGGTGGCAGCGCAGATGGGCAATGGCGAACGGACCACACTCTGGCATTTGCAAAACGCGATGCTCAAACTCGGCTGCCATTCCAAGCACCAAGCCGTGCTGAAGGCGTTGCGATTAGGCCTCATTCGATGACCCCCCCGTAAGAACTGACAGTTACGCGCGCGCCGCGTGCTGCTGAAATCGAGCGTCGATTTCGGCACCGCATGCAAACAAGGAGCGCGCATGAAACAAGTTCGCAACACCCTGGCCCGAGTGGTTCAAAGCTTCATTGGCAGGTCCCGGTCTGCGACGCCGGTGCGGCCAGCCCAGCCGCTGCAGGAACTCGACACGCGCACTCTTGCGCAGGCGAGCGGCGGCTTGGCGTCGGAAACAGCAACCCCGCGCGAAGGTTGGTAAATGTCTTCCGCCGCGAGGTGCTGCAGGCGCAGCAAACCTCGTGGGTTGGAGAGATTCAGCTCGTACGCCCTCTGTCACTAGCCCTGTTGACCGGGGCGGTGGCGGTGGCGGTACTGGCTGTGGCCGCCTTTCTGGCGCTCGGCGAGTACACGCGCAAGGTGCGCGTGAGCGGAGTGCTGGTTCCCGATCGCGGTGTGATTCGCTTGTTGCCGCCGCAGGACGCGATGGTGCTCGAGCGGCGGGTCACCGAGGGCGCCCATGTGCGTGCGGGCGACGTGCTCTTCGTCTTGTCGCTCGACCGCGCGGCGGCGGGCGGCGACACGCAGGCCACGGTGCAGCTCACGTTGGCCGAACGCGAGAAAAGCCTGCGCGACGCGGCCGCGCAGCAGCAGGCGCTGCTGGACACCCAGCTCGCCGCGCTGGATCGGCGGCACGCCGATTTGCAACGCGAGCGCAGCGCCCTCGCGGCCGAATCGACCTTGCTGGCCAAGCGCATCGCGCTGGCCGAGCAGGCGCAGGCGCGATGGGAGTCGCTGCGAGCGGACAACTTTGTGTCGGACGCGCAGGTGCAGGCCAAGGCCGAAGAGTTGTTCACCCTGCAGGCCCAGCGCCAGGCGCACGAGCGCCAGCGCAGTGCGCATGAGCGCGACATCACCGCACTGCAGACGCAACGCCGCGAACTGCCGCTGCAGGCCGCCGCGCGCCTCGGTGAACTCGAACGCGAGCGAGCCGAACTGGCGCAGAAGAGCGCCGAGAGCGAAGCCCAGCGCAGCCTGGTCATTCGTGCACCGCAGGATGGCGTCGTCAGCGCGGTGCTGGCGTGGCCAGGGCAGACGGTCACCGCGGCATCGGCGCTGGCCAGCCTGGTGCCATCGGGTTCGGCGCTGCAGGCCCATTTGTACGCGCCGTCGAGTGCCGTCGGGTTTCTGCGCGCCCGGCAACAGGTGCTCTTGCGCTACCACGCATTTGCGTACCAGAAGTTCGGTCACCAGCACGGCCACATCGAGCAGGTGTCGCTCGCCCCCTTGCAGGCCAGCGAACTGGCCGGCCAGCCCTGGGCCGGTGCGGCGCACGAGCCGATGTACCGCATTACCGTCGCGCTGGATCGCCAGCAGGTGTCGGCCTATGGCGAGTTGCAAGCTCTGGCGCCGGGCATGCAACTCGATGCCGACGTGCCGATCGAGCGGCGCAAGCTCTATGAATGGCTGTTCGAGCCGGTGTTGGGCATGGCCGGGCGCGTATGACCGCACCGTCGCTGAATCTTTCGCTTGGCAGCTGGTTCGGCGCACGTCGCGTGCCCGTCGTGTTGCAGACCGAAGCCGCCGAATGTGCGCTGGCCTGTCTGGCGATGATCGCCGCGGCGAGCGGCCATCGTACGGACCTGCCTACGCTGCGCCAGCGATTTTCCTTGTCGCTCAAGGGCGCGACGATGGCCGATCTGGTGCGCATGGCCGGCGACTTGAAGTTCAACCCGCGCGCGGTGCGTGCGGAGCCGGAGCAGTTGGTGCAGTTGGCGCTGCCCTGCGTGCTGCACTGGGATTTGAATCACTTTGTCGTATTGACGGCGGTGCGGGCCAACGTCGTCACGCTGCACGATCCCGCACGCGGCGTGCGGCGCATGAAACTGGACGAGGTGTCGCGCCACTTCACCGGCGTCGCACTCGAGCTGACGCCGGCGGCCGATTTCAGGCCGAAGACAGAGCGCCAGACGGTCACGCTGAAACAGTTGCTCGGTCCCGTGCGTGGTTTGAAGCGTTCGCTGATTCAAATCTTCGTGCTCGCGGCTGGCCTCGAAGCCTTCGTGCTGCTCAGTCCGTTTTTCCTGCAATGGGTGGTCGACGGCGTGTTGGTGAGTGCCGATCGCGACTTGCTGGTTACCTTGGGTCTGGGCTTTGGCCTGTTGGTCTTGCTGCAGGTGGGCACTGCCGCCATTCGCTCGTGGGCCGTGCTGCACCTTTCGGCGACGCTGAACCTGCAGTGGTTGGGCAATGTGTTCGCGCATCTGATGCGCCTGCCGATGGCCTGGTTCGAGAAGCGCCACACCGGCGATGTGTGGTCGCGCTTCGCGGCAGTACAGCAGATACAAAAGACGCTGACGACACACTTTATCGAGGTCGTGCTCGACGGCCTGCTGGTCGTCGCGACGCTGGCGATGATGCTGTTCTACAGCGTGACGCTGGCTGCCGTGGTGCTTGCGGTGGTTGTGGCCTACGCCGCGCTGCGTTGGGCCTTCTTCCGGCCCCTGCGCGAGGCGACCGAAGAAGCGCTCGTGCATCGAGGCGCGGCAGTCGAGTCACTTTCTCGAGTCGCTGCGCGGCGTGCAGTCGATCAAGCTGTTCAATCGCCAGGCCGATCGCCAGGCGCGCTTCATGAATCGCGTGGTCGATACGATGAACGCAGACATTGCCACGCGCAAACTCGAACTGTTGTTCTCGGTCTTGCACCGCTTGTTGTTCGGTCTCGAGCGCGTCGCCGTGGTCTGGCTCGGCGCGCTGCTGGTGATGGACCAGCAATTGTCGGTCGGCATGCTGTTCGCGTTCGTCGCCTTCAAGGAGCAGTTCGCGCAACGCGTCAGCGCGCTGATCGACAAGGGCGTGGAGTTGCGCATGCTGCGGCTGCAAGGCGAGCGGCTGGCCGACATCGTGCTTGCGGCGCCGGAAAATGAAGGCCTGCCGCAACTGGGCGGCGTGCGTACCGACGAGACAGTGGCTCCGCCGCGCATCGAAGTCCGCGGTGTGAGTTTTCGCTATGCCGACGGCGAGCCCGAAGTGTTGCGTGGGGTGAACTTTACGATCGAGCCAGGCGAGTCGGTGGCGGTCGTCGGCCCCTCGGGCTGCGGCAAGACCACGTTGCTCAAGCTGATGCTCGGCATCCATGCCCCGGCTGCGGGTGAGGTGCGCATCGGGGGCCTGCCGCTGGCGCAATTGGGTCTGGCGCGCTGGCGCTACGATGGTCGGTACGGTGATGCAGGACGACGCCTTGTTCGCCGGCTCGATGGCCGACAACATTTGCTTCTTCGACGACGCGCCCGACTTCGCATGGATCGCCGAGTGCGCCAGGCTGGCTGCGGTGCACGACGAGATCGTGGCCATGCCGATGGGGTATCACACGCTGATTGGCGACATGGGGGGCAGTCTCTCTGGCGGGCAAAGGCAGCGCCTCTTGCTGGCCCGGGCGCTGTACAAGCGGCCGAGCATCCTGTTGCTCGACGAAGCCACCAGTGCGCTCGACGTCGAGCGCGAACGCATCGTCAACCAGACAGGTGCGGCAACTCCAACTCACGCGTGTGATCGTGGCCCACAGACCCGAAACGATCGCCAGCGCCGACGCGCGTGATCGTGCTCGGCGACGGGCGCGTGGCGCAGGATTTGCGATCGGTGCCGACGACCGGGCGCGGTAGCTGAGGTCCGCTTAAAATTGAGGCACTGACCCAGTGCGCGGCAGCCGACGGCTGCTGCGATCCACTCCGTGCTTCATCCCCAACAGTTCGATGTCATCGTTGTCGGCGGCGGCCATGCCGGGACCGAGGCCGCGCTGGCTGCTGCGCGCATGGGTTGCTCCACCTTGCTGCTCACGCACAACATCGAGACGCTGGGCCAGATGAGTTGCAACCCGTCGATTGGCGGCATCGGCAAGGGCCATCTGGTCAAGGAGGTCGACGCGCTCGGCGGCGCGATGGCGCTGGCCACCGACGAAGCCGGAATCCAGTTCCGCATCCTCAACTCGAGCAAAGGGCCGGCCGTGCGCGCGACCCGGGCGCAGGCCGATCGCGTGCTGTACCGGGCGGCGATCCGTCGCCGGCTGGAAAACCAGCCCAAGCTATGGCTGTTCCAGCAGGCGGTCGACGACCTGTGGCTAGAAGGTGATCGGATTGCGGGCGCTGTTACGCAAGTTGGTGTTCGCTTTCGTGCAAAGACCGTAATACTAACGGCCGGTACGTTCCTGGATGGTCGAATCCACGTGGGCCTGCAGCACTACAGCGGCGGCCGCGCGGGCGATCCCCCTGCCCTGGGCTTGTCGGCGCGGCTGAAGGAATTGAAGCTTGCGCAGGGTCGGCTGAAAACCGGTACGCCGCCTCGCATCGACGGCCGCACAATCGATTTCAGCAAACTCGTCGAGCAGGCCGGCGACTTGGATCCGCTGCCCGTATTCAGCTTCATGGGCGAGGCCGCGATGCACCCGCGCCAGTTGCCTTGCTGGATCACCCATACCAACCCGCAGACGCACGGCATCATCCGTGCGGGCTTGTCGCGCAGCCCGATGTTCACCGGTGTGATCGAAGGCGTGGGCCCGCGTTATTGCCCGAGCATCGAAGACAAGATCCACCGCTTTGCTGACAAGTCGAGTCACCAGATCTTTCTTGAGCCCGAAGGTCTGGCAACACACGAGGTCTACCCGAACGGCATCTCGACCTCTCTGCCTTTCGACGTGCAGCTGGCGGCAGTGCAGTCGATCGTCGGGCTCGAGCACGCCCATATCCTGCGCCCGGGCTACGCCATCGAGTACGACTACTTCGATCCGCGCGGGTTGAAGACCAGTTTTGAAACACGTGCCATCCAAGGCCTTTTTTTCGCCGGCCAGATCAATGGCACCACCGGCTACGAAGAGGCGGCCGCGCAGGGCCTGTTCGCCGGCATCAATGCGGCTTTGCAGGTCAAGGGCGAGCAGGCATGGCTGCCGCGGCGCGACCAGGCCTATCTCGGCGTATTGGTCGACGACTTGGTCACACAAGGCGTGACCGAGCCGTACCGCATGTTCACCAGCCGCGCCGAATTTCGGCTGCAACTGCGCGAAGACAATGCCGATGCTCGTCTCACCGATAGCGGCCGGCGGCTCGGGCTGATCGACGATGCACGTTGGGCGGCCTTCAACCGTAAGCGCGACGCGGTTTCACGTGAAACCGAACGGCTGAAGTCGACGTGGGTCCACCCCGGCACCTTGCCTGCGGCTGCCGCCCAGCGTCTGCTCGGCAAGGCGCTGGAACACGAGCACAGCCTGGCCGATCTGCTGCGCAGGCCGGGCATCGGTTTCGATGCCGTCGCCGAGATCGCGTCGATTGCCTGCCCTGACACGGCGCCTGTTTCACGTGAAACGCTGATGGCCGAACTTGGCGCCCCTCTGGGCGCCGCCGTGGTCGAGCAACTGGAGATCGCCACCAAATACGCCGGCTACATCGACAAGCAGATCGAGGAGGTCGAGCGCGCAGTGCATTTCGAGGGGCTCTGCCTGCCGGCCGAACTGGACTACGCCCAGGTGGCCGCCCTCAGCCATGAGGTGCGACAAAAGCTCAGCCGCCATCGCCCGCAGACGCTCGGCCAGGCTTCGCGCATTGCCGGCGTCACACCGGCCGCGATCTCACTGCTGCTGGTACACCTGAGGAAGGGTCGCTTCAAGGGGTTCGCGGCCAACGAGCCGCCCGCCAGCGACGAGGCGGCGTGACCAAGTCGCGCTCGGCCGCCGGTGCCGGGCATGGCACTGAATCCGAGGCCGTGCGGCGTGACGCATCTAGCCTTGGGCTGGCGCTGCCTGAATTGGCGGTCGAGCGCCTGATCGCCTACCTCGCGCTGCTGCGCAAATGGAATGCGGCCTACAACCTGACCGCAGTGCGCGACGCGGCACGGATGCGCGTGCAGCACTTGGCCGATTGCCTGGCCGTGGTCGGACCCCTGCGCCGCCAAGTGGGCGCGGGCGGCTGTCGCCTGCTCGATGTGGGAAGCGGCGGCGGTCTGCCGGGCGTGGTGCTGGCGGTGGCTGAGCCGGTCTGGGATGTGAGTTGTGTTGACACGGTCGGCAAGAAGGCGGCCTTTATTCGCCAGGCGGCGGCGGAGTTGGCGTTGCCCAACCTGCATGCGTTGCACGCCCGCGTCGAAGCGCTGCCAGGCCCGCCGTTTGACGTGATCACGGCGCGGGCCTTTGCCTCGTTGCCCGACTTCGTGCGCCTGACTCGGCCGCTGCTGACACCGGGGGGCCTGTGGTTGGCGATGAAGGGCCGTCGCCCCGACGACGAACTGGCCACCCTGCCTGTCGACGTCGTTGTGTTCCACGTGGAACCGATCAAGGTCCCCGGCCTCGATGCCGAGCGCTGCCTGGTGTGGATGAGACCCGCATAAGCCGGTGACTCATGCGCCGGGGGCCGGGGATTGGCCTCGGCGACCTGTGCGGGTTGGTTCCGCGTCACTCACGGCAGGCGCCTCCCATCGAGCCGACTGAGAAAAACGCCCTGGCACAAGCTGGGATAATAGCTGTATAAATACACAGTTCTATTTTCCGCTTCCGATCCCCTGCGATGTCGAGCTTTGCCCCTTCCGACCCCGCCCGTGCGGCCCAGGTGCTCGCCAGCCTGTCGGCGGGCGAGCACGCCCCGGCATTGTGGCTGGCCGACCGGGTGGCCCATGTCTCGGCGCCGAGCTTTGCCCGCTCCACCGGTTTTGCTGCACTCGACGCCGAGTTACCCGGCGGCGGCTGGCCCGCGGCAGGCTTGACCGAATTGCTGCTCGCGGCGCCGGGCAGCGGCGAATGGCGCCTCCTCGCGCCCGTGCTGGCGCGCGACCTCGGCCATGCCGGCCGCGTGCTGTGCATCGCGCCGCCCTTGGTGCCCTACGCGCCCGCGCTGCAGGTGCTCGGGCTGCGGCTGGAGCGCCTGATGATCATCACCCCCGGCTCGCTCGCCGACGCCGCCTGGGCTGCCGAGCAGGGGCTGCGCTCGGGAGCCTGCGCGGCGGTGTTGTGGTGGCAGGGCGAAGAACGGGCAGCCACCCTGCCCACGGCGCTGCGCCGCCTGCATCTGGCCTCGCTAGAGGAGGGCAACTGCCCGCTGTTTGCGCTGCGCCCGGCGTCGGCGCGGGCGCAGTCGTCGCCGGCCCCGTTGCGCCTGGCGCTGGAGCCGGTGGCCTTGGGGCAGTTGGCGGTCACGGTGTTCAAACGCCGGGGCCCGGCGATGGCGGCACCGCTGCGGCTCACGCTGCCGATGACGGGCCTGCCTGCCCGCAGGGCCTTGCAACAGGTGCGGGTTGCGCCGGCGCCGGCGATGGCGGTGTTGTCCTTGTCGGAGTCCGCCGATGTTGTGGTTCGCGCTGCACCTGAGCGCATTGCCGCTTGAGGCCTTGCTTGCCGCGTTGCCCGCCGTGCCACAAAGCGGCGAGTCGGCGCGCTGTGTGGTTGAGCAGAAGCGTGTGCTGCTGGCTTGTCGCATCGCTGCTGCGGCTGGTGTGCGGCCGGGCATGAGCGCGGCCAGTGCGGCGGCACTGCTACCTGGCCTGCAACTGTTGCCGCGCGACGCGGCGCGCGAAGCGGCGTTTGTCGAACGGCTCGCGCTGGCGCTGGCCCGCTACACGCCGGCGGTGGTGATCGAGGCCGACGGTGTATTGCTCGAAGGGGCCGCTTCGCTGCGCCTGTTCGGGGGCGCCCGTGGGCTGGCCCGTGCGCTGCGGGCGACGGTGCGCGCCAGCGGCGTGCATGCGGCGCAAATGGCGCTGGCGCCCACGGCGAGCGCGGCATCGCTGTTGGCGCGGGTGCCACCAGGCGAGCCGCGGCAGCGGGGTGCCGCCGCCGCTCCTGTGATGGACCCCGCGATCGACCCTGTGGCGGCCGGGCCTCAGCACACCCGCCAGCGCCTGGACGCCCTACCCTTGGCCGCCGCGCTCGCCGCCTGGCACCTGCCCGAACGTACGGCCGAATTGCTGCTTGGCATCGGCTGTCGCACGCTGGCCGACGTGCGCGCGCTGCCGCGCGCCGGCCTGCAACGCCGAGGTGGTGGCCTGCTGCTCGAACGTCTGGCGCAGGCCTACGGCGAAGTGCCTGACCCGCGCGCCTGGTTCGCGCCACCCCTCACCTTCGAGCTCGGTCTCGAACTGCTGCACCGCGCCGACGATGCTGCGATGCTGGTCTTCGCGGCCGAGCGTCTGGTGCCTCCGCTCGCCGGTTGGCTGGCACAGCAATGGCTGGCGGCTTCGCGTATCGCGCTGCACCTGCGCCACGAAACCAGTCGCCGCCAATCGCTGCCCGACACCGTGGTGCGCGTCGGCCTGGGCGAGCCCTCGCGCGAGGCCAAACAAATCAGCCTGCTGCTGCGCGAGCGCTTGCAGCGCACCACCCTGCCGGCGCCGGTGTATGCACTGACATTGAGGCTGGAAGAAGCGGTGAACCACGCCGGCCGCGAGGCCGCCCTGTGGCGCGACCCGCAGCACCACGGTAGCGATGACAGCCGCAGCTTGATCGACCGCCTCGGCGCACGCCTGGGTCCCGAGCGCGTGCAGCGCCTGAGCCTGCAAGCCGACCACCGGCCCGAGCGGGCCATGGTCACCGGGCCCGCAAGTGCCGCCACGAGCAGCACCCCCTCCATCGAAGGGCCTTTGTCCACCCCTTCGCGCCCGACCTGGCTGCTGCCCGAGCCGCTGCGCCTGCAGGAACGGGCCGGCCGCCCCCTGCACGGCGGCCCGCTCACGTTGCGCAGTCGTGCCGAGCGCATCGAGGCCGGCTGGTTCGACGGTGAACCGGTCAGCCGCGATTACCACGTGGCCGTTGGGTGCGATCACCGCTTGCGCTGGGTTTTTCGCGAGCGGCGGGGTGATGTGGCGCAGTGGTATCTGCACGGCCTGTTCGGATGAGGTGGCCCACCCCCGAAGCGGCTTCGCCGCTCGAGGCGCTACCGGGATACGCCGAGCTGCATTGCCGCTCGAACTTCAGCTTCTTGACCGGCGCCTCGCATCCCGAAGAGCTGGTCGCGCGCGCCGCCCAGCTCGGCTATGCGGCCATCGCGATCACCGACGAGTGCTCGGTCGCCGGCGTGGTGCGGGCGCACGAAGAGGCCAAGCGACAGAGCGAAACCGGCCATACGATCAAGCTGCTGATCGGCAGCCAGTTCGAGTTGCAGGCCGAGGGCGCCACGCCGGCCTGCCGGCTGGTGCTGATCGCGCGCCATCGCGAGGGGTACGGCGATCTGTGCGAGCTGATCACGCTGGCGCGCTTGCGCTGCGCCAAGGGGCAGTACCGGCTCACCGTGCGTGACCTCGACAGCGGCGCGCCGCATCTGCGCGGTGCGCCGGGCTGCCAGGCGCTGTTGATCCCCCGCCGCGACGACCCGCCCGAGGTCCTGCTGGCGCAAGCGCGCTGGCTGCAGGCCACGTTTGCCGAGCGCGCGGCAGTCGCCGTCGAATTGCTGCTGTACGCCGATGATTCGCTGCTCGTCGAACGCCTGGACGCGCTGGCCGAGCGCACCGGCCTGCCGCTGGTGGCCGCGGGCGACGTGCTGATGCACCTGCGCTCGAGGAAGCCGGTGCAGGACACGCTGACCGCGGTGCGCCTGAAGACGCCGCTGGCCGACTGCGGCTTCGCGCTGGCACGCAATGCCGAGCAGCATCTGCGCTCGCGGCTGCGGCTGGTGCAGCTGTACCGGCCGGCGTGGCTGCAGGCCACGCTGCGCATCGCCGAGGGCTGTTCGTTTTCCTTGAGCGAGCTGCGCTACGAATACCCGGCCGAGCTGGTGCCCGAGGGCAGCACGCCGATCGCGCACCTGCGCGCGCTGACGGTGCTCGGCGCGCGCGAACGCTATCCGCAGGGCACGCCGGCCTCGGTGCAGGCGCAGATCGAAAAGGAAATGGAGCTGATCGCCGCGCTGCGCTACGAAGCGTTCTTCCTCACCGTGCACGACATCGTGCGCTTCGCGCGCAGCGAGAACATCCTGTGCCAGGGCCGCGGTTCGGCGGCCAACTCGGCGGTCTGCTATTGCCTGGGCATCACCGAAGTCAACCCGATGCACACCACGCTGCTGTTCGAGCGCTTCATCTCGCGCGAGCGCAACGAGCCGCCCGACATCGATGTCGATTTCGAGCACGAGCGGCGCGAAGAGGTCATCCAGTACATCTACACCAAGTACGGCACCGAGCGCTGCGCGCTGGCCGCCGCGCTGGTCGACCTACCGCACGCGCGGCGCGGTGCGCGACAGCGGCAAGGCGCTCGGCCTGGACGAGCCGCAGATCGACGCGCTGGCGCGCTCGGTGCACTGGTTCGACGACCCGAATCGCCTGGCGCTGGGCCTGGCCGAGGCCGGCATCGACGCCCATGCGCCGGTCACCCGGCGCTGGCTGGAGTTGATCGCCGCACTGCGCGGCTTTCCGCGCCACCTGTCGCAGCACAGCGGCGGCTTCGTCATCGCCGCGGGCAAGCTCTCGCGCCTGGTGCCGATCGAAAACGCCGCGATGGTCGATCGCCGCGTCATTCAGTGGGACAAGGACGACCTCGAATCGCTGGGCCTGTTGAAGGTCGACGTGCTGGCGTTGGGCATGCTGTCGTGCATCCGTCGCACGCTCGACCTGATGACCGTCTGGCATGGCCAGCGCTGGCGCATGCAGGACATCCCGCAGGACGACGCGGCCTCGTTCGAGAGGGCCTGCCGCGCCGATACCGTGGGTGTGTTCCAGATCGAAAGCCGGGCCCAGATGAGCATGCTGCCGCGGCTGAAACCACGCACCCTGTACGACCTGGTGATCGAAGTGGCGATCGTTCGCCCCGGCCCGATTCAAGGCGGCATGGTGCATCCCTACCTCAAGCGCCGCGCCGAGGCCGCCGCCGGCCGCAGCGAGCCGTCGCGTTATCCCGCCCTGGACGCCGCGCTCGGGCGCACGCTGGGCGTGCCGATCTTCCAGGAGCAGGTGATGCAGATCTGCGTCATCGCCGCCGGCTTCACGCCCGGCGAGGCCGACGGCCTGCGCCGGGCGATGGCGGCCTGGCGGCGCGACGGCCATGTCGAACAGTTCGAGACGCGCATCAAACAAGGCATGGCCAGCAAGGGCTACAACGCCGACTTTGCCGACGCCATCTTCAAGCAGATCTGCGGCTTCGGCGACTACGGCTTCCCCGAAAGCCATGCCTACAGCTTTGCCCTGCTGGCCTATGTCAGCCTGTGGCTGAAGTGCCACGAGCCGGCGATCTTCCTGGCTGCGCTCCTCAACTCGCAGCCGATGGGTTTTTATGCGCCCTCGCAACTGGTGCAGGACGCCAGGCGGCATGGCGTCGAGGTGCGGCCGGTGGATGTGGGTGCTAGCGATTGGGATTGCAGCCTGGAGCGGCGCAGCGATGGCGGCGCACACCCGGCGGTGCGCCTGGGCTTGCGGCTTGTCGATTCGCTGGCGCAGGCCGCTGCCGAGCGCCTGACGCAGGCGCGGCACGTGCAGCGGTTTGCCGGCGTCGACGACCTCGCGCGCCGCGCCGGGCTCGACGCACGCGACCTGCAGGCCTTGGCCCAGGCCGATGCCCTGCAGTCACTGGCCGGCCACCGCCGCCGTCAGCTCTGGACGGCGGCGGGCCAGGAGCGCTTCGACAACGCCGCCCTGCTCGCCGAGGCGCCGATCGTCGAACGCGCAGCCGAACAGCCCGATCTGTTCGAAGCCCCCGAAGGCGAAGCCATCACGCTCGATTACGCCGCCACTGGCCTGACGCTGCGCCGCCATCCCCTGGCGCTGCTCAGAAGCCGCCTGGCTCAACGCGGCTGGCGCAGCGCTGAACAACTGGCCTTGCTGAAAGACGGCGCCAGCACCTGGGCCTGCGGCATCGTCACCATGCGCCAGCAACCCGAGACCGCCAAGGGCGTCATCTTCGTCACTCTGGAAGACGAGACCGGCAGCGTCAACATCATCGTCTGGCGCCATGTGCGCGAACGGCAGCGTACGGCGCTGCTGCGCTCGCGCCTGCTGGCTGTCGCGGGCCAATGGCAGGCCAAAGACGGCAGCATGCACCTGATCGCACGCAGGCTGGTCGACATGACGCCCTGGCTCGGCGGCCTGGCCACCCGTTCACGCGACTTTCATTGAGTGCTGCAGGCGCAGCAGCTCAGGCCAGCCAAGGGTCTTTGTCCTCGCCGCCACAGGCTTCGAGCAAGAAGTCCCACAGCGCACGCGTGCGCGCGGGTACGTATTTGCGCGTCGGCATCGCCAGGTAGAGGTGGCCCTGCGCCAAATGCCAGTCAGGCAGCACGCGCTCCAAGCTGCCATCCTGCAGCGCGGGGTGAACGACGAAGGACGGCAGGCCGGCAATACCCAGGCCCGCGCGCGCGGCGGCATACAGCGTGTCGATGTGGCTGGTGCTGAGCGTGGCACGAACGCTGTCCAAGGTCACGGTCCGGGCCCGCTCCGCGGGCGAGGCCGACCCGCCTGGCGCAGCGTCCAGGCTCGCATCGGCGCGAAACGACACGCCGCGCACGCTGCTCGGAACCATCGCCCGGTGATGCAGCAAGTCTGCCGGGTGTCGCGGTCGCCCGCGCTCGTTCAGGTAGGCCGGGGAAGCGCACACGATCCAGGCGGAGCGTGCCAACAAGCGGGCCACAAACTCGCCCTGCAGCGCCTCTTGAAAGAGCAACAGGATGCTGATGTCGAAACTGTCGTCGACCGTGGACACCGGCCCTGGCGCGCTCAGGTCGATGGCCACCTTCGGAAAGCGCGCCTTGAAAGCCGGCAGCAGCGGCGCGAGCTGGTGCACCGCAAAGGCCGGTGGGCACAGCACATGCACCACCCCGCGCGGCTCGGAGGTGGCGGCGCCGGCCAGCGCCTCGGCCTCCTCGAGCTCGCTCAAGATGTGTCGCAGGCGCTCGCGAAACGACTCGCCGGTATCGGTCAGGGCCAGGCGGCGCGTGGTGCGGTTGATGAGACGGGCACCCAGGTGGGCCTCCAGGTCGGCGACCAGGCGAGTGACCACGGTTCCGGACAGGTCCAGCTCCCGCGCGGCCGCAGCGAAACTGCCCAGATCGGCGACCCGGGCAAACACGCGCATCGACTGCAGTCTGTCCATCCAACCCCTCCATTGCGGCCGAATTAGCAGGGATCCATTGCCGTTGCGCTACTTTATTCCTGAATCGGCAATTCTTAGAGTCTCGTCCACGCCAAGCCAATGGCGTGCCCAGCGCCACCAGCGCAGGGTGTTCACAACCCACGGAAAGGACGATTTGCCATGACCACCCCAGCTGTCGCGTCGCTTCGCACCAGCCTGCTGGCCGCCACCCTGCTGGCCACGTTCGGCCTCGGTGCGCAAGCGGCTGAGCCGAAATCCGAACCGCTGTCGCGCGCGCAGGTTCGGGCCGAATACCTGCGCGCCCGTGACGCCGGCGAATTGGCCTCGGCGGCCGATCTGTATCGCCCCGTGCGTGAAGCGATGATGGACTCGCAGCGCACGATTCGTGCGCAGGCCCTGGCTGCCGACGTGCAGCATGCCGTGGCCTTACCGGTGCAGCGGCAGGCCTCCGCGGCGCGGTGAACGGCTGCGCGACCGCATGGCCATCGGCGCCGCCGCAGCCTGCCCCGGCTAGCGCCCGCGGCCGCTGCCGACGCCGGGTCGCGCGGTCGAAGCCAGCCCGCGTTCCGCCTGCGCCTGCGCCAATGTCGCGTCGAGCGCCGCTTCGGTGAGGCCCTTGAGGGCGCAGAAATTGGCCTTGCTGAGCGGGCTCGATTCGAAGTTGCGCAACAGCAGGGCGCGCTCGCGCTGCTCGGCATCGAGCGGCAGGGGGGCGGCAGATTCCCTGCGCGGCGACAGCGGCGCTCGCTCAGGCTGCGGCTGACGAGCGGCGGCGGGCGGAGCAGCGCCGTCGGCGACGCGTAGCGGCCTTGCGGGCCGCGCGTCGCGCGCCGACACCGGCTGTTCGCGGCCGGGTTGAACCGGGCGCTGGAATCGCTGCGCGCTGCCCGGCGGCCGCGGCGTAGGGCGCGCCACAGGCCGATGACCCGGTCGCCGATCAGGCCCCTGATCGGGTGGCCCGGGAGGTCCCTCGGGACGCGGGCCTGGGCGACGGTCCGGACGCGGCTCGCGACCGGTGTCCGTGGGTTTCGAGCCCTCGGCGGCCGGCCGGTCGCGCTGCGGTGGGCGTTGCGCGGCGCGGCGCTCGGCGGCCAGCGCATGGCGACGCGCCAGCTCTTCGGCTGCGAGACGGCGATGTTCGTCGCTGATCTCGCCGGCGGGCTGGCCGTCGAGGTCGAAACGGTGCGGCGCGAGCGTCAAGGCCTTCAGATAGGCGTTGCTCGTCGTGTGGCGGCTGAAGAAGACACCCAAGATGCGCTTGCTGAACAGGCCCGGCGCACGAGCCTGGATGTCGGCGTGGATGCGCAGCTTGATCGGCTTGACCGGCCCCGGCCCACCAGGTGCCGCGAACAACGCGGGGAACAACTCGACCAGGCGCGCGCCACACGCGGCGGGCGACAGCTCCGATGCGTTCGGCAAGGCTGCGGCGGGCGACAGCTCCGATGCGTTTGCCAAGGTCTCGTCGGCAGTGATTGCGGGGGCAGGCGCCAGGGGCGAGGATGGGGCCGCTGGATCGGGCAACGTCGCTGACGCAATAGTCGTGCTGTCGTTCCCCGCCATTGCAGGTGGGGCGTCGAGCGCAACCTTCGGTGCCTCGGCGGGTGCTCGGCTCGATTCGTCGGGAAAGGGCTCGGGGCTCATGGGGCGCGATTGTCGTTCAGCCGCGGCCGTGCGGTAACCTCGCCGCCTCATGTCCGGCCCTCTCTTTGGCATTCACGACTACGGCGCCTTCTGCGCCGCCATCCTGCTCTTCCTGGCGCTGCCGGGACCAGGCACCTTCGCGCTGCTCACCTCCACCGGCAAGGGCGGCTTTCGCGCCGGTGCCGCGGCCACGCTGGGCGTGATTCTCGGCGACCAGCTGCTGCTGTGGCTGGCCGTGGCCGGTGTGGCCGCGTTGCTGGCGGCCTACCCGGTGGCCTTCAAGGCGGTGCAATACGCCGGCGCGGCCTACCTGGGGTGGATCGGCCTGCGGCTCATGCTGTCGCGCGGTGATGGCAGTGCGTCACCCGAATTTGCCAACTTCGGCATCGAGCCGCGCGCACTACGCCAGACAAGCCTTCTTCATCACCCTGCTCAATCCCAAGGCGATCGTGTTCTACATGGCCTTCTTTCCGCTGTTCATCGACCCGGCCACGCATCGCGGCCTGCCGACATTCGCTGCCATGGCCGCGACCATTGCCATCGTCACCGCGACCTACTGCCTGATCCTGTGTGCCTTCGCCAACGCGGTGGCCGCACAGGTGCGTGCGCACAGGCGTGCCGCACGCTGGCTTGAGCGGCTGGCCGGCGTCTTCCTGATCGGCTTCGGCATCAGGCTGGTCCGCGATTGATGCGAAACTGATGCGCATGACGCGCATCTTCTGCATCGCCAACCAAAAGGGCGGGGTCGGTAAGACGACCACCACCGTCAATCTCGCTGCGGGCTTGGCGGCCGTCGGGCAGCGTGTGCTGGTGGTCGACCTCGACCCGCAGGGCAACGCCACGATGGGTTCGGGTATCGACAAGCGCAAGCTCGACCCCAGTGTCTACGAAGTGTTGCTCGAGTCGTCCACCATCGCCGAGGCCAAGCGGCCCAGCGTCAAGGGCGGCTACGACGTGCTGGGCGCGAACCGCGAACTGGCCGGCGCCGAAGTCGAGCTGGTTGCCCTGGAGCGTCGCAACGAGCGCCTGCGCGAGGCGCTGGTTAGCGTCAAGGGTGACTACGATTTCGTGCTCATCGACTGCCCGCCCAGCCTGAGCCTGCTGACGCTCAACGGACTGTGCAGCGCGCATGGCGTGATCGTGCCCATGCAATGCGAGTACTTCGCGCTCGAGGGCTTGAGTGACCTGGTCAACACCATCAAGCAGGTGCATGCCAATCTGAACCCCGACCTGCAGCTCATCGGCCTGCTGCGCGTGATGTTCGACCCGCGCATCACCTTGCAGCAGCAGGTCAGTGCCCAGCTCGAAGCGCATTTCGGCGACAAGGTCTTCAAGGCCCTGATCCCGCGCAACGTGCGCCTGGCCGAGGCGCCGAGCTACGGCCAGGCCGGCGTGGTCTTCGACCCGACCTCGAGGGGCGCTGTGGCCTACATCGAATTCGCGCGCGAGATGGTCGAGCGCGTCAAGACGCTCGCATGAAGGTCAGCGCCGGCCTCGCGCCCAGTTTCTTCCCGCCGCTGTTGTCGCGTATCGAGGATGCCGGCTTGAATGCCAGCGCGCCGCCGCAGCAGCGCTGGCTCGACGGCTGGCTGGTTCGTTTCTCTCCCGGCAAGGCCAAGCGCGCGCGCTGCGTCAATGCCGTGGCCACCGGCGTGCTGCCGCTGGCCGACAAGTTGGCGCAAGCCGGTGCGGTGTTCGCCGATGCCCGCTTGCCGATGGTCGTGCGCGTCACCCCGTTCAGCCAGCCGCGCGACCTCGATGCGCAGCTGGAGGCACGCGACTGGCCGCGCATCGAGGACACCCGCGTAATGGTCTGCTCCTCGTTCGATGCACTCGACACTCCAGCGTTGCCGTCCGGACTGGTCGTGCAAGCGCTGGGCCACAGTGCTTTTGCGCAGGCCGTCGGCCAATTACGCGGCTCGCCGCTGGCCCAGCGCCAGGCCCATGCCCAGCGACTCGAGCTTTCGCCGGTGCCGTTTCGTGCCTTGGCCTTGCGCCGCGAAAGCGACGGTGCACTGCTCGCCTGCGGCCAGTTCGCGCGGGAAGCCGACCTGGTCGGCCTGTACGACGTCTTTACCGCCGAGCCTGTACGCGGTCAGGGCCTGGCGCGACAGCTTTGTGCGCGTCTGCTCGTGCAGGCCCGCGAGGAGGGCGCACGCAATGCCTACCTGCAGGTTGACGGCCAGAACCACGCCGCGCGCAGCGTCTACCAGCGCCTGGGCTTCGCCGACGCTTACAGCTACCACTACCGGGTGGCGCCAGGCACCAAGCCCGCCGACTAAAGCCCCAGGCCCTCGTCGCACCCCAGGTGCAGGTTCATGCATTGCACCGCCGCGCCGCTGGCGCCCTTGCCGAGGTTGTCTTCGCGTGCGATCAGGATCGCCTGCCTGTCGTCGGCGAAGACGAAGAGGTCGATTCGATTCGTGTCGTTGGCGCCCTGCACGTCGAAGAAACTGGGTTCGGCATGCGCCGGGGCCGACAACGGCATCACGCGGATGAAAGCGTTCGCCTTCGTAGTGACGCTCGAAGGCGCGCACCAAGGCGGCGCCATCGATACCGGGCCCGAGTTGCGACAGATGCAGCGGCACGCTGACGGCCAGTCCCTTGTAAAAGTTGCCGACGATGGGCATGAAAACCGGCTTCACCGTCAAGCCGCTGTAGGCCATCATTTCCGGCACATGCTTGTGGCTGAGCTTCAGGCCGTAAGGGCGAGGCGCTTGCAGCTGCGGGTTGCCGCCGGCCTGGTACTGCTCGATCATCTTCCTGCCGCCGCCCGAGTAGCCGGTGATCGAAGTCGCAGTCACCGGCAGGTCGCGCGCCACGATGCCGGCATCGACCAGCGGGCGCAGCAGGGCGATGAAGGCCGTCGAATGGCAGCCCGGATTGGCGATGCGTTTGGCTTGGCGCAGCGCGTCGCGCTGGCCGGGCGCCAATTCGGGGACGCCGAAGACCCAGCCCGGCGCCACCCGGTGCGCGGTGCTGGCGTCGATGACGCAGGTGGCGGGGTTGGTGACCAGCGCCACGGCCTCCCTGGCGGCGGCGTCGGGCAGGCACAGGAAGGCCACGTCGGCGGCGTTCAACAGGCGCGCGCGTTCGCCGGCGTCCTTGCGCCTGTCGCCATCGATCCTCAGCACCTCGATGTCGCTGCGTGCGGCCAGGTACTCGTGGATGCGCAGGCCGGTGGTGCCTTCCTGGCCGTCGACGAACACGGTGTGCTTTTTCATGGCAGGCCCAGAATATCCCGATGCAGTTGTCCAAGGATAAGACATGATCCCGCCGCGCGTGCTGTTGCTGCCGGGTTGGCTCGACTCCGACTCCGCGCATTGGCAAAGCCGGTGGGAGCAGTTGCACGGTTACCAGCGCGTGACCCAAAGCGATTGGCTGTGGCCCAAGCGCGGCGACTGGATGGCGCGGCTCGAGGAGGTGCTGCTTGAAAAGGATGGGCCGGCCGTGCTGGTGGCGCACAGCCTGGGCTGCCATCTGGCAGCTGCATGGGCCGCGCACTCAGCGCACAGCGCGCGCGTGCAGGGAGCCCTGCTGGTGGCGCCGCCCGACATCGAGCGCGACGACATGCCGCCCAACCTGCGGCCTTGGCGGCCCATCGTGCGGCGCGCCTTGCCCTTCGCTGCGCTGGCCGTGACCAGCGACGACGACCCCTTCAGCGGGCCTGAGCGCAGCGCGCGCCTGGTGCGCGAATGGGGGGCCCGGCAGATCGGCCTCGGAGCCGCCGGCCATATCAACGGCGAGTCGGGTTTGGGCGACTGGCCGGCCGGCCAGGCCCTGCTGTCGGAGTTGTTGGCCAGGCATGGCCCCGCACCCTAGCTGTCCAGGCTGATGAGCGCGGCGTCATCGCCGACAATCATGCCCCATGGTCACCAAGAAACCCAAAGGCCTCGGCATGGGGCTCGAAGCTTTGCTCGGCCCCAAGGTCAGCGACGCACCTGCTGCGCCGCGCGACGAGGGCGCCCCCCGCACGCTCAAGCTCAGCCAGTTGCGGCCGGGCAAGTACCAGCCGCGCACGCGCATGGACGAGGGCTCGCTGCACGAGCTGGCGCAGAGCATCAAGAGCCAGGGCGTGATGCAGCCGATCCTCGTGCGCCCATTGGACGCCACGCATTACGAGATCATTGCCGGCGAGCGTCGCGTGCGCGCCGCGAGTATTGCCGGCCTGAGCGAAGTGCCGGTGCTGGTCAAGGTGGTGCGCCGACGAGGCCGCCGCGGTGATGGCGCTGATCGAGAACATTCAGCGCGAAGACCTGAACCCGCTCGAAGAAGCGCAGGGCCTGAAGCGCTTGATCGACGAGTTCGATCTCACGCACGAGCAGGCGGCGCAGGCCGTCGGCCGCTCGCGCAGCGCGGCCAGCAACCTGCTGCGGCTGTTGAACCTGGCCGCGCCGGTGCAGCAGATGCTGATGGCGGGCGAGCTCGAGATGGGCCATGCCCGGGCGCTGCTGGCCTTGGAGCCGGCGCAACAAATCCTGGCCGCCAACCAGGTCGCGGCGAAAAGCCTCTCGGTGCGCGAGACCGAAAAACTGGTCACTCGGCAAGCCAGCGGCAGCGCCGGGCGGCAGTCGCCGTTGATGCGCATGCGGCACGACAAGTCGCGCGACATCGTGCGTCTGGAAGAAGCGCTCGCCGACCGTCTGACCGCGGCGGTGGAGATTCGGGTGCAGCGCAAGACCAAGCGCGGCGAGCAGGGCGAGATCGCAATCGCCTTCGGCTCGCTGGACGAACTGAACGGCTTGCTCGACAAACTCGGCGTGACGGAACGCTGAGCCGATCTCGCCTCAGGGCGCGGCGCCGATGGGAGGAAACACCACCCGTACCTCGAGTCCCCGCCCGCGGGCGCCGGTGTGCAGCGTCACCTGTGCGCCATGCCGTTCGGCAATGGCCTTGACGATGGCCAAGCCCAGGCCGCTGCCATTCTCGCCGGCATGTGCCGGGGCGACGCCCGGCGCGCGGTGAAAGCGCTCGAATACGCGCTCGCGCGCGTCGGCGGCGATGCCGGGGCCGTCGTCGATGACCCGCAGCACGGCGCAGCCGTCGGCATCGGCGACGATGACATCGACCACCCCACCGCGAGGCGTGAAGCGCAATGCGTTGCCGACCAGGTTGTCGAGCAGCACGCGCAGCTGCTCCGCGTCGCCGCCGAGCGCGCCGGGTGACTCGATGCGTGCGCCCAAATCGATGCCCCGATTCTCGGCCCTGTCGTTGCAGCGGCCGACGGCCGATTGCGCCAACGGGGCCAGTTCCAGGCGCAAAAAGGGCGCAGGCATTGCGCCCGGTTCGGCGCGCGACAGGTCGAGCAGTTGTTCGACCAGGTGCTGCGCACGGCCGACACCGGCCTGCAAGGCCTCGACGGCGGTCTGTCGCGAAGCCTCGTCATCGGCGCTCTGCAGCAATTGCAATTGCAGGCGCAGCGCCGTGATCGGCGTGCGCAGCTCGTGCGCCGCGTCGGCGACGAAGCGCTGGCGCGCTTGCAGCGAGTCGGCCTGGCGCTGCATCAGGCCGTTGAGCGCCAGTACCAAGGGCGCGATCTCGCGGGGCAGATGGGCGGTGTCGATCGGCGCCAGGCTGGTGGCGCTGCGTGCGGCGACCTCTGCCGTCGTGCGGTCCAGCGGCGCCAGGCCGTGGCGCAGGGCCAGGATCAGCAGCACCGCGGTCACGCCGACGACGAGCAAGAACGGCAGGAACAGGCTGGTCGCGGCCTCGGCCGCCTCTTGCTGCTGGAACTGCGCACGTTGCGCGGCCTGCACCACATGCGCGGCGTTGACCACGGTGTAGGTGTCCCAGTCGGTGCCTTGCAGGCGTTGACGCTCCAGACCGGCCTGGTCGCGAAAGCTCAGTGCCACCCGGGCGTCGGAGCTGAACGTCATGTGCCCCTGCGGTGTCCACTCGACGACGACAATGGCCGCAGCGTCCCCGCCGGCGCGCGCGGGCGCCGGCGCAGCGCCAGCGGCCGGCGCCGGCCCATGCTCGGCGACGGCCAGCGCGACGGCGCGCAGGTTTTCGTCCAGCGCCTCGTTGAGGTCGGACAGGATCACGCGATAGGCCACGCCGCCCAGCAGTAGCGCGCCGACGGCGGCGGCAGCCGAGGATCCACCAGGCCAGATGGCGCTCGATCGAGCGCATTCAGTTGGCCTCGTTGCTGATGCGATAGCCCACGCCGCGCACGTTGCGGATGCGGTGGCCGCCGATCTTGCGCCGCAGATGGTGCAGGTGGACCTCGATCGCATTGCTGGCCACCTCTTCGCCCCAGCCGTAGATCGAGTCTTCGAGCTCCTGGCGCGACAGCACGGCGCCGGGGCGCTGCATCAGCACTTCGAGAACCGCGAATTCGCGTGCCGACAAGTCGACCGGCTGACCCGCCAGCGTGACCAGGCGGCGTGCCGGATCCAGCGTCAATGTGCCGGCCACGAGCACCATCTGCGGATTGCCGGCCGCGCGTCGCAACAGCGCGCGCACACGCATCACCAGCTCCTCGAGGTCGAACGGCTTGAGCAACAGGTCGTCGGCACCGGCTTCGAACCCAGCCATGCGCTCAGGCAGGGCGTCGCGAGCGGTGACCACCAGTACCGGCAGCTGTTGGCCGCGTTGACGCAGCCGCTGCAGCACGGCCAAGCCATCGCGGCCGGGCAGGCCGAGGTCGAGCACCGCCAGGTCGTAGTCGTGGTGGGCCAGCGAGGCGTCACCGCCGTTACCGTCGGTGACCCAGTCGACGGTAAAGCCGGCACGGCGCAGGCCTACTTCGATGGCCTGACCGACCATGGTGTCGTCTTCGATCAACAGTACTCGCATCTTCGGGAGCGCAAGGTGCACACTCCATCATAGGGGCCACCATGGCGGCGGGTGTTGGCGGTCTTAAGCAGGCTTTAAGTCGAGGCCGTGCACCATGACCCGCGATTCACGGCCCTGCGCCTCGGCGCCCGCAAGGCCAGACGGCGAGGACTGCATGATGGCCAATCCACTGAACCCTGTGCGTGGCACGCCGCGCATCAGCTGCGTCGTTCCGGCCTATAACGAAGCCGCCAATCTCGATCCGCTGCTGGCCGCACTGACCCGCCAGTTGCAGGCCCTGGTCCCGCAGTGGGAGGTTCTGGTCGTCGACGACGGCAGCCGCGATGCCTCGCCGGCGGTGCTGTCGCGCTGGGCCAGCGTGCCCGGTGTGCGCTGGTTGCGGCTGTCGCGCAACTTCGGCAAGGAGGCCGCACTGACGGCCGGCATCGACCACGCCGCCGGCGACGTGGTGGTCCTGATGGACGCCGACCTGCAGCACCCGCCCGAGATGCTCGCGCCGATGCTCGAGGCCTGGCGCGGCGGGGCCGACATGGTCTGCGCCGCGCGCCGCTCGCGCGACGACGAGGGCTGGGCCAAGCGTGCCGGCACCTGGCTGTTCTACCGCCTGATCAACCGCCCGGGTGCGGTCGAGATCCCGGTCGACGCCGGCGACTTCCGCCTGATGGACCGGCGTGTCGCCGACGCGCTGCGCGCGTTGCCCGAGCGCAACCGCTTCATGAAGGGCTTGTATGCCTGGGTCGGTTTCCGTACCGAGGTCCTGCCCTATACGCCGCTGCCGCGGCGTGACGGCAAGAGCCGCTTCACGCTGCGTCGATTGGCCGCGCTGGGTTTTACCGGCATCACAGCGTTCACCAATGCACCGCTGAGGGTCTGGAGCGGGCTCGGCGCCTGCATCGCGCTGGCCGCAATGGGTTTCGGGCTGTGGATCGTGGCTGAACACTTCATCATCGGGCACGACGTACCGGGCTGGGCCACGTTGGTCACCGGGCTGATGTTCTCGGCCGGCATCCAGCTGCTGTCGGTGGGCATACTCGGCGAGTATGTCGGGCGCATCTTCGACGAAGTCAAGCAACGCCCGGTCTATATCCTCGGCGAGGTGCATGGCTGTGGCCTGGACGCGCTGCGGCAGCCGGCGCGGATACGGCAAGACCTGGCCGCATGACTCGCGAGGTGACCCTGTGCGCCGACGACTACGGTCTGTCGACGGGCGTGGACGTGGCCATCGACGAGCTGGCACGGCGCGGTCGGCTGAGCGCCATGTCGTGCCTGACCAATGCCCCGGCCTGGCCTGTCGACGGCCCACAACTGGCCACGCGGCCGCCAGGCGTGGCGACCGGCTTGCACTTCAATCTGACCGATGGTCGGCCCCTGTGCGCCGCCTTGCGCGAGCGCTGGCCGGTGTTGCCGACGATCCAGGCCTGCATCGTCGCCGCGTACCGCGGACGCCTGCCGCTGGTCGCGATCGGCGACGAATTGCGGGCGCAATGGGACACCTTCGTCGCCGTCACCGGCCGCGCGCCCGACTTCGTCGACGGCCACCAGCATGTACACCATCTGCCCGGCATTCGCAGCCTGGTGCTTGACTGGTTGCAGCAGCAAGCGCACCGGCCCGCGCTGCGCTCGACCGGCCGTGTGCCGGGCCCCGGCTTCCTGCTCAAGCGCCTGGCCATCGAGTGGACCGGCGGCCGGGCGCTGGCGCGCGCATTGGGGCAGCTGCGCGTCGTGCCAACCAACAGCGCGCTGCTCGGTGTCTACGATTTCGAGCAGGCCGACTACCGTGCCTTGATGCGCGGCTGGCTGGCCCACTTGCCGCCTGCGGGCGGGCTGATCTTCTGCCACCCCGGACGGCGCTCGCCCGAAGCCCACCGCGACCCGATCGCCGCGGCGCGTGAGCGCGAATGGGCCTACCTGGCCAGCGCGGCTTTCGCTGCCGACCTGCAGGCGGCGGGTGTCATCGTGGCCACGCACAAGGCGTGAGGGCGCGCGCACTCAGAGCGTCGCGATCATGGCGATCGCCGTCGCCGCCATCACGGCGGTCGCCAGCCAGCCCAGCCGGCGCAGAGGTCGGCCGATCACAAACTCGCCCATGATGGCGTGGCGTGTGGCCAGCAGCATCATCACGGCCATGATCGGCACCGCGATCACGCCGTTCAGCACGGCCGACCAGAACAGTTCCCTGACCGGGTCGAGCGGCGTGAAGCACAGGATCACGCCGCCCACGGTGGCCGTGGCGATCACACCGTAAAAACCGCGGCCTTCGCCGCGGTCCAGTCGCAGCGACAGGCTGCCGCGCCAGCCGGCGGCCTCAGCCACGGCGTAAGCGGCCGAGCCGGCCAATACCGGCACGGCCAGCATCCCGGTGCCGATGATGCCCAGGCCAAAGAGCAGGAAGGTCAGCTCGCCGGCCAGCGGACGCAGGGCCTCGGCCGCCTGCGCCGAAGTCTGGATCTCGCGCACGCCGCTGGCGTGCAGCGTTGCGGCGGTGCTGAGAATGATGAAGAAGGCGATCAGATTGGAGATCGTCATGCCGGCGACGGTATCCACCTTGATGCGGCGCAGGTGGTGGCGGACTTCGAACGCCGTATGCGGCGCCTCGCCCCCGGCCTGCGCGTCCTCGACTTCCTGCCCGGCCTGCCAAAAGAACAGGTAGGGGCTGATGGTGGTGCCGAACACCGCCACCACCATCAGCAACACGTCGTGGCCCTTGGCCGCGATGAGCTCGCGCGGATCGACCACCGCGGCGGCCACTTGCCACCAATCCAGCCGCAGCGTGAACGCCACCGCCACGTAGGCCAGCAGCGCCAAGGTCAGCCACTTCAGCCAGCGCACGTAACGCTGGTAGGGCAGGAAGACTTGCAGCACCAGGCACAGCAAGCCGAAGGTCACCGCGTAGACATGTGCCGAACCGCCCACCAGCAGGCGCAAGGCCTCGGCCATCGCGGCGATGTCGGCCGCCACGTTGAGCGTATTGGCCAGCAGCAGCATGCCGACCACCGCCAGCAACACCTCGCGCACAAAGCCGGCCTTGATGTTGGCGGCCAGGCCGCGCCGCGTGACATAGCCGATGCGCGCGCTGACGATCTGGATCGCCACCATCAGGGGTAGCGTGAAGACCACCGTCCACAGCATCGAGTAGCCGAACTGGGCCCCGGCCTGCGAGTAGGTGGCGATACCGCTCGGGTCGTCGTCGGCCGCTCCGGTGATCAGGCCCGGGCCGAGTTTGCGCAGCGTCCGCCGCAACCTGCCCATCGTGCGCTCTGTTTCAGGCAAAGGCCCAACGCCGATTGATGGCGAAGGTCAGCCACATCGCCAGCAGCGTGGCCACGATCTGCGCGAGCATGTAGTGCACGCCGACCACGCCACCGAGCGCGACCAGTGCGCTGCTGGCGCCCACGCCGATCAACGCCGCGCCCTGGAAGCGCCACCAACTCGACCAGCACGGCCCGCGGTGCGCGAAGGTGAACCAGCGATTGCCGAGGAAGGCGACCTGTGCGCCGACCGCGGCACCGACGCCGGCGGCCAGCGCGGGTCGCCAGTCAGCGAGTTCGACCGCCGCGGCGAGCAGCGTGTAATGGGTCGCGGTGGCCAGCGTGCCGATGAGGGCGTACTTCAGCAAGCGCGCCATGCTCAGCCGCCCGCGCCGCCGCTAGTACAGGCCTGCGCCGGGGCGCGCCAGAGCTCGCTGTTGCGACCCCGCAGCGTCAATGCCACGCCGGGCACGTCGCGCAGCAGTGCGCTGCGGCCGGCATCGACGAGGTACCAACTGGTCACGCCGCGGCAGGCGAGCTCGGCCAGTCGTGCCAAGGGCCACAGGCGCGCGCGAGCCTGCGCCGGGTCGAAGCGCGCGGCATCGGCCAACTCCTTGCGCCAATTGTCGGTGTGCATCGCCGCCTTGTCGTCCCACTGGCTGGCCACCAGGGCTGGTTGTGCCAGCGCCGCATAGATCGGTACGTCGTAGAAGCTGGCGTCGACGAAGACCACCACGTCGGTCGGCCGTGCCAAGCGCGCGAGCGTCTGAGCGGTGTCGCGATTGGATCGGTACGCCAGGCCGGCAAACGCGGTCGCCGCGCCGATGCACAGCAGCGCCCCGCCCGCCGCCGCCAGCGGCCAGCGCCGCCCTGGCGCCGCGGCCCAGGCCAGCAAGGCGGCCCACGCCGGCAGTGCCGGCAGCACATAGCCGACGAGCTTGGAGTGCGGCAGCGAGAAGAACAGGACGATGGCCACCACCCACCACAGCCACAGTCCCGTCAGCGCAGGCGCGGTGGACTCGGCAGGCGCCCCTTGCCTCGCGCGCCAGCGCCTGCCTAGCGCGGGCAGCCACAGGCTCCAGGGTAGCGTCAGCACAGGCAGCAGCACGAGGTAGAACCAGAACGGCTGTGGGTTGTTGAAGCCGGCGCCGCTGTAACGGCGGAAATGCTGTTCGACGATGAAGTAGTCGAAAAAGGCCGGATAACGCTGCTGCATCAGCAGCGGCCAGGGCAGGGCCACGGCAAGGCCCGCCAGCACCGCGGCGGGATGCGCCAAGCGCAGTGCATCGCGCCAGCGCCGCTGCGCCAGCAACCACGGCCCGACGATCAGCAGCGGCAGCACGGCGCCGATCAGGCCCTTGGACAAAAACCCCAGCCCGGCCGCAACCCAGCCGGCGAGCAGCCAGCGCAGCGAGGCCCGGCCCGGTGCTTCCAACGCGCGTACCCAGCACAGGCTGGCCACGGTGACCCATCCGGCGACCAGCATGTCGTGGTTGATGAACTGGCCGCCGATGAAGTACAGCGGGTTGGTGGCCAGCACCAACAGCGCGATGCCGGCGCTGCGCACGTCGCGCCAGCGCCGCAGCGCCAACCACAGCGCCGCGCCCATCAACCAGGCCCCCAGGGCGGGGGCCAGTCGCAACAACCAGGGCTGGGGGCCGAACAGCGACATCGCGGCCATGCCGATCCAATGCGTCAACGGTGGCTTGTGAAAGAACGGCAGGCCATGTTGCGTCGGCACCAGCCAATCGCCCGAGAGCATTTCCCAGGCCACGCTGGCATAGCGGCCTTCGTCAGGCACCGCCAGCGGGCGAACCCAGATCGTCAGCAGCAGCCAGGCGGCCAGCGCGCCGAGCACCCAGGCCGGTGAGCTATGCCTGGGCACAGGCTGCGCGGTGAGGGTCGACGGGAGTGGGGGCGGTGGGGTCATTGGGGACGGTGCATGCGGGCGCCACATTGAACCAGCGCCGGACTTAACCCTGGATTAAACGCCGGCCCGGACCGCGTGGTCCATGGTCGCTGGCGTTGGCGGGGAGACCATCTGTGAAGGGGGCACTGACACCGGCACCCCAAGAACGGGGGCGTGGCAACGCTGCAGGCCGGTTCTAAACTCGCCGCACAAGCTATGCCCACCATGCGCATCGCACCTTCTCCTTCCCCTTGGCTGGCCCGTGCTGCTGCCGCCGCGCTGTTATGCGCGGCCGCGAGCGCCATTGCCATCCAGAGTGAAGAGCCGTCCGATGGCGCTGACGCGGTGGGTGAATTGATCGGCGAACTGATGTTTCACGCCGACCTGCTGAGCTCGCTCGACACTCTGTGCCCGCGTGGTACGCCGGCGCCCGATTGGCGCGCGGCCTTGCCGCCGTTGCCGCCCGAGGCGACCACCCCCGAGTTGCTGGACCTGTCGCGCCGATTGAGCGTCGACGCCGGCCGGCAGCTGGTGCACGAGATGGGCGGCTGCAGGAGCCGCGACTTCACGGCCGCCTACGACGAATCGCGGCAAACTTTCGGCGAGCTGATCGAGCGCTGGCGCCAGCTATAGCTCAGTACGTCGCCCGGCCGCCCGACAGGTCGAGCACCGAGCCGGTCGTGAACGAGCAGTCCTCGCTGGCCAGCCAGCAGATGGCGGCGGCGATTTCGTGCGGCTCGACGAAGCGGCCCATCGGAATCTTGCCGAGCATGAAATCGAGGTGCTGCTGGGTCATGGTCGCGAACATCGCGGTCTTGGCCGCGGCCGGCGCCACGGCATTGACCAGCACGCCCTGGGTCGCCGTTTCCTTGGCCAGCGACTTGGTCAGCGCGATCAGGCCGGCCTTGCTGGCGCTGTAGTGGCTGGCGTTGGGGTTGCCCTCCTTGCCGGCGACCGAGGCCACGTTGACGATGCGGCCGTAACCCTGCTTCAACATCTGCGGCACCACGGCGCGGCAGGTCAGGTAGGGCGCGACCAGGTTGACCTCGAGCACCCGGCGCCAGACCTCGGGCGCCAGCGCCCAGGTCGTGCCGTTGCCGCCGGTGATGCCGGCGTTGTTGACCAGGATGTCGATGCGGCCGAAATCGGTCAACACCTGCGCGCTGGCCTTGGCGACGGCGGCCGCGTCGGTGAGTTCGAGCGGCGCCACGGCAACGCGGCCGAGCGCGGCGAGCGACTCTTTCGCCTTGGCCAGCAGCGGTGCGTCGATGTCCCACAGCACCACGGCGGCGCCCGATTGCAGCATGCGCTCGGCCGTGGCGTAGCCGATGCCTTGCGCGCCGCCGGTGATGACGGCGACCCGGCCCTTCAGGTCGAGCTGGTTCATGCGCCCAGTCCCTTCAAGGTGATGGCGGCATTCGGCTGCGCTCGGCAGTCGGCGATGTACTGGCGCACGATGTCGGCGAAGCTGGCCTCCGGCGCCAGGCCCAGCCCGGCGGCGCGTTGCGCACTCGCGCCCTTGGGCCAGTTGGCGACGATGCCGGCGATGCGCTCGTCGCGCTCGAAGCGCACCAGGGCGCGCACCTTGGGGCCGGCCACGGCCTCGAGCGCGGCCAGCATCTCGCGCACGGTGACGTTCAAGGCCGGCAGGTTCAGCGCCAACCTGCCGCCGAGCGCGTCGCGCGGCGCTTCATAAACGGCGATCAGGCCCGAAACCGTGCGCGCCGGCGACGACACCGGGTGCGAGACGCCGGCGTCGACGGGGCACACCGATTCGACGCCGGCCAGCGGCTCACGGATGATGCCGCTGAAGAACGACGATGCGGCGCCGTTGGGTTTGCCGGGGCGCACGGTCACCGTCATCAGGCGCGCGGCGCGGCCGTCGACGAAACCCTTGCGCGTGCAGTCGGCGATCAGGTGCTCGCACATCAGCTTTTGCGTGCCGTAGGAGGTCTGCGGCGCGGGCAGCGTGTCGTCGGCGACGACGTCGGGCAGCGGCCGGCCGGGGTCGGGGCCGAACACCGCGACCGAGCTGGAGAACACCAGCCGCGGCTTGTTGCCGGCGCTGCGAATCGCGTCGAGCAGCGCGCGTGTGCTGTCGAGGTTCGAGCGCATGCCCAGGTCGAAGTCGAGCTCGCATTCGCCCGACACCGCCGAGGCGAGGTGGAATACGCCGTCGAAACGCTCGGCGCCCAGCGCCGCGCATTGCGCCAGCAGCGCGCCGGTGCGCGCCGCCACGCGTGGGTCGGCCAACAGGTCGGCCGGAGGTGCGAACTGGTCGGCCAGGACCAGCCCATCGATAGGCTGGCCGGCCAGCGTGCCGCGCGCCAGCAGCGTGCGCGCCAGGCGCGCGCCGACGAAGCCGGCGCCGCCGGTGATGAGTAGCTTCATGATTTTCGATTCCGATAGGGTTGAAGCCAGCCCAGGCCGGCCGAGGTGCCGCCGGGCGTGGCGATGCGAGGGCGGTACTCGCAGCCGATCCAGCCACCCCAGCCCAGCTTGTCGATCAGCTCGAACAGGTAGGGGTGGTTGATCTCGCCGACGTCGGGCTCGTGGCGTTCGGGCACGCCGGCGATCTGCAGGTGCCCGACGGCGCCGCCGGGCAGGTATTTCTCGATCTTCTTGGCCAGGTCGCCCTCGACGATCTGGCAGTGGTAGAGATCCATCTGCACCTTCAGGTTCGCGCGCGCCGACGTCGGCGACGACCTCATGCGCCTGGTCCTGCCGGTTCAGGAAGAAGCCCGGGATGTCGCGGGTGTTGATCGGCTCGATCAGGATGTCGACGCCGTGCGGCGCGGCCTGCGCAGCGGCCCAGGCCAGGTTGGCGACGTAGGTCGTGCGCAGCCTCGCGCGTTCGATGCCCGGCGGCGCCAGCCCGGCCATCACGTGCACGCGCGGGCAGTGCAACGCGGCGGCATAGCCGAGCGCTTGCTCGACGCCGCGCTTGAACTCGTCCTCGCGCCCGGGCAGGCAGGCCATGCCGCGCGCGCCGGCGTCCCAGTCGCCGGGCGGGCCGTTGAACAGCACCTGCTGCAGGCCGTTGTCGCGCAGCCGCGCCGCCAGGTCGGCGGCCGTGAATGCGTACGGGAACAGGTACTCGACGGCGGTGAAGCCGTCGGCCGCGGCGGCGGCGAAGCGGTCGAGAAAGGCGTGCTCGTTGTAGAGCATCGACAGGTTGGCGGCGAAGCGGGGCATCGTGATGTCCTACCAGGTGGCGCCGAACTGCGTGCGCAGTTCGGCGAGTTGTCGTTGATCAGGGGCGCTGGCTTGGGATTGGACATCAGCCACAGGCGTGCGGTCTCTTCGAGCTCTTCGAGGATGGCCATGGCCGCAGCGGGTGCTGTCGTGCCAGACCACGGGACCCAGGCGCTCGAGCAGCACGGCGCGGATCGGCGCGCCGCGCTGGCGCGCGGCGCTGGCCAGCGCCGCCACTTCCTTGGCGACTTCGGGGTCGCCGGGACGGCGGTACTTCAGCAGCGGCACCTGGCCGACCTTCATCACGAAGTACGGCGTGATCGGCGGCAGCACGGCCGCCTCGCTCCATACGCCCGCCAGGGTCAGCGCCACCAGGTGCGTGCTGTGCGTGTGCAGCACGCAGCGCGCCGTCGGATCGGCGGCATAGATCGCGCGGTGCAGCGCCAGCGTCTTGCTCGCGCGCGCGCCCGATTGCTGTACGCCGGCGTCGTCGACGAACGCCAGTTGCGCCGGATCGAGAAAGCCCAGGCAGGCGTCAGTGGGTGTGATCAGGGTGCCGCCGTCGGTGCGCGCACTGAGGTTGCCCGCAGTGGCGTGCACGTAGCCGCGCGCAAACAGCGAGCGGCCGACGCGGACGAGTTCGTTGCGCAGCGTGTCGCTCATTGCACCAGCGCCAGCGCCTTGGCGAAGAAGTCGAGGCTGCCGAAATTGCCCGACTTCAGGGCCAGCAGCAGTGGCCGGCCCTCGGCCTGCGTCCAGGGCACTCCGGGGTCGATCGGCGCGCCGACACGCAGGCGCTGCACCTGCAGCGCCTGCACGACCGCGCCGGACGTCTCGCCGCCGGCGACGACCAGCCGGCGCACGCCGCGCTCGTGCAGGCCGGCTGCGATCGTGGCCAGGCAATGTTCGACCAAGGCACCGGCACGCTCGGCGCCCGAGCTGCTCTTGCGCGGCCCGGACCACGGTTGCGTCGGCCGTGGCGTAGACCAACACCGGCCCGCGCGGCAACGCGGATTCGGCCCAGGCCAGCGCCTGCGTGGCCAGCGGCGCGCCGGCGGCGAGTTGCAGCGCGTCGATGCGCAGCGCGGGCCGCGCGCTCTGCAGCCAATGCGCGACCTGCGCGTTGGTGGCGGTCGAACACGAGCCCGACAACACCGCGGCGAATCCGCCGACCGCCGGCAGCGGCGCCGCCTGTGCGTCGGGCCGCACCCAGCCTCGTGCGGCGTAGGCGGCGGGCAGGCCGAGCGCGAGGCCCGAGCCGGCCACCAGCAGCGGCAGGTCGGCGCAGGCGGCACCGAGTGTGCGCAGGTCGGCGTTGTCGATCGCGTCGGCAATGGCGATGCGCACGCCCTCGGTGCGCAACGCCGCCATACGCGCGGCCACCGCGTCGACGCCCGCCGCCACGGCGTCCTGGCGCAGCAGGCCGACGCGCAGCGGCGTCTGCGCCTGCAGCCAGCGCACGAGGTTGGCGTCGGTCATCGGCGTCAGCGGGTGCTCGCGCATGCCGGTGTCCGACAGCAGCGCATCGCCGACGAACAGGTGGCCGCGGTAGACGCTGCGGCCGTTTTCGGGGAATGCCGGGCAGGCAATCGCGAAATCGGCGCCGAGGGCGGCCATCAGCGCCTCAGCGACCGGGCCGATGTTGCCGCGCGGCGTCGAGTCGAAGGTCGAGCAGACCTTGAAGTAAAAGCGCCGGCAACCGGCGGCACGCAGGCGCTCGAACGCGGCGAGCGCGTCGCGCACGGCATCGGCGGCGGGCGTCGTGCGCGACTTCAGCGCCACCACCACCGCGTCAGCCTCCAGTGCGGCGTGATCGGCCGGCACGCCGATCGCCAGCAAGGTGTTCATGCCGGCCTGCACCAGCATCCCGGCCACGTCGGTGGCGCCGGTGAAGTCGTCGGCGATGACGCCGAGCACGGGCCGGCGATCGTTCATGGCGCCGGGCGCAATCGGCACGCTAGCGGGATCTTGGCCGGGCCTCGCATCACCCGTGCGCGCCGCAAGGCGCCGCGACGCCGTCTTCGACGACACGGCGCGACGCCACGATCACACTCACGCCATCGATCGCCGCGAGTCGCGCGGTCTGGCATAGCGGGCCGCTTGCGCGTCGGAGGCCTTTCGGGGCCGACCGGGCTGAAACGATCATTGACATGGTGTTAAGGTCATCATACAAGTGTGCCGCGCGTCATGCCACGCATTGCGCAGCGCCCCATAGGATTCGGAGACTTCCATCGATGGCCAGCGTCAGCATCCGTTCAGCGACCAAGCGCTTCGGCGATGTCGAGATCCTGCACGGCGTGGATATCGAGATCGCCGATGGTTCGTTCACCGTGCTGGTCGGCCCTTCGGGCTGCGGCAAGAGCACCTTGCTGCGCATGATCGCCGGGCTCGAACAGATCAGCGGCGGCGAGATCCGCATCGCCGACAAGGTGGTCAATGATGTGGTGCCCAAGCAGCGCGACATCGCCATGGTGTTCCAGAATTACGCGCTGTACCCGCACATGACGGTGCGCCAGAACATGGCTTTCTCGCTGATGCTGGCCAAACTCGAGAAGTCGGCCGCCGATGCCAAGGTCGCCCGTGCCGCGGAAATCCTGGGCCTGAGTGCGCTGCTCGACCGCTATCCGCGGCAGCTGTCGGGCGGTCAGCGCCAGCGCGTGGCGATGGGCCGCGCGATCGTGCGCGACCCGCAGGTCTTCCTCTACGACGAGCCGCTATCCAACCTCGACGCCAAGCTGCGGGTGGCGATGCGCACGGAACTGAAGGAGTTGCATCAGCGCCTGTCCACGACCTCGATCTATGTCACGCACGACCAGATCGAGGCCATGACCATGGGCGACAAGATCGTGGTCATGAAGGACGGGCGCATCGAACAGACCGGCAGCCCGTTGGAGCTGTACGACCAGCCAGCCAACCTGTTCGTGGCCGGCTTCATCGGTTCGCCGGCGATGAACTTCCTGCCCGGCACGTTGCGGCGCGTGAATGGGGCGGTACAGGTCGAACTGGCCGACGGAACGCGCGTCGGTGCGCCGGCCGGCACCACGGGCAACGACGCGCAGCCGGTGATCTTCGGCACCCGGCCCGAACACCTCGTCCTCGTCGAAGGCACACCGGGCGGCACGATCCCGACCGAGGTGGTGGTCGTCGAGCCGACCGGCGCCGACACCTTCGTCTCGTGCCGCCATCACGGCGCCGAGCTGGCGGTGGTTTTCCGCGAGCGCCACAGCTTCAGGCCGGGCAGCGTGATTCATCTGCAACCCGACGCATCGCGCGCCCATCTGTTCGATGCCGCCAGCGGCCGTTCGCTGGCGGCCTGAAGGCGCACTCTTTTCACACCCTGGTGCCGAGCACCGTCCACACGCAAGGAGATATCGAATGGACCACTTCAATCGCCGCCGCTTCCTGGAAGGCACGGCCGGCGTAGCCGCCAGCACGGCGCTGGGCGCCGGCGCGATCTGGGCGCCCGCCGTCCACGCCCAGACCGCTTTGAGCTTGAAGCCCGAGAAGGGCGCCAAGCTGCGCGTGCTGCGCTGGAGCCGTTTTGTGCAGGGCGACATCGATGCCTACATGGTCAATGTCAAGAAGTTCACCGAGAAGACCGGCATCGAGGTGCGGGTCGACAACGAGGGCTGGGAAGACGTGCGGCCGAAGGCGGCCGTGGCGGCCAACACCGGCGCCGGGCCGGACATCATCCTGTCGACCAACGACGACGCCAACCTGTACCCTGAGAAGCTGCTCGACGTGACCGACGTCGCCGAGTACATCGGCAAGAAATACGGCGGCTGGTACCCGGCCGGTCAGGCCTTCCTCAAGCCCGACGGCAAGAAGTGGATCGGCCTGCCGCTCGGCGCCGCCGGTTCGATGATGGTCTACCGCGAGAGCATGGTCAAAGCCGCCGGCTTCGACAGCTTCCCGAAAGACACCGACAACTTCCTGAAGATGATGAAGGCTCTGCATGCCAAAGGCACACCGGGCGGCATGGCGCTGGGCAATGCCACCGGCGACGGCCTGTGGTGCAACTGGTTGGTCTGGGCCTTCGGCGGCAAGCTGGTCGACCAGAACAACAAGGTGGTGATCGACAGTCCCGAAACGCTGAAGGCGCTCGAGTATGGCAAGGAGCTGTATGCGACTTTCATCCCGGGCACGCTGTCGTGGCTCGATCCGAACAACAACAAGGCCTTCCTCGACGGCCAGATCTCGGTCACCAACAACGGCATCTCGATCTACTACGCGACCAAGAACTCGACCGATCCCAAGGTCAAGGAGCTGCAGTCCGATATCCAGCATGCCGCCTTCCCGATCGGGCCCGTCGGCGTGCCGACCGAGTCGCATCTGTTCTTCAACCAGATGATCATGAAGTACACCAAGTACCCGCAGGCGGCCAAGGAGTTCCTGCGCTTCATGATGGAAAAGGAGCAGTTCGAGCCCTGGCTCACCGGTGCCGGTGCCTATGTCGCGACGCCGCTGGCCGGTTACGCCAGCGCCGCGATCTGGACTTCCGATCCGAAGCACACGCCGTACCGCGATCCGGTGAAGAACCTGCGGCCGGCCGGCTATGCCGGCAAGCTGGGCTACGCCTCGGCAGGTGCCGCGGCCGACTTCATCATCGTCAATATGGTGGCCGAGGGCATCAGCGGCTCGAAGACGCCGAAGGAAGCGATGGAAAGGGCACAAAAGCGCGCCGAACGCTACTACAGAGTTTGACGACCCCCGGAGCGGCCTGACGGCCGCCTCCCCCGAGGGGGCGACGCCGGCGGACCGGCAAAGCCGGATCCGCGGCGCCTGCTTGAAACTCTTGTGCGCGATGAGCTTCCTCGAACGACTCCAGAACAATCGCAACGCGCTCGGTCTGCTGTTCATGCTGCCGGCGGCGGTGTTGCTGCTGCTGTTCCTGACCTACCCGCTCGGTCTGGGCTTCTGGCTCGGCTTCACCGATGCAAAGGTCGGGCGCGCCGGCGAGTGGGTCGGTCTGGAGAACTACCAGTTCCTGTGGGGCGACGCGGTTACGCGACTGGCGCTGTTCAACACGCTGTTCTACACGCTGGTCGCCAGCGTCATCAAGTTCGGGCTCGGCCTGTGGCTGGCCATGCTGCTCAACCGCAACATTCGATTCAAGACCTTCTTCCGTGCCGTCATCCTGCTGCCCTACATCGTGCCCACGGCCTTGTCGGCGATCGCCTTCTGGTGGATCTACGACGCCCAGTTCTCGATCATCAGCTGGATGCTGGTCAAGCTCGGGTTCATCGACAAGTACATCGATTTTCTCGGCGACCCGTGGAACGCCCGCTTGTCGGTGATCGCGGCCAACATCTGGCGCGGCATTCCCTTCGTCGCCATCACCCTACTGGCCGGTCTGCAGACGATCTCGCCCTCGTACTACGAGGCTTCGGCGATCGACGGCGCGACGCGCTGGCAGCAGTTCCGCGATGTCACGCTGCCGCTGCTGACGCCGATCATCGCGGTGGTGATGACGTTTTCGGTGCTCTTCACCTTCACCGACTTCCAGCTGATCTACGTCATCACCCGCGGCGGGCCGCTCAACGCCACGCACCTGATGGCCACGCTGTCGTTCCAGCGCGCGATTTCTGGCGGCGCGCTCGGTGAAGGCGCGGCGATCTCGATCGCGATGGTGCCGTTCCTGCTGGCCGCCATCATGTTCAGCTACTTCGGGCTGCAGCGCCGCGCCTGGCAGCAAGGGGCGGCCGACAAATGAGCAACGGCGACGCTCCTTCGACGGCCGACACCGTCGGCATGAGCTATCTCGATACGCCGTCGCGCAAGTTCTTCACCATCTACCTGCCGCTGATCGTCTTCCTGATCGTCCTGCTGTTCCCGTTCTACTGGATGGCGATCACCTCGGTGAAGCCCGACAACGAGTTGCTGTCGCGCACCGGCAATCCGTTCTGGGTCATCGCGCCGACGCTGGCCCACTTCAAGAAACTGTTGTTCGACACCTCGTATCCAGAGTGGATGTGGAACACGGTGCTGGTCTCGGTGGTGGCGACCTTCGTCTCGCTGCTGTGCTCGGTGTTCGCGGCCTACGCCATTGAGCGCCTGCGCTTCACGGGTTCCAAGCAGGTCGGCCTGTCGATCTTCCTGGCCTACCTGGTGCCGCCGTCTATCCTGTTCATCCCGCTGGCGGCCATCGTCTACCAGCTCGGCCTGTTCGATACGCGCTGGGCGTTGATCCTGACCTACCCGACCTTCCTGATCCCCTTCAGCACCTGGCTGCTGATGGGCTACTTCCGTTCCATCCCCTACGAGCTCGAGGAATGCGCGCTGATCGACGGCGCCAACCGCTGGCAGATCCTGACCAAGATCGTGTTGCCGCTGGCGGTGCCTGGCCTGATCTCGGCCGGCATCTTCGCCTTCACGCTGTCGTGGAACGAGTTCATCTACGCGCTGACCTTCATCTCGTCGTCCGAGATCAAGACCGTGCCGGTCGGCGTCGTCACCGAACTGGTCGAGGGTGACGTCTACCACTGGGGCTCGCTGATGGCGGGGGCCTTGCTCGGTTCGCTGCCGGTGGCCTTCATCTACTCGTTCTTCGTCGAGTACTACGTGTCAGGGTTGACCGGGTCAGTCAAGGAATAGGGGGGCAGGCATGCGGATCGGATTCATCGGCCTGGGCGCGATGGGC
>CAVUGY010000030.1:0-13761 GCA_963741125.1 uncultured beta proteobacterium
ACTGCGGTTCGATCCCGATCTTCTTCACCAGCTTGGCGTACTTCGCCAACTCGCTGCGGAAGTACTGGTGCGCATACTCGGACGTGCTGATGTTGATCGAGTTGCCCTGCTTGGCCATCGCCTCCTTGACCGCCGGGTCGGCGAAGGCGGCGCTCACCGCCTCGTGCACGCGCTTGACGTCGGCGGCGGTCATGCCCTTGGGGCCGACCACCGCGAACCAGGCTTCGACGACGTAACCCGGCAGGCCCTGCTCGACGAAGGTCGGGATCTCCGGCGCCGCCGGCGGTGCGCTGCGCCGTCGCCGACACCGATCGCGCGCAGGGCGCCGCTCTTGATGTGCTGCTGCACGCTGGGCAGGGCCGCGGTCGCGAAGTCGACCTGGCCGCCGATCAGGTCGGTGACCATCGGCCCGACCCCCTTGTACGGGATGTGCCGCGCCTTGGCTCCGGCTTCGTCGAGATACATCGCCGCGGCCAGGTGCAGGATGGTGCCGTTGCCGCCCGAGGCATAGGTCAGCTCGTCGGGCTTGGCCTTGAGCAGGGCGGCGAACTCCTTCGAGTCCTTGGCCGCGACCTTGTTCGGGTTGACGACCAGCACGATCGGCGTCGCGCCGACGATGGCGATCGGCGTGAAGTCGTTCGGCATGTCGAACGGCAGCGTCTTGTAGACGCTGGGGAAGATCACCACGTTGTTCGAGACCACCGACAGCGTCATGCCGTCGGGCGCCGCGCGCGTCAGTGCCTGCAGGCCGACGATGCCGCCGGCGCCGGGCTGGTTCTCGACCACCACCGCGAAGCCCAGCGCCTTGGCCAGCGCCGGCTGCGCCGCGCGCGTGATGGCGTCGACGCCCGAGCCGGTGGCGTTGGGCAGGATGAACCTGACCGTCTTGTCGCCTACCTGCGCCAGCGCGGGCAGCGGCCAGCGCGGCAAGGAGCGTCGCGCCGAGCAGGTGGCGGCGATTCAGAAGTGGCTTGGACATCGGTGGGTCTCCGTTGGAAATGGACGGGCCGGTGGGCTTACGCCACGGCGTGGGATTCGATCAGTGCGTCGATCTCGGCATCGGCCAGGCCGACCTCGCGCAGCACTTCGCGCGTGTGTTCGCCGCGCCGGGGTGGGTTGAGTTTGACGCCCAGGCGTTCGCCGTCGAGCGTGAACGGGAACAGCGTGGTCTTCACGGTCTGGCCGGCGCGTGCGCCGTCGGTGAGCCGGATGTCGGCCAGGCCGCCGGTGGCCAGCAGGTGCGGGTCGTCGAGCAGGTCTTCGGGCTTCATGATCGGCGCGAAGGGCAGGCCCGCCGCTTCCATCGTGCGCGAAATCTCGGCCGCGCTGCGCGGGGCCAGCCGCTGGCGCAACATCGGCCAGCAACTCGCCGCGCGCGCACGCGGTCGTTGTTGCGCGCGTAGCGCGGGTCGGCCTTCAGGTCCGGCAAACCGAGCGCGTCGCAGAAGGTCAGCCATTGCGCATCGCTGACCGCGGCCAGGAAGATCTGCTCGCCGTCCTTGACCGTGAACACGTCGTAGATCGCCCACGGGCTGATGCGCGCGGGCATCGGCGCGGCCGGCTGGCCGGTGATGGCGTACTGCAGCATGTGCTGGCCGACCAGGAAGACGTTGTTCTCGAACAGCGCCGCCTGCACCTCCATGCCGCGGCCGCTGATGCCGCGCTGGATCAGCGCGCCGAGGATCGCGATGGCGCCGAACATGCCGCCCATGATGTCGTTGACCGAGGTGCCGGCGCGCAGCGGGTCGCCGGGCCGGCCGGTCATGTAGGCCAGGCCGCCCATCATCTGCACCACTTCGTCGAGCGCGGTGCGGTGGTCGTAGGGGCCGGGCAGGAAGCCCTTCAGGCTGGCGTAGATCAGGCGCGGGTTGTCCTTCGACAGCGCCGCGTGGTCGAGGCCGTACTTGGCCATCGTGCCGGGCTTGAAGTTCTCGGCCACCACGTCGGCGCTGGCCGCCAGGCGCCGCGCGGCCGCGGCGCCGGCCGGCTTGTGCAGGTCGATCTGGATGCTCTTCTTGTTGCGGTTGAACATCGGGAAGAAGCCGGCGCCCGGCGCCGAGCAGGCGTGCGCGTGCGGTCGCCCTCGATCGGCTCGACCTTGATCACTTCGGCGCCCAGGTCGGCCAGCACCATGCCGCAGGTCGGGCCCATCACCATGTGCGTGAACTCGACGACGCGCAGGCCCTTCAGCGGCTGCGGAATCTGGTGCGCAGTGCCGGTGTTCATGCGAGGGTCCTGGGCAGGCCGGCGCGCCAGATCGCGCCGTGCAGCGGTTCGCCGTCCAGCCATTGTGCGATCTGCCCGCGCAGCGCGATCAGGGCCGCGAAGTCGAGGCCCGTCGGCACGCCCATGCTGGCGAACAGGTAGGCCAGGTCTTCGGTGGCCACGTTGCCGCTCGCGCCGGGTGCGTGCGGGCAACCGCCGATGCCGCCGGTGCAGGCGTCGAAGCGGCGGATGCCGGTCTGCCAGGCGGCGAACACATTGGCCGAACCCAGGCCGCGGGTGTCGTGGAAGTGGCCGCAGGAGAGCTTGTCGCCGGCCACGGCGAGCGCCTGCTCGAACAGCGTCTTCACCTGCAGCGGATCGGCGTAGCCCACGGTGTCGGCCAGGCCGACACGGTCGACACCGGCGTCGAGCACCGCGCGCACCAGCCGCAGCACCTCGGCCGGCTCGACGCGGCCCTGGATCGTGCAGCCGAAGGCGGTCGACAGGCCGACCTCGACCAGGCAGTCGCTGCCGCTCGCGTCGCGCAGGTCGACGATGCGGCCGATCTCGGCCACCACCTCGTCGGGCGTCTTGCGCAGGTTGGCCAGGCTGTGGGCGTGGCTCGCCGACAGCGGCACCAGCAGTGCATGCGCCGCCACGTCGATGCGCCCGTTCGGCGCCCTTCAGGTTGGGTACCAGCACCGAGGGCCGCAGCCCCGGCAAGCGTCTTCGCGAAGGCGACCAGCTCGGCGGTGTCGGCCAGTTGCGGCATCAGCCTGGCCGGCACGAAGGAGCCGACCTCGAGTTCACGCAGCCCGGCCGCGTGTGCGGCGCGGATCCAGTCGAGCTTGTGCGCGGTGGGCAGCACGCGCGGCAGGATCTGCAGGCCGTCGCGCAGGCCGACCTCGCGCACGCTGACGAAATCAGGGCTCTTCATGGCCACACTGTAGCCATGCCGTCAGGCATCACCGGCAGCGCCCTGGAATTGCCGCTAGTTGGCCGTTGCACCGCTGTCCTTGACCACCTTGCCCAGGCGCGGCACGTCGGCCTTGATCAGCGCCGCGAGCTCGGCCGGCGGCATGCCCGAGATGTCCAGGCCGAGGTCGGTCAGGCGTTTGACGACGTCGGGCATTTTCAGGATCTTGGCGATCTCGGTGTAGAGCCGGTCGATGATCGGCCTCGGTGTGCCCGCCGGCGCAAACACCGCCTGCCACGAACTGAGCTCGTAGCCCGCGAGGCCCGATTCGGCCATCGTCGGCACCTCAGGGGCCACGCCCGAGCGCGTGGCGGTGGTGACCGCCAGCGCACGCAGTTTGCCGGCCTTGATGTGCTGGATCACCGTGGTGATGTTGTCGAAGGCCACCGGCAGCGTGCCGCCGAGCAGCTCGGGAATCATCGGGCCGCTGCCGCGGTAGGGGATGTGCTGCATCTTCACGCCGGCCATGGTGTTGAACAGCTCACCCGAGATGTGCTGCGAGGTGCCGACGCCCGCCGAGCCGAACGAATACTTGCTGGGATTGGCCTTCAACAGGGTGATCAATTCGCGCACGTTGTTGGCCGGCACGCTGGGGTGAACCACCAGCACGTTGGGCAGCGTGACCAGCATCGTGATCGGCTCGAAGCTGCTGACCGGGTCATAGGGCAGCTTGTCGTACAGCGTGGCGTTGATGGCGTGCGAGCTGATCGTGCCGCCGCCGATGGTGTAGCCGTCGGGCGCGGCGCGCGCCAGTTCGGCCGCGCCGGCCGAGCCGCCCTGACCGGCCTTGTTGTCGACGACGATGGTCTGGCCCAGCGCGAGGCCGAGCTTGTCGCCGACCACGCGGGCCAGGATGTCGGTCGTGCCACCGGCGGCGAAGGGCACGATGTAGCGGATCGGCTTGTTCGGCCACGGGGCGGGTTGCGCGTGCGCCGCGGGCATGGCGGCTGGCCGCGATGGCCAGCAGCAGGGTGCGTCGTTGCATCGTCATGGTGTGCTTCGCTCCACGGCAGGGGCGCCGGCGCTTCAGTCTAGGATCGGCACCTGACGCCACAGCCCCGGAAAGACCCGCATGAGCCTGATGCACACCATCGCCCTGGCCCGCCTGAATACGGCGATTCGCATCTTCGTTCGCGGCTTCGGCAGCAGCGCGGCCGAAGTCGAGGCCGTGGCCGGCAACCTGATCGAGGCCAACCTCAGCGGCCACGACTCGCATGGCATCGGCATGCTGCCGCGCTATGCCGAGGCCTATCTGCAAGGTGGGCTCAAACCCAACAGCCATGTGCGCACCGTGCTCGACGCCGGCGCCCTGCTGCGGCTGGATGGCGGCGCGGGCTTCGGCCAGGTCATCGGCCAGGAAGCGATGGCGCTGGGCATCGCCCGCGCCAAGGAACACGGCAGCTGCATCGTCGCGCTGGGCAACGCGCACCACCTCGGCCGCATCGGCGCCTGGGCCGAGCAGGCGGCGGCGCGCGGGGCTGGTGTCGATGCACTTCGTCAACGTGATCTCGCGCGCCATCGTCGCGCCCTTCGGTGGCAGCGACGCGCGCTTTGGCACCAATCCCTTCTGCGCCGGCGTGCCGTTCACCGGCCGCGAGCCGGTGATCCTCGATTTCGCGTCCAGCATCATCGCCCAGGGCAAGACCCGCGTGGCGATGAACAAGGGCGAGTTGGTGCCGCCCGACCACCTGATCGACGACCAGGGGCGGCCGACGCAGGACCCGCGTTACACCGTGGTGCCGCCGTTCGGCGCCCTGCTCACGTTCGGCGCGCACAAGGGTTACGGCATGGCGCTGATGGCCGAGCTGCTCGGCGGCGCACTGTCCTCGGGCATGACCCAGCGTGACCACGACAGCTCGAAGAAGCGCATCCTGAACGGCATGTTCAGCGTGCTCGTCGACCCGTCCGTGCTCGGCGACCGCACCGCGTTCGAGGCCGAGGCGCTGGCTTTCATCGATTGGGTCAAGGCCTCGCCGCCGCGCGAGGGCTACGACGACGTGCTCATCGCCGGTGAGCCCGAGCGCGCCAAGCGCACGCTGCGCACGGCCGAGGGCGTGCCGGTCGACGGCACCACCTGGCAAGAGATCCTCACTGCGGCGGGCAAGCTGGGCCTGGACGCGACGGCGGTGAATGCGGCGGCGGGCCTGGCCTGAGGCGCAAGAATTGCTTGCAATTGCACACCTCGCGGACACTCGGCGGTCACACGCGGGCGCTACCCTGCTGTTTCGTCCACTGATCGCAAGGCCCTCCCATGTCACCGCCGCGATCCGACCCGCGTCAGCGCCCTCAAGGCTGCCCCCGAGCTGGCGCCACTGGTAGCCGACCTGTTCGCCGATGCGCCGCCGCCGCAGCGTGTACACCTGCTCAACGGCCTGTTGCGGCCGGTCGGTCCCTTGGCCTTGGTGGCCATCGCGGCCGGTGCCTTCGCCAGCTTGTTGCCTGAGACGCGTTGGCGCGGCGCCAGCGCCACGCTCGACGATGCGGTGCGCCTGACGGCCGGCCAGGTGCTCGAGCTGGCGCGCTACGTCGAGCAGAAGAGTCCTGAATCCCTGCTGCAGTTGCCTGCGCTGCTGGCCGGCAGCCCGCTCTGGGTCGGCTCGATCAGCGGCGCCCTGCTGTTGCTGGCGCTGCAGGCCTGGCGTGCGCGCGCGAGCTGACGCCGACGCGCCGCGCTCGCGCTCAGTCGTCGAGCAGATCACCCTTGTAGAAGCACCAGGCCGTGCCGTCGTGCAGGTAGAAGTGGCCGTCGGCGCAGTTTTCCTTGCCCGGGAAGAACTCGCGGTAAGCCTTGGGTACCAGGCGCGCGAGTTGCGCGTCGCTGAGCGCATCGAACTCGTCGGGCGTGATCGCCCGTCCGACGCGAAACCGGCGCTGATCCTGCACTTGCCGGCACCCGTTGCGCAGCCCTAGGGCCGCTTGCCGAACTCGGCGCTCTCGGCCGTCCAGCGAATGGCCTGCTCGCTGAGCGAGAAACCCAGGCCCGGCCGGTTCGGCACGACCATGCGGCCGTCCTTGATCTGCAGCCGCTCGTTGAACATCGGCTCCAGCCACTCGAAGTGCTCGACCCAGGGCTCGTGCGGGTAGGCTGCGCTCAGGTGCAGATGGATCTCCATCGCGAAGTGCGGCGCCATGCGCAGCCGCGCGTGGTCGGCCAGCGCCATGATCTTCAGGAACGGCGTGATGCCGCCGACGCGCGGCGCGTCGGGCTGGATGAAGTCGGCGCTGCGTTGGCGGATCAGCTCGCCAGTGCTCGGCCACGCTGGTCAGCATCTCGCCGGTGGCGATCGGCGTGTCGAGCATCGCCGCCAGCGCGGCGTGGCCCTCGGCGTCGTAGGCGTCGAGCGGCTCCTCGATCCAGGTCAGGTTGAGCGGCTCGACCAGCTGCCGAAGCGCTGCGCGGTGACGCGGTCCCATTGCTGGTTGGCGTCGACCATCATGGCACGCGCGCCCATCGATCAGCTTGTGCACCGCGCTGCACGCGCTCGCAGGTCGATCATCGGATCGGGCTGGCCGACCTTGATCTTGATGCCGCCGATGCCGCGCTCGAGCAGGGCCTGCGACGTTCTCCAGCACCTCGCTCGATCGGCGTCGACAGGAAGCCGCCCGAGGTGTTGTAGCACTGCACCGAGTCGCGGTGCGCGCCGAGCAGCTTGGCCAGCGGCAGCCCGGCGCGCTTGGCCTTCAGGTCCCACAGCGCGATGTCGAAGGCGCGCGATCGCCTGTGTCGCCAGGCCGCTGCGGCCGACCGACGCGCCGGCCCAGCACAGCTTGTCCCACAGCCGCGCGATGTCGTTCGGGTCTTCGCCGATCAGGTTGTCGGCGCGATCTCCTTGGCGTGCGCATACTGGCCGCGGCCGCCGGCGCGCTTGCTAGTAGCTGAAGCCGATGCCGGCGTGGCCCTCGCGGGTCGCGATCTCGGCGAACAGGAAGGCGATCTCGGTCAGCGGCTTCTGCCGGCCGGTCAGCACCTTGGCGTCGCTGATCGGCGTGGCCAGCGGCAGGAACACCAGCGAGAGCTTGACCCACTCGATGCGGTCGGTGCTGGCCTCACCGGCGGCCAGGCCGGCGGCCAGCGGGTTGGCGGCGATCACTCTGGACATCGTTTCACTCCGGCTTGATGCCCGCGGTCTTGATCACGCGTGTCCACAGATCGAGCTCGTTCTTGACGAACTCGGTGTAGGCCTTGGCGCCGGGGGCCGGCACCACGAAGCCGACTGACTCCAGCCGTTGCTTGATTTCAGGCGAGGTCATGATCTTGCGCATCGTGGCTTCGAGCTTGTCGACGATGGGCTGCGGCGTGCCCTTGATGGCGGATAGGCCCGACCAGGACAGCGCCTGGAAGCCCGGGAAGCCGCTCTCGGCCACCGTCGGCACGTCGGGGTACAGCGGGTTGCGCTGCAGGCTGGTGACGGCCAGCGCGCGCAGCTTGCCGGCCTTGACGTGCGGCAGCGCCACATCCTGGTTGATGAACATCAGCGGGATCTGGCCACCCAGCAGGTCCTGCATCATCGGGCCGCCGCCGCGGTACGGGATGCCGACCATGAAAAAGCCGTTGCAGTCCTTGGCGCCGGGTGGGCATTTGCTGGCCTCGAGCTTGAGCAACTCCATCGCCATATGGCCCGACGCGGCGTGGGTGTAGCCGTAGTTCAGCTTGCCCGGGTTCTTGCGCACATAGGCCACCAACTCGGCGAAGCTCTTGAACGGCGTGCTCGGATGGACCACCAGCACGTTGGGGCCGGAATGAACCTGGCTGACGTGGACGAAGTCCTTCATCGAGTCGTAGCCCAGCTTCGGATCCAGCCCATGCGCCACCGCGTTCTGGCCGACGCCGGTCTGCACGATCGTGTAGCCGTCGGGCGTCATCTTGGCCGCGCGCAGCGTGCCGATGGTGCCGCCGGCGCCACCGATGTTCTCGACGATGAACTGCTGGCCGAGCTCGCGCGTCAGCGCCTCGGCCGCCATGCGCGCCATGATGTCGCTGGTGCCGCCGGCCGGGAACGGGCTGATCAGCTTGACCGGCTTGCTCGGCCAGTTGTCCTGCGCGAACGCAGGGGCCATGAACAGGGCCAGCGCTGCAGCGGCGCCGGCGAGGGTGCGACGGATCATTTGGGTCTCCATGGAGCGAGTTGTTTGTCGTTCAGCGCCGCGGCGCGTGCCACACGCCGGCAGCCTGCAGCAGGCCGCGGGTGTAGCCGAGGGCGAAGGCCATGAAGCGTTCGCGGCCTTCGTCGAGCTCCGACACCGGCACATGGTCGGGGCACAGCGGGCCTTTGTAGCCGGCCCGCTGGTAGGCCTTGATGGCTTCGAACATGTCGACGTCGCCCTCGTCGGGGAAGGTTTCCTGGAAGTCGAGGTAACCGCCGCGGATGTTGCGGAAATGGACCATGAAGATGCGCCCGCTGGCGGCGAACTCCTCGATCACCGGGATCATCGCCTTGCCGGGTTCGCGGAACATCTCCGACACCGTGCCCTGGCAGAAATTCAGGCCATGGCGCGGGCTGCTCGACAGCGCCAGAAAACGGCGCAGGCCGTCGGCCGAGCCCATCACATGCTCGATGCCGTTCAGGCCGCCGATCGGGTAGGCCGGGTCGTGCGGATGACAGGCCAGGCGCACGCCCGCGGCGTCGGCGGCGGGCACCAGACCGTCGACGAGGAACTCGATCGCGTCCCAGCCCGCCTGCTCGCTCACCGGCGGCACGTCGCGGGCCTGCTTCTGCCCGCACAGGACGGCCGAATCGGCCGCGTCGGCGAATTCATGGCTCGGGTAACCCACGCCCCAGTAGGAATGCTTGCGGTCGTCCTCGGCCGAGTACTCGGCGTGGACGAAGCTCGAATTCATCGCCCCGCCGCGGCCGGGCTTAGCGCCGTGCGCGTGATGCCGACCATCTGCACGTTGTATTTCAGGCAGCTGATGCCGGCGTCGGCCGCGACCGCGATGTTGCGGGCCAGGATGTCGCGGCTCTTCTTCGCCCCTTCGAGGTCGACCAGCGAGTCGAGCAGGATGGAGCCGACATCGAGCGCGAAGACGTCGAGCGTCAGGCCGAAGCCCTCGACCCAGCGCCGGTACTCGCGCAACTTGGCCGCGTCCCAGGCCGTGATGCCGCCGCTGGCGGCCGAGACGAGTTCGGTGCCGCGGTTGTCGAGCACCACATGCTCGACGCCGAGCTGGGTCGACAGGCGCAGGCGGTCCGCGCTCGGGTTCAACAACTGTTCACTGATGTACATGGCCGCATTGTTCGACAGCCGGTCGGCGCGAACAATCGGGTCGGGGCCGACGCCGCACCGCGGCTCCCATCATCTGGGACGAGCCGGCCTTATGGGCGAAACCAGCCTCAGCGCAGCTTCGCCGCCTCGGCCTCCATGCGTGTCACCAACATGTCCATCTGGTCGACCACGGCTTGTACCGTGGCGCGCTGCGTCAGATCGACGCCGGCCTTGCGCAACTGCGCCATCGGGTGGTCGTTGCCGCCGCTCCTGAGCAGGGTCAGGTAACGCTCGGTGGCGGCCCTGCGCTCGGCGTCAGGGCCGTTGGTCATGGCCTTGAACAACTGCGCCGACGAGGCGAAGCAGGTGGCGTACTGGAACACGTAGTACGGCGTGTCGAAGAAGTGCGAAATGCGCGACCAGGTGAACTTGTAGAAATCGTCGACGGTGACTGCGTCGCCGTAATAGGTCTTGAGCAGGCCGGCGTAGATCTGATTCAGCACCTCGGTGGTCACCGGCTCGCCCTTTTCGACCAGGCGGTGTGCCTGCAGCTCGAAGTCGGCGAACATCACCTGGGTGTAAAAGGTGTTGACGATTTCCTGCACCGAGTGCTGCAGCAGCAGAAAGCGCTCCTTCGGGTCGTTGCTCTGCTGCAGCAGGTATTCGAGCAGGAAGCGCTCGTTGGTGGTCGAGGCGACTTCGGCGACGAAGATGGTGTAGTCGGCCGTGACGAAGGGCTGCGTCTCGTACGACAACACGGTGTGCATGGCATGGCCGCCCTCGTGGGCCAGCGTGAATACCGAGTCCAGCGTGTCGTTGTGATTGAGCAGCAGGTAGGGGCCGACGCCGTAGACGCCGGCGTTGTAGGCGCCGCTCTTCTTGCCTTCGTTCTCGTAGACGTCGACGCGCCCGCCGGAGACGAAGCGGCGGTACTTGGCGCCGTAGTCGGCGCCCAGCGGTGCCACCGAGGCCAGCACGGCCTCGCGTGCCTGCTCGTAGGGGTAGGACTTGTCGCTGCGAAAGACCGGCAGGAAGTTGTCGTAGATGTGGAACTCCTGCAGGCCGAGCAGCTTCTTCTTCAGCCGCAGGTAGCGCTGCAGCGGCGCGGTGCCGGCGCGCGTGGTCTCGACCAGGGTCTCGACCACCTGGCGCGGGATGTGGTTGCCCTCCAGCGCCGCGTCCAGCGTGCTCGGGAAGTTGCGCGCCTGGGCGATGAACCAGTCGCGCTGGGCCACCGCGTTGTAGATCGCGGCGTAGGTATTGGCGGTGGCGCCATAGGTGCCGACATGGGCCGCCGCGGCCTTGGCGCGGTCGGACTGGTTCGGGTTGCTTTCGAGCAGCGCGCCGTAATTGCCCGGGCTCAGCGTGACCTCCTTGCCGTCGGCCAGCTGGATGCTCGGGAACTTGATGTCCGAGGTGCTGAGTTCCTGGTAACTGGCCTGCGGTGTGCGGTTGAATTGACCGGCCAGCGACAGCAGCCGCTCGCCGCTCTCGTCGAGCACGTGTTTTTGCTGGCGGTAGTTGTCTAGGATCGTGAAGCGGTACGGCGCCAGCGCCGGCGTCTCGGCGAGCCACTTCTCCATCGTCGGCTGCGCCACCTTGAGCAACTCGGGCGTGAACCAGGAGGTGGCGGTATCGAACTTGGCGAACACTGCGCCGACGCGTTGGAAGCGCCCCGCCACCGCCTGGTCGCGGGTATCGACGTCGCGCTGCAATTGCGGGTAGCGGTAGACCAGGTATTGCAGCTTGCCGATCTCGTCATAGCCCTGGTAGGCCTTGAGCACCGCGGCCGGGCCCTGCGCCAGCGTGCCCTTCAACTTGGCGAAGGCGTCCATCTTCGCTTCCATGTCCGCCAGGCCGGCTTCCCAGGCGGCCCAGTTCGGGTAGATGGCGCTGAAGTCCCAGCGGAACTCGGCTGCAATCTCGGTGCGGTTGCGCGTGTCGGGTTTGACGGCATGGGCCGGGGCCATGAACGCGATCAGCGGGCACAGTGCGGCCGCCATCGCCTTGGCTTTGTGGGCCAGGGTCATGTCGATTCCTCTGCAAGTGGTGGGTCAAGGGGCGACAGTTTGCCGCACCGCGTGTTCCCAGTTCGCCATCAGCTCGGCAGCACGCTCGCGCGGCATGCGTCGGCAGGAAGCGGCGCTCGACCTGCCATTGCGCGGCCAGCTGGTCGAGGTTGTCGTAGACGCCGACGGCCAGGCCGGCCAGGTAGGCCGCTCCCAGCGCGGTGGTCTCGATCACTTGGGGCCGCACCACCGGAATGCCCAGCAGATCGGCCTGGAACTGCATCAGCAGGTCGTTGACGCAGGCGCCGCCGTCGACGCGCAGTTCGGCCACCGGCGCTGCGCCCGCGGCCACCGCATCGCGGCTCATCGCCTGCAGCAGCGCGGCGCTCTGGAAGGCGATGCTCTCCAGCGCCGCGCGCGCGATGTGCGCCACCGTGCTGCCGCGTGTCAGGCCGACGATGGCGCCGCGTGCATCGGCCTGCCAGTACGGCGCACCCAGGCCGGTGAAGGCCGGCACGAAGATCACGCCGCCGGCATCGGGCACGCTCTCGGCCAGGCCCTGCACTTCGCCGCTGCCCTTGATGGCGTGCAGGCCGTCGCGCAGCCACTGCACGACCGCGCCGCCGATGAAGACGCTGCCTTCGAGGGCGTATTGCGGCGTCGCACTGGGCTGCGCGGCGGCCGTGGTGATGAGGCCGTTGGCGCTGGTCTCGAAGCGCTCGCCGCTGTGCATCAGCATGAAGCAGCCGGTGCCGTAGGTGTTCTTGGCCAGCCCGGCCTTGAAGCAGGCCTGGCCGAAGAGGGCGCTTTGCTGGTCGCCGGCGATGCCGGCAATCGGGATCGCGGCGCCGAACAGCGACGGATCGGTGTGGCCGATAGACGTGACTCGAGGGATGGACCTGCGGCAAGCAGACTGTCGGGCACATGCAGGGCCTTCAACAGCTCGTGGTCCCAGACGTTGTGGCGGATGTCGAACAGCATCGTGCGCGAGGCGTTGCTGACATCGGTGGCATGCACGCGGCCTGCCGTGAGCTTGTACAGCAGCCAGCTATCGACCGTGCCGAAGGCCAGCTCGCCTTGCGCCGCGGCGACATGCGCCCCGGGCACATGGTCGAGCAGCCAGCGGATCTTGGTGCCGGAGAAATACGGGTCGATCACCAGCCCGGTGCTGCGCCGCACGGCGTCGCCCAGGCCTGCTGCACGCAACTGCACGCACAGCGGCTCGGTGCGGCGGTCCTGCCAGACGATGGCATTGGCGATGGGTCGCCCGCTGCGCCGATTCCACAGCACGGTGGTCTCGCGCTGGTTGGTGATGCCGACGGCGGCGATGTCACTGGCGCCCAACCCGGCCTTGGCCAGGGCCTCGACCGCGACGGCCAGCTGCGAGGCCCAGATCTCCTCGGCGTCGTGCTCGACCCAGCCCGGTTGCGGAAAGATCTGCCCGAACTCGCGCTGCGCCATGGCCACGATGCGCCCGTCGCGGTGGAACACGATGGCACGCGAGCTCGAGGTGCCCTGGTCGAGGGCCAGCAGGTGGTCTTTGCGCGCCATGGTGCGGGGTCTCCCGGATTAGATGTGTGCCGGCACTGCGATCGACAGGCCGATGCATGCGGGCACCGGCGGTGTGCAAGCAAGGTCGACCTTCAGGCACCGCATTGTGTGGTCGCGCCGGGCCAGCGGCAATGCGCGTCGCCGAGTGTCTTGGCCAGGGTACGCTAGCCCGATGTGGATCGGTACCCTGTTCGCCCTCGCCGCCGGCCTGATGTGGGGCCTGGTGTTCGTCGCTCCGTTGCTGCTGCCGAGTTACCCGGCCGTGCTGCTGTCATGCGCGCGCTACCTGGCTTTCGGTCTGATCGCCCTGCCGCTGGGCTGGCTGGACCGTGCGCGCATCAGGGAGTTGACGCATGCGGACTGGCGCGAGGCCTTCAAGCTGAGCGCGATCGGCAATTTGCTCTACTACCTGTGCCTCGCCGCGGCGATCCAGCGTGCCGGCGGGCCGCTGCCGACCATGATCATCGGCACATTGCCGGTGGTGATTGCCGTGACCTCGAACCTGCGTGACGCCCAACGCGACGGCCGTCTGCCGTGGCTGCGCATGCTGCCGTCCTTGCTGCTGATCGTGGCTGGCATCGGCTGCGTCAACCAGGCCGAGATCGCCGCGCTGCGCGCCGACGCCGACATCGTGCGCTACGCCACCGGTGGCTTGCTTGCGATCGGCGCCGTCGCCTGTTGGACCTGGTACCCGATTCGCAATGCCGATTGGTTGCGCGCGCATGCCGAACGCAGCCCGCGGGCCTGGGCCACGGCGCAGGGCCTGGCCACGTTGCCGTTGGCGGCGGCGGGCTTCACGCTGTTCTGGGCCTGGAG
>CAVUGY010000031.1:0-18557 GCA_963741125.1 uncultured beta proteobacterium
GGCCGATGACCTGGTTCCAGGTCTCGTGGCACAGGCGGAAGCCCTTGATGACGGTGTAGACCGCCACCGCCAGCATGCACAGGTGGACCACGCCGCGCAACAGGTGGCGCATCTTTTCCGGCACACGGTCGGTGATCATCGCGACCGCGATATGCGCACCGGCGCGGTAGCTGACCGCGGCGCCGAGGAAAGTGAACAACACCATCAGTTGGATCGCGATCGGCTCGGGCCATTGCGAGCCGGTGCCCAACACGTAGCGCGTGAAGATGCCCCAGGGGATGATCGTCGCCATCACTGCGATGGCGATGCCCGAGATCCACATGCAGGCCATGTAGACCTGGTCGTTGAAGCGGTGGAAGGTTTCGATCATGGGTGAAGCGTCGGTGCGTCCCAGGTGCGGCAGTGCCGCGCATGCCAGAGCGGCCGCGCGGCGCCTGCCGGGTGGATTACTTGACGGCGTCGATTCGCTTCATCAGATCGGCAAACTTCTCGCCGTACTTCGCGCGCACCGGGGCGGTGGCGTCGAAGAACGGCTTCTGGTCGACGGTGATGAATTCGATGCCCGCCGCCTTGAGCTTGGCGCTGTAGTCGGCCACGCTCTTGTCCCACAGGCCGCGCTGGTCGAGCTGGGCCTCACGCGCCGACTTCTTCACCAGGGCCTGGTCGGCCGGCGTCAGCTTGTCCCAGCTGACCTTGGACATGACCAGGATTTCCGGAATGATCAGGTGGTTGGTCTGTGCGTAGTACTTGGCCGGCGTGTTGTAGTGATTGGCAGTGAAGTAGCTCGGCGGGTTGTTCTCGGCGCCGTCGATCACGCCGGTTTGCAGCGCCGTGAAGACCTCGCCATAAGCCATCGCGATGCCGTTGCCGCCCATCGCATTCATGGTGTCGACGAACAGCGGGTTGCCCATCATGCGCACCTTCTGGCCCTTCAGGTCTTCGGGTTTGTGTACCGGCTTCTTGGTGTACAGGCTACGCGCGCCGCCGTCCATCCAACCCAGTCCGACGAGTTTGGCCGGGCTGGCGGTGACCTTGGCCAGCAACTCGTCGCCGATCGGACCGTCGATCACCGCACGCATATGGGCGATGCTGCGGAAGACGAAGGGCATGTTGAACACGTCGACGTCTGGCACCACCGGGCCGATCACGCCCAGCGAGATGCGCGCGATCTGGATCGCGCCGAGCTGGGTCTGTTCGACGGTTTCCTTTTCCTGCCCGAGCACGGCGCCCGGGAACATCTGCATCTTGATGCGACCGTTGGTGGCGGCCTCTAGCCGCTTGCCCATGTTCTCGACCGCCACCACGGTCGGGTAGCCGGCGGGGTGAGTGTCGGCCGCCTTGAGCACGATGTTCTGTGCAAAGGCCGGCGTGGCAGAAAGCGCGGCCAGCGCGCCGAGGGCAATCAGGGTACGGCGAAGGATCATCATGGTCTCCTGGAATGGCCTCAGAACGGGCCTTGGGTCACGAAACCGCCGCCTTGATGGACAGCGGCGGGTTGGGTCAGGTCGATGCTCGGTTGACGCGCCTCGATGGCGGCGCGAAAGGGTTCGGAGCTGTCCAGCGGGCGGTAGCCGACGTGGCGCGCCGGCGTGTTGTCCCACCAGGTCAGGTCGTTGTCGCTCATGCCGTAGATCACGGTATGGGCCACGGCCGGTGCCGACAGGCTGGCGATGACCAGCCGTTCAAGGTCGTCGAAGCTGAGGAAGGTGGCGAGCATGCGCCTGTCCTTCGGCTCGGCAAAGGACGAGCCGATGCGCAGGCTCACGGTCTCGATGCCGTAGCGGTCGAAATAGAACTGCGCCAGGTTCTCGCCGAAAGCCTTCGACAAGCCGTAATAGCCGTCGGGCCGGACCGGCATCGTCGGGTCGATCGTCTGGCTCTGTTTGTAGAAGCCGGTGACATGGTTCGAACTGGCGAAGACGATGCGTTTGCTGCCATGAATGCGCGCACCTTCGTAAATGTGGAACGCACCGCGGATGTTCGCTTCGAGGATGGGCTCGAAGGCGTTCTCGGTCGAGATGCCACCCAGGTGCACGACGGCGTCGACGCCTTCCAGCAGCGCCAGCACGGCCGCCTTGTCCTCGAGCCTGGCCGGGCGCAGCTCCTCGCCCGCGGCCGCCGAGCCCAGGTCGGCGATGTCGCTCAGGCGCAGCCGGTCGCAACAGGCCTTGAGCCTGGGCCGCAACACGCGGCCCAGCCCACCGGCGGCTCCGGTGAGCAGCAGACGGCGAAAGCGCAAGGTGGTGGTGGCGGCAGTGGTCATCGAATGAGCGTGTAAGTACCAGCCCGGTTGCAGCAACTTGTCTGTTGTCGTACAACTGGTGCATTGTTCCGGCTCGACCGATGCCCCGTCAAGGTGAGCGACTCGGGGTTTGCACTTAACTCAGCGCATGAACACAGTCACCCGCCGCCGCCCGCGCTCGCTTGCCCAAGAGGTGGTCGAGGGCCTGCAGGCACCAATCCGCGACGGCCGTGTCGAGCCCGGCACCAAGCTGCCCACCGAGGGCGAGGTGATGGCCGCGTTCGGCGTCAGCCGCACCGTGGTGCGCGAGGCGCTGTCCAGACTGCAGGCCTCGGGCCTGGTGGCCACGCGGCACGGCGTGGGCAGCTTCGTCGTCGGCCGCGGCGACGAGGCGGCGTTTCGTATCGGGCCGCAGCAACTCGAAACGCTGCGTGACGTGATCGCCCTGCTCGAGCTGCGCATCGGCATCGAGACCGAGGCCGCCGGCCTGGCCGCGCAACGCCGCAGCGCGGCCAACCTGGCGGTCATGCGCGCCGCGCTCGACGAGTTTGCCGCCGCCGTCGAGGCCGGCCACGATTCGGTGGCTGCCGACTTCCGCTTCCACGGCGAGATCGCGCGCGCCACGCAGAACGCCCACTTCGGCAGCCTGTTCGACACCCTGGGCGCGCGCATCATTCCGCGGGCCCGGCTCGACCCGGCCGCGGCCACGCTCGACACCGGGCGGCAGGCCTACCTGCGGCGCGTCAACGCCGAGCATGAAAGCATCTTCGACGCCATCTCCCGGCAAGACGCCGACGGCGCGCGCGCCGCGATGCGCACCCACCTGGCCAACAGCCGCGAGCGGCGTCGCCGTGCCGCACAAGCCTGACGCGACGGCCGATTCCCAGCCGATGGGAAAGGCACCCGCCGGCGCGAGCGATCGGGGGTGGCGGCACGGCAACCAGGTTGTACGATGACCAGCGAGGCTCAAGCACCATGAACATCAACACCCCCGTCGTCACCGCCCTGCGCGCCGTGCCCGTGGCCGGCCGCGATTCGATGCTGCTCAACCTGAGCGGCGCGCATGGCCCGTTCTTCACCCGCAACCTGCTGATCCTGACCGACAGCGCCGGCCGCACCGGCATCGGCGAGGTGCCGGGCGGCGAGAAGATCCGCCAGACACTCGAGGACGCGGCCGCGCTGGTGGTTGGCCAGCCCGTCGGCAATGTGCAAGCCGTGCTGCAAAGCATGCAGCGCAGGTTCGCCGACCGCGACGCCGGCGGCCGCGGCCAGCAGACCTTCGATCTGCGCACCACCATCCACGCCGTCACGGCGGTCGAGAGCGCCTTGCTCGACCTGCTCGGCCAGCAGCTCGGCGTGCCGGTGGCCGCGCTGCTCGGCGAGGGCCAGCAGCGCGAGTCGGTCGAGATGCTGGGCTACCTGTTCTACGTCGGTGACCGCAACAAGACCGACCTGCCCTACGCCAGCGACCCGGGCGCCGACAACGCCTGGTTCCGTATCCGCCACGAACAGGCACTGACGCCCGAAGCCATCGTGCGCCAGGCCGAGGCCGCCCGCGAGCGCTACGGCTTCGACGACTTCAAGCTGAAGGGCGGCGTGCTCGCCGGCGCAGCCGAGATCGACGCCGTGACGGCCCTGCACGAACGCTTCCCGCAGGCCCGCGTCACGCTCGACCCGAACGGGGCATGGCGGCTGGCTGAAGCCATCCGCCTGATGCGCGACATGCGCAGCGTGGTGGCCTACGCCGAAGACCCCTGCGGCGCGGAAGAGGGCTTCTCCGGCCGCGAGGTGATGGCCGAGTTCCGCCGCGCCACCGGCCTGCCCACGGCGACCAACATGATCGCCACCGATTGGCGCCAGCTGAGCCACGCGCTCGCGCTGCAGTCGGTCGACATCCCGCTCGCCGATCCGCATTTCTGGACCATGGCCGGCTCGGTGCGCGTGGCCCAGACCTGCCGCGACTGGGGTCTGACCTGGGGCTCGCATTCGAACAACCATTTCGACGTCTCGCTGGCCATGTTCACCCATGTCGGCGCCGCGGCACCGGGCAAGGTGACGGCGATCGACACGCATTGGATCTGGCAGGATGGCCAGCGCCTGACCAAGGAGCCGCTGCAGATCGTCGGCGGCCATGTGCAGGTGCCGAAGAAGGCGGGTCTGGGCGTCGAGCTCGACATGGTCGAGGTAGAGAAGGCGCATCAGCTGTACAAGCAGCATGGCCTGGGTGCGCGCGACGACGCGATGGCGATGCAGTACCTGATGCCGAGCTGGAAATTCGACCCCAAGCGGCCGTGCATGGTGCGCTGAACCCCAACCCAGGTAGCCCGAACATGAAGCAATGGATCACCGCGTTCGCCGGCCTCGTGCTGGCCGGCGCAGCGCTTGCGCAAGGCGTGGCATGGCCGACGCGCCCGGTGACGATGGTCGTGCCGTTCCCTCCGGGCGGCGGGACCGACACCGGCGCGCGCATCGTGGCGCAGAAGCTGTCGCTCAAGTGGGGCCAGCAGGTGATCGTCGAGAACAAGGGCGGTGCGGCCGGGCAGATCGGCGCCGACCTGGTGGCCAAGGCCAAGCCCGACGGCTACACGATCCTGATGGGCAACGTGGGCACGCAGGCGATCAACCCGTCGCTGTATTCGAAGATGCCGTACGACGCCGACCGGGCCTTCGCGCCGATCTCGCTGGTGGCCGAATTGCCGCTGGCGATGATGGTCAACCCCGGCGTGCCGGCAAAGACGGCTCAGGAGTTCGTCGCGCTGGCGAAATCACAGCCCGGCAAGCTGAGCTACAGCAGCTCGGGCTCGGGCGGCGCGCCGCACCTGGCCGCGGAACTGTTCAAGCAGGCCAGCGGCACCTTCATCCTGCATGTGCCCTACCGCGGCGGGGGGCCGGCGATCTCCGACCTGCTGGCCGGCCACGTGCAGTTGTCGTTCATGACCGTGCTCGAGGCCAGCGGTCACATCAAGTCGGGCAAGCTGCGTGCGCTGGCCGTCACCAGCGACAAGCGCGTGGCCGCGCTGCCCGACGTGCCGACGCTCGCCGAGTCGGTGGCGCCGGGCTTCAACTCGATCAGCTGGATCGGCCTGCTGGCGCCGGCCGGCACGCCGGGCGCCATCGTCGAGAAGATATCGGCCGACGTGCGCGACGTGATCGCCGCCGACGACGTGAAATCGCGCCTGGTCGAACTCGGTGGCGTGCCGCACACCAGCACGCCGGCGCAATTCGCGCAGCTGATCGACACCGACCGCAAACGCTACGCCCAGATCATCCGCGATCGAAAGATCACCCTCGATTGAGCCTTCGCTCGATCAAACCATGCAATGAACCGTCAGCTCATCCTGGCCGCAGCGACACCGATCTCCGTGGCCGACCGGGTGTTCGACAATCGGCAAAGCTTCTTCGCCTGCGGAGCCTTCGTCTTCGCGGCGCCCCGGCAGTAAAGGACCGAATCATGAGAGAAAACCGCCTGCGCACGATGTGGCAGAAAGACCAGGCCGCCGTGAATGGCTGGCTGGCGATCGGCAACAGCTTTTCAGCCGAGACCATGGCCCACCAGGGCTGGGACACGCTGACCATCGACCTGCAGCATGGCGTCATCGACTACCAGGCCATGGTGCCGATGCTGCAGGCCATCAGCACCACGCCGACGGTGCCCATCGTTCGCGTGCCCTGGCTCGAACCCGGCATCATCATGAAGAGCCTGGATGCCGGCGCCTACGGACTGATCTGCCCGATGGTCAATACCCGCGAGGACGCGCAGAAGTTCGTCGCCTGGAGCAGCTACGCCCCCAAGGGCACGCGCAGCTTCGGCCCGATTCGCGCCCTGCTCTACGGCGGCGCCGATTACCCGACCCACGCGAACAACACCATTGTGCGTTTCGCGATGATCGAGACCGCGCAGGCGCTGGACAACCTCGACGCGATCATGTCGGTGGAAGGGCTGGACGCGATCTACATCGGCCCGTCGGATCTGTCGCTGGCACTCGGCTGCCGGCCGGTGTTCGACGATGTCGACCCGCCGGTGGCCCAGGCCATCGACCATATCCTCGAGCGCGCCACCGCGCATGGCATCAAGGCCGGCGTGCACAACGGCATCGCCGAGGGTGCGCTGGCGCGCATCGCGAAGGGCTTTCGCTTCGTCACCATAGGCTCCGACGCACGCTTGATGGCCGCCGGATCGCAGCAGGTGCTGGCGAAAATGCGTGCCGGCGCCACGCCCGCCGTGGGCAGCGGCAGTTATTGAATCGAAAGGAAGACAACATGAAACTCGGATTCATCGGACTCGGCATCATGGGCGCGCCGATGGCGGGCCACCTGCGCACCGCCGGTCACGACCTCTATGTCGCCACCCGCAGCAAGGTGCCGCAGGCGCTGGCCGATGCCGGCGCAGTGGCCTGCGCCAACGCGGCCGAAGTCGCGCGCCGCGCCGACATCGTCTTCATGATGGTGCCCGACACTCCCGATGTCGAAGCGGTGCTGTTCGGCAAGAACGGCGTCTGCGACGGTCTGTCGGCAGGCAAGACCGTGGTCGACATGAGCAGCATCTCGCCGATCGAGACCAAGGCCTTCGCCCAGCGCATCAACGCGCTGGGCTGCGACTACCTCGACGCGCCGGTGTCGGGCGGCGAGGTCGGGGCCAAGGCCGCCAGCCTGACCATCATGGTCGGCGGGCCGGAGGCCACATTCGCCAAGGTCAAGCCGCTGTTCGAGCTGATGGGCAAGAACATCACCCTGGTCGGTGGCAACGGCGATGGCCAGACGACCAAGGTCGCCAACCAGATCATCGTGGCGCTGAACATCGCCGCGGTCGGCGAGGCCCTGGTCTTCGCCAGCAAGGCCGGCGCCGACCCGGCCAAGGTGCGCCAGGCCCTGATGGGCGGCTTTGCCGCCTCGCGCATCCTCGAAGTGCACGGCGAGCGCATGATCAAGCGTACCTTCAAGCCGGGCTTTCGCATCGGCTTGCACCAGAAGGATCTGAGCCTGGCCCTGGCCGGCGCACGTGCACTCGGTGTGGCGCTGCCGCAGACGGCCGGCGCCGCACAATTGATGCAGGCCTGCGCGGCCAATGGCATGGCCGATCTCGATCACTCCGCGCTGGTGCGCGCGCTGGAGTTGATGGCCAACCACGCGGTGGCCGAGTAAGGCGAACAGGAGAGAAAGCTGCACTTGGCCGATCCATCGGATTCCAATCGGGGCTGGAACCCCCTGACCCTGGCCCTGCTCGCCGGCCTGTGGCTGGCGGGCCTGCCCAACTGGCCGCTGTGGCATGCGCTGCTGGCCTTGCCCGAAACGGCCTCCGCCCGCGGCCTGGTGTTCATGCTCGGCTTCGGCCTGATGATCGCCGCGCTGATGACCGCCTTGTTGGCGCCGCTGGCCTGGCGACCGACGATCAAGCCCGCGATCGCGGTGCTGCTGATCGCGGCTGCGGTCGGCGCGTACTTCATGGGCAGCTACGGCGTGGTCATCGACGCCACGATGATGGTCAACGTCATGCAGACCAACCCCAGCGAGGTGCGTGATCTGTTGAACCTTCGCCTGCTCGGCAGCCTGCTGGTTCTGGCCGGGCTGCCGATACTGGCGCTGTGGCGCCTGCGCGTGCGCCGCACCGGGCGTTGGGCACAGGCCGTGCGCAATGCGTTGGCGAGCGTGGCGGCGCTGCTGGCCATGGCGGCGCTGGTGTTCGCGCTGTTTGCCGATCTCTCGGCAACGATGCGCAACCATCGCACCATGCGCTACCTGATCAACCCGGCCAATACGCTGTATGCGCTGGCCCGTCTGGGACTGCGCATCGAGGGCCGGCCCAGCGGCCCGCCGCTGGCCATCGGCAGGGACGTGCAGCTGCTGCCGCGCGCCGCCGGCAGCCGGCCGCCATTGCTGGCCCTGGTGATCGGCGAAACCGCCCGCGCCGACCACTTCTCGCTCAACGGCTACGCACGCCCGACCAATCCCGAGCTCGCCAAGCTCGACATACTGAGCTTTGGCGACGTGACCTCGTGCGGCACCAGTACGGCCAGTTCGCTGCCTTGCATGTTCTCGCACCTCGGCAAGGCGGGGTTCGAGTCGCGTGAGCACGAGCATGAAAATCTGCTCGACCTGGTGCAACGCGCCGGCATGGCCGTGCTGTGGCTCGACAACCAGGCCGGTTGCAAGGACTTGTGCGCACGCATCCCGCATGCCGATGCGCACGACCTCGCACCTGACAACATAGCCCTGCCGGGCAGCCTGTGCGACGGCAGCGAATGCCTGGACGAGGCGCTGCTGCACGGCCTGGACGCACGCCTTGCCGCGTTGCCGAGCGCGGCGCGCGAACGCGGCGTGCTGTTGGTGCTGCACCAAATGGGCAGCCACGGGCCCGCGTACTACAAGCGCAGCCCGGCCGGCCGCAAGCCCTTCGAGCCCGAATGCGCGACCAACGTCTTGCAGCAGTGCGACCGCGCGGCCCTGATCAATGCCTACGACAACTCGATTGCCTACACCGACCATGTGCTCGCCCGCACCGTGCACTGGCTGCAGCAACAGGCCACGCGCTACGAAGCGACGCTGCTCTACGTGTCGGACCACGGTGAATCGCTCGGCGAGAACAACCTGTACCTGCACGGCCTGCCCTACGCGTTTGCGCCGATCGAGCAAAAGCATGTGCCCATGCTGCTGTGGCGAGCTGCGCCCAGGCCTGCCGAAGTGCAGCTCGAGCCGGCCTGTCTGCGCGCCCTGCGCGGCACGCCATTGACGCACGACTCGCTGTTCCATTCCGTGCTCGGCCTGCTCGGCATCCGGGCCAGCGAATACCTGCCCAAGCTCGATGCATTCGGCGCCTGCCGCAGGCCCTGAACGGGCGCGGCACGCCAATCGTCGAAGCCGACGCGCTAGGTCGGCGACATGCCGGCGACCGGCCGCTGCCGGGTCGCCAGCAGCGAACCCAGGGCCAGCACGGCGGCCGAGACGACAAAGCCGCGCCCCAAGCCCCCCGGGCCGTCGGCGACCCAACCGACCAGGCTGGGCCCGACGATCTGGCCGGCAGCGAAAACGATGGTGAATGCGGCAATGCCGCTCGGCCATGCCGCGGCCGGCAGGTTGTGGCGCACCAGCGCCGTCGTCGACGCCACCACCGACAGGAACACGCCGCCGAACAAGGCCCCCGAGGCAAACACCACCAGCGGACGGGCGCTCAGCACCGGCATCAATGTCGCCAATGCGAGCAGGCCGTTGAACAAGGCCAACGGCCCGCCGCCACGGTGGCGCTGCAACAACCCGGCCCACAGCCACGACGAGGCCATCACGCCGACGCCGAGCAGGACGTAGAAGGCCACGATCTGCGCCGCAGGCAGCTGCTGCTCGCGCAGCAAGGTGATGACGAAGGTCATGTAGCCGATGTAGCCGAAGCCGAACAGCAGGTAGGCGGCCAGGCCGAAACCGAGCAGGCGCCAGTCGAACGTCGCATGCGCAGTGCTGGCGCCCGGTGCGCCGGCGACCGGGCGTGTCGCGCGCAGCGCCAATGCGGTCGCCAGCAGCGCCACCACGGCCAGTCCGCACCAGGCCCAGCGCCAGCCGGCGGCACCGCTCAGCGCCAGCCAGGCCGGCACCAGCAGGGCCGAGACCACGATGCCCAAGCCAACGCCGCCGTAGTAGATGCCGAGCACGAGGGCGGCCGACGCACGCCTCGACTCGGTCACCGCAGGGGCGCTGCCCAGCCGCGCCGCCAGCAGGCCACCGGCGACGAAAGCCGCGGCGCTCGCCACCCCGGTCACGCCGCGCAGCGCATACAGCGCGGCGTCGCTGCCGGCCAGCCCATGCAAAGCCAGCAGCAGCCCGGTGACGAACATGCCGGCCAGCATCAGCGCGCGTGCGTCGTGGCGCGCCAGCCAGCGTGGTGCCAGCGAGGCACCCAGCAGATAGCCTGCGGCGTTGACGGTGTTCATGGCACCGGCGGTAAGGTAGCTCCAGCCAAGATCGGCGCGCATCGGCGGCAACAGCAACGCGTAGGAAAACCGCGCCAGGCCGAGCGACACCGCGGCGCCTAGGGCCAAGGCAGCCGCCGTCCACAACGGCGAAGGCGCGCGCGCCATGACGCTCACATCGGTGCCCGCGCGGCGATCAACGGGCGCGCCACTTCAGCGAAGCCGGCGCCACGCTCGCCTTCGGTGATGTACGCCGGCCAGGTGTGCAACTGCGCGGCAAATTGGCGCAGGTTGCCCACGCCGACCGAGAGCGGGAAGTGACCGAACATGGTCTGATCGTTGGTCGAGTCACCGACATAGACCCAGCGCCCGACTTCGGCGTCGAGATCGCGGCCGAACAGCCGGCGCAGCATCCAGCGCGCGCCCGACAGCTTGGTGTGTTCGCCGAACCAGCCGTTGATGTGGATCGAGCTGACGGTGGCGTTCATGCCTTGGTCCTGCATCACGGCCACCACGCGCGCGACCGCCGCGGCATCGAGGTGAGCGAACTCGCTGTGGTCGATCGCAATGTCGGTGACGCGGCCGGCGCTGTCCTGCGCCAAGGTGGCCGTCGGTACTTCGGCTTGCACCTGGGCGGCGACCGCATGCAGGCGCCGGGCGTTACGCGCCCGCGTGGCCTCGTCCTGCGCGTACTCGGTGCGCAGGCGGTCGCCGTCGTGAAACATCGCCACCGCACCGTTCTCGGCAACGATGGCGGCCACGGGCCAGGCCGTTGCGAACGGGAGGCTCCACCCCATCGGGCGGCCGGTGATGGCGATCACCGGCAGGCCGGCGCCGTGCAGCAGGTGCAGCGCCTGCAGGGCTATCGGCTCGATGGCCCCGTCGCGCGTCAGCGTGTCGTCGATGTCGGTGAATACGCCGAACACCTGGCGCGCCAAGGCGGTCGGCCATTCGGCGAGGGGGCGGGGACGCTGTGCCATCGCGGCACAGTGTCCCACGCGGCTCAGCCGGCGAGCGGCACCTTAGCAGCCGCGGCCTGCGCGTTGACTGCCGTGGACTGCGTGAATGAGCGGGCCAGCAATTCGGGCAAGGCCAGGGCCATGACCAGCGCCAGCAGGAGTGCGAATGCGCGCGGCAGCAGGGCCTGCGGGGCACGCCACAGCGCACCAAGACGTTGCACCATGCCAGGCGCCGGTTGGGCGAGCCGCAGCCGCGTACGGCCTATGCCTTCGACGATGGCACGCCCGCGGTGGGTCACACGCAAGGCTTGCCCGGGCTGAGCAAACCGGTCCTCGGGCTGCCCTTCTTCGGTCAGCCACACGCCGCCGGCAAGCACCTCGATGCGCGTGCCGGGGCGGTCGGCGAGGACCAGCAGTTGCTGGTGCTCCAGATCCTGGGTGCGAAAGACTTGCTGCGATGGGATATTGCGGGTGTTCACTGGAGACCTCCATGGGCCGCGCTGCGGCATGTCGGTATTGAATGCTCTGGGCCGCACCACGACAAACGAAAGGATCGCACTTGATGCATGCGCTTGTTGCATGTATGGTATCGGCAATGGCCACCCGCCCGAGTCAGAGCAAACAAGCCCGCGCGCGCCGCCGCCGCCCGATCCAGCTGGCAGCGCTGCGCGGCTTCGAGGCTTCGGCCAGGCAGCTTTCGTTCACCTTGGCGGCCGATGAACTGGCGCTGACCCAATCCTCGATCAGCCGCCAGGTTGCCACGCTGGAGAGCCAGGTCGGCAGGGCGCTGTTCGTGCGCAAGACGCGGGCCCTGGAGTTGACCGCCGACGGCCGTCAGTTGCATACCGTGGTCGCGCAGGCCCTGGCCGGCATCGATCGCTGCGTCGACGAGATTCGGGGCCTGGATCAGCCACCGCGCATCGGCCTGACCACGTATGCGTCGTTTGCATCCCTGTGGTTGGGCCCACGGCTGGCCGTGTTCCAGCGCCAGTACCCGGAGATCGAGATCCGCGTCGACGCCAGCGACCGCGTGGTCGACCTTGGATCCGAGGGCCTCGACCTGGCGATTCGGCGCTGCCTGCCCTCGCGGCTCGGGGACGCCACGCACGCCACTCAACTGTGCGAGGAGTTCGCGACACCGGCGCTGAGCCCACAACTGCTCGAGCGCGCAGGCACACGCCTGCGCAAACCGGCCGACCTACAGTACCTGCCGCTGATCGAGATGGACGACGAGCGCTGGCAGGCCTGGCGCGCGGGCGGTTGGGCGCGCTGGTTCGATAGCGTCGGCGTACCGCCGCAGCCGGCCTCCGGGGGCAAGCTGATCTTCGGTTTCGTCGACCAGGCGATGCAGGCCGCCGTGCGCGGCCAGGGCGTGGTGATGGGCCTAACACCCATGGTGGCCGATGCGGTGGCCAGCGGGCAGTTGGTGACGCCGTTCCCTGACCTGACGCTGGCCACCGGTTACCGCTACTACCTCGTCCTACGCCCGGATCGGGCCGCCGCACCGGAGGTGGCCGCATTCGTGCGCTGGATCGGCGACGAGTTCGCACGCGGGCCGGGACCGTCGGCCTGAACGACCGCGCCGACCCGCAGCAGGCTACAATTCACGCCTTCCGAGGAGCGTTGCAAGGCCCGTCCAGGGGCCAGGCTCGGAAGTCACCATTGCAACCGCGCTCACCCGCACGATGGTCCTCGTGGGTGAGTTCCGATGTCCCCTCATCGCCGTCGTGCGGGTTCCTCATTCGTTTGGAGCCCGACATGAACGCCGTTCTGCAACCCGCCACTGCCCGCCAAGACCACCAGTCGCCGACCTGTCGCTCGCCGCCTGGGGCCGCAAGGAAATCCGGATCGCCGAGACCGAGATGCCCGGCCTGATGGCGATCCGCGAGGAGTTCGCCGCCAAGCAGCCGCTCAAGGGCGCGCGCATCACCGGCTCGCTGCACATGACGATCCAGACCGCCGTGCTGGTCGAGACGCTGCAGGCGCTCGGCGCCCACGTGCGCTGGGCCTCGTGCAACATCTTCTCGACGCAGGACCACGCCGCCGCCGCGCTGGCCGCGCAGGGCACGCCGGTGTTCGCCTACAAGGGCGAGACGCTGACCGACTACTGGGACTACACGCACCGCATCTTCGAGTTCGGCCCCAAGGGCGAGCGAAGGCGAAGGCCCGAACATGATCCTCGACGACGGCGGCGACGCCACGCTGCTGATGCACCTGGGCAAGCGCGCCGAGAAGGACGCGTCGCTGCTCGCCAAGCCCGACCAGCGAGGAAGAGACGCTGCCTGTATCGCCGCGATCAAGGCCAAGCTCGCCGACGACGCCGACCTGGTACACCCGCAAGGGCGCGCAGATCATCGGCGTGACCGAAGAGACCACCACCGGCGTGCACCGCCTGAAGGAGATGAGCGCCAAGGGCACGCTGCTGTTCCGCGCCATCAACGTCAACGACTCGGTCACCAAGAGCAAGTTCGACAACCTCTACGGCTGCCGCGAGTCGCTGGTCGACGGCATCAAGCGCGCCACCGACGTGATGATCGCCGGCAAGGTCGCCTGCGTGGCCGGCTACGGCGACGTGGGCAAGGGCTCGGCGCAGGCGCTGCGCGCGCTGTCGGCGCCAGGTCTGGGTGACCGAGATCGACCCGATCAACGCGCTGCAGGCGGCGATGGAAGGCTACAAGGTCGTGACGATGGAGTACGCCGCCGACAAGGCCGACATCTTCGTCACCACCACCGGCAACAAGGACGTCATCACGCCACGAGCACATGGCGGCGATGAAGGACCAGGCCATCGTCTGCAACATCGGCCACTTCGACAACGAGATCGACGTCGCCTCGCTCGAGAAGTACAAGTGGGAAGAGATCAAGCCGCAGGTCGACCACGTGATCTTCCCCGACGGCAAGACGCATCATCCTGCTGGCCAAGGGCCGCCTGGTGAACCTGGGCTGCGGCACCGGCCACCCGAGCTTCGTGATGTCGTCGAGCTTCGCCAACCAGACGATCGCGCAGATCGAGCTGTTCACGCACAGCGACGTACTACGAGGTCGGCAAGGTCTACGTGCTGCCCAAGCACCTGGACGAGAAGGTCGCGCGGCTGCACCTGAAGAAGGTCGGCGCGATGCTGACCGAGCTGACCGACGAGCAGGCCGCCTACATCGGCGTGCCGCAAGCAGGGCCCGTACAAGCCCGACACCTACCGCTACTGAGCGGCACGCGCATGCGCATGCGCGCCGACCAGCTTGCTGCGTCGCAGCGCGGCCTGGCGCCGCACGCCGATCGGCCGCGCAGCGGCTGATCGAGCACCGGCGGCGTGCGCTGGCGTCGGCGCCGGCGGGCTGGCGCGTGCCCCGACAAGGCGGGCGAAGACCTGCCGGACGGATGCCGAGGTCGAGATCACCGACGACGCCGAGCTGCGCTTCGTCTCGCGCGGCGGGCTCAAGCTCGACGGCGCGCTGACGCGCAGCGGCGATCGACGTCGGCGGGCGCGACGCTGCCTCGACGTCGGCCAGAGCACCGGCGGCTTCACCGACGTGCTGCTGCAGCGCGGCGCGGCACGGTCGTCGGCGTCGACGTCGGCCACGGCCAGCTGCATCCGCGGCTTCGCCGCCGACCCGCGCGTGACCGCGCTCGAAGGCGTCAACGCGCGCGACCTCGACGCCGCGGCCAGCTGCCGCATTCGCGCGCTTCGACCTGTCGTCGGCGACCTGTCGTTCATCTCGCTGCACGCTCGTGCTGCCGGCACTGGCGCCGCTGCTCGGCGGCGACGCTGCTGCTGCTGGTCAAGCCGCAGTTCGAGTTGCAGCCGGCCGACATCGGCAAGGGCGGCATGGTCAAGGACGCGGCGCCTACCGCGCGCGTCGAGAGCGCATCTGCGCAAGCCTGCGCCGCGCTCGGCCTCGAGGTGCGCGACTAGGTTCGACAGCCCGATCACCGGCGGCGACGGCAACCGCGAGTTCTTTCTCTGCGACGCCGGCCCGCGAAGAGCCCGCCATGAACGCACCTGCCCGTCCCGATCAGCTTCGAGTTCTTCCCGCCCAACACGCCGGTCGGCGACGAGAAGCTGAAGCGCGTGGTGCAGCGAGCTCGGCGCGCTCAAGCCCGAGTTCTTCAGCGTCACCTACGGCGCCGGCGGCTCGACGCGCGACAAGACGCTGGCGACCGTGCGCGACATCGCCGCAGCCGGCCACGAAGCGGCGCCGCACCTGTCGTGCGTCGGCTCGACGCGCGACGGCATCGCGCGAGATCCTCGCCACCTACCGCGCGCAGAAGATCCGCCGCCTCGTCGCGCTGCGCGGCGACCTGCCCAGCGGCACCGCGGCCGCGGCGAGTTCCGCTACGCCGCGAGCTGGTCGCCTTCATCCGCGAGACGCAGGGCGACGGACTGGCACATCGAGGTCGCCGCCTACCCCGAGTACCACCCGCAGCAGCGCTACGCCGCAGCGCGACCTGCAGCACTTCGCCGACAAGGTGAAGGCCGGCGCCGACTTCGGCGATCACGCAGTTCTTCTTCAACCCCGACGCGTACTTCCACTTCGTCGACGAGGCGCGCACGCTCGGCGTCGACGGTGCCGATCGTGCCCGGCATCATGCCGTTCCACAACTTCGCCAAGATCGCGCAGTTCGCGGCGCGCGACGGCATCGAGATCCCGCGCTGGGTCGCGCTGAAGATGGAAGGCTTCATGGACGACAGCGGCGTCGATCCGCGCCTTCGGCCTCGACGTCGTCACCGGGCTGTGCGAGCGCCTGATCGAAGGCGGCGCGCCCGGGCTGCACTTCTACACGATGAACCAGTCGCCGCTGACGCTCGAGATCTGCAGGCGCCTGCGGCTGGGGTCACCTGCGGAAGCCGATCGAGCTCGACAGCCGGTGAAGGTTCGCGCGGGCGGCGAACTTCGACCCGAGGATGACGGCGAAGCCCGGGAGTTCGAATTCCTGCGAGTCCCAGGACCAGGCAGGCCGATTCGCCACCAGTCGCACCGACGAAGCCACCGAGTCCCGCACCATTCGGCCGCGCGCCCAGTTGCCGACCACAGAAGATCACCGACACCGGCCCAGCATCACCCCGGCGTCAACGGTCTGGCGCAGGGTCGTCGAGGTCATCGTCCGGTGGATGAGGCCGGCGCCGAGAGGAAGAAGCCCACGGCCACGACGGCGCGGACGGCGGACGGCGATCGTCGAGGCCAGCGTTCGTCCCGCGAACACCGTTACCGCCTGCCAGCAGGTCGCGCGGGCCGAAGGTGCGGATGACGACCACATGTCGGCACGGCGATGCTCCCATCACCATGCCCTGCGCCGTACGCCCAGCGTGAAGCCGATCGCCGCAGCACTCACCCCGGCGCGCGAACGGCATGCGCACGTCGGCGGCCTGCGGGCGCCGAACCCCTCAGATGTTCCGGGCACGGCCGTCGACGTGGTTGAGCGCGGCCAGGGCGTGGCCGCCACGCAGGGCGTCGCGCAGTTCGAGCCATCGGTCGCATCGTGTGGTCGGCGGCGCGTGGCCGCTCGACGAGGGTTCCCCGGCACAGGCCAGTGCGAGCAGGCCGACGACACGGCACCCAGCACTCGGGCACCGCTGCGCGCCGGCCCAGCGCCACAGCGCGCCCCCCGATCCCGCTCCACCGCGGACCACGCTCCGGCCCACTCGCCCACCCGTTCGCCTCGCCAAGCCGCTCACGCGCGCCAGCAATCAGCGCCCGACGCAGGCGCCGGCCACGGCTCGACCCCACCCGTGCCGATCCGCACCGGGGAGGCCCAGCGCGGCCGCAGCCGATCGACCAGCGATCAACGGCAACCCCACCAACATGGCCAGCAGCGCCAGCAGCCACGCAGCGCTTCGGACGCCAGCATCGAGCCGCAACATGAACTGGGTCGACGGGCAGACCGATCGGGATCGACAACGGCCTCAAGGACCACCCTGCGCGAGGCCGCGGCCCGATCTCGCCGGCCCCTGCGCCAGGCGAGCACGGCCACGATGGGCACCGCCGCCAGGCTCAGCTGTTCGGCCGTTCGGCCGGCAGCGAACCAGGCCGGCGTCGTGATCGAGCAGACGGACGACGAAGATCGTTTCGATGACGATCATCAGCAGAGCACCATCATCGCCGCACGATCCAGCATCAACACCAGCTGTTTCGGACCCATGATCAGACCAATGAAGACGTAGAGCGCGACCCTCAGGATTCGCGCTGCCCATGCCTCGCCTTCCTGGGTCGGGATTCCTGGTCCAGCGCCATGTCATGCGGCTCGGCTTCGACCCATGGCACGAAGGCCATCCGCCACGCCGACGTGAACGGCACCGTGTCGGTGTTGGCCAGGGTGCGGTCGTAAAAACCGCCGCCATAACCCAGGCGCGTGCCCAATGCCATAGCCGACGCAGGGCCCAACGGCAGGGTCGGCTCGAGGATCCGGTCTCCTTCGGCTTCGGGATGCCGTAGACGTCTTCTTCCATCGGGCAGCCGGGGTACCAGGCGTGAAACACCACCAGCTCGTGTCACTGTCGATCACGGGCAGGCCAATCGGGGTGGCCCTGGTCCTCGCCTCTTCCAGCGGTGCGGCGCCGCCAGGCATCGGTCCCCTTGATGGCCAATAGGCACCAATCACCCGTCCGTCACGATCCACAGCCACCACCCGCAGCACCTCCTCCGATACCGTCGCACGCTGGTGACGAATGCCGTCCAGGGCCATGCGCTCAGCCTTCCGTTTTCGGCCCGCAGCAGTTCTTGTCGCCGCGGCGGCTATGAGGTTGAAGATCGGCTTCCATGTGCGCATGGTGCGCATTGGGACTTCGGCCATGCACGACGACCTCGTCGATCTTCGTCTGCCTGGAGCTGCTGGCGCCGCTCGGCGCGGTACGGCGCGCGCATGTTCAGCAGCCATGGCCTGTACTACGACGAGTTGTTCTTCGCGCTGATGCCGCCGACCGCTCTGTACCCTGAAGGCCGACGCGCGGTCGCGCAGGCGGCGTTCGCCGCTGCCGGCTCGGAACCCCTTCGTCTCCGTCGCCAAGCCGCTCGACGGCGACGGGTTCTGGGCGTCCCGGCCCGCGGCCATGAAGTCGCCGCTGATCCGTCCCTGGGCGCCAGCAGGCCCTGGCCGCGGCGCTGCAGGCCCAGGCGGTCTCGAGGCGCATCAGCCGCCCACGCCAGGCGCGCACGCTGCCAGCCAGCGCCCAGCCAGGCGGCTCGCGGCGCAGGCCGTAGCCGGCGCGGCGCGGCGCCGAGCTGCCGATCCACGCGGCGGCTGGTTTCGCCGCCAGGCCTGCAGCACCAGATCGTCGCCACGGCCACCGCCAGGCGTTGGCCGCGCCGCAGGACATGGTCTTGCAGTTCACCGGCGCGTGTCACCCACAGCGTGCCACCGCGCGCCACCAGCCAGGCCGACTGCGGGGCCACCCAGTGTTGCACATCACGCATCAATATCTGTTCCATGGCAGACTCCTGTTTCAGGCCAAATCGCCACTGAATCAT
>CAVUGY010000032.1:0-6460 GCA_963741125.1 uncultured beta proteobacterium
CAGCCTTTGAATTGCTGGCGCAACTCGTCGAGGGTGGCTGCGGCGAGTGGTACGCCTGTGCAAGCGCAGGGCGTGGGATCGTTCGCGCCGCAATGGAAGCCGCCGCCGCAGCGCGGGCAACGGTCGCTGGCCGCCGCGCTCATCGCTTTGTCGCGCGCTTGGCGCCGGCCTTGCGCGCGGCCTTCTTCGCGGCCGGTACAGGCCACGCGGCGCGCGGCTCGTGCACGGCGTCGTCGAAGGGATTGACGACTTCGAGCTCGCCGAAACGCTGGCCAGCCTGCATATCTTCGGTGAACAGCGTCGTGCAACCCGCATCGAGTGCGGCCTGCACGATGAGGCCGTCCCACGACGAGAGCCGGTGGCGCCGTGACAGCTGCAGGCCGCGCATGACCGACGCGGCATCGGCCGCAACGACGCGCCCGACGACCAGCGCTTCCAGGGCGGCGATCGCGTCGTCGGCATCGAGCAAGCGCTTGCGCAGCAGGATCGAATAGCTCTCGGCGAGCACCTGGGTGCTGATCGTCAGCGTAGCGTCGCGCGCGTGCGTCGCCAGCAGGTGAATGGCGCGTGCCTGCTTGCGAACATCGCGCCGGTCATGCGCATAGACGACGACATTGCTGTCGAAGAAGGCGTTCACTTCCGACGGCGCCTCTCCTGCTCATCGAAGCGCTCGGCATAAAGCGCTTCCCGCCCCTGCCACGCGGGGCCGGAGCCTGCAGGCCGCGGCAGCGCCCGCGCAAAACTGGCGCGCAGCATCGCCGCCTGTCTTTCACCGACGGACTTACGGCCCACATATTGCTCGATCGCGTCACGGCATATCTGGTTCACGCTGGTGCCGTCTTGCAGCGCCTTGACGCGGGCATCGCGCAGCAACTCATCGTCGATCACGAGGGTCAGGTTGGACACGGCGACTCCTATGACACAGAACCAGTGTAGCACGGGTTATGTGCTCTCAAACAGCGCCTTGTGCCGCTCGCGCAGCAGATTCTTCTGCACCTTGCCCATCGCGTTGCGCGGCAGTTCGGGCTCGATGAAGACGCGTTTGGGCACTTTGAAATTGGCGATGCAGTCCTTCAGCGCCGTGATCAGCGCTGCGCCGTCCAGCGCGGCGCCCGGCTTGGGCACCAGCACCGCGACCACGGCTTCGCCGAAGTCGGCGTGTGGCACGCCGATCACCGCGCTCTCAGCCACGCCGGGCATCTCGTTGAGCAGGGCTTCGACCTCGGCGGGGTAGACGTTGTAGCCGCCGCTGATGACCAAGTCCTTGCTGCGGCCGACGATGCTCACCACGCCGGTGTCGTCGATCTTGCCGACGTCACCGGTCTTGAACCACAGGTCGGGCGTGAATTCCTCGGCCGTCTTCTCCGGCATGCGCCAGTAGCCCTTGAAGACATTCGGGCCCTTGACCTCGATGCCGCCGACCTCGCCGCTGCGGCAGAGTTGGCCCTTGTCGTCGTGCACACGCAGTTGCACCCCGGGCAGCGCGCGGCCGACGGTGCCGGCGCGGCGTTCGCCGTCTTCGCGGCGGTAAGGATTGGAGGTCAGCATCACGGTCTCGCTCATGCCGTAGCGCTCCAGGATGGCGTGGCCGCTGCGTTCACGCCAGGCGTCGAAGGTTTCGGGCAGCAGCGGCGCCGAACCGGCGATGAACAGGCGCATGTTCGAGCAGGCCTGGCGCGTCAGGGCCGGTTCGGCGAGCAGGCGCGTGTACAGGGTGGGCACACCCATGAACACGGTGGCGCGCGGCAACTGCGCGATGGTCGCCTTGGGCTCGAAGCGGTTGAACCACAGCATCTTCGCCCCGGCCAGCAAGGCGCCGTGGCTGGCCACGAACAGGCCGTGGACGTGGAACACCGGCAGGGCATGAATCAGGACATCGCTGGCCTGCCAGCCCCAGTAGGCATGCAGCGTGCGGGCATTGGACAGCAGGTTGCCGTGCGTCAGCATGGCGCCCTTGCTGCGCCCGGTGGTGCCGCTGGTGTACAGGATCGCAGCCAGCTCGTCGGCCTGCCGAGGGACCGGTGTGTGCCGGTCGCTGTGCCAGGCCGCGCGCTCGAGCAGGCTGCCGCTGCGGTCGTCGTTCAGCGTGAAGACGTTCTTCACCCCGGCCTTGAAGGCCAGGGTGCTGAGCCAGGGGAAGTTGCGCGCGCTGCATACCACCACGCTGGGCTCGGCGTCCGCGATGAAGTAGGCGATCTCGCCGGCCTGGTAGGCGGTGTTGAGCGGCAGGTAGACCAGGCCCGCACGCAAGACGGCCAGGTACAGCAGCAGCGCCTCGACACTCTTGTCGACCTGCACCGCGACACGCGCCCCGGCGGGCAGGTCGAGCGACTCGAGCAGGTTGGCGATGCGTGCGCTGGCGTGCGCTATGTCGCGCCAGGTGTAGAACAGCGGCGCCTCGGTGTCGCAGGTCTCGATCGCGGTGGCGTCGAGGTCGGCGGCGAAGGCCGCGCGCAGTGCGGCGAACAGATTCTGGTTTTCGGCCATGGCAGGAGCTAGAAGCGCGGGGGTCGTTTGTCGTTGAATGCCGCCAGCCCTTCGCGGTGCTCGGCACTGTCGGCATAGGCGTAGTGCGGCGCGCGCTCGCCGGCGCGCGACAGCGCGGGCGTGGCGAAGGCGCGCAGGGCTTGTTTGTTCAGGCGCAGCGCCTGTGGCGACAATGTGGCCATGCGCTGGGCCGCGTGTTGCGCCTCGGCCGCGACGCGGTCGTCGGCGACCACGCGGGTGACCAGGCCGCGCTCGCGCGCGGCGACGGCGTCGAAGACCCGGCCTTCGAGCAGTAATTCGCGCAGCGCGGTGGTGCCGATCACGGCGGCGACGATTTCCATCTCGGCCGGCGCCATCGGGAAACCCAGCATGGCGATCGGCACGCCGAAGCGGCTGCCGGCACCGGCAATGCGCAGATCACAGCAGGCGGCGATCTCCAGACCGCCGCCGATGCAAGCCCCTTCGATCTGCGCCACCACAGGCAAATCACAGGCCAGCATGGCCTGCAGGGCGGGCAAGACGTCATCCTCGTGAAAGCGGCGCAGGCGCGCCTCGTCGAAGCGAAAATCGGGAAACTCCTCGATATCGCCGCCGGCGGCAAAGTGCCCACCCTCGCCGGCAACGATGACCACGCGAGCACCGGCGCCCGCTGCCTGCAGGAGCTCGAAGTGCGCACGCAGTTCGCGCCACATCGACACCGACAAGGCGTTGAGCTTGCCGGCATGGGCCAGCGTGACGCGGGCAATGCCGCTGTCCGTGCCGGCATCGATCCGTACCGAGCCGGCCATCAGCAGCCCGCAACGTGCGGCACGCCGCGCCCTCGCTTGCATCGCGGGCTCGGCGTCATGAGCCCAGCGCCAAGCCCGGCAGCCACAGCGCGATGCCAGGAAAGGCGCAGATCAGAAGCACCGCCAACAGCATCAACACGACGAACGGCACCACACCCCAGATCACATCTCTCAGCGCAATGTCAGGCGCGATGCTCTTGATGACGAAGATGTTCAGCCCGACCGGCGGGTGGATAAGGCCCATCTCCATCACGATGGTCATCAGCACACCGAACCAAATCAGATCGAACCCGGCGGCCTTCAGTGGAGGTAGCAGGATCGGCGCGGTCATCAGAATGATGCTCACCGGCGGCAGAAAGAATCCCAGCACCACCACCAGCAGCAAGATCGCGGCCAGCAACGGCCAACGCGACAGGTGCAGCTCGACAATGCCCTGCGCCGTCGACTGGCTGATGTGCAGGTAACTCATGACGTAACTGAACAGCAACGACATGCCGATGATGAACATCAGCATCGTCGATTCGCGCAGCGTGGCCCGCAGGATCGGCGCCAGGTCGCGCGCACGCCAGACGCCGTAGACGCTGGCAATCAGCACCAGCGCCAGCACGCCGCCCAGGCCCGCCGTTTCCGACGGCGTGGCGTAGCCGCCGTACAGCGCACCCATCACACCGATCAGCAGGACCACGAAGGGCAGCACACGCGGCAGCATCTCGAACTTCTCGCGCGAGGTGTAGCTGTGCGCACCGATCAGCGCATGGGTCTTGCCGTTGCGCTCGAAAGCGGCGTGCGCGTCTGCGTATTCGCGCCGATACTGCCAAACGGCGTACAACGAGAACAGCGCCACCAGCAGCAGGCCCGGGCCGATACCGGCCAGGAACAGCCGGCCCAGCGACACCTCAGCCGCCACTGCGTACAGGATCATCGTGATCGACGGCGGCAGCAGGATGCCGAGCGTGCCGCCGGCAGCGATGATGCCGGCAGCAAACCCTGGCGAGTAGCCGCGCCGGCGCATCTCCGGGATGCCCGCCGAGCCGATCGCCGAACACGTGGCCGGGCTCGAGCCGGCCATTGCCGCGAACAACGCACAGGTGAAGACGTTGGCGATGCCCAATCCACCGGGGATGCGCTGCATCCAGGCATGCATCACCAGATACAGGTCGCGTCCGGCGTTGGAGCGGCCGATGGCCGCGCCCTTCAGGATGAACAATGGGATCGACAGCAGCGTGATGCTGGCCATCTCCTCGTAGACGTTCTGCGTGATGGTGTCGAGCGAGGCCGCAGGCATGAAAAAGTACATGAACACGGTGGCTACCGTGCCGAGTGCAAAGGCAATCGGCATGCCCGAGAACATCACCGCCAAGGTGACGGCCCCGAAGGCGATGCCGAGCGACGATACGCTCACGACTCGATTTCCTCGCGGCGCGAGCGCGGCAGCAATTGCAGCAGGATCTGCAGCGTCAACAGCGTCATGCCCAGCGCCATCAGACCATAGGGAATCCACAGCGGCGCGGCCCACGATGACGAGGTGGTCTGGTGATCGACAACGGCTTCGTGCAGCAGCTTGATCGACTTCCAGGCAAAGAAGCCGCAGAACAGCACCGAGACAATATCCACCAGCAGGCTCCGGATGCGGTTGGCGCCCGGCGACAGCATCGACGCAATCGCTTCGATGCCGATATGGCCGCGTTGCTGCTGCACATAGGGCGCGCAGAGGAAGGTCGCGCCGACCAGCAGGAACACCGCCGACTCGTCCTGCCAATCCGTGCTGGCCTTGAACAGGTAGCGCGAGACCACGCTGTAGGTCAGCACGCCCGCGGCCGCCAGCAGCGCCACCATTCCGACGCCCAGCGCGCCACGGTTGATGGCGCCCATCCAGCGCTCGACCTTGGTGCGCGCGACGGGCTCTGGCACCCGCTCACCGACCGGATCACCCGCGCTCACAACAGCTTTTGCGCCGCGGTCAGCAGCTTGGCACAGGTTTCGCTGCGCTCGCCGAAGTCCTTCCAAGCATTGCCCTTTGCAATCGCTTGCCACTTGCGCAGCGTGGCGTCGTCCAGGTCGAAGACCTTGGCTCCGGCCTTGGTGTAGACGCCGGCAACCGCCTGGTCGTCGGCCTTGGCGCCTTCGAGGGCGAACTTCTCCATTTCGGCGCCTATGCCTACCACCAGGTCCTGCTGCGCCTTGGGCAGTTGCGCAAAGATCTGCTTGGACATCAGCAGCGGCTCGAACATGAACCAGTACGACTTGCCGCGCCCGGTGGTCAAGGCCTTGGCAACCTCTTCGAGGCGGTACGAAATCAGGCTGGTCGAAGAGGTGATCGCCGCGTCCATCGCTCCGGTCTGCATCGCGGCGTAGATTTCGTTCGACGGCAAGGTGATCACCGACGCACCAGCGTCCTTGAGCATCATGTCGACCTCGCGGCTGCCGCCGCGCACCTTCATGCCCTTGGCGTCGTCGGGGCTGACCAGCGGCTTGCCACGGCTGGCCACGCCGCCGGCCTGCCAGATCCACGACACGACGATGATGCCTTTCTCGTCGAGCACCTGGGTCAGCAAGCGCCCGACCTCGGCCGTCTTCCAGGCCGCCCCGATCTCGTACGACGGCACCAGCGCCGGCATCAGGCCGATATTGGTTTCGGCGACCTCGCCGCCGGCATAGGACAAAGGCACCAGGCCAAGGTCGAGCGCACCCTTGCGCAGCGCACTGAACTGCGAGTTGACCTTCATCAGCGAAGCACCGGGGTAGACCTGCGATTTCAGCGCCCCCCCGCTGCGCTTTTCCAGTTCCGCCGCGAATCGGCGGCACAGGCGGTCGCGGAAGTCACCCTGCTCTCCCGTGCTGCCCGGGAACTGGTGCGAAATCTTCAGCGGCGCGGTTTCGGCCAGGGCCCTGGTGTCGATCAGGGCAAGCGAGGTGGCGGCGATGGCGCCGCTGAACTGTCTGCGGTTGAGAGTCATGGGCGGTGTCTCCAATGTCTATGGCTCACGATATGTCGTGCGTGGAACGGTCAACCGCCCGGCACAGGCACGACAGTAGCACCGGCAACGCCGCGATCACACCCGGAACTGCCCGCAGTCGGCAAACCCCTTGCTCATCACAGCAGGGCGGATACCGCCCTGCTATGGGCCACCTTGCCATGGGCAAAGCGGTCGTGATGCAGCTCGATCTTGCCCAGATCGTAGAGG
>CAVUGY010000033.1:0-464900 GCA_963741125.1 uncultured beta proteobacterium
GCCGCTGGACCTGGAGCGCACGTTCGGTCTGGTCGGCGGCGACATCATGCATGGTCAGATGTCGCTGGACCAGCTCTGGGCCGCGCGCCCGATGCTCGGCCACGGCGACTACCGCAGCCCGATCCAGGGCCTGTACATGTGCGGCGCCGGCACGCATCCGGGCGGCGGCGTCAGCGGGATGCCGGGCTACAACGCGGCGCGCGAGATCGGGCGCGACACGAGCTGGCTGACCGCGTTGAAGCTGGCGCTGGCGGGGCGCTAGCGCAGTGCGCCACAGGGTTCCGACCTTTGGAGGCGCGCGGCCCTTTTCGATGAACGGTCACTCGCGTCCGGGCGGCGACTTGCACCGCCCGGACTTCAGCACATTTCCATCGGGGCCCTCGATGTGCCACGCTTCGCCTTCGGTGTAGAGGACGCGGCCGGATTCGGGATAGTGGCAGGCGTCGTGCGTAACGCGTGTGCCGACGATGAGGTAGGTGCAGGGAGCCGCGGAGCGATTGGCGACGGTGTGTGCGACGGGCTTGCCCGCGGGCCAGCACGCGGCATCACCGGGATGGAGCACGGCCTCGGCGTCGTCCTCGATCACCGTCAGTTCACCAGCGAGCACGTAGAGGAACTCGTCTTCCTTCTCGTGCCAATGCTTGTCGGAGGATCTGGCTGCGGGCTGCAAGGTCTCCACGTAAGCGCCGTAGTGCGTCAGCCCGCCCGTGTCCGAATAGTAGAGCCACTCCCGGCCGCCTTCCTGCCCGCTCCTCAATCCCGCTCTACGAACGATCATCGGTGTCTCCAAACCGGGACGGCCCGGCTGGCTTGGATTGGAGCCAATCGCCCGTCCGAAGTCCATACGTTCAGGGATGTCGATTTCGGTCCGTCTCGAACGTCTGGTCCGTGATCAGATCCTCAACGAGCCATTCAGCAGAGGAGAAATCGTCCAATGACCCCCACCATTTCCGCCTATGTCGCCCGCGGCGAAGCGCGCCCTGCCTACAAGCGTGCCTTCGACGCTCAATTGGCGGTTTTCACTGGCAAATCACCGACGGACTGATGAAGATCACCTCCGGGCTCGACCCTTCGGACGACAGCCAATGACGGGATCAAGGCACCGAATGTTGGTAGCTCTTCGACTGGTATTGGCCGAACGTCAGCGGCCGACAAGCAACGCAAGACTACTGCAACGGCGACGTTGCCGACACTCGACTCGTCGCGACGAAGGTCGCCATCAGACTGATCTCGGACATCCGAGTTTTCCGGTCGACCGTCCGCAGCGTCAGGAACCGGTCGTTCGTAGGTCAAGGCCCCGATTGACTGCTCGACCTTCCTCACCGGTCACTCCGCCGCTATCGGACAGGGCGTCAGTCGCGAACGACTCCTTGCGCCCGAGTCGATGGACCAGGCCCGCGACCCAGAGCCGTCCCTCAACCGGTGCGGCCTGAATGAGCGAACGATTCAGGTTTGCGACATTGCCCCGTTGCCCCGCGAGCGAACACGTCCAGCCTTATGTCACCGGCGTTCCATCGACCTGCCGCCGCACAAGTGCGGCGATCTCCGCTGGATGGCTGCTCGGCAGAAAGTGGCTCCCGCCTTCGATCGTGACAAGCTGCGCCGCAGGAATCGAATCGTGCAGGAGCTCGGCGATTCTGCGCATGGCGGGGTGGCTGTTTCCTCCGCGAACCACCGTCGTCGGAATGTCGATCGACTGCAGCGTCTCCTTGCTGGGTTCGAAAGGTGTTCCCGACGACCAGTCGCGCATGTTCACCGCCGTGGTCGCGACAATGTGGCTGCGGACCTTTGGCGGCATCGAATCGAAAGTGCCCGGACCGCCGTAGAAGTCGATGACGTGTCGGGCCGCCTCGGCATCGCCCCGGGCAAAGTCGGCGAAGTACGGACCCGTCATCGACTTAAACATCCCGTAGTGCTCAAGTTCTCCCGACGCACGCAGCAAGCCCAGAGGGTTCGCTTCCACGAGCAGCAGGCTCGCGGGCTTGTGTCGACCGGTCAATGCATGCACGATGGCGGAAAGTCCGCCGTACGAGTGCCCCACGACATGGGGGGACGTGCCGATCCGGTCGATGATCCGATCAATGAGGCCGACTTGCTGCGCCATGGTGGCATTGCCGTCCGGTCGAATGTCTGGCGTGGCTCCGTAGCCCAGCAGGCTGGTCGTGACCACGCGGTAGCCGTCACCGAGATACCCCATGACCGCTTTCCAGCCCGAGCCCGCGCCGAAGCTCCCGGGCAGGAACAGCAGGGCTGGGCCGGAACCCGTCTCGGCGTAGTCGAACGCAACGGTTTGCACGGTCACGACTTCCCCCGGGTGATGTGTACACAGTCGCGAGTCGCGGAGCTGTGCTCGCGCGGCTGCACATCCATGGTCTCGCATGCAGTGGTCAACCCGGAGCGAACATGCCCGGTGCGCCACTTGCCAATGTACAGCTTGGTCGTGTCGCCCCGTCGAGCCAGCGAATGTGTTGCGTTGACCGGTTGATCCGCCGCCGATTCGCGGACGCCTAGGGAGCGCGATGCGACGGTCCGCTCCTGGCCGAGAGTGTGAGTACGGGGCCGCGCCACGAAGCCGACTTTCAATGAGGCAGTACGCTGCTTCGGCGTAACTTCGCCATCTGCGCGTCGCGCTGCGCCTTCATGTCGGGATGAGCTACGGGAACTTCAATGCTACTCAGGAGATGAGTAGTGCACGTACGACTCGCGGACCACGCCGTCCTTGTCGAAGAACAACACCTCGACGACATGTGTGCCCGTGATGCCCTTGTAGTGGATCGCAATGCTGTCGACGCCGCGCAGCACATCGAGCACGCTGAACTTGATGTGGTCGAACACTTCGAAGCCCTTTTTCACGTAGGCGCGAAGCGCCGCCTTGCCTTGCACGGTGCCGCTGGGGTCATGGCTCAGCCGCGCAATCAGCGGGGAGTGGAAGATGACGTCGTTGCTGTAGAAGGCCATAACGCGATCGAGGTCCTTCGACTCGAACGCGGCGACCCAGCGCTTCACGTAGTCGGCCGTCTTCTCCACTGTCAGCATCGGCGTCTCCTCTAGGGCGGGTTATGGCGGCCCGATCTGGGCCGAGCGTCGATCCAGTGTGCCACGCGCCCTGATCTAAATGACTGCTTGGTGGCAGGAAGCGTGAGTAGGGCGTCCTGCGGCCACCGTCAGCAACCGCTGCGTTCCGGACATTGGCGGTGCCAGCTCGTCAGTCGCCTATGTACGTGCATGGCTCACCGCGCGCTGCTGCTGCAGATGCTCGGTGAAGAACGCCTGGCCAGCGCGCGAAGCTTGGAGGCAAGAGACTGAGCTACGCATAGTCGCTCTCATCGCCTTGCCCGCATCAACGTACTGCTCGAAGCGGTGCGATGCACGCATCAACTCCGGCACGGCGCTCAAGTACCAGTACGTGTCGGAGACCTTGACGTGCCGAAGTACGTCGACAGCGCGAGCATCCGCTGGTGCATGTCGACGCTTGCTCGTGCATTGAAGCAGCGTCGCACTGCGAAGGTGTGCCGCAAGTCGTGCAAGCGCGGCACATCGCGCCGCGCGGCTGGTCAGCGAGTCGGCGACGCAGCTCACGAAGATGGCTTGAGTTGCCGGCGCAGAAGTTGGCCACGCCGGCGACGCGATGAACAGTTCGTCGGGCGGTAGCACCAGCCGTTCGATCTACGAGGGGCCACAGCCCGTGCCTGGCCGGTCTCGCGCCATCAGTGTTCGCAAAGGGGCTCGGTCCAGCATCGCCATTCAAGCGCAAACCCGCGCCGTGGCGCGGGTTTGTAGGGCCCGGATCTTGGTGATTTACTGCTTGGCCGCCAACTTCTTTTGCGGGTCATCGTCAGGATTGACGTAGACCAGATCGAACGGCCCTTCGCCGTGGATCTGGATCACGGTGGCACCCTTGGTCATAGCGTAATGGTTGGCCTTGCCGGGGATCGAGCCGAAGCCGCCGGCTTTGAATGTGTTCAAGGCCTTGGCATCGAACTTGTCACCCATGCCGACCATCAAGGTCCCGGAGATCACGGTCACGTTCTCGGTCTGCGTGTGCGAGTGCGGGGCAATGCGGTAACCAGCGGGCATCGACAAGCGCATCACATAGGGGCCTGGCTTGCCGGGGTCGCCTTGCAGGACCGCGAGCTTTGCGCCCTTGGTCAATACCGGGGGCGCATCGCCCCACTTCATGTCATCGCCGCCGTGGACGGCCCACGCGGCTAGGGGTACGGCCGTCAGCGCCATGACCATGACGCATGCCGAACGGGTGATGAGGTGTTGTGTCAATGCAATCTCCTTGAAACGTGGGATATGAACTCGGCCGCCTACGCCGCGCCATCATTTGCGCGTGATCACGACCTCGAGGTACTCGCTGGGCAGCACCAGGGTGATGTCGCCCGAGCGGTTGCGGCTGTCCATCAGCGCCAGCAGGTCTCGGGTGAAGGCCACCTGCTTGTCGGCGTCGAGCGCAGCGAAGGTTTTGTTCATCGGGCCGTAATAGGTGCGGAAGATCTCGATCCAGTGCTCGGGCGAGCGGTAGCGGAAGCTGAATTCGCGGCTGGTGCTGCGGATCTCGCGTGCGCTGGCGCCGAACAACTCTTCCAGCCTGGCCTGGGTACCCCACAGCGCGGGTGACTTGACGCCCGGCGCGGGTGGGATGTACTTGCCTATGGTCTTGAACAACTGGCCGATGAAGCTGTCGGGCGTCCAGTTGGCCAGGCCGATCTTGCCGCCGGGCTTGCATACGCGCGCCAGTTCGGCGGCGGCCTTGTCCTGGTTCGGCGTGAACATCACGCCGAAGGTCGACAGCACGGCGTCGAACGAGGCATCGGCAAAGGGCAGGTTTTCGGCGTCGGCTTCCTGGAACGTGACCGTATGGCCTTCGGCCTCGGCCCGCGCGCGGCCGGATTCGAGCAGCGAGGCCACATAGTCGGTGGAGGTCACCTCGCACCAGCGGCGCGCCGCCGCCAGCGTGGCGTTGCCGTTGCCGGCAGCCACGTCCAGCACGCGGCTGCCCGCGCGCAGGTCGATGGCCTCGCACAGGTTCTCGCCGACGATTTGCAGCGTGGTGCCGACCACGGCGTAGTTGCCGGTGGACCAGGCGGCCTGCTGGCGGGTCTTGACGGCCGCGAGATCGGTTGCCGCGGGCGGTGTGGGAAATGACTGCAGACATGCTCGTTCTCCTGGGGAGGAGGGTGCAGTCGTTGGCTGAACGTTGCTTGGCGACTGGGTGCGATTTCACTTCTCCCGCGGCGACCGGAGGTCCCGCAAAGCGGGACAAAAAGCGGGACAAGCTGCTAGAGTCGTTCGGGTCTTGCGCTGGGGATCACACGACGTGCAGGAGGGAACGCTCTCGTTCGGCTACTGGTTGCGGCGCCGCCGCAAGGCGCTCGACCTGACCCAGGAGGCGCTCGGCCAGCGCGTCGCCTGCTCGGGTTTCTCGATCCGCAAGATCGAGGCCGACGAGCGGCGCCCGTCACGCCAGCTCGCCGAGCGGCTGGCCGCGTCGCTGGCCGTCCCCGAGGAGGAGCGGCGCGCCTTCCTCGACGCGGCGCGTGCGCTGCGCGCCGCCGATCGCCTGCCGCTGGCCACGCTGCCGGTCGCTGGCGACGCACACGCTGCTGCCGGCCCGCCGAGCGATGGCCCGCACGGCTGGGCGCCGGGCGCTGCGGGAGACAACTCGCCCTTCGTCGGCCGCAGTCATGAATTCGGCCTGCTGGTCAGGCTCGTCGAGCGGCTTGCCGCCGGCACCGGGCACGTCGTTCTGATCGAAGGCGAGCCGGGCATAGGCAAGAGCCGCCTGATGCGCGAGGTCGAGCGCTTTGCCGCCGCGCAGCACGTGCCGACGCTGGCCACGCAGTGCTACGAGATCGAACGCGCCACGCCTTACCAGCCGGTGATCGACCTCGTCACGCGTGCACTCGAACGCCTGTCGGACGTTGCGCTGCATACGCTGGCACCGGTGTCGCTGGCCGAGCTGGCGGCCCTGGTGCCCGAGATCGCCGAGCGGATGCCGGGCCTGCCGCCCTTGTCGAACGATTTCCCGGAGGCCCGGCAGGCCCGTCTGCCGCGCGCCGTAGACCAGCTGCTGGAGGCGATGCGAGGCGGTGAGGCCTTCATCCTGATGGTCGACGACATCCAATGGGCCGACGACGCCAGCATGCAAGTGCTGCAATACCTGGCCCGTCGCGCGTCGCAGCGTGCGTTGCTGGTGGTCTACGCCACCCGCGACGAAGACCTCGACAGCGACGAGCGGCTGGCGCAACGGGTCGAGAGCCTGCGCCGCGAGTCCGGCGCGCGCCGCCTCGCACTGGCCCGGCTCGAGCCGGCACAGACCGAAACGTTGGTCGCTGCGCTCGCCGCCACCAGCCCCGGCACGTCCGGCAGTCGCTCCGGCCTGGCCGAGCGCCTGCACCGGGAAACCGCGGGCAACCCGTTCTTCCTGATTTCCATCCTGCAGTCGCTGAGCGAGGGCCAGACGCCCCTCGAGCCGCGCACCGACGTCGGCCCCGGCTTGCTGCCCGACGCGCTGCGCGCCGCCGTGCGCGCGCGGCTGGCGCATGTGCCCAAGGAGTTGCGGCCCCTGCTCGAGACCGCCGCGGTGCTCGGCCGGCGCTTCGATTTCGACACCCTGCTCGAGGTCACGCGCGAACCCGAATCACAGCTGCTCGATGCGGTGGAGGCGCTCGTCAAACGCCGCCTGTGGCGCGAGGAAGCCGAGGGCGGTGTCTACGATTTCAGCCACGACAAGCTGCGTGAGGTGGTGTATCTCGATATCGGCGGGGCGAGGCGCAGGTTGGCGCACCGGTCGGTGGCCGAAGCATTGGAGCGCCGCGGCGAAGGCCAGACCCACGAGCATGGCCACGAACGCGATGCCCAGCTGGCCGAGCATTTCGAGCGCGCCCATGTCTGGGCCAAGGCGCTGCGCTACCTGGTGCTGGCCGGCGAGCGCTCGTGCGCGCTGTTCGCCATGCGCGATGCCTTGCACTGGCTCGACCGCGCGGCTGCGCTGGCCGAGTTGCATCCGGAGGCGCTGGACGAAGGCCAGCGCCTGGCCGTCTACGAGCGGCGCGGCGCGGCGCGCGCGCAGGCCGGGCAGATGCGCGGCGCGGTGGCCGACATCGCCCGCGTGGTCGAAGCCGCGCGCGCCGGCGGCGACCGGCAAAAAACGCGTGACGCGCTGGTCCAGCTGGGCATGGCCTACCGGCGTGCCGATGCCTACGGCGACGCGACTGCCTGCCTGAGCGAGGCGCTCGCCGAATCACGCGCCATCCACGACGAGCGCCAGGCCGCCGACACGCTGTACCACCTCGGCACCGTGGCCTGGAGCACCGGCCGCAACGACCAGGCCATAGGCCACCACCAGCAGGCGGTCGAGATCTGCGAGCGCACGGGCCTGGCCGATCTGGTGGCGGTGCAGGCCTACCACGGCCGCGGCGAGGCCTACTTCGCCAACGCCGAGCCCATGCCGGCCATTGACTGCTACACGCGCTCGCTGGCGCTGGCCCGCGGCATCGGCGACAAGAGCTACGAGTGCGAGAACCTGATGATGATCGGGCACGCCTGCGTCGGCAGCAAGGGCCTGGGCGACTACCCGCGCGCCAGCGCGAATTTCGAGGCGGCGCTGGATATCGCGCGTCATGCCGATCTCGAATGGCACATCGGGCCGACGCTGCTGGGCCTGGATCATGTGCAGGCCTGCACAGGCCATTACGGCCAGGCCTGGTTGCGCATGCGCGAGACCTTGACTTGGCTGGAGAGCCTGAAGCAGGTGCGCTACCAGCTCATCGCCCACGACTTCCTGGCTTACCTGCTGCTCGACCTCGGCCTGAACGAGTTGGCGCTCGAGCAACTGGGCCGCGGCCTGGCGCTCGGCCAGGACACCGGCATCATGTTCTGGCGCGCGACGCTGGACGCGCATGGGGCCGTCGCACGCTCGCGGCTCGGCCAGGGCGGTGATGTCGCGGCGCTGCAGGCCAGGCTCGAACAGACGCGCAGCAGCGCGGAGCGCTACTTGATGCTGCGCTGTCTGGACGCGCTGGCGGAGGTGGCACTGGCCAGCGGCGATACAGGCCGCTGCCGGGCCTACGCCGATGAAATGCTGGCCCTGGCCCTGGCCAACGGCTTGCGCGAGGCCGAGGCCTTGGCGCGGCGTTGGCGCGGCGAGGCGCTGTTGGCCGAGCAGGCGTACGCGCCGGCCGAGGCCGAGCTGGTCAGCGCCGCAGCGTTGGCCGACGACATCGGCCGTGTGCGCCTGCAGATCGACGTGCACGCGGCGCTGGGCCGGCTGTGGGTGGCCCAGGGGCAGCACGACGCCGCACAGCGCCACGTCGAACGCGCAGATGGATTGATGCGGGCCGTCGAAGCCAGCTTGGGCGGTTCGGGCCTCGCCTTGCGCTTATCGTCGAGCCCATGAGCTGGCCGACCCAACTGCCGCTGATCGCCATCCTGCGCGGCATCCGCCCCGGCGAGGCGCTGGCCCATGCCCAGGCCCTGGTCGATGCCGGCTTCGATGCCATCGAGATCCCGCTCAACTCGCCCGACTGGCAAACCAGCCTGCGCGACGTGGCGGCGCGCTTCGGCACCCGGGCGCTGATAGGCGGCGGCACCGTGCTGCAAACCGGCCAGGTCGATGAACTGGCCGTCGCGGGGGGCCAGCTGGTGGTCACGCCCAATACGCGGCCCAGCCTGATTGCCCATGCCGTGCAGCGCGGGCTGTATGTGGCGGCCGGGTTTGCCACGGCCAGCGAAGCCTTTGCGGCGATCGATGCCGGCGCCCAGGCCTTGAAACTCTTTCCGGCCACGACCTACGGCCCGGCGCATGTGAAAGCCCTGCGCGCCGTGCTGCCGCCGGTGCCGCTGTTCGCGGTGGGCGGCATCACGCCGGCCAACCTGGGCGACTATCTGCGTGCCGGCTGCATCGGCGCCGGCCTGGGCGGCGACTTGTACCAACCCGGCCAGGACACAACGCGCACGGCACTCAAGGCCCGCGAGTTCATTCGCGCCTACCGCGACGCGAGCCCATGATCGCCGTCGACTGGGGCACCAGCAGCCTGCGTGCCTACCAGCTGGACAGGGCCGGCGCCGTGCTCGAGCAGCGCAGCGCGGCGGCCGGCATCCGCAGCTGCCAGGGGGCGTTCGACGCCGTGCTCGCCGAACACCTGAAGGGCTGGGACGACCCGCTGATCGTGATGGCCGGCATGATAGGCAGCCGCAACGGTTGGCTCGAGGTGCCCTATGTGGCCTGCCCGGCCGGTGTGGATGAAATCGCCGCCGGTCTGCGCGAGGTGGTGGCCAGCGGCCTGCCGGGCCGGCGCATCCTCATAGCGCCCGGCCTCAGCCACCGGCCTGAGGCGGGTGCGCCCGAAGTCATGCGCGGCGAGGAAACGCAGCTGCTGGGTCTGCTGCCCGAATTGGCGGTCGACGCATCGCACACCGTGTGCCTGCCTGGCACGCACAGCAAATGGGCGACCCTGAACGGTGGCCGCATCGTCGCCTTCCGGACTGCGATGACCGGCGAGCTGTATGCCGTGCTCAGCCAACACAGCCTGCTCGGCGCCTTGATGGAGCGGGTGGGGGACGCGTTGGTCGACGACGGCACGGCCTTCGAACGCGGCGTATCGGCCAGCCAGGAGGCCGGCGGCCTGTTGAATCACCTGTTCGGTGTGCGCACATGGGCCTTGTTCGGCGAGCTCGCGCCGGCGCAGTTGCCGTCCTACCTTTCGGGCCTGCTGATCGGGCACGAGCTGCAGGGCCTGCCGCCAAGCGCCGGGCCGGTACATCTGATCGCCAGCCAGGCGCTGCTGCGTCAATACCAGCGCGCATTGGCCCTGCGCCAGGTGCAAACACAGCCACATGGCGAGGCGCTTGCAGCGCGCGGCCTGTATCTGCTGGCGCGCGCGGGTGGCCTGGCGCCGTGAGCGGGCGGTGGAAGTCGTCAGCGCACCTGGTATGTAATGTGAACCAGTCACCGACCCCCGAAGCAAGCACCCTCAACCCACGGAGAACCGCATGAAACTCGTCAGACACGGCCTTGCCGGCCAAGAGCGCCCCGGCATCCTCGATGCGCAAGGTCAGGTGCGTGACCTCAGCGGGGTGTGCGACGACTTCGGGCCGAAGTTCTTCGCCAACGACGGGTTGTCCCGCCTGCGCTCGGTGAACGTGCAAAGCCTGCCGGTCGTGGCGGCGGGAACCCGCCTGGGCTCCTGCGTCGCGCAGCCGGGCAACTTCATCGCCGTGGGCTTGAACTATGTCCAGCATGCCATCGAAACCAAGGCCGAGATCCCCAAGGAGCCCGTGCTCTTCAACAAGGCCCCTTCGTGCATCTGCGGGCCCAACGACACGGTGCTGCTGCCGAAGAACTCGACCAAGGCCGACTGGGAAGTCGAACTGGCCCTGGTCATCGGCAAGCAGGCGCATTACGTCGACGAGGCCCATGCGCTCGCCCATGTCGCGGGCTACTTCGTCTGCAACGATGTCTCGGAGCGCGCGTTCCAGCTCGAGCGCGGCGGCCAGTGGGTGAAGGGCAAGATGGCCCCGACCTTCGGCCCGCTCGGCCCCTGGCTGGTGACGCCGGACGAGATCGCCGACGTGCAAAAGCTGCATCTGTGGCTCGAGCTCAACGGCAAGCGAGTGCAGGACTCGAACACCAGCGACATGATCTTCACGATCGCCCGCCAGATTTCCGAGATCAGCCAGTACGGGCTGCTGCAGCCGGGCGACATCATCACCACCGGCACGCCGCAGGGCGTCGGCCTGGGCATGAAGCCGCCGATGTACCTCAAGCCCGGCGACGTCATGCGCCTGGGCATCGACGGCCTGGGCGTGCAGGAGCAGCGCGTCATGCGCTGGGGCGAACAGTAACGAGCCCGGGATCACCGCGGAACAAGCGGCGCCGGTGCCGATCGCCGGCGCCCGGAGCGAGACGCTGGGAAGCTCTCGATTGACCTCGGGCGCCCTCCGTGACCACAATGAAATGCTGCAGCGGCGCGGCCGCTGGCCCATCGCAACTTGCACGCATACCGAGGACGATTCGATGCACCACTTTCGACGCCTGCTGCTGACTGCCCTGGCCTGTTTGCTGTTCGGTGGCGCGACGGCCCAGGAACTGATCTCCAACGTGCCGCGCAACCAGACCCTGATCGTGGAAAACCCCGAGGGCACGATCAAGAACGCCGGCTGGTTCAACTACTGGGCCATCAATGCCGGCGGCCAGTCCACCGGGCTGCATCAATTGGCGCTGGACACCTTCTGGTACATCGACCCGAACCGCGGCGTCGATGGCGTATGGGACAACTCGCTGGCCGCCGAGAAGCCGATCTACAACAAGGACTTCACCGAGCTGACGGTCAAGCTGCGCAAGGGCATCTTCTGGAGCGACGGCGTCGAATTCACGTCCGCCGACGTGGTCTATACGGTCGAGACGCACATGAATACCAAGGGTCTGCGCTGGAGCGCGCCGATCCAGGTCAATGTGGCCAGCATTTCGGCGCCCGACAAGTACACCGCAGTCTTCAAGCTGAAGAAGCCGAACTCGCGCTTCCACGCGCTGTACACCGTGCGCTGGAACGCGATGTGGATGATGCCCAAGCACATCTTCGAGAAGGCCGGCGACCCGTCCTGAAGTTCGCCTTCAACCCACCGGTCTCGCTCGGCCCCTACACGCTCAACAGCTTCGATCCGAACGGCAAGTGGTTCATCTGGCAACGGCGTGAAGACTGGCAGCGCACGACGTTGGCGCGCTTCGGCCAGCCGGGCCCGAAGTACGTGGCCTATGTCGATGCCGGCCCGCCCGACAAGCGCGTCATCGCCCAGATGAACCACCAGCTGGACATCATCCACGACACCTCGCCCGAAGGCATGTTCACGCTGGCCAAGCAATCACGCCTGTCGCATGGCTGGTTCAAGGGCTTTCCGTACGCCCACCCCGATCCGACCCTGGCCGCCGTGATCTTCAACAACCAGAACGAGCTGCTGAAGAACCGCGATGTGCGCTGGGCACTGGCCCTGGTGATCGATATCAAGGCCGTGTCGATGGCCTCGTACCGCGGCGCGGCCACCATCTCGGCCATCGGCGTGCCGCCCACCGGCACGCACCCCGACTACTACCACAAGCCGATGGAGCCCTGGCTCAAGGCCTTCGAGCTCGATACCGGCAAGCGCAAGATCAAACCCTATGACGCGACCATCGGCAAGCAGATCGCCGAATCGCTGCGGCCCAGCCTGGGTATCCAGATCCCGGAAAAGGCCGAAGACATTGCCAAGGCCTTCGGCATGGGTTGGTGGAAGACCGACCTGCAGGCCGCGACCGAGCTGCTGCAAAAGGCCGGCTTCAAGAAGGTCGGCAGCCAGTGGATGACACCCGACGGCAAGCCGTTCGCGATCAAGATCACGGTCGAGGGCGAGGGCCGCCCGGTGATGACACGCGCCGGCTCGATGGTGGCGCAGCAGTGGCGCCAGTTCGGCATCGACGCCAGCACGGTGGTGGCGCAGGGCACGCTGAACGACCGCCGCGCCGCCGGCGACTTCGACGCCATCATCACCTGGAGCGTCGAAACCTGGGGCGGCCACCCCGACCTGTCCTTCTTCCTCGACAGTTGGCACTCGCAGTTCGTGGCCGAGCCGGGCAAACCGCAGCCGCCGCGCAACTGGCAGCGCTGGACGCACCCGGAACTGGACAAGATCATCGAACAGATCCGCACCATCGGCTTCGACGATCCCAAGGGCGTCGAGCTCGGCCGCGAATACGTCAAGCTGGTGGCGCGCGAAATGCCGACCATCCCGCTGATGGCCTACAACGTGTTCACCGTGATGGACGAGACCTACTGGACCGGCTACCCCAACGCGGAGACGGCGCCCTACACCGACCCGGTGCCCAACTGGGGCAACACCAAGTACATGATGGTCAAGCTGAAGCCGCGCCAGGCGCAGTAGGTCCGAATACCGATGTCGAGCTACGCGGCGTACCTGCTGCGCCGCGTTGTCCAGTTCGTGCTGGTGGTCTTCATCGGCATCAACATCTCGTTCGTCGTCACGCACGCCACGCCGATCGATCCGGTCGAGCAGACCATCGCCGCGACCACCGCCTTCGGCAGCACCAGCCCCGAGGCGATCACGATGATGCGCCAGTCACTGCGCGAGCTCTACGGCCTGCAGGGCAGCCTGTGGGAGCAGTACCTGTCGTTCTGGAAGCGCGTGGCCGTGCTCGACTTCGGCCCCTCGCTGTCGGCCTTCCCGACCCCCGTGTCGGAGCTGATCTGGCGCGCCCTGCCGTGGACCGTGGGGCTGCTGGTCGTGGCCACGACCCTCTCCTGGCTGCTGGGCAACCTGCTCGGTGGCCTGGCCGGCTACTTTCGCGACAACCGGGCGCTGCGTATCGCCGGCGTGCTGGCGATGGGCTTTCACCCGATCCCGTACTACATCGTGGCCTTCGTGCTGGTCATCGTGTTCGGCTACCTGTGGCCGGTGCTGCCGATCACCGGCGGCGCGCAGATGAACCTGGCGCGCGGCTTCACGCCCGAGTTCATCGGCAGCGTGGTCTGGCATTCGATCCTGCCCGTGGTGTCGCTGGTGCTGGTCGGCCTGGGCGGCTGGTTCATGGGCATGCGCTCGCTGGTGTCCAACATCGTCAGCGAGGACTACGTGGTCTATGCCGAGCTCGGCGGCGTGGCCAAGAGCCGCATCCTGCGCTCCTACGTGATGCGCAATGCGCTGGTGCCGCAGGTGACCGGGCTGGCGATGTCGCTGGGCCACATCTTCAACGGTGCCATCATCACCGAGCAGGTCTTCGGCTACCCCGGCATCGGCTCGCTGCTGGTGTCGGCCGTGCATGCCGGCGACTACAGCCTGGTGCTGGGCCTGACCTCGGTGTCGATCGTCGCGGTCGCGTTCGCGGTGCTGCTGCTCGACATGCTGTACCCCTTGCTCGACCCGCGCGTGAAGATTGCCTGATCATGTGGACCGTGCTGCGTGACCTGTTGCGTCACAACCGCGAGTTTGCTGCCGGCGTCTGCCTGCTGGGTATCGTCGGCCTGATGGCGGCGTTGTCGGCGCTGTCGCCCTACTCGCCGCTCGACAGCTTCGTCGTGCCGCCCGACATGCCGCCCGCCTGGCCTCATGTGCTGGGCACCACCTCGCGCGGGCAGGATGTCTTTTGGCTGCTGAGCTACGCCATTCGCAACACGCTGTTGTTCGGCTTCGTGGTGGCGCTGATCAGCCGCCTGTTGTCGCTGCTGATCGGCCTGGTGTCGGGCTACGCCGGCGGGCTGGTCGACCGCGCGCTGATGTCGCTGAACGACACCTTCATCGTCATCCCGCTGTTCCCGATCCTGGTCTTGTTCTACTTCGTGATGCGCGACCGCATGTCCTGGGCCTCGCTCGCGCTGGTCATGGCCTGCCTGGGCTGGGCCTACGACGCACGGCTGATTCGTTCGGTGGCCATGAGCCTGCGCACGCGCGAGTTCACCGAGACGGGAATCTTCTCGGGCATGAGCATGCGCCAGATCCTGACGCAGGAGCACCTGCCCTTCGTGATGCCGATCGTCTTCTCGACGACCATGAACAACATCAACTGGTCGATCGGCCTGGAGGTGACGCTGTCGGTGCTGGGTTTCACCGACATCAACACGCCGACGATAGGCTCGATGATCTACTGGGCCAACCAGCACACCGCCATGGTGGCCGGCGTTTGGTGGTGGGTGGCGTTTCCGGTGGCGCTGGTGGTCATGACTTTCGTCGGCCTGTTTCTGCTGGCGATATCGATGAACGAATTCATCGACCCGCGCAGCCGGCTGAAATGGACCACCCCCGAAGCGCCTTCGGCGCCTCCCCCTCAAGGGGGCAACGCCAGCGGCCCGGCAAAGCCGGATCCGCGGCGTCCGCTGGGCGAATGACATGAACCCGGTCGTCAAGGTCTCGAACCTGCGTGCCTACTACAGCACGCGCCAGTTCGGCGTGCAGCGCGAGGTGCGTGCGGTCGACGACGTCAGCCTGCAGGTCCTGCCCGACGAGATCTACGGCCTGGCCGGTGAATCGAGCTGCGGCAAGAGCACCTTGATCAAGACCATCGCCGGCGCGATTCGCCCTCCGCTGGCTGTGAAAGGTGGGAGCGTCGAGTTTCACTTCGGCGGCCAGCGGCTCGACTTGTACAAGGCCGCACCCGACGACATTGCCGCGATCCGTTGGCGGCATCTGTCCTACGTGATGCAGGGCTCGATGGGCGTGCTCAACCCGGTGCGGCGCGTGCAGCATTCGTTCGTCGACTTCGCGTTCCGGCACATGGGCCAGCCGATGCCACGCTTCCTGGACGCCATGCGCACCCATCTCGAGCGCCTGCACCTCGCGCCCGATGTGCTGCGCGCTTACCCGCACGAGTTGTCGGGCGGCATGCGCCAGCGCGTGGCGATCGCGCTGGCAACCGTGTGCCGGCCCGAGTTGATCATTGCCGACGAGCCGACCACGGCGCTCGACGTGATCGTGCAAAAGGGCGTGCTCGACATGATCCGCGAAGTCCAGCACGAGCTGAAGACCTCGCTGATCTTCGTCACCCACGACATGGCCGTGCATGCGCACCTGTGCCATCGCCTGGGCGTGATGTATGCCGGCCGCCTGATCGAGGAGGCCCGTACCGTAGACATCTTCCGCACGCCGCAGCACCCCTACACCGCGCACCTGATCGCCAGCCTGCCGCGCATCGGCCAGACCGACGCCCTGCAGGCACTGGCCGGCGCGCCGCCCAACCTGGCCGACCCACCGAGCGGCTGCCGTTTCCACCCGCGCTGCCCGAAGGCGATGGCGGTGTGCAAGGAGCGCGTGCCGCCGCTGCTGAGCGTGGCAGCCGGCCACCGCGTGGCCTGCTTTGCGGTGACACCGCCGAGCGCGGCATGAGACGGCGCCGGGCCGCCCCAAGCCGACTCACCCCCTCGGGGGGCGGGCGCGCAGCGACCTGGGGGCACCCATGAGCACGCCGCTGTTGCAAGTGCAAAACGTCGTGCGCCAGTACGCGATGGGCGGCGTCTTCGGCCGCGGTCACCGCGCCGTCGACGGTGTGAGCTTCGAACTCGGTGCGGGCCGGCCCGAGATCCTGGCCCTCGTCGGCGAGTCGGGCAGCGGCAAGACGACGATGGCGCGTTTGATCCTGGGCACCGTGGCGCCGAGCAGCGGCAGCATCCGCTTCAAGGGCGTCGACACCGCGACACAACGCGGCCGGCGCGCGCGGCTGGATTTCATGCGCCAGGTGCAGCCGATCTTCCAGAACCCCTTCGAGGCCTTCAACCCCCTGAAGCGGCTGGACCGCTACCTGTACATGACGGCGCGTCACTTTGCCGGCGCCGCGGATGCCGCGGCCGAGCAGGCGCACGCCGAGCGCGCCTTGCGCCAGGTCGGCCTCTCGCTGGCCGAGGCGCGTGGCCGTTTCCCGCATGAGTTGTCGGGCGGCCAGTTGCAGCGCGTGGCGATCGCCCGGGCGCTGATCGCATCGCCTTCGCTGCTGGTGGCCGACGAGCCGGTATCGATGGTCGATGCCTCGCTGCGCGCCTCGATCGTCAACCTGTTTCGTGGCTTGCGCGACGAACTCGGCGTGTCGATCATCTACATCACGCATGACCTGGCCACCGCCTACACCATCAGCGACCAGGTGGTCATCATGCGCCGCGGTCAGGTGGTCGAGAGCGGCGACGCGCGCAGCGTGCTCGATCACCCGCAGCATCCCTATTCGATCGAGCTGAAGAATGCGGTACTCGCACCCGAGGTCGCGGCCGACCCAGCGGCGCGGCCTTAGATTTCAACCCACACGGAGAAAATCCCATGCGCAAGGTAGCAGTGGTTCTGCGGCACGACGCCGTCATCGGCGATACCGATCCGCGCCTGTTCGGCGCCTTCGTCGAACACCTGGGCCGCTGCGTCTATGGCGGCATCTACGAGCCCGGCCACAAGACGGCCGACAAGCAGGGCTTTCGCGGCGACGTGCTCGAGCTGGTGCGTGAACTAGGCCCGACGATCATGCGCTACCCCGGAGGCAACTTCGTCTCGGGCTACAACTGGGAAGACGGCGTCGGCCCGGTCAAGGACCGGCCCCGCCGCCTGGACCTGGCCTGGATGTCGACCGAGCCCAACACCTTCGGCACCAACGAGTTCATCGACTGGTGCCGCTTGGCCCATATCGAGCCGATGCTGGCGGTGAACCTGGGCACGCGCGACGGCGATGCGGCGCGTAATCTGCTCGAATACTGCAACCACCCGGGCGGCACCGCACTGTCGGACCTGCGCCGCCGGCACGGCTGGAAACAACCGCACGAGCGTCAAATTCTGGTGCCTGGGCAACGAGATGGACGGCCCCTGGCAGATGCAAGCCAAAACCGCCGAGGAATACGGCCGCATCGCCGTCGAGGCGGCCAAGATGATGAAGTGGATCGACCCCAGCATCGAGCTGGCCGCTTGCGGCTCGTCGGGCCGCAACATGCCCACGTTCGGCGCCTGGGAAGACACGGTGCTGCAGCACAGCTTCGAGCATGTCGAGTACATCTCGCTGCACACCTACATCAACAACTACGCCCACGACACGCCGGCGATGCTCGCCAGCCCCGACTTGATGGACAGCTTCATCGACGAGGTGGTGGCCATCGCCGACGCAGTCGCCGCGCGCAAGCACTCCGCCAAGCGCATCATGCTCAGCTTCGACGAGTGGAACGTCTGGTACCGCACGCGCCGCAACAAGGCCGAGCGCGTCAAGCCCGGCTGGCCGGTGGCGCCCGAGATCCTGGAAGAGATCTACACCATGGAAGACGCGCTGGCCTTCGGCGGCGCCTGCATCTCGCTGCTCAACCATGCCGATCGCGTCAAGTCGGCCTGCCTGGCGCAGCTGGTCAATGTGATCGCACCGATCATGACCGAGACCGGCGGCCCGGCCTGGCGCCAAACCATCTTCCACCCCTTCGCCCAGATGAGCCGCTTCGGCCGCGGCCGGGTGCTGCGCGCCGAGGTCGACTCGCCGACTTACGCGGCCAGCTACTTCGACCCGCGCGGCGCCACCGACCTGTACTTTGCGCTGCCCAAGGTGCCCTACCTCAAGCTCGCGGCGGTCGAAGACCAGGCCAGCGGGGCCATCACGCTGTTTGCGCTGAATCGCCACTTGAAGGAGCCGATGTCGCTGGATGTGGCGCTGCCCGGCTTCGGCACGGCCACGGCCGAACTGGCCCTGCAGCTGCGGCACAAGAATCTGAAGGCCACCAATACCAAGGACCAACCGCATCGTGTGTCGCCAACCCCATTGCACGGCATCACGCTGCGGCCGGACCATGTGCAGGCCACGCTGGCCCCGGCGTCGTGGAACATGATCCGGCTCGGCCGCAGGCATTGATCGATGCGGGGATTGCTCAGCCGTCCGGTAAACGCCCGAGGTGCTGCGGCGGCATCAGAAAGTCGAAGTCCACGCCCTGGTCGGCCTGGGTCACGCTTTGCAGGAACAGCTTGCGATAACCGCGCTCGGCGCTCGGTGCGATGACGGGATGTGCCGCCGCGCGCGCCGCCAGTTCCTGCGCCGAGATCTGCAGCGTCAATTCGCGCCGCGCCAGGCTCAGGGCGATGTGGTCGCCGCTCTGCACATAGGCCAGCGGCCCGCCGACTGCCGCTTCGGGCGTGACGTGCAAGATGATGCTGCCGAAGGCCGTGCCGCTCATGCGGCCGTCGCTGATGCGCAGCATGTCCTTCACGCCGGCGCGCGCCAGCTTCAGGGGAATGGGCAGGTAGCCGGCCTCGGGCATGCCGGGCGCGCCTTTCGGGCCGATGCGCTTCAAGACCAGGATGTCGCCGGCGTTCACGTCCAGGGCCGGATCGTCGATGCGCGCGGCCAGGTCGGTGGCGTCTTCGAACACCACGGCGCGGCCTTCGTGTTCCATCAACGCCGGGTCGGCGGCCGATTGCTTGATCAGCGCGCCGCCCGGTGCCAGGTTGCCCCACAGCACGGCGATGCCGCCCTGCGGGTAGATCGGCTTCGATAGCGGCCGTACCACGCTTTGTGCAAAGCCCGGGCCGCCAGCCTCGATCTGCTCGCCGAGCGTGAGGCCGCTGACAGTGAGCGCCTCCAGATGCAGCAGCGGCCTCAATTCGCGCAGCAGCGTCGTCATGCCGCCGGCATGGTCGAAGTCTTCCATGTAATGCTGGCCGCTGGGCTTCAGGTCGAGCAGCACGGGCGTCTGGCGGCTCATGCGATCCAGTGCCTTCAGGTCGAGCGCGAAGCCCATGCGCCCGGCGATCGCGGTCAGGTGGATCACGGCGTTGGTCGAGCCGCCGATGGCCAGCAGCACGCGCATCGCGTTCTCGAACGCCTTGGCGCTGAGGATCTGGTCGATCGTCAAGCGCTGGCGCGCGATCTGCACGGCCTGCGCGCCGGTGCGTTCGGCAATCCGCATGCGCTCGGCCGTCACTGCCGGCGGGCTGGCGCCGCCGGCGACGGTCATGCCCAACGCCTCGGCGATGCAGGCCATGGTGCTGGCGGTGCCCATCACCGAGCAGGTGCCCACGCTGGCCACCAACTGGTCGTTGACGGCGGCGACTTCGTCGGCATCGATGTCCTGGGCCCGAAAGCGCGCCCAGTAGCGCCGGCAATCGGTGCAGGCGCCGACGCGCTCGCCGCGGTGCGAGCCGGTGAGCATAGCGCCGGTGATCAACTGGATCGCCGGGATGCCGGCCGAGGCCGCGCCCATCAGCTGCGCCGGCACCGTCTTGTCGCAGCCGCCGACCAGCACCACCGCGTCCATAGGCTGGGCGCGGATCATCTCCTCGGTGTCCATGGCCATCAGGTTGCGCAGGAACATGCTGGTCGGCGCGGCGAAGCTCTCGTGCAGCGAGATGGTCGGAAACTCCATCGGCAGGCCGCCGGCCAGCATCACGCCACGCTTCACCGCCTCGATCAGTTGCGGCGCATTGCCGTGGCAGGGGTTGTAGGCGCTCGCGGTGCTCGCAATGCCGATCACCGGGCGCTCCAGCGCCGCGTCGGTATAGCCGGCGCCCTTGATGAAGGCCTTGCGCAGGAAGAGCGAGAAGCCCGTGTCGCCGTAGCTGGTCAGGCCCTTGTGCATGCCGCGCGGGGCGTCGGCCGGGGGGGTGTTGGAGGGGTCGCTCATCGTGTCTCTCGCGCAGCGGAACTTCATGATGGCACGGGCCGGTGCTGTGAGCCATGGAAAATGGACCGGTTCGGACTTACCCAATAAAATGTGCGATCGTTGGGTAAATCTCCATGCCACCGACCCATACGCTGTACCGCCTGCATGAACTGGCCTTTCGGACCCAGTACGCCGAGCTGAAAGAGCGTGTTCGCGCCACCGGCCGATTGCTGGCCGGCACGCCGGGCGCGCTCTACGAGCGCAGCGGGACAGGGCACGCCTACTGGTACCGGGTGTACTACTCGGCGCCCGGCAAACAAGTCGAGGAGCTCGTCGGTGCCGCCGGCGATGGGGCGGCGCTGGGCGCGATGCGGGAGCAGATCGAATTCGCGCAGTGGGTGGCCAAGCAGGTCTCCGACCTGCGCAAACTCGAATTCCAGGTCGGCGACAAGGGGGTCGCTCGTGTCCTGGTCGAGCTGCACAACCGCGGCGTTTTCGAAGCCGGGCTGACGCTTGTCGGCACCCTGTGCACCATGGCTTGGCTGAATGAACTCGGGGCCAAGGCCGTTGCGGTTCGCACCCAAGACCTCGACCTCGCCCGGCGTCAAAGCCTGAAGCTCGCGGCCCCGCTCCCGTTCTTGAAGACGCTGCTGGCCACGCAACTGCCGTTTGCGGCCGTCCCCGGCTCGGCGAATCAATCGCCCTCGCGGTCGCCATCGACCTCGGTCAAGCTTCCCGGGCGCGACGGCCTGCGGGTCGATGTGCTGGCCCCAGGGCGTGTGCTCGGCGCCGCCGTTCATCTGCCGGAGTTGGAGTGGTACGCGCAGGCCGTACCGCATTACGACTATCTGCTGGAGGAGCCGGTCTGGGCTGCCATCCTGGCCGGCGGCCATTGTGTGCCCGTGCGCCTGCCGCGGCCCGAACGACTGATCTGGCACAAGTTGTACTCGAGCGCCTCGCGCCAAGGCGCACCAGAGAAGGCAGACAAGGACCTGCTGCAGGCGGTGACGCTGGCAGCGCTCCTGGCGGAACAACAGGACGCGGTTCTCGGCGACTCGCTGCGCGATGCCCCGGCCGCCGTAAGAGCGAGTGCGCGCAAACGACTGCCGGCGATACGACGGGCCCTTGTTTCCCACCCGCAGACGCTCGAACAATTCGAACTCGGCCTGACTTGAGCTCATCTGGAAAGTCTGTAGAAGGCCGCGCGTCGATGCGCCGGAAAATGCGGCCAAGCCCAGCCCTCGAGGATGAGGGCACCAACCCTCTCAAGGAGACACCATGAAGCCCCTGCGTACGACCCTCGGCCTGTTCCTCGCCGGCCTGTTGCTGTCCATCAGCGCCAGCGCGCAAAACATCTCGATCGCCACCGGCGGCACCGGCGGCGTGTACTACCCGATGGGCGGCGGCATGGCCGCGGTGCTGTCCAAGTACGTGCCCGGCATGCAGGCCACGGCCGAGGTCACCGGCGGCTCGATCGACAACCTGAAGCTGATCGCCAGCGGCAAACCCTATGTCGGCTTCTCGATGACGGACGCGGCGCTGGACGCGCTGCACGGCGAAGACAAGTTCAAGGGCAACAAGGTGGCGCTGAAGACGCTGCTGATCCTGTACCCGAACCGCATGCACGTGGTCAGCATCGAGGGCCGCGGCGTGGCCAAGATGGCCGACCTGAAGGGCAAGCGCGTCTCGACCGGTTCGCCCGGCAGCGCCACCGAGGTGATGGCCTTTCGCGTGATCGAGGCCGCGGGCCTGGACAAGGACCAGGACATGAAGCGCGAGCGCCTGGGCGTGGCCGAATCGGTCAATGCCATCAAGGACGGCAAGATCGACGCCTTCTTCTGGGTCGGCGGCCTGCCCACGGCCAGCGTCACCGATCTGGCCAACACGCCCGGCACCAAGATCAAGATGATCGACCACGCCGACGCGGTGGCGGCGATGAACAAGAAGTACGGCAACCTGTATGTCGAAGACGTGATCCCCAAGGATGTCTATCGCGGCATGGACAGCGACAACAAGCAGGCCACGGTGATGAACATCCTGGTGGCCCATGAAAGCATGGACGACAAGACCGCCTACAACATCGTCAAGACCATCTTCGACCGGCGCGACGACCTGATCGCGGTGCACAAGGAATCCGCCAACATCAAACTGGAGAACCAGAAAACGGCGGCCACGCCGATTCCGTTTCACCCCGGCGCGTTGAAATACTTTGCCGAAAAGGGCGTCAAGCTGAACTGACCGAACGCGCCCACCTCATGACCACATCCCAGCCGCCGGGCAACGAACAGGTCAGCGCCGAAGCGCTGACCAAGGCCGAGGAATTCATCGAGGCCGAGGAGGGCGCGGCCAACAAGCTGAAGGGCTGGCTCGGCGCGTTCGTGGTCGGCGTCGCCTTCGTGATGTCGGCGTTCCACCTCTACACCGCCTACGCCATCGTGCCGACGCAAACCCTGCGCCCGGTGCATGTGGGCTTCGTGCTGTTCCTGTGCTTCCTGGTCTTTCCGCTGCACCCGCGTTTTCGGCACCGTGTGATGTGGTGGGACTGGCTGGCCGCGGCGCTGGCGATTGCCATCGTGGTCTACCTGATCCAGGGCGGCGACGACTTCACCGACCGCAATACCTCGCCCCTGCCCTGGGACATCGCCTTCGGCATCGCGTTGATCGCGCTGGTGCTCGAAGCCATGCGCCGCAGCACCGGCTGGATCATGCCGGCGATCACCCTGGCCTTCATCGCCTACGCACTGTGGGGGCCCTACCTGCCTGCGCCGTGGACGCACAAGGGCTACGAAATCGGCCGCCTGGTCGGGGTGATGTACATGACGCTGGAGGGCATCTACGGCGTGGCGATCGATGTCTCGTCGTCGCTGATCATCCTGTTCACGATCTTCGGCGCCTTCCTGCAGTACTCGGGCGCGGGCAAGTTCTACATCGACTTCTCGTTCTCGGCCATGGGTGGCAAGCCCACCGGCGCCGGCCGCACCGTGGTGCTGGCCTCGTTCCTGCTCGGCGGGCCGTCGGGCTCGGGGGTGGCGACCACGGTCACGCTGGGTGCGGTGGCCTACCCGATGCTGGCCAAGGTCGGCTACGGCAAGGATGCCGCCGGCGGCCTGCTCGCGGCAGGCGGCCTGGGCGCGATCATCTCGCCGCCGGTGCTCGGCGCCGCGGCCTTCCTGATCGCCGAGTTCCTGAAGATCTCCTACCTCGACGTGCTGCTGATGGCGTGCATCCCGACGCTGCTGTACTACCTGGCGCTGTTCCTGATGGTCGAGATCGACGCCCGCAAGTTCGGCATGGGCAATGTCGCTTTCGACAAGGTCGACACGGTCTGGAATCTGACGCGCAAGTACTGGTACCACTTCCTGTCGCTGGTCTCGATCGTCTTCTTCATGCTCTGGGGCTTCTCGCCGGTGCTGTCGGTGTTCTGGGCCACCGCGGTGTCGTTCGCCACCAGCTTCCTGCGCCGCGACACGGCGCTGCTCTCCTACGACCTGTTCAGCGGGCAAGGGTTCGTTCACGAAGCACCTGTTCGACTCGCCCCTGGTCAAGGCCATGCAAGGCGGCTCGATCGGTGTGCTCAACGTCGCGGCCACCTGTGCCGGCGCCGGCATCATCGTCGGCGTGGTCACGCTGACCGGGCTGGGCCTGAAGTTCAGCTCGATCGTGATCGACTACGCCGGCGGCTCGCTGTTGTTGACCGCCATCTTCACCTCGCTGGTGGTCTGGATCGTCGGCCTGGCCGTGCCGGTGACGGCGTCGTACATCATCTGCGCGGTGATCGCCGCGCCGGCGCTGATCAAGCTCGGCGTGCCTGACTTCGCCGCGCACATGTTCATCTTCTACTACGCCGTGCTGAGCGAGGTTTCGCCGCCGACCGCGCTGTCGCCGTTCGCGGCCGCCGCCATCACCGGCGGCGACCCGTACAAGACCACCTTGCAATGCTGGAAGTACACCGTGCCGGCGTTCCTGGTGCCGTTCATGTTCGTGCTCGCGCCCGAAGGTCAGGGCCTGCTGCTGATGGGCTCGATCAAGGCCCTGGCCACGGCCAACTGGTGGTCGATCGCGCGAGGTCACGCTGACCTGCGCCGCGGGCGTCGCGGCGCTGGCGGCGGGATTCCAGGGCTGGGCCTTCAAGCGCACCACGCTGCTCGAACGCTGCATGTTCCTGGGCGCCGGCTTTGCCCTGGTCTACCCCGGCGCCATGGCCGACCTGATCGGCTTCGGCCTGGCCGCTGCGGCCCTGGCCTCGCAGTATTTCCGTGTCGAAACACAGCCCGAGGCCGCCGCATGAAGACACTCGATGCGTCAGCCGGCGGCGTCTACCTGATCACCGTCACGCCGTTCACTGAACAAGGTGCGCTGGATCTGGCCAGCACCGACTCGATGGTCGATTTCTGCCTGGCCAGCGGCGTCACCGGCCTGACCGTGCTGGGCATCATGGGCGAAGCCACCAAGCTCACCGCCGCCGAGTCGGCGCAGTTCGTCGAGCGCGTGGTCACGCGCGTGGCCGGGCGCGTGCCGGTGGTGGTCGGGGCCTCGGCGCCGGGTTTCGCGCCGATGCGCGAGCTCACGCGACAGCGTGATGGCGCTGGGCGCCTCGGGCGTGATGGTCGCACCACCGCCGACGCTGCGCACCGACGACCAGATCGTGGCCTATTTCGAGATGGTCCAGGAAACGCTCGGCCCGAACGTGCCCTGGGTCCTGCAGGACCACCCGGTGGCCACCGGCGTGCAGATGTCGGCTGCGGTGATCGTGCGCATCATCAGGAACGCACCCTCCTGCGTGATGCTCAAGCACGAGGACTGCCCGGGTCTGGCCAAGCTGTCGGCGATTCGCGCCGCCAGCCAGCGCGGCGACATGCACCGGGTATCGATCCTGACCGGCAACGGCGGCGGCCTGTTCTTGCCCGAAGAATTGGCCCGCGGTGCCGACGGGGCGATGACCGGTTTCGCCTACCCCGAGATGATGGTCGGCGTGTGCCATGCCTTCGCCGCCGGCGACGTCGCACGCGCACACGACCTGTTCGACGCCTACCTGCCGCTGGCGCGCTACGAGCAGCAACCGGGCATCGGCCTGGCGGTGCGCAAACACCTGCTTGCCGAGCGCGGCGTGATCGCCTCGGCCGCCCTGCGCAAGCCCGGACCCAGGCTGTCGGCCGCCGACATCGCCGACATCGCGCACCTGGTAACGCGCCAGAACCCGGCGCCTGGCAGACCTCGGTTAAAGGCCCACGCACCCGCGGTCCTTGTGCAGGACTGCGGTGTTTGCGCTAGGCTCGCGCCTCGTCAACACGACCCCCACCCGGCACGGCCGGGTTCGATGGAGAGGCCCATGATCAAGCTTTCTGTCAACGGCAAGTTGGTCTCGATCGACGCCGATGCCGACATGCCTTTGTTGTGGGCGCTGCGCGAGCAGTTGCAACTGACGGGCACGAAGTTCGGTTGCGGCATGGGCCTGTGCGGCGCCTGCACCGTGCATCTGGACGGCACGCCGGTGCGCGCCTGCTCGACACCGATGTCGGCGGCGGCCGGCAAGAGGGTGACCACCATCGAAGCCATCGGCAACACCCGCACCGGCAAGGCGGTGCAGGCCGCCTGGATCCATCACGACGTACCGCAGTGTGGTTATTGCCAGTCGGGCCAGATCATGAGCGCCTGCGCATTGCTGGCCGAGAAGGGCAAGCCGACCGATGCCGACATCGACGGTGCGATGAGCGGCAACCTGTGCCGCTGCGGCACCTACAACCAGATCCGCGCGGCCATCAAGGACGCATCGGTCATCCTCGCCAAGGGAGCCTGACCATGGACCATTTCAGCTTCGAGGCTCCTGCACTGAAGAACCCCTCGCGCCGCGACGTTCTGAAGTCCGGTGGCGCGGCGGCCCTGGTCGTCGGCTTTGCACTGCCTGGCGTCAGCGGGCGCGCGCTGGCGGCCAGCCCGGCCTCTGTGTTCGCGCCCAACGCCTATCTGCGCATCACGCCCGACGGCCGCGTCACCGTGGTCTGCGGCTCCGCCGAAATGGGCCAGGGCGTGCTCACCGCCATCCCCATGCTGCTGGCCGAAGAACTCGATGCCGACTGGAGCAAGGTCCGTGTCGAGCAGGCGCCGGTCGACAAGGCCTATATCAACCCGATGTTCGGCATCCAGGCCACCGGCGGCAGCAGTACGGTGCGGGCGCATTGGGAGCCCCTGCGCAAGGCCGGCGCCGCGGCGCGCGAGATGCTGGTCGCGGCCGCCGCGGCGTCATGGAAGCTCGACGCCGCATCGCTGCGCACCGCGAACGGCCAGGTGATCGCGCCCGATGGCAGGAAGCTCGGCTACGGCGCGCTGGTGGCGGCCGCTTCGACGCAGGCCGTGCCCGCCAACCCGAAGCTGAAAGACAGCAAGGACTTCAAGCTGCTGGGCCAGCCGCTCAAACGGCTGGATACGCCGGCCAAGGTGAACGGCACGGCCAAGTACGGCATCGACGCCCAGGTGCCCGGCTTGATGGTGGCGGTCATGGCGCGCGCGCCGTTGCCGGGCGCCAAACCGGCCCGCCTGAACGACACCAAGGCCAAGGCCGTCAAAGGAGTGCGGCAGGTGATCACCCTGGCCAGCGGCGTGGCCGTGCTGGCCGATGGCTACTGGGCCGCGAAGAAGGGCCGCGACGCGCTCGAGATCCAGTGGGATCTGGGCGCGAACGCCGATCTGTCGAGCGCCAAGGTGAGTGCGATGCTGACCGAAGGCGCCGACGCCGCCGACGCCGTGGTCATCGATGTGGGCAACGTCAGGGACGCGGCCGCCAACAGCGTCGCCATGGTGGACGCTCTGTACGAAGCGCCCTATCTGGCGCATGCCTGCATGGAGCCCATGAACTGCACCGCCTGGGTCAAGGGCCAGGGCGACGATGCCACGGTCGAAATCTGGGCCGGCACACAAAGCCAGGGCCCGGCACAGGGCATCCTGGCCAACGTGGCCCAGGCCACGCCGGCCAAGGTGAAGATCAATACCATGCTGCTCGGCGGGGGTTTCGGCCGTCGCTTTGCGCCCGACTTCGCCATCGATGCCACGTTGCTCAGCAAGATCAGCGGCAAGCCGGTGAAGCTGATCTACAGCCGCGAAGACGACATGGCCGCGGGCTTTTACCGGCCGGCCTCGGTGGCCCGCTTCTCGGGTGCCATCGATGCGCAGGGCAGGCCCAGCCTGCTCAAGGTCGGCGTCGGCTCACCCTCGATCATGGCGGCCTCGGGTTTCATGAAGATCCCCGACAGCGGTGTCGACGAGTTCGCGATGGAAGGCATCGCGGACCACCCGTACGACATCACCAGCCAGCGCATTGCCTACGGTCGGCGCGAACCCGGCCCGCAGGTCTGGTTCTGGCGCTCGGTGGGGCATTCGCAGAACATCTTCTTCATGGAAGGCTTCATCGACGAGCTGGCGGTGGCGGCCAAGGCCGATCCGTTCGAGTTTCGCCGCGCCCTGATGAGCAAACAGCCGCGCTACAAGGGCGTGCTCGAACTGGCGGCCGCCAAGGCCGGCTGGGGCAAGCCCTTGCCGGCGGGCGTATTCCGCGGCATCGCGGTGGCGCAGAGCTTCGGCAGCTACGTCGCTGAAGTCGCCGAAGTGTCGGTCGGCGCCGACGGCACACCCAGGGTGCACCGCGTGGTGGCGGCCGTGGACTGCGGCATGACCGTCAACCCCGAGATCATCCGGCGCCAGATCGAAGGCTCCATCGTCTACGGCCTGAGCGCGGCCCTGTACGGCAAGATCACCTGGAAGGACGGCAAGGCCGAGCAGGGCAATTTCAACGACTATCCGGTGCTGCGCATGAACGAAATGCCCAAGGTCGAGGTGCATATCCTGCCCAGCACCGAGAAGCCGGGCGGCATCGGCGAGCCGGGCACGCCGCCGATCGCGCCGGCGGTGGTCAATGCGATCTATGCCGCCACCGGAAAGCGCCTGCGCTCGCTGCCTATCGATGCGTCGGCGTTGAAGAAGGCCTGATCGCCATTGCATCGAAGGCCCGTCAGGCTGCGTTCACGCCGGCGGCATCCTGTCGAATGTCGGCAGGCTTGGATCGAGGTGGTCCCAGGCGTGACCACGCACGCCGTACATCACCATTTGCGGCTTGAATCGGCTCGGATCGTCGAGGCTCGCCGCGTGGACGGTGAAGATATCCGGCATGGCCGAAAAGGTGATGTAAACCGGTGAACCGCAGGTGGGACAAAACGCGCGAGTCTTCACGTTGCCACTGTCGCCAATGCTGTCCCAAAGCTTGGCCTGGCCATTGTGCGTCACGCCTTTGCGTTGGAAACTCAGATAAGACCCATGCCCGGTGCCGCTCATGCGCTGACAGTCGCGACATTGGCACTGATTGGAAAGCAGCGGTTCACCCTCGATCGCAAAACGGATCGCGCCGCAGGTGCATCCGCCGGTGTAAGCCTTGTTCATGTCTTCGCTCCTGGTTGCCAATTCGTCGTCTCGCCCCGATCAACATGGATCGACAGGCCTCGAGGTGTGAAGCCACTCTATGCAATCGGGAGCGCAGGAGGGAGTAACAAGATCGTCGTGAATCCTGAGATGATGGCGTGCGGCATCCCGCCGTGCTCGAAGCCTCCGTGCCCATGACCCCAGCCATAGCCATGCAACTCGACGCCAAGGCCGTCGCCATCCTGTCGCAGGTCACCACCGCCACGCTGACCACCATCCTGCTCAAGAAGGGCCTGCGCAATGTCTGGCTGCGCGGCACCAGGCCGCTGCGCCCGGGCCAGCCGCGCCTGGTCGGCGCGCGCCTTCACGCTGCGCTTCGTGCCGGCGCGCGAAGACCTGGCCACGCCCGGAGTCCTGGGCCTCGCCGATCTCGACCCGCGCCGCCATCGAGGCCATGCCCGCCGGTTGCATCGCGGTGGTCGACGCGATGGGCGTGCAGGACGCCGGCATCTTCGGCGACATCCTGTGCGCGCGCATGGCCCGGCGCGGCGTGGCCGCCTTGATCACCGACGGCGTCGTGCGCGATGTGGCCGGCGTGCTGGCCACCGGCCTGCCGGTGTGGTGCAGCGGCGCGGCCGCGCCACCCTCGGTGGCCGGGCTGACCTTCGTGGCCTGGCAGCAGCCGATCGCCTGCGGCGGCGTGGCCGTGTTCCCCGGCGACGTGATCGTGGTCGACGACGACGGCGCGGTGCTGATCCCGGCCAATCTGCTCGACGAGATGCTGGCCCTGGCGCCCGAGCAGGAGCGGCTCGAGGCCTGGATCATGGGCCAGGTCGAGCAGGGCGCGGCGCTGCCGGGCCTGTACCCGCCCAACGCCGAGAACAAGGCGCGTTACCTGGCCGACAGCGCCAAGCCCGCGTCCTGACCGAGCCTCGCGCCTGCGGCGGCCACCGGGCTGGGCTCGCGGCGCGGCGGTTCGGCTTCAGCGCCTGAGCGAACGGCCCGTCGCCGGGTCGAAGACATGGGCATGGGCCATGTTGAAGGCCACGTGCAGCCGCTCGCCGAGCGCAGGCAAGGCCCGGCCGGCGATCTTGGCGGTGATCTCATGGCCGCCCACGGCCAGGCAGAGCAGGAACTCCGCGCCCAGCGGTTCCACCATGGTCACCTGTGCTTCGAGCGCTGCCGGCGCCTGCGCACCCGCGCTCAGCACGGTGATGTCTTCCGGCCGTATGCCCAGCGTGGCCTGCATGCCCGGCGTGCAATCGAGCGGATTGCACGGAGTCGAGCGGCAGCGACGCCCCGGCCGCCAGAATGCAGGGCCGCCCGCTCGAGTCGGTGGTGATTCGCGCCGCCATCATGTTCATCGCCGGGCTGCCGATGAAGCCGGCGACGAAGAGATTGACCGGCGCGGCATAGACCTCCATCGGCGAGCCGACCTGCTCGACCTTGCCGTGGTTCAGGATCACGATGCGGTCGGCCAGGGTCATGGCCTCGACCTGGTCGTGCGTGACGTAGACGACCGTGGTGCGCAGTTGCTGGTGCAGCTTCTTGATCTCGCTGCGCAGGCGGGTGCGCAGCTCCGCGTCGAGATTGGACAGCGGCTCGTCGAACAGGAACACCGCCGGGTCGCGGACGATGGCCCGGCCCATGGCCACGCGCTGGCGCTGCCCGCCCGACAGCTCGCCGGGCTTGCGCTGCAGCAGCTCTTCCAGGCCCAGCACGGCGGCGGCCTGCCGCACGCGACGATCGACATCGGCCTGCGGCAGGCGCTGCGCGCGCAGGGCGAAGGCCATGTTGCCGTAGACCGTCTTGTGCGGATACAGCGCGTAGTTCTGGAACACCATGGCGATGTTGCGGTCCTTCGGCGCGGTGTGGTTGACCAGCTTCTCGCCGATGCGGATCTCGCCGCTGCTGGCTTCTTCCAGGCCGGCGATCATGCGCAGGATGGTCGACTTGCCGCAGCCCGACGGCCCGACCAGCACGACGAACTCCTCGTGCGCGACGTCGAGGTCGATGCCGCGCACGGCTTCGACGGCGCCGAAGCGCTTGGTCAATCCCTTCAGCGCGAGTTGTGCCATGGCGGGGACTTATCTTGCGGCGAGGCGGCGCGCCACTTCGCCCGCCAGCATGGTTTGCGCACTCTGCCCGCGCGCGCTGAAGGCCTCGATGGCCGCCTTCTTGTCGGCAATGTCGGCGCGGTAGCGGGCGAAACTGGCGGCCAGCGGTGCCGGCGCCGGGCCGCCCTGCATGCTGCGCACGGCGATGAAATGCTCGGGCGTGGTGAAGCGCCGGAAGTCGGCTTCGGCCAACCGCGCCGGCCGGCCAATCGTCGCGGCAAAGATGTCCTGGAACGCGCTGAACGGTAGCTGGGACAGCGTCACGCCGCCGTCGATCATGCGCCGTGCCAGCTTGCTCGCGACTTCGTGCGCCTGGCGAAACGAGATCGCCTCGGTGCGCACCAGCGAGTCGGCCAGTTCGGCCAGGGTGATGCCGGCCTCGTCGATATGGCGGCGCACCTTGGCGCTGTCGATCCTGACGGCGGCCATCAAACCGCCGAGCAGCGCCAGCAGCCGATGCCCGGTGTCGAAGGCCTCGTAGCCGGCGATCTGCACCTCGCCCTCGGAATCGTTCATGTCGGTGAAGGGCGTGTTGTGCACGACCGTCAACACGGCCTCGCAGCGCGCCGCGCCCAGCGAGGCCATCAGGCGCAGATGCTCCACCGGCACCGGGTTGCGCTTCTGCGGCATGATCGAGCTGATCTGCACGTAGGCATCGGGCACATGCAGATGCCCGATCTCGAAGCCGGTCCAGGCGTTGAGGTCCTGCACGAAGCGCCCGGCGTGGATGAACAAGAGCTTCAGCGCACCGTACACGCCGGTGGCGTAGTCGGCGGCGGCGATGCAGCCGTAGGCGTTTTCCTGCACCTCGGCAAACCCCAGCAGCTCGGCCATGCGCGCGCGGTCGAGGCCGAAGCCCGAGGTCGTGATCGCCGCCGCGCCCATGCTGCACAGATCGACCGTGCGCGCGGCGTGCAGCAGCCGGTCCATGTCGCGCAGCGAGAGCTCGATGAAGGCGGCCAGGTAATGGCCATAGGTCGTGGGCTGTGCCGGCTGGCCATGGGTATAGGCCACGACGATGGTGGCGCGCTCGCGTTCGGCCACCGCCAGCAAGGCCTCGATCATCGCCGCATGCGCGGCGAACAGCGACGCCAGCCTGTCCTTGAGCGCCAGCTTGAACACGGTGTGGTCGATGTCGTTGCGGCTGCGCCCGGTGTGCAGCTTGCCGGCCACCTCGACGCCCAGGCGGCGGATCAGCTCGGCCTCGACATAGAAGAAGAAATCCTCGTGCTCGCCGGTGTAGACCAGGCGTTCGAGGTCGATGGTCTGCAGGATGTCGTCCAGCGCGCCGAGGATCGCGCCGCACTCCTGGGGCGTCAGCAAGCCGCATTCGGCCAGCAGCACGGCGCTGGCCTGGTTGATCTGCATCTGGTAGCGCCAGTGGTGTCGCTTCACGCCTTCGAACAGCGGCGCGAGCACGGTGTCCTTGTAGACCCGTGCCGGGAATTTCTCGTCGTCGTATTGCTTCATGCCTTGAGCCCCGCCATCGCGATGCCGCGAACGATATAACGCTGCAGCAGCAGGAAGACCAGGATCGTCGGAATCGTCGCCACGCTGGCCCCGGTCATGATCATTTCCCATTCGGTCTGGAATTCGCCCGAGAACGACGCGATGCCGACCGGCAAGGTGTACAGGTTGCGGTCGGTGATGACGATCAGCGGCCACAGAAACGCCGTCCAGTTGCCCAGGAAGGTGAAGATCGCCAGCGCCGACAGGGCCGGCGCCACCAGCGGCATCGCCACCTGCCACCAGACCTGGAATTCATTCAGGCCGTCGAGCCGGCCGGCATCGAGCAGATCGTCGGGCACGCCCTCGAAGAACTGCTTCATCAGGAACACGCCGAAGCCGGTCATCAGGCCTGGGAATGCGATGCCCCAGTAGGTGTCGAGCCAGCCGAAGGTGCTTGGCCATCGCGTACCAGGGCAGGACCAGCATTTCGGTCGGGATCATCAGCGTGCTGAGAATGGCGATGAACACCAGGTAGCGGCCGCGAAAGCGAAACTTGGCCAGGGTGTAGCCGACCAGGCTGTCGAAGAACAGCACCGAGGCGGTGGTCAGGCTGCCGACGAGCAGCGAATTGCCGAACCAGCGCACGAAGCCCGAGCGCTCGAACAGGCGGCGGTAGTTGTCCAGCGTCGGCTCGCGCGGCAGCAGCGAGAGCTCGTAGACCTCGTGGTTGTACTTGAACGAGGCGGCGAGCATGAAGACGAAGGGCATCACCATGACGATGCCGCCCAGCAGCAGCAGCGTCCAGGCCGCGACCCTTCCCGGTGCGATGGGTCGGCTGCGCGATCATCGGCTCTTCAACAGGCGGATCTGCAGCAGCGAGATCGCCAGCAGGATCAGGAACAACACCACGGTCTGCGTCGCGGCGTAGCCCATCTCGAAATGGGCGAAGGCGGTCTCGAAGATCTTCAGCACCAGCGGCTTGGTGGCGTCGAGCGGGCCGCCCTGGCCGTTGGTCATGGCGTAGACGTAATCGAAGATGCGCAGGTAGGCGATCGAACTCGTGACCACCAGGAAGACGATGGTCGGGCGCAGCAGCGGCAGGGTGATCTCGAACAGCACGCGCCAGGCGCCGGCACCGTCGATGGCCGCGGCCTCGTAGTAGCTGCGCGGGATGGCCTTCAGCCCGGCCAGGAAGATCACGATCTGAAAGCCGATGCCGGCCCAGACGGCCGGCGCCAGCACGGCCGGCAGGGCCTGGGTGGTGGAGCGCAGAAACGGCAACTGGGGCAGGCCCAGCGACACCAGCCAGACATTGAACGCGCCCACGGGTGCCGGCTGGTAGAACCAGCGCCAGACCCAGGCCATCGCCACCGCGGTGGTCAGGTGCGGGATGAAGTACAGCGCGCGCAGCAGGCCATGGCCGAAGCGCACGCGGTCGAGGAAGTAGGCGACGACGAAGGACAGCAGCATGCTGATCGGCACGCCCAGGCCCAGGTAGGCGAAGGTGTTGGCCATCACCTGCCAGAAGGCCGGGTCCTGCAGCAGGCGCGAATAGTTGGCCAGGCCGACGAACTCCATGCGGCCGACGATGTTCCAGTTGGTGAAGGAGGCCGCGAAGGCCTGCGCCGCTGGATAAAAGCGGATGGCGACGAAGAAGACGACCGGCAGCGACAGGAAGGCCCAGGCCCAGATCGCGCGTTTCTGCCCGATCGTGAGGTCCTGAAAGCGGTGGCTCACGCGATGACCAGCCCCGTCACGCGCTCACTTCTTGTAGAAGGCGTCGAGCAGCTTTTGTTCTTCGGCCGCGGCCTGGGCCAGCGCGTCCTTGGTCGGCATGTTCTTCAGCGAAATCTTGTCGACCATGTCGATCAACACCTTGCGCTGCGCGCTCTCGTTGACGAAGTCGGTGGCGTAGGCGTACGACAGGCCGCGGATGAACGGGCCGTACTTGGCGTGGTTCTTGTTGGCATCCTTCTCGGCCACGCTCTTGCGCGCGGGCAGCTCGCCCACGGTGGTCATCCACAACTCCATCGCCTCGGGCGTGGTGATGAACTTCAGGAACTTGACCGCCGCGTCCTGCTTGGCGCCGGTGGCCTTGGTGGTGATGCCGTTGACCCAGTACGACGCGAAGTTGGCCTTGACGCCCTTGTTCGCCGGCAGCTCGGTCACGCCGTAGTCGAGGCCCTTCTGGCCGTCGAGCGCACCGAGGCGAAACGAGCCGTCGATGGTCATCGCCGCCTTGCCCGAGCGGAATGCCGTCACGCCGTCGGTCATGAAGCCGATCTGGCCGACCTTGTTCCTGGCCGCCAGGTCGATGTACCACTGCGTGGCCGCGACACCGGCGTCGGTGTTGTAGGCCACGGTTTTCTTGTCGGCCGAATAGGGCACGCCGCCGTACTGGCGGATCAGCACCTCGCGCAGCCAATGGTGGTCCTGGCCACCCATGTCGATGGTGAGGCCGGCCTGCAGCAGATCGCCGCTCGGGCTGCGCTTGGTCAGCTTCTTGGCGACCTCGACCAGTTCGTCCAGCGTGGCCGGCGGCTTTTCCGGGTCGAGCCCGGCTTCCTTGAACAGGGCCTTGTTCCAGAACAGCGCCAGCGAGCGCACCGCCGTCGGCAAGGCGTAGTACTTGCCGTCGACCTTCATCTGGCCGACGATGGGGAAGAATTCGCGCTCGACGTCCGCGGCCGGGAACGCCGCAGCGGGCAGCGGTTGCAGCAGCCCGGCCTTCAGATAGTCCTGCAGCCAGCCGTAGAAGAGCTGCACCACGTCCGGGCCTTGCCCGGCGGGAATGGCCGCCGCGATCTTGACGCGGAAGTCGTCGTACGGCACATGGGTGTGCTTGACCTTGATGCCGGGGTTGGCCGCCTCGAAGCGCTTGATCAGCTCGTCGATGGCCTGCACGCGTTGCGCGAAGGTGTACTGCCAATATTCGATCTCGACCTGGGCGCGCGCCGGGGCGCTCCACATCAACGCCGAGACGATCGCTGCCAGCCAGATCGCCGACTTGCCTGCTTTGTTGGTCACCATATTCACCTCTATTCTTGTGTGCGGGACGGGGTGCGCCTTCGGGTCGGGCGATGGTAGCGGATCGCGAGCCGTCTGGGCCGCGAGGCCTAGGTTGCGCGCAGCCAGTCCGCCAGCTTGGCCCGCACGCTCTGCCCGGCAACGCCGGTGCGGTGGTCGCAGGCGATCAACTGCCTGGCGACACGCTCGTCCACGAATTCCAGCATGTCGTCGTCGAGTATTCGATAGGACCGAACCGCGGGGTGTGCGGCCAGCCAGGCCAGGATCGACTCGCACTTCGGTGAATCGTTCGTGCAGCCCAGAAAACGCGGCCCGAGCGGTCCGAGGTACTCGCCGATCTGGTCGTGCGGATACCAGACGCGCCACGACGAGTGCACGACGATCCGGACGTCGTCGTGCAAGCTCAATTGCTCTGCAAGCGATGGCGCCCAGCAGAAGTAGTCAACGGGTTCCGTATGCGCCACGTCACAGCCGTTGAAGCTGCGTGTGGTCTCGATCCACAGCCCGAGCGGGTGCAGCACACCGTCGAAGTCGACGAACAGGACTCGCATGGCTCTAACTGCGCAGCGATTGAATCTTGGCTACGACGATGCTTGCCGCCTCGAGCAGCAATCCTGAGTCTTCGCCGCCGTTGTAGGTCTCACCCAGGACCACGTGGTGGCAGTCAAGCACGATGCCGTCGACGCCCTCGTCGTCGATCGCGAACGGCTCGTCGATCAAGTGAATCGGAAAGTCCTGCTTCGCATGGCATCCGTGCACGAACGGCGCGAGCGCCGGAAATTGCGTCAGCAGGTTCAAGCCATTGGCGGCCCCTGCGGTTGACCAGAGCAATACCGGCGCATGCTGCGACAACAACGCGAGCGCAGGAATTGCAGTCGCACGAAACTCACGTTCGCCAGCGCGATACAACCCCGCCAGCGTCCCGTCGACATCCATCAGCACGGCAACCTCCAGCCGCGTTTGCCGGCCCCAGGTTCGAATGCTCAGCGCTTGCGTCATTGGTTTAACGTCCTGCGTTCGCCGGCGGCAGGGCGTGCGTCGCCGGGCACATCGAGGCCATTTACATGCCCACCAAGTGTCGGCTCACACGGTCGACGAAATCGCCCCAGATGTCATCGTTTACCAGGCGTGGCCGCACCGGGTCGACCTCGCCGCGGCCAAACGCCAGAACGCACTGTCTGACCATCTCGGTGATCACGGTGAAGTCGCGCCAGACGTCGCCATCCAGAAATTCGATCACACATTCCTCGCTCGCTACAGGCGAGGTCGCGCCGTACCACTGCGACGGATCCGCACCCAATATGGCGGCGGCTCGCTGCAGTGCCACAGCCTGTTCGTAATCAATGTTGGCGGCCACTGCGAGTCCAGGCCATGCAATGAGTGTTTCCAGAGGCCTACCGAAGCGGGCGCCTCCGCCAGCGCGTATCGTCTCCGCGAATGTCAGGGACCTTGCCGTTCCATCTGGCAGCAGCAGTCGCTTGTTTGCCGTCTGCTCCCAGTGAGGGTGTGTCGAGAACCAAACCACGGGCCGTTCGTTTGTGGGCACGCACTCGGTCGCCGGGTTGATCACGCCGCTAAGCCATATTTCGATCGCCTGCCGACCGGTGGTGTAGTGCCACGCCAATGGAGTCACGAGTGCCCCCGCGCCGGTGGTCTAGCATCTGCCTTAGAGCGGCCAAGGAACTGGTGCCTGGCAAACAACGGCGCCACAGCGTTCAATCCTCGTCGTCGGAGTCGGCGTCTGCCGACTTCTGGCGCACCAAGTGCTTGTTGAGTGCCTGCCGGCTGGTACCGAGAATTCCGGCGGCCACGCCCTGATTGCCGCCGGCCCGCTCCATTGCGGCTTCGACCAGTAGCCTTTTCGCCTCTTTGAGCGTGGGCAGCGGATCAGGCCACCAGTTGGCCGCTTTGCCTTCACTTGGGTCTGCGTCGCGATCGAACGCAGCGCCGCCGATCTTGTCCTTGAAGCTCTGTGCCGACAGGACTCCACCTTGGTGTTGCACCACGGCGTCGTCGCACATGAGCTGAAGTTGGCGGACATTGCCTGGCCAAGTGAATGCACCCAGCAACTGCAGCAATGATTGCGGCACGGTCGGCACGGGCTTGCCGTAGGTATGTGCCGCCTGCTCTACAAAGTGATGTACCAACAGCGGGATGTCGCCCTCACGCTTGCGCAGTGGCGGCAAGTGCACACGGTGCGCACCGAGCCTGAAGTAGAGGTCCTTGCGGAAGCGCTTGGCCTCGATCTCTCGTTCGACGTCGTAGTTCGTCGCCAGAATCACCCGTGCCTGGCTCTGCCGAGGGCGATCGGAGCCTAGCGGATAGAAATCACCGGTCTGCAGCAATCGAAGCAACATGACCTGTGACTCGGGGTTCAGATCGCCGATTTCGTCGAGAAAAAGCGTGCCATTTGCAGCGCGATCGACCAAACCTGGCAGAGCGCGATCCGCACCCGCGAATGCGCCGCGGACGTGGCCGAACAAGCGATCGAAGACCAGCGTATCGGGAATCGCGGCGAGGTTGTCGATGACCAACTCACCGGGTTTGCCGGACAGACGATGCAAGGCCTTGGCGATCGATTCCTTGCCGGTGCCGGACTCCCCGGTGATTAGCACCGGGTGAGCCGACTTGGCGACAGCCTCGACATAGCGAAATACCGCGACCATTGCCTTGCTCTGGGTGAAGATCTCGGCAAACGCCTCGGGCTCGCGCAACCCGTCGCGCAACAGACTTTCGCGCAGGTTGTAGACATCGCTGCGCAGACTGCGCATTTCCAGGCCGCGCTTGACCGCCGAGACCAGCCGGCTCGGTTCGACAGGTTTGAGCAGGTAGTCGATGGCCCCGGCCTGCATGCAGGCGACCGCGGTGGCGAGATCGCTGGTCGCGGTCATCACGATGACCGGCACTTCAGGGTGTTCCTCGGACACGATCGTGAGCAAGTCCTGGCCCGACAGATGCGGCATCGTCAGGTCCAGCACCAGCAGGCCCACCGCTTGCGTCGCCAATAGCGGCATGACAGTGCGGCTGTCGTCCAGCGTCTGCACATTGGTGAGGCCGGACATTCGCAGGCGCAGGCTGTTGCTCTCGAGCACCAGACGCTCGTCGTCGACCAACACCACGGGCAGCGAGATTGGGTCACTGTGTGCCATGGGTCACCCTGCCTGCGGCTGTGTGCGCCCGGTGCAACGCAATGCGAGGGTCGCGCGCGTGCCGCGCCCGAGCTCGGACGAGTAATCCAGCCGCGCACCGTTGGCCTGTGCCAGCGAGGCTGAAATCGCCAGGCCCATGCCGGTGCCGCCGCTGGCCTGCTTTGTGGTGAAGAACGGCTCGTAGATTCTCGCCAAGTGGTCCGGCGCAATGCCTTTGCCTTCGTCCTGCACGACGACCAGTATTTTTTGGCCATCCGGTGCCAAAGTGCTGCTGACAGACACGCCGTGGCTGCGGTCGGGCAAAGCTTCCAGGGCGTTGCTCAGAAGATTGACCAGGATCTGTTCGATCTGCCCTGAGTCACCCAGCGCCAGTGGCAGCGGCTCGGCCAATTGCACCTGAAAACGAGTAGTGAGTTGGTCTATGCGCCAGTGCAGCAGCCGGAGCGTGCGGCCGATCGCTTCATTGACCCGCAGTGTGGTGCCGGCCCCAGGCTGCTGGCCGCGCCCAAAGTCCTTCAGGTCTTTCACGATGCCGCCGATGTGGCGCGTGGCGATGTCGATGTCGCCCGTCAGCGCTGCCATGCGTTCGCGCATTTCCGCGTAGGGCAGGTTACCGAGCGTGTACGAGCCGTGTTCCTGCGCATGCTGGTCGAGGACCTCCAGTGCATCGGCCCAGGCGTTCGACAACGATTCAGAGTTGTTCATGATCGACTGGTTTGGTTGGTCGATGTCGTGCGCCGCACCCATCACCAGCGTTCCCAGCGAGGTCATCTTGTTGGCCTGGATCAGCTGCATCTCCTGCTGGCGGGTGGTCTCTTCGAGTTGCTTGCGCTCACTGATGTCGCGAATGACGCCGGTTTCGAATTCGCCTTGCGCGGTGGACCATCGCGAGCGAGAAATCTCCAAGGCGATTTCGGCGCCGTCATTGCGTATGCCGGAGCATTCGACCGTTTTCTCCCAGGCCTTCGAGGCGTCGCTGTCGCGCCAGTGCAGGAAGGTCTGGCCGGGTGCCCGGCGCAGCCGCCTGGGCATGAGCAGGCTGAGCGGCTTGTTCATGACTTCCTCGGCCTCGCGGCCGAAGATGATCGCCGCACCCAAGTTCCACGACACGATGTGTCCCGCCGGATCGACCGTAATGATGGCCTCCTTCGCCGAGTGGGTCATGGCGCGATAACGCTCCTCACTCGTGCGCAGAGCGATCTCGGCTTGCGCGCGCTCGGCCATCTCGAGTTGCAGGCCGGTATTGGCTTCGCTCAGACTCGTCGCCGACGATCGGATCGTCACGAACTGATGCACCAGGTAGCCGAAAAGCACTACGCTGAAGAAATACAACGCGTAGCGCAACACCTGCGCCCGCGCTTCGGCCTGGCGGTCGTACTGCATCAGCGCGGCTTCGAGATCCTTCGCCGGCCCGGCCGTTGTCGGGCTGGTGATCTCATTCAGCAGCGAGTCGACACCGGGCAGCACGTTGACGATGAGGCGGCCATGCGCGAGCAGCAGCGGCATGCTCGTCCGCGTGAACGCACCGGCCAGGCGATCGAGTTCGGCCCTGATCTGCGCCGCGGCGTTCGAGTCCAGCGTTTCGACGAAGCGCAACAGCGATTGCTGCAGGCGAGCGCTCTCGAGCGGGCTGAGTTTTTTTGCCTCGGGGTCGTCTTCGACCCAACGCGTCAGGTACATCAGCGAGTTGCGGGTCAGCGCGTTGTCGGACTTGAAGCGTTCGACCTGGCGGAGTTTGTCGCGAACGGCGCCTTCGAGGGCGACCTGATGCCCGCGCACCACATCGGCCGCAGCGCGCGAGGTGCGTGCGCTGGCCTCGGCCAGCGCCACCAGATCCTGCAGCAGGTTCTGCCTGTCCTGCATCAGCGCGTCATAGTCGGGCAACTGCCCGCCGCGCGCCATCAGCACGTCGCGGCTGAACTGCGCGTCGTGCAGTTGCAGCGTGCGCATGACATCCAGGATATGGCGGCGCGATTGCCTGTCGACATCGCGGCTCTCGTTGAAGATGTAGGTCAGCAGCGCGAGCAGGCAGCCCAGTACGAGGGCGTGCTTCCAGGCGCCGAGGGTGCGCAACAAGGAGCCCGTCATTTGGCGGGCGCGGCCTTGTTCGAGAGGAGCTGCCCCTTGTACTCACCGGTCAGCGTGCGCAAAAAGGCCACGATCAGCCGGATGTCTTCGTTGCTCAGCGTGCGCCCCAGCTGAGCCTTGGCCATGGTCTGGACGGCGACCTCCAGCGTGGCTGCACGGCCATCGTGAAAGTACGGCGCCGTCACGGCCACGTTGCGCAGGCTCGGCACGCGGTACACGCCCTCGTCGCGCGGATCTTCCGTGATGCGCTTGCGCCCGACCTCGGACTTGTCGACCGAGGCTCCAGCGGCGTCGGGCACCGCGAATACACCGAAGCGCTGCAGCAGGTTGCCGCCGATGTTGATGCCTTGATGGCAGGCCACGCAGCCATACGATTTGAAAAGCTGGTAGCCGTGCGCTTCATCCGGGGTGATGGCGTCGCGCTGGCCGCGCAGGTAGCGGTCGAAGCGCGCGTTGGGGGTGATCAAGGAGCGCTCGTAGGTGACCAAGGCGTCGAGCACGTTGGCCCTGGTCACTCCATCGGGGTAGATCTGACCGAAGTCGCGCGCGTACACCGCATCGCCCTTGAGCTTGGCCACCAGCTCCGGCCAAGTCGTAGCCATCAGCGCCGGGCCCAGCAGCACGGCTTCGGTGTGGATGGGCAGAGATTCGTGCGCGCCATCCCAGTTGAGATAGAGGTTGAAGCGCACGTTGAACATGGTCGGCGTATTGCGCAGCAACTTGCCGTTGCTGCCGATCGACCTGGGCAGCCCATCGACACCGCCCCTATCCAAAGGGTGGCAGGTGGCGCAGGAGACGCGGTTGCTGCCGGAAACCCGCACATCGGCAAACAGGTGCGAGCCAAGGGATACACGGCGTGCGTCCTCGTCGACCGTCAGGGGTAGGGGAGAGATCGGCTCCAGCGGCGCGGTGGCTGCAAAGGCAAGCCCGCATGGCAGTGCCGCCAGCACGGAGAAGGCGAACACGCCGCACACACGGCGGGCGTATTGGCGAGCGCGTGGGGCCGTCGCCGAGGTGCAATGGAATCTGTCGTTGGGCATGGTGGTAGAGGCGTGTTGAGACGCGGTGGCAGACTGCGATCAGCGGGCCACCGGCCTGGCGCCTTGGTGGGTGCTCTTGCGGCGACGGGCGTCGCGCAGGATTTCCGCCATGGCTTCGCTGATCTGGAACAACTCGTCACGGTCGAGCGCTGTGGGCAGGCCGGCCAGGTACGCGATGAACTGCGCGGGTGAAGCCACACAGGTATCGGGCCGCAACGGGCTTGGTTGCTGAACCGACCAGCCGGGCAACAGCAGGACGGGCGTGACACGCTGGGCGCGGTTGAGTCGTTCGCTGAGCAGACCGCCGAGGCCGCGTGCCAAGACCCTTGCGCGTGCAATCGGCTCGCGCATCGGCACGGCGCCGTGGAGCTCGAGAAACTCGCCGTCGAAGAGCGCATGCGCTTCGGAGCCTGCGAGCGGGGGATGCAACTCGTCGACGATGGCAAACACACCGGCCGGGACGATCAACACATGATCGAGATCGAAGCCGATGCCGTCGACGACATGAAAGGCCCGGCCCGCGGCTTTTGCCGAGAGGTCGAGCTCCTTCCCGATCAACTTGTTTTGTCGGGTTGCTGCCCGCAGCGCCCGCAGCGTCGGCCAAGAGCGCGCCGCGCGACTGGCAAAGTACATCAGCGCCGCCAGCAGCGGCAGGGCATAGGCCAGGAACGGCGCCTGGTCCAGGTCGGCAGCCGAGTACAGGCCGATGGCGGCCATCACCGTCAGCAACACACAGGCCAGCATTGGCCACAGCAGCTCGCGTTGCAGGAATGGCCCGATGCGCCTGGGCCGAGGGCGCGGCTCGGCACGCAGGTCCGGAGTGGGCTTCGGGCGATGGGGTGTTGGCGCTGACATTTGGTGTGGTTGATTTGCCTGACTCAACGCCATGCCGGGCAGGGGCCCGCCCGGCATGGTGATTCAGTCCTTCTCGAAGAAGCGATAGACGGCCGTATACGGCACTCGCAACTCGGACCCGGAGGTCGTGGCATCGCATCCCGAAGTCGGCGCCGAGCCGCCGACCGTCTTCACGCGCTGAATGAAGGTCACGCGGCCGAAGGTCTTGCCCGGGGCCAGCACCGTGGCGCTGAGCAGCAGCTGCGGGATGGCGCCGGCACTCAAGGACGGCTCCGAGGCGACCCGGGTGCCCTTGATCTTGCTGCCGTCCCCGGTGGATTCCCAGGTCGGGCCCGCGTAGTGCGTTGCCACGATCTCGCCCTCCCGACTGAACAGCGTAGCTTCGGGTGCCTTGAAAGTCCAGCCATAGCTTCCCGTGGGCGCCATCACGCAGTCGTAGATCTGAACACCGCGTGCACTCAGGCTCAACTCGCGTTCATTGCCGCTGGGAACATCGATGGCCGAGGCGAAGGCAGCCGGCGGAGCCAGTGCCGAGCAGGCAGGCAGGACGGCGAGGGCGACAAGGTGTTTGAGGGATTGCATGGCGAAGTCTCCGGTGGTGGTGAAAGGCCTTCAATGCGCGCACGTGCGACGAATTACAGGCGCGACAAGAAGGATGACGAAAACCAGGTGTCATGGCCTTGCCCCAGGGCGTTGGCCGAGCGGCCCAGCGCAGCGAGCACGGCGATGGCGCTGAACGCAGCCCAGACATCGAACTGCACGATCGAGTCGACGGCATAGACCGCGACCATGGATGCCACGAGCAAGAAGAAGGCTGCGCGATCGACCCAGCCGAGCACGGCCTTGGCGCGCAGGCGCGAGAGTGCGTCGCGCACGACTACGCCCAGATAGCCGCGCAAAGCGCCCACGGCTGCGAGCAGCGCTGTGCACAACACCGCGGAATCGTGCCAAGGCATTTGCGCTGCCAACGGCGGGATCGCAGCGACTGCGGCGAGGTAACCCACCGCGTGCCCCGCGGCGCGCGGGAACTCATCGCGATGTTCGAGGATGGTGGTGATGTGCATGGTGGACACTTCCAGGCAGTCGAGCCAGCCGTTGGTGGCCGGCTCATACAGTCATAAGCGCAAGCGGCGTGCCAGGTGGGGCGCCCTGACGCAAGTGCTTGATCTGTATGCGCTTTCGACCGACGACGAGGCCGTGCGAGGGCGCCTCGGGGTGCGACAAAAGTTCACTGCTGCGAGTGATTTGTCGCAGCTGCGGCGCCATGGCTGCGCAGTCGCGCGTGCCGCAGACTGCGCGGCACTTGGTGCGGAGTTGTTAGAGCGCCATTGCCTTGCGCAGGTTGGCCGGCGCGATCTTCAAGGCTTCGCGGTACTTGGCCACGGTGCGGCGCGCGACCTGGATGCCCTGCTCGGCGAGCATGTCGGCCAATTGGTTGTCCGACAGCGGCTTGCTCGGATCTTCGGCCTTCACGAATTGCTTGATCAGCTCACGCACGGCCGTGCTCGCCGCATTGCCCCCGGCCTCGGTGGCCAGGCCACTGCAGAAGAAGTACTTGAGCTCGAAGGTGCCCATCGGGGTGGCCATGTATTTGGCGGTGGTCACGCGCGAGATGGTGCTCTCGTGCAGCCCCAGCTCGTCGGCGATTTCGCGCAGCACGAGTGGCTTCATGGCGATCGCGCCGTGGCTGAAGAAGCTCTTCTGGCGTTCGACGATGGCCTGCGACACGCGCGCGATGGTGTCGAAGCGCTGCTGGATGTTCTTCAAGAACCAGCGCGCCTCCTGCAGCCGTGCCGACATCGGCGCGCCGACGCCATTGCGCTGGCCCTTGATGGCTTGCGCATACAAGGCGTTGATGCGCAGCTTGGGCATCACGTCGGCGTTGAGCACCACCTTCCAGCCGCGGCCGGCTTTTTGCACGATGACGTCGGGAATCACGATCTGGGCTTCGCTGCGCGTGAACGGCCGCCCGGGTTTGGGTTCGCAGGCCACGATCAGCGCCTGCGCCGCCTTCAGCAACTCTTCGTCGGCGCCGGTGGCCGATCATCAGCTTCTTCAGGTCGCGCCGGGCCAGCAGCTCGAGGTGCTGCTTGCAGATGATGATGGCCACGGCCTGGGCCTGGCAACGCGGCCCGGCACGCAGTTGCAGCACCAGGCACTCGGACAGGTCGCGCGCGCCCACGCCCACCGGTTCCAGGCTTTGCAGCCACTTGAGTGCGATTTGCAGGCGCTCGAGAAGGGCTTCGCGCTCGGCACCGTCGCCGCCGGCCAGGTGCTCGGCGATGTCTTCGAGCGTGTCGGCGAGGTAGCCGTCGTCGTCGAGCGAGTCGATCAGCACGTCGAGCGCGGCTGGTCCTCGGGCGACAGGCGCATGCCGGCCAGTTGCGCTCGCAGGTGTTCTTGCAGGCGTTTGGCCGCCGGCGTTGCGCTCCTGCGGGTCGAAGTCATCGTCTGCCGCGGCCGCCGATGGGCTGTTCGCCGGCAGCTCGCGGATGCCGTCGAAGTCGTCGTCGCTCGGTGCCGTTGTCCCATTCCTCGCGCTCCGCGCTATCGACGGCGGTGGCTTCGTCGCCGCCGGCGGCGTCGTGTCGGGCCTCGGCCTCGTCGTGCTCGGTGCTGGCCGTGGCGCTGGCCGACGGGCGCTCCAGCGATTGCTCGTACAGCGGCACGGCTTCTTCCTCGGTTTCGAGGAAGGGGTTTTGTTCGAGCATCTGCTCGACTTCCTGGTGCAGCTCGAGCGTGGACAGCTGCAGCAGGCGGATCGACTGTTGCAGCTGCGGTGTCAACGTCTGGCGCTGCGTCTGTTGCTGCGATGGCCGAACCTGCAATGAGGGTTTCACGTGCCCGCTCACTCACAAACTCGCACCAGGCCGAGTTCAGCAAGCGGTGTGTTGCTGTGGATGAGCGCACACCACTTGCACAGCCAGCCGCCTTGCGCAGCGTACTCACCGCCGGTACGGCGGTGAACCGCCCGCTCTAGCGCTCTCGAGCCTGGCTTGCGCCAGGCCAGATGGCCGCAGATGTACACCGTCGGCTGTCTACCGTGCGTCGCGCAGACGAGCAAATCCATGAGTCAGTCTTATCAAATTCTTTTCGGGATCACGGCTTGCTTGTCACGGGGCCTCTGCGCAGGCCGCGCACGCTGCCGCTCATTGCCAAGTGGGCGTCTCGCGTGCCGGCCGCATCGTTGACGTAGTTTTGAACGATTGCGCCCCGCAGCCCAAGGCCCTTGGTCACGTCGAACGAATCCTGGTTGGCTCCCAGGTAGACGAACTTCCAGCCGCGCTGCTCTGCGTGGCTGGTCATTGCCCTGATGCGGTCAGCGCTGTACTCGATGCTCGCGTTTTCTTCGCCGTCTGTGAGGATGCACACGATCACAAGCTCGGCCCACTGCTCGGCGGCGATGCGCGCGCCCTGCTCGTTCAACGTGCGGCCAATGGCGTCGAGCAGAGCGGTTGTGCCGCGTGGCATGTACGTCTTGTCGTCGAGGGCCGGCACATCGGCAAGCGGCTTGCCGGCGTAGACAACCTCATACACGTTGTCGAATTGCGTGAAGGTGACCTTGGCTTCGCCTGCCACCTCGCGCTGCTCCTTGATGAACGTGTTGTAGCCGCCGATGACGTCAGTGGCAGTGGTTGCCATCGAGCCAGAACGGTCGGTGATGACGATAATCTCAGTCTTCATGGCACGCCTTCTGTTGTGGCATCGTCGCGGGTGATGCCGAACCCTTCTTGTCGATTAGGCCGAGTGCCGGCGATTGAGACGCTGTCGTGAGCTACCGCCCCAGTCAATTTTCTGAAAAAGGCAAGTCAGCTTCCAATTCGAGTTCGCGTTCAAGCTGCTCCCAAAAAGCGTTCTCGGTCGCGTCAATGACTGCGACGGCCTCACAGACCGAACAGCGGAACCAAGTCATGTTCACCCTGCAATGCGACAGGCGCTCGCTCAGATTGAGTCCAATGACGTCAGCGGACACCACTACCCGGTAGTAGGCCAATTCCCACTTTTCCAGCGAACCCAATCTGACGAATGGCTCTGGAAGTGGCTTCGGAAAGACTGGCGATAGGGTGATCGTGACGAAGTCGGGTAGCTCCTTGTTCGTGACGACACAAACCCACGTCGCGAAATGGTCCCAACGTATGCGGTAGGGTTTCAAACCTTGCGGAGTTTGCACCTGCCAATGCGCGTACTCGCGCGTCAAACGCCGCCTGGGTCCCGCCAGAAGGTCGGTCATGTAGTCTCGCCAGGCACGCGCATCCTCAAGCGCAGTGCTTGCGTCGTCGTAGTCACGAGCGTGGAACAGCTTGACGTAGTTCTTGCCTCTGCGAGTGAAGCTGACGCGATAGCCAAGGCCCTGCGCGCCTCGCCGAATGCGAATGGCGTACCAGGGATTGGCCTCTTGGCCGTGCCGTGGCGCGGGTATAAGCGGCATGTTGGGTCGGCGGTTCGCGGCAGGGATTCGCTTCAAAGGGTCGCATCGAGGTGGTTGTGGACCTCGAAGGCCATGACAGCCAATCCGAGCGTCAGCGCAAGATATGCCGCGCCGTATCCGAGCTTTACCGGCAGCGGCGCGGTCGAGTGGCTGGCGTCGGACTTGCCGCGCAGCGTCGACCACACTTCCGGCGCAGCGATCACGGCCACGATCAACAGCAGTGGGCTCGGCTTCCACACAAAGAGCGCAATGAGGATCGGCAGGCCGACCAGCCACAACTTGCCGGAAATGACACGAGCGATGCGGCCACCATCCAGTGGCCGGACGGGAATGAGATTGAAGAGGTTGATAAAGAAGCCGGCGTAGGAAATCGCATACCAGAGCCTGTCTGCCGACTGGACGGCGTACAAGTAGCAGAGGAACGCGCCCAGTGTCCCGACTACTGGCCCCGCCAGCGCCACATAGGCCTCGGTCTCGGCGTCCATGTCGGTGGTCTTCAAGGCAATCCACGCGCCGACGAATGGGATGAAGACGGGTGCGCCCACCTCGAGCCCGCTGCGCCTGGCGGCGATGAAATGGCCCATCTCGTGGATGAAGATGAGCGCGACGAAGGCCGCGGCATATCGCCAGCCGAAGACCAGCGAGTAGCCCAGAACGGAGAGCAGCATGCTGCCACCGGTCAGTGCGATCTTTCCCAGTTTGCCAGCGGCAAACAGCCCCAGCAGAAGTTTCAGCATGCGTGCGGACCTCGGGACGACTAGTGCGGGACGTGTTCCTCGCCACTCGTGTGCGTATCGCCACCTGGTTTGCTTGCAGGCAACGAGCCATCGGGAACGACTGCAGGCGGCGATTGGCCGACGCCTTCATCGCGCGCAGCTTTGTTCTTTCTGCCACCCATCAGCAGCCACACCGCGATGAAACCGAGCGGCAATCCCATCACAACGACGTACCACTCACCGGTGTCCATCTGAGTGCTCCGGAATGAAGCGCGCGCGACCTCTCTGAAGGGGCGTCATCGCAGCACCTTCGGCTGCCTCGATCTCGATTTGCTCGTCCACGCGGGCGAGGCACTCGCGGTTTGCCGCGAGCAACGCCTTGTCGCTCAACAAACGGCGGGCGGCGCAAGTGAAGTCCTCGTCAATGCGCAGGTGAGTGGCGACTCGTCGGACGAGATTGACCGCATATGGCGCGCAGGCGATGCATTCGAAAGCGAGGACCGAGAAAGCCTTGGTGTCCAGACCAAGAGGCTTTCTCCAGAGCCAGGTGGCCATCAGCGAAACGCAAATGCTCGCGTACAGCAGCGCAACTACCGGCACGGTCGAGATCACCGAGATCGTGTGGGTGAGCGTGCAAATCAGTAGCAGCAGCGCCAACCAATTAGTCCACGCGAAGACCCCAAGAAGCAGAACCTCGGGTGGTACATCGACCTTGCGGAGTACAGGTTGACTGTGCGCCTCCTGGTTGGGTGCAAGCTGCCAATTGAGACGCACGATGGGTTCGTGTGGCCGCAATGGGTTGGCGAAGTACGGCTCCCTGCCGGCCCAACGCCAATGTTTCTCACCAAACCCGGCGCGCCACCGCCCCCTGAAGCCCCTGACGAGCACGGCCTCGTTTTGCCGCAGCATCAGCAACGAGTCCTTGAGGAAGAACGCGATGATCAGCATGGCGAGCAGCGCCTCGGGCGCAACCATTGTTATGGGCTCTTGCGTGTGAAGAACTTTCCGAGGCCGGCCACCAATGCAACGCCAAGGCCAGCGAGCAATTTCCATGAGGCCGCCAGGAACACGAGGATGGATTTCCAGAGCCCGGACTTGACGGCGGCAGCCGCGGCGCCGCCAACGACCAGGGCGCCCAAGCCGAACTCTGCGACGCGGTCGCCGGGTTTGAATTCGGCGTAGCGCTCGCCGGCATTGAAATTGAAAGTCTTGAGCATCGCCTTCAACTCGCCGATGTCCGCTTGCAATGTCTCTGGACTGGAGACCAGCACCACGCTTTCGTAGCCACTGCGCCCCAGCAAGCGAACGGTGTAGTTGATGACGGGCGCCTCAACCCCGTCTGCGCGCAGACGCAGACCCCACTCGAGATGCTTCGTGTCCGGATCGAAATGCGGAGGTACCACCCAACCATCGGTATGCAGCAGCGGTATGCCTAGCTCCTTGCGCCGCTCGTTCGATGGGCCGTCTTGCTCCTTGATGGTCTTGAGTAACGCATCCGCGTCCAGCTTCTCATCGTCTTTGATGTAGCCCGAAGGCTTGAACGACAAGGTGGCCCACCAACGGCCGTTGGCAAGGATCGTTTCGCCAGGCGTTGGAATGTTGCCCGTGAGCTCGAGGAAACGAGCGCCGCTCGCCTCAGGCAACAGACCCGCGTCGGCCGGAATCGCGATGGAAGCCTTGTCGCCGATGGCGCCGCTCGCCGGTCCCTTCTGCCAGTGCAGCTTGGCAAACTCCGCTCGAGTCTGCTCTTCGGTAAGTTGCGCAGCGAGTGCGGGGACCTGAAGCGTTACGAAAATGAAGGCGAACGTTGCCCGCAGTGCATACGCGCAGACTTGATTGACCATAGCCATCTCCTGTCGTTGACGTTCTTGAAGTTGGACGGGACCATGCCAAGCCGATTCGGATTTGACCAGAAGAGCAGAGCGCTTGTGAGCTGAGCAGCACTCTTGCGATTGGGTTGATGCGTGACGGGCTTGCAAGACCTCTTAGTGCAAGCGACGTGCCAAGTGGGGCAGGATGACGCAAGTGCTTGATCCGCATACAGATCCGCAGGACATGGGCTTCCAAGACACCGCGTCCGGGTTGCGACAAAAATCGCATTGCCGTCGCGATATGTCGCAGTCGAGGTCTGCCTGACTTCGATGGCTGTCACTGTGACAGTCAAGTCCGCGTCATTACCCTGCAATGACGCTGCAGCGCAAGTGAACGCACGACAGATCAAAGGGCGACTTCAAGCGTAGACCGCAAAGAGATGCCGAGCGACGATCGTGTGGGTGACACTCAGAACGCCGGAGTTCAACGGTGAACGAATGGAGCCTCGACACCTGGACGCGCGACGCCCCATAGGACGGACAGGTATTCCTTGAGATCATCGACCGCGCCCGATCGGGTCAAGACCTTGCTACACGGCGGCACGGTCCCGTACGCAGATCCGAGTCTTTCACGGAATTTTGTCGCTTTGCTGAGGTCATGCCCTGCGGCACGCATAGCCATTAGGGCACTTGGAGGGTGCTGGTCTACGATGTCATAGGTGAATGCGAGAAAGAACTCCTCGTCGATATCCTGTGCAAGCGTCACACGCGGCGTATGGTGCTCGAGGCCCCACGGTACGCCAGTCGAGAACACGATGCTGCCGAGTTGTGTTCCGGCTAGAAAGTGGCGCGAAAGTCCGGCCTTGATGCCGCCCTCAATGAGTGGCCGGGTGAACTCTCGCCATTGAACCCAACCAGCATCTCTCGGACAGTCAATGAACTCAAGAACAAAGCCCCAGGATTCTGCGTAGAGGGCAGATTGCGCCTGCGGACCGGTTCTGCTTTCAGTCATGCTCATTGCTCGCCGATGGCCCAGCCCATCGCGGGCCGCACGGCTCCGGTGGTCGCGTTTTGCGATATTCCAAGAAAGCCGCCGGTGAATACCATGGGGATCGCGGTTCGAAAGTAGTTCCAGACGAACGGCGCCGCAGATAGACCCATGGGAAAGTCCTTCACGGTCGGGCCGCCGAAACGCTCTTTCATGCCCGACTCCCAGGTCGTGACACTGTCGTTCCAGCACGCTTGGCGCCGATTTGCAGAGGAGTCCCACGTCTCGACGTAGGGAAAGAGTACGTTGATCCAGCCGGTCACGTACGGGCAATCCGACTCGTCGTTCCGCTTGTAGAAAGACCGCCAGAAGCTGCGATCGACGCTACCTTGCGTCGTACGAACGATCTGGTCCAGTACCGGTAGCAGTGCCTTTGTCCAATGAGACAGGTCGAATTCGGCAAGCACTGAGGCTCTACTTCGGATCGATATCCAGTCCTCCGCTGTGCCAAGCAGTGTGATCTCTGGGATGCCGCACAGCGTGATCTCCGAGATGCCCAGCGTGTCGCCTGTGTAGTGGAAATACGACTGCAGCGCATCGAAAAGTACGATCTCGGAGGCTGCTCGCTCGACGATGCCTGAGGTGGAGAAGTCCGCGATGACTAGGTCTCGCTTGTTGCCGACATGCTCGCGAATCTTGTCCGAGAGTTCCGAGAACACCCCCGCCCAGTCGTTCGACGGAGAGCCTTTGACGAATTCATGGCGCTGCACGACGATGTTCGCCTTGCCCTCATGGCGCACGAAGGCGCCGCGGAGCGCATCGGCGTTGAGGTTCACATGTGCCGCGAAGCCCTGCGCGATGCACAGCCAGACGTCGTCTGGCGACAGAACCAGTGGGTAGTGCCGCTCGAAGGCAGTCTCGACCGCCGCGATGAAGCCGTGCTCAAAGGATGCGACCAGATCCGGCAGATTGCATGCCGCAGCCTCGAAGGTCTGTTTCGATCGGATCCGGAGCGATTCCGCTAGCGTCGTGGAGCGAAGACGCCTTTTGGCAAGTTTGACGGTCGAAACTCTGAAAGTGATCATGGAAACATCCTCTCATTTCCAGGCGCTGCACGCCGTACTTGAACAAAAGGGCAGAACGCTTGCAAGCGGAGTCGCACCTCGATTGCAAGGTGGACTGCGATTCGATCTCACACAAACCTTAGTGCAAGCGACGTGCCAAGTGGGGCACGATGACGCAAGTACTTGATCCTCATACAGATCCGCAGGACATAGGCATCCAAGACACAGCGTCCGGGTTGCGACAAAAGTCGCTTTGCCGTCGCGATATGTCGCAAAGGCCCTCAGCATCGCCATGCGATGCCACAGCACACAAGTGAGCGCACCACCGACTAAAGTGCGACTTCACGCGCAGACCACCAACAGATGCCGTACCTCGTGCTCCTCGAACATTCGATCCTCGACAACGCCGCGCAGCTCTTGACATGACGTCGCTGGGCCCCGCCAGCGTCCATACGCCACTTGAGCCATGACTCACCACCGAATCAATGCACCGAGTCGGGTCATCGCGGAGGATGACCCGCTGCCCTACCTGCCGCGCATTCGCGCCTACTACCAGGCCCTGGGCTACGGCGCGCCGTACGAGTGGGCTCATTTCACCGAGGTGCCGTTCCAGCCGTTGACCAAGCCGCTGGCAACTTGCCGCATCGCCCTCGTCACCACGGCCGCGCCCTACCAACCCGGCAAGGGCGACCAGGGCCCGGGTGCGCCCTACAACGCGCTGGCCAAGTTCTATGCTGTTTACTCGGGTGACAGCGCTGGTGATCCCGACCTGCGAATCTCGCACCTGGCCATCGACCGCCAGCACACCACGGCCGAGGATCAGCGCAGCTACTTCCCGCTCGTCGCCTTGCGCGCCTGCGCGGCCGCCGGCCGCATCGCCGCCGTCGCGCCGCGCTTTCACGGCCTGCCGACCAACCGCAGCCAGCGCACCACGCTCGAAGTCGACGGCCCCGAGATCGTCGCCCGCTGCAAGGCCGATGGCACCGACGCCGTGATCCTGGTTGCCAACTGCCCCGTCTGCCACCAGAGCACCGCCCTGGTCGCGCGGCTGCTCGAGGCCAGCGGGATCGCCACGCTGCTGATGGGTTGCGCCAGGGACATCGCCGAACATGTCGGGGTTCCGCGACTTGCTGTTCTCGGATTTCCCGCTCGGCAATGCGGCCGGGCGGCCGGGTGACACCGACTCACAGGCGCAGACGCTGGAACTGGCATTGACGCTGCTCGAGACGGCGCGCGCCGCGCGCACCACGCTGCGCTCGCCGCTGCGCTGGAGCGACAGCGCCGACTGGAAGCTCGACTACTGCAACATCGATCGCCTCACGCCGGACGAACTCGCGCGGCGCCGCGCGGCGTTCGACCAGGGCAAGGCGCAGGCGCTGAGCCTGCGTGAGCAGGCTGATGCTGCGCGACGCAGCGACCACCGCGAAGGCTGAGGCGCGACTGTCGCGAACGCCTTACGCGACGTTGTCGGCCTTGCCGCGGCCGGCAACAGCCTACCGAACTGCGATGCCGTAGAGCTCCAGCGTGGTCGGCGAGGTGGGGGCATTGCTGATCACGCGCACACGCGCTGCCAGCACGTATGCCGCCGAAGGCGCCCAGATGACGCGAATCATGCACACATAGGCCTGCGGCATTGCGGAGGGGCAGCTGCTGTCGAGCGACAGGTCCGGCCCTTCGACCGTGATGCTGATTCCCTGCAGAGTTTGGTAGGTCTCGGGTCCGATCTGTCCGTTGCCAAGGAACACGTTCAACTCCTTGGTCGTACCCACAGGCACCGTCGCCGAAGTCGGTCACAGCGGCCCCCAAATTCGGCTGTGGCGGGTGGCTGTCGAAGCCGTCGCCACCGCAGGCGACCACCGACGCGACTGCGCTGCACGCCGCCACGGCGCTGCGCCAACTCGGCCGGTGACCGCTTGCTTCGGCTCTTCTCATCGGTGCTCCCATTGCGCCGACCGCGTCGGCTTGCCTGCCCGCCGCGTCCGCCCTTTCAATTCGGTATCGACTTGATGAAGTTCGTGATGGCCTCGACGGCCTGGGTTTCGATGCCGAAGAAACCGTGCTGTGACTTTCCGTCGCAGGGGCCGGACGTGGGCACCGACCCCCCCGTCAGCAGCGTCACCAACTTCGCCGGCACCCCCGTGAGCCGGTCCGCGATGCGCTGCGCATCTGCTGGCGGCGTGACAGGACACTGGTCCTCGGCGTGCGACATGATGAAAGCAGGCACCCGAATGGACTCGAGGTCCATGTTGAGCACGCCGACCGCCGTACTGCTTGGCACAGTAACGCTCGAGGTGAGCACCATCCCGCCGATGCCCTGCGTGAGCCGCACTGCCCCGTTCGCGGCCGACTGCGAACCGGCGCTCGTGCCGACGAGCCACACGGGCAGGCTGACCTGCTGGCGCATGTATGCCACCACGGCGGCAATGTCCTGTGCATGCTCGGCGCTTGCGCGAGCCAGGCCGATGCCGTTCGCGTTGTCCGAAGACACGTCAATGAGCGCCACCATGAAGCCGCGATCGACATAGTCCTGGCGCGTCCTTACCAGAAAGTTGCCCAACAGAGTGCCGATGACCGGGTTGCCGGCGCCATCTGCCGACAAACTGAGCACGCCGTCGCCACCCGCAAACAGAATGACCGAAGCGACTGCCAGATTCGGCTTCATCAGGACGAATTTCTGGGTCACGCCCGGACGCGTATTGAGCGTTACCAGGCTCGCGCCGGTTGCCGTCTGCGTGGGTGTCGTTGAGCCGCCACCGCCGCAAGCGATCAGCGTCACAGTGGCGACGAGGGCCAAGGCCCATGTTGAAAGCATCTTCATGCTCGCACTCTTCGATGCGCGCAAGCGATCTAGGGAATCGATTCTCATGGCAGGACCTTGCGACTGTGATCGGCCTGAGACACGCGTTTGACCAGATGGCCTCGCGGCTCAAGGCTGAACCTTGAACTCGATGAGCTGATTCAGGTTATGGTTGACTGTGTCGTCGAACTCGGACTTCACTACGACCCTTGCGGCAGGCGCATACCAGATTGTTTGTATGAGTCGTCCGCTACGGCGTGCCGTGTCGTTATTCCAGAAGCCTTTGATCGCGATCTTGAACGCGTCAAACTCACCCGCAGGCACTTTGACCCTTTCGTAAGCGACCACCTCCGCCTCGGCTTGCCAGCGAATCTGGGCGTTGTTGGCCTTGTTCGTGAACGACCATTTGTATTCCCACTTCTTGCCCAGTTCGAGGGGGAAGTCAATGACCCGCGCCGGGCTGGACGACAGCACGATAGACGATTCGAGGAGCATCAAGTCGGGGGTAAGGAGTAGCTTGGATCCGCTCTCGGTCCCCTCGATGCGCTCCGACGAGATCGAAGTGATGGTTCGGTCCGTCTCCTGACTCTTGAGTCCGGTACGCCGGTCGTTCTGCTCCCAGCGCCAATGGTCTCCAACCTTCAGTTGGGGGAGGTCCGCCCGGACCGCCGCGCTTTGGGCGCATGCGATGGAGAAGATGGTGCAGAAGGCCGAGACAACCAGGAGGTCGCGGAGAACCCGGGTAAGAAGCGCACGCTGCATGACAGTTCCCTCCTCGAAAACAGTAGTACCAGATATGCGAGCCTTGAGAAACGTGACCTTGCCCATGCAATTGCGGCGCCTTGGCTGTCGTGCCCTGCGAAGACAAGGTCGCTGCCGGTGGCGGCGCTGCGTGTGATTGAGAACGGCCCGACAGTAATGGCCGCCGCCACGGCGCGCTTCGTCAGTTCGGACGAAGCGCGGCGGCATGCCTGCCTACCATGTCCGCCTCGTCAATTCGTTCGACTCAAGACCATGCTGCGCATGTGATCATCCGCACCGAACTCCGGGAACCGCCGTGCAGGACGTCCATTTCACCGTCGCGCTGGTCGAGGACGACCCGGGATTGCGCGCGCGCCTGACCGAGGCCGTCAGCGGCAATCCGACCATGAGCCTGATCTACACCGGTGGGTCGAGCGTGGAATGCATCGCCTGGCTGCGTGAGCACGCGGTGGACGTGCTGCTGGTCGACCTGGGCCTGCCCGACGGTTCGGGTATCGACGTGATCCGGCACTGCCGCGCCTTGCGCCCGGCCTGCGACGTGATGGTCATCACGATGTTCGGCGACGAGGCCAACATGCTCGAGGCCTTTGCCGCGGGCGCCCGCGGCTACCTGCTCAAGGACGGTACGGAACGCGATCTCGCGCGGCATGTGCTGGACCTTCGCGCGGGCGGCTCGCCGATGAGCCCGATCATCGCCCGCCGCCTGCTGCAGGTCTTGCAAGGCGATGCCGGCGCGGCCTCGACGGCCGTCGAAGCGCCGGTCCAACGCATCCTGCCGCCCGTCGACGAAGCCCGCAATGGCGGGCCCGACGACGCCTTGACGCCCAAGGAACGACAGGTCTTGCATCTGGTGGCGCGCGGCTTCACCTACGAGGAATCGGCCACCCGGATCGGGGTCTCGATTTCGACGGTGCGCACGCATGTGCGCAATATCTATGGCAAGCTCGACGTGCACAACAAAACCGAGGCGGTCTTCGAAGCCCGCGCACTGGGCTGGCTGCCATGACGGCGCGCCGGCCGCACCCGATGGGAGGAGCAGTCCATTGCAAGATCCGGAGCCATTCGTTGCCTCGGGCCCAGCGCTGAATGCCGAGATTCTGGCGCTCTACCGCGAGGGCCGTTCCGGCACGGTGACGGACTTCAAAGATTGGGCCATGGCACGCGCCAAGGCCCTGGTGCCGTTTCATTCCAGTTCCTGGATCAACGGGGTGATGAGCGAGCAGGGGCCGGTGTTTCACGACGTGCGCACCAACGGGCTGCGCGCCGGCTACTGGGATCACTTCCTGACCCTGATGGCCATCGATCCGCTCGGCCCACGCATGTTCGCCGAACCGGGGCGCTCCTTCATCACCGGCTATGCCGACATGCCGCCGCGCATCGTCGAGGAGATCATGCTGGCCTTCGACGTTCGCTCGGGCATCTCGGGCATGGCGGCGGACCCGTCGACCGGCATCTTCTCGGTGGTGTGCTGGCACCGCGATCCTTCGATGCCGGATTTCACCGAGGCCGATCGCGCAATCCACGAGTTGCTATTGCCGCATTGGGTCGAATGCCTGAGCATGCACCGGGTCGGCTCCGTGCTGCGCGAGCTGGGTGTCGCCGCAATTCCGGGATTCAGGTCCGCGCTGGTGGATTCGACCGGCCTGATCCACTACGCCCAGGCCGGCTTCGGGGAGTTGCTGGGTGAGGAGTTCGCAGGCTGGCACGGCACGGCCCTGCCGCCCGCCATGGTCCAAGGCATGAACCAAAGCCCTGACGGGCTCAACGGCCAGGGCATCGTGGTCTCGTGGCGCCGCACATCGAACGACTTGTGGATGGTGCATGCGCGGCGCCGATTGGGCATGCCCGCGGAGGCCACGCGTGAGATCGAGGCGCAGTTGCTGTCGGCCCTGCTCGCGGCCCGCGAACACGACCTCGAGCAGGCTGCGGCCGAATTGCACGAACAGCAGAAGCAGCATGCCGTGGCCAACGAGCGACAGCGCATCATGCGCGAACTTCACGACGGCGTCGGAGCCCATCTGGTGGGCCTGCTCCACCTGGTCAACAAGGGCGTGCTCGATCCCTCGGTGATCGAAAGCGAGGTGACGCAAGCCCTCGACGAAATGCGCATGGCAGTGGACTCGCTGCAGCCGATCCATGGCGATCTGGCCACGGTATTGGGTATGTTGCGTTACCGCCTGCAGCCGCGGCTGGACGCCGCAGGCATCGACCTGACCTGGGATGTGCCGGACCTGCCGACGGTGGACCGCCTTTCACCGAGCGACATCCTGCAAATTCATCGCATCGTGCTCGAGGCCTTCACCAACGTGTTCAAGCACGCCAAGGCGACGGCGGTGACCGCGACCGTGCGCCTGGTGGAGAGCGATCCATACATCATCGAATTGGTGCTGTGCGACAACGGCATCGGCCTGCCGGCCGGTGCGGCGTCGAGCCCGGGGCACGGCCTGAAGAACATGCGATTGCGGGCCCAGGCGCTCGGTGCCACGCTCCGCGTTGGACGGCTCGCTTCGCCCGCGCTGCTTCCGGCGGGGCACCACGGCACCGAGGTGCGGCTGACCTTGCCCTTGCAATGAGGGCAGGCGGCGCGCTAAGAACGGGCCGGTTGCCCGGATGTCCGCGAGAATGGCCGTCCGCGCGTTGATCACGTCGATGTACTGGCACCGACTGCAGTTGAGGAATGGCAGCATGCGTGTTGAACCAATCGGTCGAAGCGGGTGCCCGTCGATGGTGACTGCGAACTGCGTGCTTCTCGGACTCACGCTCATCCTGACAGGCGTTGCACTGGCGCAAGACCGCAACCTGCAAGCGGTGGAAGTAGCGGCCAGCGCGCCCGCCGCGGTGGTCGAAAAGCGCCTGGCCCTGGTCATCGGCAATGCTGGATATCGCGACGCACCGCTGGCCAACCCTGTGAATGACGCCCGTGCCATGGCTGCGGCGCTGCGCGACGCAGGTTTCGATGTGATAGGCCGTGAGAACGCGGGCCACGCCGAGATGCTGGGTCTGATTCGCGAGTTCGGCGACCGCCTCAAGAGCCAGGGCGGTGTCGGGTTGTTCTACTTTGCCGGCCATGGCATGCAGATCAAGGGTCGCAACTATCTGATTCCCGTCGGCGCCCAGATAGAGCGCGAGGACGAGGTCTCAGCGCAGGCGGTGGATGCGTCGCAGGTCCTCGACAAGATGGAGTCGGCGGCCAATCGCCTGAACGTGCTGATCCTGGACGCCTGCCGCAACAACCCATTTGCGCGCAGCTTTCGATCGAGTCAGCAGGGCCTGGCGCAGATGGACGCGCCGCTGGGCACGTTGGTGGCCTTTGCCACTGCGCCGGGCGCCGTGGCCAGCGATGGCGAATCGGGCAACGGCCTGTATACGTCGCACCTGTTACGCGCAATGCGCCAACCTGACGTCAAGCTGGAGGACGTCTTCAAACGCGTGCGCACCGATGTCTTGCGCGACTCCCAGCGCCGTCAGGTGCCCTGGGAGGCCACTTCTCTGGTCGGCGATTTCTATTTTCACGGCTCAGCGGAGGTCGTGGCCTCGGCAGGCAGGAAGGCCAGCGGTGCCCCTTCGGCCGCCAAGCCACTGCGCGGTAAACCCAGGCTCGTCGTACCTGCCACGGATGGCTCTCAGCCGATCCTGATGCAACCGGGTGACGCAGCCTTCACGAAGGCGCCGACCTACGCCGTGGGTGATGAATGGGAATACCGCGAACAAGTACGGGCGGGCGACGGCGAGCCGGCAGCACGCGTGGTCAAGGTACTCGAGGTCTTGCCTAACGGTGAAGCGAGCTTCTCAACCGGCGAAGTCAGAATGTCTTCCGGTGCCTTGGTCGGCCAGAGCGCCGTCAACCGCTCGCTCACTGCGGCGGTGGAGTTCCCTTTGGCCGCGGGCCAGCGTTTCGAGTTCATGACCAAACCGTTCGTTACCAACGGCGGCGCGAAGAACGAGTCGCTCAAAGCCCAGGCCGCGGTCGAAGCCATCGAGCAGGTGACGACGCCGGCAGGCACTTTTCATACCTTTCGAATCCGCGTCAGCTATGAGTTTGCAGGCGGCAAGAGCGGCCGCCGCCTTGCTGAAGTGGTGCATTGGTACGCGCCGGCCGTGCGCCGTGACGTCAAGCTGGAGCTTCACCAATGGCAGAAGATCGGGACCGCCAAGTCGCAACGGGACACCTTCATCGTCAATGAGCTGATCCGCGCGACTCTGTACTGATCGATCGGCCGTGACGAGGCTAGCTTCATCGCGCCGCTACGGGACTTCCTCGACGCTCTGCAGCGCTGCGCCGAAGGCCTGTGCTGGAAGACGCAGGAGATCGTGCAGGGCTCAGGCTGCGGTCGGCTACCACTGCCAGGATGCGATCGACCCCGATCGGGCCCTGGCTGCGCCACTGCCTCGGCACGGCAAAGGGCGCACCGGCACGCAGGTACGTGGGGTCGCCCGATGCGCCTGGATAGAGTTGTACCAATGACACTCCGTCGGAGCCGAGATAGAAGACGCTCAAATGGCCATCCCGGGCGCTGGTCACCGACAGGCTCAGAACGTCTCGGCCGACTCGCAGCGTGCGCGAGGAGGTGCTGATGTCGACAGCCCAGGCGCGGTCGGCGGCGGCTACGGTCGTTGCCAAGCGGCTCGCAGCATCACTGACGGGCGGCCGCATGGCCGCCGCGGCATGGATGCTCAGGTCTCCGTTGCCAGCCAGCACCAGCGTTTGAGCCCGGATTCGAGGGTCGGGCGGCAATGTGCGATTCACCCCCGCCTGGGCGCAGGCCGCCAGCGCCGTAAACGACGCAGGCAACGCCGCGTCGGCGTCCAGGCAACGCATCAACGCGGTCGTGGCCAGGCCACCGGTCTCGGCGTTGTCGAACGCGACTTCGTCGTCGCGCGACGCGGCAATCACCACGCGATTTCGCTCGAGGTTGACTGCCGAACGATCGCTGGTCTGGGGGAGCGAGCGAAAGTTGACCGGCTGGGCGCAGCGGTCGAACGCCTTCGAGTCACCGGGCGCGCCAAGCGCGCGCGAGTACTTGGCAGCGTACGACGCCTGGCCCCGCAGGACCTCAGTGCCTGCGATGCCACCGGAAAAGCAGGCATCCAGCACCACCACCACCTGCTGCGCCTTGCTGCCGAGCGTCGCCAGGTAGCGCGAAACCTCCGAGGCCAGGACCGTTTGCCCATCGTGCGCCAGCAGGCCCTGTTCGCAACGGCCGTCGATGCCTTGGCTCGTGCCATGGCCGGAGTAGTAGATGAATACACGGTCACCCGCAACCACCTCGTCGACCAGTCGGTTGAAGCTGCGACGGATGCCTGCGGCGTCGAGTTCCGCGTCCCGCAGCGACATGGTCGACGCAGCCTCCCAGCCCAGCTTTTCCGCGATGCGCTGCGCATTGGCGCGATCGTGTCGAACACCGGGCAACTCGGGTGCGTTTTGGTAGGTACCGATCGTCATCAACAGCGCTCGATCGACCGCCAACGCAGATGCACAACCAAGCGCCAGCGTCGTGCCCAAAAACAGGATGGGCAGCAGTGCCCTGTGCATACCCGCTGCACGACGCGAGGCCATGCTGTCAGCGCGCTTCGTGCAGCAGGCGGAAACTTTGCTGAACGATGTCTCTGGGTTTGAAATCGAGCACTGCGGCGACCACCATCGACGGGTCGTCGAGTTCCAGGTTTTGTGCGCTCCGCACGCGCACCATGCCCCGGCTCGCCACCTGGAGTTCCGACGACCCGGCCGCAGAACATGCGGGCAATTCATCCCGGTACGTCGCGAGCCCACGCAATCCGGCAGCCTCCGACGGCACGCAGGGATAGAAATACAGGTTGAACGTCTCTTCGCCCGTGCTACCCACCAACTGGATGCCCTTGGTCCGCGGAATGCGGTTGTCCTGGCCGGGCAGTACGTTGTACGTGCCCAGCGGACTGCGTTGTCCGCCGGCATCGATATTCTCGACGCGCACCTGGCCCGGCAGATTGGTCGCAAAGCGCAGCGCGAACACGTCGCCTGTCTTCAGCGTGGGGCGGGCCTTGTCCACCCCCAATGGGCCCAATGTCGCGAAGGTGGTCGGGTCGACCCGATCGACGGCGTAGATCAGGGACGGTGGGACCCCCGGCGTCGGGCCGGTTGAATTGGTCGCTGGTCCCGTCGGCGAGATCGTGTCGACGCCCATGTTATCGGTGGGCTTGATCGTCTTGCGCGACCCGAAGAATCGCGTAAATAGGTCGCCGACTCCTTCGGTAAGCCGGTCGCCGGCAGCCTCGGCGACTTTGCCCGCGGCATGCTCGAGCAGTGGTTTGATCAGTAGCGCCATCAGGCCGACACCTTTCGGGGCCACTCCCGGTGCCATGGTTCCCTGCTCCGGCAATGGTGCCGCAGACTGCGCCAATGCCGGCGACGTGGCGGTGCAAGCACCGACAACAATCAACGACAAGGCCGAGCGAAGTGAATTCATGGCGCAACTCCAAATGGGCAAGTGGCCCGTTGGCATCACATCGTGCCCGTCGAATGAGCAGGACGCAACCCGAGCTTGCAGCAGCAACGGCCGCACAGCGAACCAGGTTGACGATCCATTGCGCGATCGAACCTGGAATACCCGTGCCCGTAGCGTCGAGCTGAAGATCCCCAAGCAGCACTGGGACAGCTCCTTCGCCGAGCTCCTGGAACTCCGGCGCACGTGAAGATACGCGATGCCGGGCCTATTGCGAGCGCCTGCTCGCCATTGATGATCCTGCATACCGCCGCCGCCAGTCTGACGTCGGTGGCCCATGCCTCGCCGAGGAGTGCTATCAATGACTTCATTGAGTACAATGCAGGTCAACCAGGAGCTGCTCCATGGCCACACTCACCATTCGCGATCTGGACGAATCGCTCAAGCGCGATCTTCGTATGCGCGCCGCGAGCCGGAACCGCTCTATGGAAGAAGAGGCGCGGCAGATACTGCGCGCCGCGCTACTTGAGCCGCCTGTGCCCGCCAAGGATCTGGCCTCTCGCATCCGTGCACGGTTTGTCGGTCTGGGTGATGTGGAATTGAGCCTGCCCGAGCGTGAGCCGGTGCGAACGCCGCCCAGCTTCGGCAGGGATTCAGAGGCCGTTGGTTCCGCGCCCTCCAAACGCCAGGCGCAAACCAAGCGGCGCGCATGAGTGTCCTGCTCGACACGAATGTGCTCTCCGAACTGCTGCGCGCGCGGCCTGATGCGGCAGTGCTCGCCTGGTTTGCATCCCAGCCTGCGAACGGCCTGTACGTGAGCGCGGTGACGCAAGCCGAGATGATGCTCGGGGCACGTCTGCTCCCTGCGGGCAAGCGGCGTCAACGGCTGGACCAGGCGCTGGAGGCGATGTTCCTCGAAGACTTTGCCGGCCGCGTGTTGCCGTTCGACTCAGGCTCCGCGGCCGACTACGCCGTAGTCGTGGCTGCGCGGCGCAGCGCAGGCACACCCATCTCCCAGTTCGACGGGCAGATCGCAGCGATTGCCCTGAGCCATCGTTTGGGCTTGGCCACACGCAACGTATCCGACTTCGAGGGCTGCGGCCTGGTTTTGACAAATCCCTGGCGCGTCGACTAGCGATTGCTTCGATGCAACGCCAAGGCCGCCTACTCGACCTTGCCGATCCTGCGCACAGCCGCCGTCATCAGCTTGGCGTCGGCGTCCCAGTAGGTCTGGAACTCGGGCGCGTCGAGGTACTCGATCGGGCTGCCGGCGCGGTTGATGGTCTGCACCACGGCCGGGTCGGTGGCGGCCTTCTTGGCCGCGGCGCGCAGCCGCTGCACGATCGCGTCGGGCGTGCCGGCGGGTACGAACAGGGCCGACCATTGTGCGAACTGCACCGGGTGTCCGGATTGCGTCAGGCTGGGCACCTCGGGCATGGCGGCCAGCGGTTTGTCGCCCCAATGCGCCAGCGCGCGCAGCTTGCCGGCCTTGATCTGCTGCGCCACGCTCGACGGGCCGGTGGCCAGCGCGTCGACCTGGCCGCCGAGCAAGGCCAGGATCGCCGGCCCGGCGCCGGTGTAGGGGATGTGGACCATGCGAAAGCCGGCATCGGCCTTGAGCATTTCCATCGGCACATGCATGGTGCCGTAATTGCCCGAGCTGCCGTAGTTGTAGCGGGCCGGCTTGGCCTTCATGTCGGCGATGAACTCGGCCAGGTTTTTCCACGGTGCGTCGGCGCGCACCACCAGCGCCGTCGGGTCGGCGGTGAAGCGCGCGATCGGCGTGAAGTTGGCCAGCGTGAAGGCCGGTTTGCGGCCGAGCAGGATGTCGGCCTCGGGCAGGATCGAAATCGACGACAGCGACAACAGCAGCGTGTAGCCGTCGGCGGGCGCGCGCGCCGCCATGCCTATGCCCAGCGCACCGCCGGCGCCGGCTTTGTTCTCGACCACCACGGTCTGCTTCAACTCGCGCGCCAACGCCTCGGCCACCGGCCGCGCCACGGTGTCGGCCACGCCGCCGGGCGGGAAGGGCACGATCATCGTGATCGGCTTGTCGGGCCAGGCGCTTTGCGCGCCGGCCGCGCTGGCCAGCGCCAGCAGCGCGGCGGCAATGGTGAGGTGCAGTCGATTCATGAACCCTCCAGGACGAAGCGGTTTTGCAGCGTGCCGATGCCGTCGATCTCGATCCGCACCAGGTCGCCATGCTGCAGCCAGCGCGGCGGCTTCATGCCCATGCCCACGCCGGCGGCGGTGCCGGTGGCGATGACGTCGCCGGGCAGCAGGGTGATGCCGCGCGAGCAGGTTTCGATCAGGGTCGGGATGTCGAAGATCAGGTCGCTGGTGCGCGCGTCCTGGCGCAGCTCGTCGTTGACCCAGCAGCGCACGCGGGTGTCGCTGCCGTCGAGTTCGTCGGCGGTGACGATCCACGGCCCCATCGGGCAGAAGGTGTCGAAGCTCTTGCCCAGATCCCATTGCTGGTGGCGCATCTGCACGTCGCGCGCGGTCACGTCGTTGATGATGGTGTAGCCGAAGACATGCTTCATCGCGTCGGCGCGCGCGATATTGCGTCCTCCTTTGCCGATGATCACCGTCAGCTCGGCCTCGTAATCGATCTGCGACGACACCGCGGCGCCGGGCAGATGCACGTCGGCCCCCGGCCCGACCACGCTCTCGGGCACCTTGGTGAAGACGATAGGCCAGGCCTGCGGGTCGGCTGCGTTGTCCTTGAACACCGTCTCGCGCAGCTCCTTGGCATGGGCGTGGTAGTTGCGGCCGACGCACCACAGGTTGCGGCGCGGTAAGGGCAAAGGCGCTTCGAGGCTGACCTCGTTCAAGGCGACGCTGCGGCCCGTTGCCGCCGGCATAGCCTGGCCCGCAGCGGCGAGGTCGATCAAGGCCTGCGCGCCGCGGGGGGCATCGACGTCGAAGGGCATGACCTGCCGGCCGTCGGCCGAAAGCTGACCGACTCGGCGTTTTCCCTGGTGGCGGAAGGTCGCGATGCGCACAGACGTCTCCTCGATTGGGCGGCCAGTATCGCCGGCCCTCGCTAACATCGCAGCATCCTATCGTCGAGGTCACGCAGATGAAAGCACTTGCCGCATTGATGATCGCGCTGGCCGCCGCCGGGCCGGCATTGGCACAGGACTACCCGAGCCGGCAGGTGCGCATCATCGTGCCCTTCGCCCCCGGCGGCTCGGCCGACGTCTTCGGCCGCTTCCTGGCGCAGCGACTGCAGGAAACCCTGGGCCAGACCTTCGTCATCGACAACCGCCCCGGCGCCGGCTCGGTGATCGGCACCGATGCGGTGGCCAAGGCCGCGCCCGACGGCTACACGTTGCTGTTGATGTCGAACACGCACACCGTCAACGAGTCGCTGATCCCGAACAAGCCCTTCGTGCTGATGCGCGACTTCGCGCCGATCGCGCCGATCAACTACTCCGACCTGGTGCTGGTGGCCAAGGCCGGATTGCCGCAGAACACCCTGCCCGAGCTGATCAAGGCCGCCAAGGCCAAGCCGGGTGGCATGTCGTACGCCTCGTCGGGGCCGGGCACGCCGTACCACATGGCCGGCGAGCTGTTCAAGGCCATGGCCGGTATCTCGATCGTGCACATCCCATACCGCGGCAGCGCCGGCGCGCGCACCGACGTGCTCGGCGGCCAGATCGAGATGATGTTCGACGCCATCCCGACCATGACCGAGCACATCAAGGGCGGCAAGGTCAAGGCGCTGGCCACCACCGGGCGCACGCGTTCGGCCAACCTGCCCGAGGTGCCGACCATGGCCGAGGCTGGCGTGCCCGGCTACGAAGCGACGATCTGGCTCGGGCTGATGGCACCCAAGGGCACGCCGCCGGCCATCGTGGCCAAGCTCAACGCCGAGATCGGCAAGATCACGTCCAACCCCGAGGTGCGCCGCGCCTGGACGGCGCAGGGCACGACGGCCATGACCATGGGCGTCGACGAGTTCACCCGCTACGTCAGCGACGACATCACCAAGTGGGCGGGCATCGTCAAGTTCTCGGGAGCCAAGGCCGAGTGACGGTGGTCGCCTTCAGCGTCAACGGCCGCCGGCACAGGCTCGACGCCGATCCGACCACGCCGCTGCTCGACGTGCTGCGCGACGAGCTGCAGCTGAAGGGCACGCGCTTCGGTTGCGGTGCGGGCGAATGCGGCGCCTGCCAGGTGCTGGTCGACGGCCGCTCGACGGCCGCGTGCAACATGCCGCTGGCGGCCGTCGAGGGCCATGAGGTCACCACGGTCGAGGGCCTGGATGCGCGTCTGATCGAGGCCTTCGTCGCCGAGCAGGCGGCGCAATGCGCCTACTGCAGCTCGGGCATGCTGGTCGCTGCGGCCGCGCTGCTGCGCCACACGCCGTCGCCCACCGATGCCGAGGTGCGCCGCGCGCTCGATGGCTCATCTGTGCCGCTGCGGCGCGCACAACCGCATCCTGCGTGCCGTGCAACGCGCTGCGCGCGAACTGGCATGAGGCTGCATTCGCCGCCGACGGCTCGGTGCAGGTGCGCACCGGCAAGGTCGAACTCGGCCAGGGCATCCGCACGGCGCTGGCGCAGATCGCGGCCGACGAACTCGGCCTGGCCATCGAGCGCGTGCAGGTGCTGGCTGCCGATACCGCCTTCGGCCCCGACGAGGGCGTGACCTCGGGCAGCCTGTCGGTGCAGGACGGCGGCAGCGCATTGCGTGCGGCCTGCATCGAGGCGCGCACGCAGCCGCCGCGCACCGAGGCGCTGGTCGGCCGCTCCGTGCCGCGCACCGACCTGGCCGCCAAGTTCGCCGGCGCGCCGAGCTTCATCCACGACCTCGAACCGCCCGGGCTTGCTGCACGGGCGCGTGCTGCACCCGCCGCGGCGCGATGCGCAGCTCGCCGCGGTCGACCTGGCCCGCGTGGCGTCGCTGCCCGGCGTCGTGGCCGTGCACCGCGACGGCCACCTGCTCGGCGTGCTGGCCGAGCGCAGCCGCGACGCCGACAAGGCGATCGAAGCCCTGAGTGCGGTCGCACGCTGGACGCCGGGCCCGGCGGGCCCCACCGACAGCCAAGCGCGCGCCGGGCTGACGCGACAGCCCGCGACCACCAACGTGGTGGCCGAGCGGGGCCAGCGCCCCAGCGCAAGGCATTGCCCGCACGCTGACGGCGCGCTACAGCAAGCCCTGGATCGCGCACGCGTCGATCGCGCCCTCGTGTGCGCTGGCGCGCTGGGACGCCGGCCGCCTCGAGGTCTGGACGCACAGCCAGGGCATCTACAACCTGCGCCGCGACCTGGCGCTCGCCTTCGGCGTCGACGCCGACGCGGTGCGTGTGCGGCATGCCGACGGCGCCGGTTGTTACGGCCACAACGGCGCCGACGACGTGGCCTTCGACGCCGCCTGGCTGGCGCGCGAGGCGCCGGGCCGCAGCGTGCGCGTGTTGTGGAGCCGTGCCGACGAGCTGTCGCAGGCCCCCTTCGGTACCGCGATGGCGGTCGAGCTCGCCGCCGACCTCGACGCCCGCGGCGAGGTGCTGCACTGGCGGCACCAGGTCTGGAGCGCGGGCCACAGCGGCCGCCCCGGCCGCAACCCGGCGCCGGCCCTGCTCGGCAGTTGGCAGACGGCACAGCCCGTCGCCGAGCCGCCGCCGCTGAACATGCCGCTGGCCAGCGGCGGCGGCGCGGAGCGCAATGCCGTGCCGGGCTATGCGTTGCCGGCGTGGCAGGTGCTGTGGCATCGGGTTCCCGCGACACTGCGCAGCTCGGCGCTGCGCTCGCTCGGCGCGTTCGCCAACGTGTTCGCGGCCGAGAGCTTCGTCGACGAGATCGCCCACGCCGCCGGCAGCGATCCGCTGCATTGGCGATTGCGCCACCTGGCGCACGACGCGCGCGCGCTCGCCGTGCTCGAGCTCGCGGCCGAGCGCGGCGGCTGGACGTCGAAGCGGCGCGAGGAAGGCGTCGGCCACGGCCTGGCCTTCGCGCGCTACAAGGGCAGCGGTGCCTGGTGCGCGGTGATGGCCGAGGTCGAGACCGGCGCGGCACTGAAGGTGCGGCGCTTGACGATCGCGGTCGATGTCGGATTGGCCGTCAACCCCGACGGAGTGGTGGCGCAAATAGAGGGCGGTGCGGTCCAGGCCACCAGTTGGGCCTTGAAGGAGGCCGTGTTATTCGATGCCGCGGGCGTCACCAGCAGCAGCTGGGCCAGCTACCCGATCCTGCGTTTCACCGAAGTGCCTGCCGTCGACGTGCATGTCGTGGCTTCGCAAGCGCCCAGCCTGGGTGCCGGCGAGGCCGCGCTGGGGCCGACCGCGGCGGCGATCGGCAACGCGCTGTTCGACGCGCTCGGCGTGCGCGTGCGCGACTTGCCGCTCAGCGCCGAGCGCATCATCGCGGCGATGAACGATGACCCACATTGAGATGAGGACGGTCTGATGCCAGCCACCCTGCACCTGCTGTGTGCCGGTGCCGCGCAAGGCCTGGTCAAGGCGCTCGAGCCGCGGCTGCTGGCCGAGGCCGGCGCGGCCCTCGACGCGCGCTTCGGCGCGGTGGGCGCGATGAAGGAGGCGCTGCTCGCCGGCGCGGCCTGCGACCTGATGGTCCTCACCGACCAGATGATCGGCGAGCTGGCCGCGGCCGGCCTGCTGCGCGGCGACACGCGTGCCGCGCTCGGCCGCGTGCGCACCGGTGTCGCCGTGCGCAGCGGCGCGCCGTGGCCCGACGTCGGTTCGCCCGAGGCGTTGAAGGTCGCGTTGCTGGCGGCCGATGCGGTCTACTTTCCCGATGCGCTGCGCTCCACTGCCGGCATCCACTTCGCGGCGGTGCTGCGCCAGCTCGGTATTCACGACCAGCTCGAAGCGCGCTTGCGCACCTTCCCCAACGGCGCGACGGCGATGCGCGAGCTGGCGCTGCACGGCACGCCGCGATCGATAGGCTGCACCCAGGCGAGCGAGATCAAGTACACCGCCGGCGTCGAACTGGTCGCGCTGCTGCCGCCGCGCTTCGAGCTGGCCACCACCTACACCGCGGCGCTGAGCGCGACGGCGGCCGACCCGGTACTGGCGGCGACGTTTCATCGCCCTGTTGACGGGCGGCGATACTCGCGCACTCCGCGACGCGGCCGGCTTCGAGGATTGAAGGAGAGAAGCCCCATGCAACGACGTCACCTGATCGCCGCCTTGCCTGCCGCGCTGGCCTGCACGCATTTGCGCGCGCAATCGTTCCCGAGCCGGCAGATCCGCTACATCGTGCCGGTGGCGGCCGGCGGCGGCAGCGACCTGGTGGGCCGCACGGTCACCGAGCGCTGGGGCCGGCTGCTGAACCAGACCTTCGTCGTCGACAACATCGGCGGCGGCGGCGGCGCGATCGCCTGCCAGACCACGGCGAAGGCCGCGCCCGATGGCTACACGCTGCTGCAAGGCTATGTCGCGACGCATGGCACCAGCCCGGCCACGCGCAGCAAGCTGCCCTACGACGCGATCAAGGATTTCACGCCGGTGGGCATGATCGGCGGCACGCCCAACGTACTGGTCGTCAATGCCAGCCTGCCGATCCAAGACATGGCGCAATTCCTCGCCTACCTGCGCGCCAACCCGGGCCGCATCAGCTACGGCTCGGCCGGACAGGGCTCGCTGACGCATCTGACGATGGAATTGCTGAAGGACGCGGCGAATCTGTTCGCCGTGCACATCCCGTACCGTGGCATCGCGCCAGCCTTCAACGATCTGCTTGGCGGCCAGACGCAGGCCATGTTCCCGGGCCTGGCCGCTGCCTTGCCGCATATCCGCTCGGGCCGAGTGCGGCCGCTGGCCGTCACGGGCCAGGCGCGGCATCCGCTGCTCAAAGACGTGCCGACCATGATCGAGGTCGGCTTCAAGGGCTTCGATGCCCTGCAGTGGTACGGCGTGGTCGGTCCGGCCGGATTGCCGCCCGCTGTGCTGAAGACGCTCAACGACACATTGGGCTCGGTGCTCGCCGGCCCCGACCTGCGCGATCGGTTGTCGGCCGAGGCGGTGGAACCCGCGCCGATGTCGCCCGAGGCCTTCGGCCAGTTCATCCGCGCCGACATCGCGCGCTGGACCAAGATCGCACGTGACCGCAAGATCGATCTCGACAGTTGACAGAAATTGGAGACCACCGCCCATGCCCAAGACCTTGTCGTTGCCTAAGGCGACTGCGCTTTGCGCCGGCCTGTTGCTTGCCCTTGCGGGGCAGGCCCAGGACTACCCGAACCGGCCGATCAAGATCATCGTGCCGTTCTCGCCCGGCGGCGCCGTCGACGGGCCGACGCGGGCCGTGGCACAGGAGTTGGGCAAGCGGCTGAAGCAGCAGATCATCATCGACAACAAGCCCGGCGCTGGCGCAACCATCGGCAGCGAGATGGTGGCCAAGTCCGCACCCGACGGCTACACGCTGCTGCTGGCCTCGCAGACCAATGCCATCAGCGCCTCGCTGTACAGCAAGCTCAGCTTCAACCCGATCGATGACTTCGTCGGCATCTCGCTGCTCGGCCGCGAGCCGGGTGTGCTGGTGGTGCACCCTTCGCTGCCGGTGAAAAGCGTGGCCGAGTTGATCGCCTACGCCAAGGAGCGGCCGGGGCAGGTGAACTACGCCTCCTCGGGCAACGGCAGCGGTCAGCATTTGTTCATGGCCCTGTTCGCGTCGATGGCCGGCGTGCAGCTCACGCATGTGCCTTACCGCGGCAGCGGTCAGGCGACCACCGATTTGCTCGGCGGCACCGTGCCGATGGCCATGCCCGGCACGGCCGGCATGGTCGGCCACATCAAGGCCGGCAAATTGCGCCCGCTGGCCACCAGTGGGGTCACACGTTCGATGCAACTGCCCGACGTGCCGACCCTGGCCGAGTCGGGGCTGACGGGTTACTCGGCCTATGTCTGGATGGGTCTGTTGGCGCCCAAGGGCACGCCGCAGGCGATCATCGAACGGCTGTACCGCGAACTGAAGGCCTCGCTGGCCGCGCCCGAGGTCAAAGGTTTCTTCAACGAGGCCGGAGTCGAGATCGTCGGCTCCACGCCGGCAGAATTCGACGCCTATTTCCGCGAGGAGCGTGACCGCTGGTCGCGTTCGGTCAAGGAATCCGGCGCAAAGATAGACTGACGACCACCCCCGAAGCGGCTACGCCGCTCCCCCTCGAGGGGGCACCGCTGGCGGCCTGGCAAAGCCAGATCCGCGGCGGTTGCTTGGCAAGACACGCAAAAGAGGACCGCATGATTACGGGACAGGAACACTGGACAACGAAGAAGGACCGCCGATGGCGACGTGCGGCTGTTCCTGTGGGAAAAATTCGTCGGCGCAGCGGCCGGCAAACCCGCCGTGCTGTTCGTGCATGGCTCGTCGATGGCCTCGCAGCCGACCTTCGACCTAACGGTGCCGGGCCGGCCCGATTCGTCGGTGATGGACTGGTTTGCCGAACGCGGGTTCGTGTGCTGGTGCGTCGACATGGAAGGTTATGGCCGCAGCGACAAGAAGCGCGACATCTACTGCGACATCGCCAACGGGGCCGACGACCTGAAGGCCGCCACCGACTACATCGCCGCCACGCGCGGCGTGACCAGCTTCCTGACCTACGGCATCTCATCGGGCGCGCTGCGCGCGGCGCTGTTCGCGCAGCGCCACCCCGAACGCGTGTCACGTCTGGCGCTGGACGCCTTCGTCTGGACCGGTGAAGGTGCACCGACCCTGGTGCAGCGGCGCAAGAAGCTGCCCGAGTTCCTGGCCACCAAGCGCCGGCCGATCGACCGCGCCTTCGTGCGCTCCATCTTTTCCCGCGACCACCCGGATTGCGCCGACCCGGCCACTGTCGAAGCGTTTGCCGACGCCATCCTGGCCTTGGACGACTCGATGCCCAATGGCACCTACATCGACATGTGCTCGAAGCTGCCGGTGGTCGACCCGGAAAAGATCAGGGTGCCGACCGTGGTCCTGCGCGGCCAGTTCGACGGCATCGCCGGCATGGACGACCTGATCGAGTTCTTCAAGCGCCTGCCGTCGGCCGACAAGCAATTCACCGTGCTCAACGGCATCTCGCATGCCAGCTTCCAGCAGAAGAACTACAAGATGGTTTATCAGATCCTGCACGCCTATTTCACCCAGCCCGCGCCCGCTTATACGGCGCTTCACGCATGACAACAAGGACGATCATGAAGTTGTTTTCAAAGGCAATCTGGCTCCTCGCGGCCGCGCTCGTCACCGGCCCCGCGCTGGCCCAAGGCAAGGTCCAGTTGCAATGGTTCGGCCAGGCGGCCTTCAAGATCACCACGCCCGACCGGCAAGGTGATCGTGATCGATCCCTGGATCACCAGCAACCCGCGCACCCCCGAGGCCTTGAAGAAACTCGAGGCCCTGGGCCCGAAGGTCGACCTGATCCTGGCCACGCACGCCCACTTCGACCACATGGCGGATGTGCCGGCGCTGGTCAAGATGCACAACGCGCCCTTCTGGGCCCCGGCCGGCATGGCTCAGTCGATGTCCGTCCTGGGCATGTCGCCGCCCGACAAGACCAATCGGATGAACAAGGGCGCCTCGATCCGCCCGTTCGGCCCCGATGGCGTCAAGATCACGATGACCTACGCCGAGCACAGCTCCGAGCTGACCTGGAAGAACCCGGCCACGAACAAGGACGAGGTGCATGTCGGCGGCGAGGCCAGTGGCTTCATCATCGAACTCGAGAACGGTTTCAAGATCTGGCACATGGGCGATACCGGCCTGTTCGGCGACATGAAGTTTCTGGCCGAGCGTTACAAGCCCGATCTGTTGCTGGTGCCGATCGGCGGCGGCCAGTTCGTGATGAATCCCGAGGATGCCGCCTACGCGACCAAGGAACTCATCAAGCCCAAGGCCGTGATCCCGATGCACTATGCCGCCAACCCCTTCCTGGTCGGCACGCCCGAGCAGTTCGTCAAGGCGATGGGCTCGACCACGATCAAGCTGCTGCCGATCAAGGAAGGCGAAACGGTGGAGTTTTGAGCCTGGCCTCGACGTTCACGCAGACCTCGTCGACCTAGCCGGCGCGACAACCATGCTCGACCCGCAAGCCCGTGCGCTGATCGATCTGCTGGCCGAGCGCGGCGTGCCGGCCGTGCATACGCTGAGCCCGGACGACGCACGCCGCTACTACCGCGAGCGGCGCAGCTTCACCCAGCCCGACGCGCCCGCGGTCGGGCAGGTCGAGGCACATACGGTGGCCGGGCCTGATCCGAATCGAGGCCCGATCGCCTTGCGCCTGTACCGACCGCTAGAGGGCAGCACCCCGAGTCCCGCGCTGGTCTATTTTCACGGCGGCGGCTGGACCATCGGCGACCTCGACACGCATGATGTGCTGTGCCGCCAGTTGTGCCTGGCGGCCGGCGTGACGGTGCTCGCGGTCGATTACCGGCTCGGCCCGGAGCATCGATTTCCGGCGGCGATCGACGACGCCCTGGCCGCCGTGCGCTGGGTGCAGCATGAGGCCGCTTCACTCGGCATCGATGGCTCGCGTATCGCGCTCGGCGGCGACAGTGCGGGCGGCAATATCGCGGCCGTGCTGCCGCTGCTGCTGCGCGATGCGGGCGAAGCCTTGCCGGCGTTTCAGCTATTGATCTATCCGGCCACCGATATGCGCTGCGGCGCGCCATCGCACCGCGCCAACGGCCAGGGTTATCTGCTCACCGCCGAAAGCATCGCCTACTACCGCGGCCACTACATTGCCGACCGGGCGCAGTGGTCCGACTGGCGCGCGTCGCCGCTGCTGGCCACAAAACCTGCGCGGTCTGCCGCCGGCACTGGTGTTGACGGCTGGCTTCGATCCGCTGCGCGACGAAGGACGCCAGTACGCCGATGCGCTGTCGGCCGCGGGTAACGCCGTGCAGTACGTCTGCTTCGAACGCCAGGTGCACGGCTTCATCACCATGGGCCGCGTGATCGCCGAGGCCAACACGGCGGTCGATCTGTGCGCCGCGGTGCTGCGGCGCGCCTTGCGCGGCTGAAGCGCGTCGCCGATGATGGCGGCATGCGTGCCGTCAGTGCACACCACGCGCGGCGGGCCGTTGCATAAGATGCCCTCGTCCGCCGCACCGGCATCCACGAGTCGCCACCCTCTGCGCTGCAAGCCCTGGCCCACGACCCTGGTTGCGCTCGCCTATGTGCTGGCCGGCCAGGCCGCGGCGGCTGTGCAGCCGGCTCTGGCCGATGCGCCGGATGGCGCGAACGCCGTGCAGGCGCTGCCGGCCAGCGTGACGCTGGGCTTCGAAAGCTTGCGCCTCGCCGAGGGCGAAACACTAGGCCTGCTGGGCGTCAGCTATGTCGCCGAGTTGGCGCCCGGTTGGTGGCTCGGCCCGTCCTTCTATGGCGCCGCTGCGGGCACGCGGGGCGGCCTCTTCACCTGGGGCGTCGAGGGCCAGCGGCGCTGGCGCATCGGCACGCAATGGCATCTCGGCACCGGCCTGTTCGTCGGCGGCGGTGGTGGTGCTGGCGCACCGGTCGGCGGCGGCTTGATGCTGCGCGCACATACGGACCTGCTGCGCGATTTCGATGGCTGGGCGGGTGGTATCACCGCATCGCAGGTGCGTTTCCCGAGTGGCTCGATCCGCAGCACGCAACTCGGCCTGTTGCTCGCCGTGAGCGACGAGTTTTCCTTTCTTGCGCCGGGGCGCGGCGGGTCGCGGGTCGATTTCCGCGGCGATGGTGGCCTGGGTGCGGACCGCGTGGGCCTGGTGGCCGGCCGCTACGCCACGGCGGGCGCCGGTGCCACCGCGGTCAGGACCGTCGGCATGCGGTGGCAACGACCCCTCAGTCCGGGCCTGTCGGCCACTCTCGAAGGCGCCGGTGCGGCGACCGGTGGTGCCGATGGCTACGCCGAGTTCCTGGCCGGCGTGCTCGCACTCTGGCCCATCGCTGACGGGCCCTTGCATCTCGGCCTGCACGCGGCGCTAGGTCTCGGCGGCGGTGGTGCGGTGCCGACCGGCGGCGGGCCGATCGCCAAGGCAGCGTTGTCGGCCTGGTGGCCTCTCGGGTCTCGCTTGTCGCTCGGACTGGAGGCGGGGCGCGCGCGTGCCTTGGACGGCGCCTTCAACAGCCGCTTTGCACAATTCAGCGTGGGCCTGGCTTTTGCCGACGGCGCGGGTACTGCCAGTGCCGCGGGTCCCGGCATGGCGGTCGTGCACGACATGCAATGGGCCGTCAGCACGCAGCACTACCTGCATGCACGCCGAGACGATGGCCGCGCAGCGGGTCTGAGCACGCTGGGCCTGAAGTTCCAGCGTGACTTGAACGAGCATGTCTACCTCGCCGCCCAGGCCCACAGCGCGATCACCGGCGCAGCGGGTGCCTACTCGGCGGGCCTGCTCGGCTTCGGGGCTCAGGCGCGACTGTCCGGCACGGCGCCGTGGCGCGTCGGTGTCGAGGCCCTGGTCGGTGCCGGTGGTGGCGGCGGCGTGGCCAGTCGCGGCGGTGCGATCGCGCAGCCCATGGCCTGGATCGCGCGCGACCTGGGCCGCTACAGCCGGCTGCAGCTGGGTGGCGGGGCGGTGAAATCGCTGCGCGGCGAGCTGTCGAGTGCGGTCATCGATCTGAGTTGGGGCCTGGCCTTCGGTGTGCCTTAGGGCCCGCTGCGGCTACTTGTAGCTGCGCATGTCTTCGATCACCTTGCCATCGTTGGGCAATTGGCCCGGCTGCCGCCACGCGATCTCGCCGCGCAGCTTGGTGATGTCACGCAGGCTTTGCGCCACCCGCTCGGCCAGCCCGGCCGGGGCCGATTGCGCCAGCTCGGCATGCAGCGTCATGCGGTCATCGGCCATCTCGCCTTCGACCACCAGGCGCGCGCGGGCAATTTCGGGGTGGCGCTTGATCACTTCCGCGACCTGGCTGGCATGCACGAACATGCCGCGCACCTTGGCGGTCTGGTCGGCGCGGCCGAGCCAGCCGCGGATGCGGGTGTTGGTGCGCCCGCTCGGGCAATGGCCGGGCAGCACGGCCGACAGGTCTCCGGTGCCGAAGCGAAGCAGCGGGTAGTCGACATTGAGCGTGGTGACGACGACTTCGCCGATTTCACCGTCCACCACCGGGTCATCGCTGCCCGGGCGCACGATCTCGAGGATCACGCCCTCGTCGAGCACCAGTCCCTCGCGGGCCGAGGTCTCGTAGGCGATCAGGCCGAGGTCGGCGGTGGCGTAGCACTGGTAGGCCTGGATGCCGCGTTCGATGAGCCAGTCGCGCAGCGAGGGCGGGAACGCCTCGCCGCCGAGCAGCGCTTTGCGCAGTGAGCCGATGTCGGTGTGGGTCTCAGCCGCCTTTTCGACCAGGATCTTGAGAAAACTCGGCGTGCCGATGTAGGCATCGGGCCGCAGTTCGCCAATGGCCTGCAGCTGCAGTTCGGTATTGCCGACGCCGCCGGGGAACACCGTGCAGCCCAGGGCCAGCGCGCCCGACTCCATCATCAGGCCGCCGGGCGTGAGGTGGTAGGAAAAGCAGTTGTGCACCAGGTCGCCGCCGCGCACGCCGGCGGCGTGCAGGGCACGGGCCAGGCGCCAGTAATCACCGGCCAGGCCTTCGGGTTCGTAGATCGGCCCCGGCGACTGATAGACGCGCTGGGCCCGGCGCACGCTGCCGAGCGCACGCCAGCCGATGGTGGCGAAGCCGCCGAAGGGATCACGGCCCTTGCTGCGCGCAGCCCTTTGCTGCTCCAGCAGTTCGGCCTTGCGCACGACCGGCAGACGGGCCAGCGCGGCTCGGCTGTGAATGGCCGTGGCGTCGATGCCGGCCAGGCATCGTGCATAGGCGCCCGCGTGGCGCTGGGCATGCGCGACCAGGTTCGGCAAGGCCGCCATCAGCTTGGCCTCGCGCACGGCCGGGTCGCGCGCTTCCAAGGCGTCGTGGAATTCGGTCTTCATGGCTGCGCCCTTGCGCAGCGCGCTTTCCTGCCGAGCTGAGTGCTCATTCGTCGTGCTCCCAGCGCGCCAGGCGTTTCTTCAACTCGTCGACCAGCTTGCGCTGGTCGACGGCGGATTGCAGGGTGTAGCGGTCCCAGTCGGGTGTCATCGCAGGCCGGCGCGCCAGCTTGGCCGAAATCGTGTGGCCATCGATCGCCAGTTCGACCACCCGCTTGCCACGTTGTTCGAAGGCATTGCCACGCTCGTCGAGCTTCATATCCCGCAGCTGGCGTCTGAGGCCCACCAGGGCGCCGGCGGCGTCGAACGCGGGCGGCGCGAAACCAAAGTCATCATCAGCCGAACTCATCGCCTCTCCACTGCCGCACCCGATACGGCGCGAGAACCTTCCAAGCGACCGCTGCGGATCCGGCTCCGCCGGTCCGCCAGCGGTGCCCCCTTGAGGGGGAGCGGCGAAGCCGCTTCGGGGGTGGTCACGATAACCACCTCTTGCGCCGTCGGTAGCTCTTGCCGTCCTTGAAGCTGGTCCGTTCGGTGCCGCCCATGCCGAGGTAGAACTCCTTCACGTCTTCGTTTTCGCGCAGATCCTTGGCCTGCCCGTCCATCACGACCCGGCCGTTCTCCAGGATGTAGCCATAGTCGGCGTAGCGCAGCGCCATGTTGGTGTTCTGCTCGGCGAGCAGGAAGGTCACCTTCTCGCGCTGATTCAGATCCTTGACGATCTCGAACACCTCTTCGACGATTTGCGGCGCCAGGCCCATCGACGGCTCGTCGAGCAACACCATCTTCGGGTTGGCCATCAGCGCGCGGCCGATGGCGCACATCTGCTGCTCGCCGCCCGAGGTGTAGGCGGCCTGCGAGGAACGCCGCACCTTCAGGCGCGGAAAGTAGGTGTAGACCTTGTCCAGGGTCGCAGCGACCGCGGCCTTGCCGTCGCGGCGCGTGTAGGACCCGGTCATCAGGTTGTCTTCGATCGTCAGGTGGGCAAAGCAGTGACGCCCTTCCATGACCTGGATCACGCCTCGGTCGACCATCTCCGAGGTGCTCAGCTTCTCGATGCGCTCGCCGCGCAACTCGATCGCACCCTTGGTGACCTCGCCTCGCTCACCCGCCAGCAGGTTCGAGACGGCGCGCAGCGTGGTTGTCTTGCCGGCGCCGTTGCCGCCGAGCAGGGCCACCACGCCACCCTCGGGCACCTGCAACGAGACACCCTTCAAGACCAGGATGACGTGGTTGTAGATAACCTCGATGCCGTTGACATTCAATAAGACCGTCACTTGCACCCCCCGCGCTGGCACGCGGCCCCCGCCAGGCGGGGGCGGGCGGCCGGGCGAATAACCCGACCGCTGATCCAATGCACCGAGTCGCACGAGCCTCCCGCCTACGATTGACAGTCCTGCGGCGTGCGACGGGTCAGCTTCTTCTCGGCCGCGTACTTGTCTGCCGCGGCCTTGGCCATCGGGTTGATGATCTGCTCGTCGGCCTGCAGCCAATCGGAGGTGAAGTTCCACTTCGTGCCGTCCCAGGTGTGCACGCGGGCCCAGTTGGCGCCCAGGTGGTCGAGACAGCTGGTCGACACCGGGCGCATCACGCCGGCAAAACCCAGTGCATCGAGCTTCTTCTGGTCCAGCGCCAGGTTCTCCAGGCCCCAGCGCGTCTGCTCGCCGGACATGACCTTGCCCTTGCCGAAACGCTCCTGGGCGCGCTTGACGCCCTCGACGCCGAGCATCGCCGAGATGGCGCCGCGCATGTACAGCACCGAGCCGACCTCTTCCTTCGGTCCCGTGCCCTGGCCCTTGTCATGCACCTGCGCCAGGATGGTCTTGACGATCTTCGAATTCGGCTCGGCACCATGCTGCATGGTCACCGCGTTGTAGCCCTTGGCGCCGTCGCCGACGTCCTTGACATCGGGCTCGGCACCCGACCACCACACGCCGTACATCTTCTCGCGCGGGTAGCCGGTGGCCACGGCTTCCTTCAGGGCGGTCGAATTCATCACGCCCCAGCCCCACAGCAGCACGTAGTCGGGCCGGCTCTGGCGGATTTGCAACCAGGTCGACTTCTGCTCCACGCCCGGTGCGGTCACCGGCAGCAACTGCAGGTCGAAGCCGTGCATCTTGCTGCGCTCTTGCAGCAGCGGGATCGGCTCCTTGCCGTAGGGGCTGTCGTGGTAGACCAGCGCGATCTTCTTGCCCTTCAATTTGTCCAGGCCGCCCTCTTTCTTGCCGATGACCTGGATCAGCGCATCGGCGGCCACCCAGTAGGTGCCGATGAGCGGGAAATTCCACTTGAAGACGCCACCGTCCTGGCTTTCGCTGCGGCCGTAGCCGGCGGTGATGAGTGGGATCTTGTCGGCCGGGGCCTTTTCGGTCAGCGCGAAGGTGATGCCGGTGGACAGGGGCTGGAACAGCGTGGCGCCGCCATGCTTGCCCTTCAGCCGCTCATAACATTCGACGCCCTTGTCGGTGAGGTAGCCGGTTTCGCATTCCTCGAAGATGATCTTGACGCCGTTCATGCCGCCCTGGGCATTGACCAGCTTGAGGTAGTCGGCATAGCCGTTGGCCCAGGGCACACCGTTGGGTGCGTAGGGGCCGGTGCGGTAGGGCAGCAGGGGGAAGAATTGTTCCTTGGCCTGCGCGAGGGCCGGTGTCGAGGTCAAGCTGCCAAGCCCCGCGGCCAGGAGCGCTGCGCCGAGCGTGATGGATTTCAATGTCATGTCGTCCTCCGGAAGTGGTGGGTAAAGTGCACTCGTCAGTGCGTGGGCAGGAAATCAAAGCTCAATGCGGGAACGGCCACAGCCGCAATTTCTCTTTGCCGACGGCCCACAAACGGGCCAGGCCATGCGGCTCGACGATCAGGAAGAAAACGATCAGCGCGCCGAAAATCATCGACACGACATGCGCGACGATCGCGGTATCGAAGCTCAGGCCCACCAGCTGGCCCATGGCCGGCAGCAGTTGATCGAGCAGGATAGGCAGCAGCACGATGAAGGCCGCGCCGAAGAAGCTGCCCATGATCGAACCCAGGCCGCCGATGATGACCATGAACAGCAATTGGAACGAGCGGTCGATGGAAAACGCCGCCGGCTCCCAGGACCCGAGGTAGACGAAGCCCCACAGCGCGCCGGCCACGCCGACGATGAAGGAGCTGACCGCGAACGCGGTCAGCTTGGCATAGACCGGGCGAATGCCGATCACGGCTGCCGCCACGTCCATGTCGCGGATGGCCATCCATTCGCGGCCGATGTGGCTGCGCACCAGGTTCTTGGCCAGCAGGGCGAAGACGACCAGGAAGCTGAGGCAGAACAGGTACTTGGCGACCGGCGTCTCGATGGGCAGGCCGAAGACACTGACCTCGGCCACACTGACCGAGCCCGACGCCGAATCGTTGGTGAACCACTTGATGCGCAGAAAGGCCCAGTCGACGAAGAACTGCGCGGCCAGCGTGGCCACCGCCAGGTACAGGCCCTTGATGCGCAGCGAGGGGATGCCGAATACCACGCCGACCGCGGTCGCGCACAGACCACCGAGCAGCACGGAGAGCAGCACCGGCATGCCTTCGATGCGGACCTGGAAGTTGTACGCCGCATAGGCACCCACGGCCATGAAGGCGCCGGTGCCGAGCGAAATCTGGCCGCAATAGCCGACCAGGATGTTCAAGCCCAAGGCGGCCAGCGCCAGGATCAGGAACGGAATGAAGATGGCGCGAAACAGATATTCGTTGGCCAGCAGCGGGACGGCGATGAAGGCAGCAACGAGCAGCAAGCCCATCGCGATGCGGTCCTGCAGGATCGGGAAGATCTGCTGGTCGGAGGAGTAGCTGGTCTTGAACTGACCGTTTTCGCGGTAGAGCATGGCTATACCCGATCGATGATCTTTTCGCCGAACAGCCCTTGCGGCCGCACCAGCAGGAACAACAAGGCCAGCACATAGGCGAACCAGATCTCGATGCCGCCGCCGAAATACGGCCCGATGAAGACCTCCGACAGCTTCTCGCCGACGCCGATGATCAGCCCGCCGATGATGGCGCCGGGCACCGAGGTCAGGCCGCCCAGGATCACCACCGGCAGCGCCTTCAGCGCCACCAGCGACAGCGAGAACTGCACGCCGAGCTTGCTGCCCCAGATCACACCCGCGACCAGGGCCACGAAGCCGGCCACGCTCCAGACGATGACCCAGATGCGGCTGAGCGGGATGCCGATCGACTGCGCGGCCTGATGGTCGTCGGCCACGGCGCGCAGCGCGCGGCCGGTGCCGGTGTACTGGAAGAAGGCGGCCAGCGCGGCGACCAATGCGGCTGCGATGGCGGCCGCCGCGAGGTCTTCCTGGTTCACCAGCACCCCACCCTGGAAAGCCTGCTCGAACAGGAAGATCGGGTCCTTGGGCAGGCCGACATCGATCTTGTAGATGTCGCTGCCGAAGATCGTCTGGCCCAGGCCGTCGAGAAAGTAGGTGATGCCCAGGGTGGCCATCAGCAGCGTGATGCCCTCCTGGTTGACCAGCTTGCCCAGCACCAGGCGCTCGATCAGCCAGGCCACGCCGATCATCACGAGCATCGCCACGCCGAAGGCCAGCAGATTGATCAGCAGCTTGCCCGACAGGCCGGTCCATTGCGGGATCCACTGCGCGAAGCGGGCCATGGTCAGCGCCGCGAACAGCACCATCGCGCCCTGCGAAAAGTTGAACACGCCGCTGGCCTTGAAGATGAGCACGAAGCCCAGTGCGACCAGCGAATACAGCATGCCCGTCATCAGGCCGCCGATCAGGGTTTCGAGGAAAGCGCCCATGCTGTGTGTCGTCAATGCTTCAGTGCGTGGTGCCGAGGTAGGCCTTGATCACGTCGTCGTTGCTGCGCACCTGGTCGGGCGTGCCGTCGCCGATCTTCCTGCCGTAGTCGAGCACGACCACGCGGTCGCTGATGTCCATCACCACGCCCATGTCGTGCTCGATCAGCACGATGGTGGTGCCGAACTCTTCGTTGACGTCGAGCACGAAGCGGCACATGTCCTGCTTCTCCTCGACGTTCATGCCGGCCATCGGCTCGTCGAGCAGCAGCACCTGCGGCTCCATCGCCAGCGCGCGGCCCAGATCGACCCGCTTTTGCAGGCCGTAGGGCAGGCGCCCGACCGGTGTCTTGCGCCAGGCCTGGATCTCGAGAAAGTCGATGATTTGTTCGACGAAGGCGCGGTGCTCGCCCTCTTCGCGCCGCGCGGCGCCCAGGTGCAGCGCCTGCTGGAAGAGGTTGCTCTTCATCTTCAGGTTGCGCCCCGACATCAGGTTGTCGATCACGTTCATGCCCTTGAACAGGGCCAGGTTCTGGAACGTGCGTGCGACGCCCATTTCGGCCACCTGGCGCGAATTCATGTGGCTGAAGGTCCGGCCGCGAAAGGCGATGCTGCCCTCCTGCGGCGCGTACACGCCGTTGATGCAGTTGAGCATCGAACTCTTGCCCGCGCCGTTGGGGCCGATGATGGCGCGCACCTCGTGCTCGCGCACATCGAAGCTGATGTCGGTCAGCGCCCGCACGCCGCCAAAGCGCAGCGAGATGTTCCTGACATCGAGGATCACGTCGCCGACCGGCCGTGTCGCCATTACGCAGCCTGCTTCACGGCGGGGAATGTCTTGGCATCGACGATAGGCAGCGTGGCCGAGACGCTGCCCGCGCGGCCGTCCTCGAAACGCACCGCGGTCTCGATGAACTGCTCGGTCTTGCCGCCGTACAGGGCATCGACCAGCACCTGGTACTTCTCTCCGATCGCGCCGCGGCGCACCTTGCGTGTGCGCGTCAATTCGCCATCGTCGGCATCGAGCTCCTTGTGCAGAACCAGGAAGCGGCTGATCTGCGAGCCGGCGAGCTTGCTGTCGGCGGCCAGGTCGGCATTGACTTTTTCGACGCACTCGCGCACCAGTTCCAGCACCTGCGGCTTGGCTGCCAGGTCGGCGTATCCCGCGTAGGGCAGGTTGCGCTTCTCGGCCCAGTTGCCGACGGCATCGAAGTCGATGTTGATGAAGGCGCAGACCGATGAGCGCTTGTCGCCGAAGGCCACCGCCTCCTTGATGTGGGCGAAGAACTTGAGCTTGTTCTCGATGTATTTGGGCGCGAACATCGAATGGTCGGCCAGGCGCCCGACATCCTTGGCGCGGTCGATGATCTTCAGGTGGCCGCCGGCGTCGAGGAAGCCGGCGTCGCCGGTGCGGTACCAACCGTCGGGCGTCAGCACCTCGGCCGTGGCGGCGTCGTTCTTGTAATAACCCTTCAACAGGCCACTGGAACGCACGAACAATTCGCCGTCGGCGTCGAACTTGATTTCCACGCCGTCGATCGGCACACCCACGGTGTCGGCGCGCACTTCATGGTCGGGTTGCAGGCAGACGAAGACGGCGGTCTCGGTCGAACCGTAGAGCTGCTTGAGGTTGATGCCGATGGCGCGGTAAAAAGTGAACAAATCGGGGCCGATGGCCTCGCCCGCGGTGTAGGCCACGCGCACGCGCGAGAAGCCCAGCGTATTGCGCAGCGGGCCGTAGATCAGCAGATTACCGAGGGCGTAATGCAGACGTTCGACGAGGCCGACCGGCTTGCCGTCCATCAGCGTCGGGCCGATGCGCTGCGCCAGCGCCATGAAATGCCCGTACAGCCACTTCTTGATGCTGCCGGCGTCTTCCATGCGAATCGTCACGCTGGTGAGCAGGCCTTCGAAGATGCGCGGCGGCGCGAAGTAATAGGTCGGGCCGACTTCCTTCAGGTCGATGCTGGCGGTGCTGGCGCTCTCGGGGCAGTTGACGACATAACCACAGGCCAGCCACTGCGCATAGCTGAAGATGTTCTGTCCGATCCAGGCCAGCGGCATGTAGGCCAGCACTTCTTCGCTCGACGTCAATCGGTCGAAGCGGGCACCGGCCGCCGCGCGGTCGAGCAGGGTGAAGTGGCTGTGCACGACGCCCTTCGGGTTGCCGGTGGTGCCCGAGGTGAAGAACATGGCCGCCACGTCGTCGGGCTGGCAAGCCTCGACCGCGGCGTCGAAGAAGCCGGGATGGGCGGCGCCGTAGGCCTTGCCCGAGTCGAGCAGCGCATCGATGCCGGCCAGGCCGGGTTCGCTGTAATTGCGCAGGCCGCGCGGGTCGTCGTACCAGATTTGCGCCAGTTGCGGGCACTGGGGCCGGATCTCGAGCAGCTTGTCGACCTGCTCCTGGTCTTCGACGATGGCGAAGGCGACCTCGGCGTTGTTGATCGGGAAGACGAACTCGGTGGCCGCGGCGTCCTGGTACAGCGGCACGGGAATGGCCCCCAGCGCCTGTGCGGCCAGCATCGCGGCGTACAGACGCGGCCGGTTCTCGCCGATCACCACCAGATGCTGGCCTTTGCCCAAACCGGCGGCGGCCAGCCCGCCCGCCAGCTGGCGCACCAACTCGCTGAGCTGGCGCCAGCTCAGCGTCTGCCAGATGCCATAGTCCTTCTCGCGCAAGGCCGGCGCGTCAGGGCGCTGCGTGGCGTGATCCAGCATCAGGCGCGGGAAGGTGGTGTGCACCGCTTGTCTCCGTCAGACCGATCGAGTCGGAGCCGGATGCTAGGCAGAAGTTTGACGCCATGTTGTCGTTATGACGACAATCCAAGGGTCACCCCGCAAGGTATTTACCCGGGGCCCACCCGTCAGCCTCCCGTCAACCTACCCAGCATGAGTCGAGTCCGGACGCAGCCCTCGCAGCCGCTGCGCCAGCGTGTACGCCCTGCCGGGGCCGACGAATTGCGTCGTGTGCCCTGGTGGCCGCTGCTCGATGCCGTCGAGCGCGAGCGTGTGGCTGCGGATATGCAGGTGGCCAACGCCGAAGCCGGCGAATACCTGTGCCGCATCGGCCGCCCGGCCACGCTGTGGTTCGGTGTCGTCGAAGGTTTGCTGAAGATGAGCAACGACAGCGCGCAGGGCGCGCCGATGACGTTCACCGGGGTGCCCTCGGGTGCCTGGTTCGGCGAAGGCACGCTGCTCAAGCGCGAGAGCTACCGCTACAACATCGAGGCCCTGCGCAAGAGCGTGGTCGCCGGCCTGCCTATCGCCAGCTTCGACTGGCTGCTCGAGCGCAGCATTCCGTTCAACCGCTACGTGATGAACCAGTTGAACGAGCGCTTGGGCCAGTTCATCGCCGCGCGCGAGATCGACCGCATGACCGATGTCGATACGCGTGTGGCGCGCAGCCTGGGGGCCCTGTTTCACCCGGTGCTGTATCCGGGCGTGGGCGAGTTGCTGCGCATCACCCAGCAGGAGCTCGGCTACCTGGTCGGGCTGTCGCGCCAGCGCGTCAACGAGGCGTTGCGCATCTTGCAAATCCGCGGCCTGATTCGCATCGAGTACGGCGGCGTGCGCGTGCTCGACCTGCCGGGCTTGCAGCGCGCGCGGCCGGCCTGATCAGCCCGGACCAGGCCGGGTATTGCTGACACCGGAGGCCACATGCCCGGCCGGCACATGCGCCGCGGCGCTTTCGATGTGGCCGGTCTGGTCGTCGAAGAAGAAGTCGGGCTCGAACTCGCGCAGGAACTCGCCCTTGGGCAGGCCGCCGAGGAACATCGCCTCGTCGACGTCGATGTGCCAATCCATCAGCGTGCGGATCGCGCGCTCATGCGCCGGTGCGCTGCGTGAGGTGACCAGCGCGGTGCGCACGCGCATGGCCTTGGCGGGTGCACGCTGCAGGCGCTGCAGGGCTTCGAGCAGGGGCTTGAAAGGGCCGGCCGCCAGCGGCGTGGCGGCGCGGGCCCGCTCATGGGCCTGGAAGGCCTCGAGGCCGGCGCGCTGATAGACACGCTCGGACTCGTCGGAGAACAGCACCGCGTCGCCGTCGAACGCGATGCGCACTTCGTTCGGGTGCGCGTCCGAGGCATGCACCGAATGCGGATAGACACGCGCCGCCGGTACGCCGGCGGCCAGGGCCGAGCGCACGTCGGCCTCGTTGGTGGACAGGAACAGGTGCGCGCCCAGTGGCCTGAGGTAACGCCACGGGCTCTGGCCGCGCGTGAAGACACCGCGTTCGATCGGCAGGCCGTAGTGCTGGCAGGAACGGAACACGCGCATGCCCGAGACCGGGTCGTTGCGCGACAGGATCACGACCTCGACCAGGGCGCTCTCGGCCGCATTGAAGCGCAAGAGCTTGTTGACCAGCGAGAACGCCACCCCGACGCGTGCCGGTTGCTCCAGGCGCTGCAGCTGCAGCTGCATGTAGGCGCGGTCGTCGCTGGCTTCGAAGACGCGGTTCTCGTCTTCGAAGTCGAACAGGGCGCGCGAGGAGATGGCGACAACCAGGCGGCCGACGAGCGAGGTGGGCATTGCGGCCCATGATAGCCACGCCGGATGGTGCGCCCTCGAACGGGCCGACCCGAGCTCGACGCGTGGCAGCGCGCAGCCCGCCGGCGGCGGTCGTCAGTGCGAAACGAAGCCCAGCGGCCCACGCTTGCCCGCATGCTGCGGCTCGGGCAGATCACGCAGCTCGATCGCGTCACGGCCGTCGAGCCGGGCGTTGCCGAAGGCGGTGGTCCAGGCACGACGCAGGTCGCGCGGCGCCAGCTCGCTCATGCGCTCGAGCACCGCGTCGGATGGCGCGTCGGCGAAACGCTGGCCCCAGTCGTGGCCGCTGCGCAGGCCCGCGTACAGGCGCAGCGCGATCGCGCGCGCGGCGTCGCGGTCGGGGGCCTGCACTTCGTAGACGCTCATGCGGTTGAGGATGGGGTCGGGAATGGCGCGTTCGTCATTGGCCGTGGCGACCCAGATCACCTGGCTGGCGTCGATGGCGACCTCGGCGAATTCGTCGGTGAAATCGTGCGCGGTGTCGTGTTCGAGCAGGCTGTACAGGGCACCGAGCGGGTCGTAGGCCTGTTCGCCACGGGCCTTGTCGATTTCATCGACCACCATCACCGGATTGGCGTAGGCCCCGTCGACCAGGGTTTCGAAGACCTTGCCGGGGCGCGCGCCCTTCCACTGGCTCGAGGCCCCCGACAGCACCCAGCCGGCGGTCAGGCTGCTCATCGAGACGAAGCCCATCCCGGTGCCCAGCAGTTGCGCGACCTCGCGTGCGAAATGGCTCTTGCCTATGCCCGGCGGCCCGAGCAGCAGCATGGGCGTGATCTCCAGTGCGTCGTGGCTGTCCTGGCACAGCGCCAACTGGCGCTTGACATCGTCGAGCGCGGCGTGGAAGTTGGGCAATTCGTCGTACAGGTGATCCATCGCCGGCACGCCCGAGGGTTTGACCTGAAAGCGCTCCGGGCCCTTCTCGAGCATTCGCTCGTAGGTGCAACGCAGGCTGTCGTGCTCCTTGGCCGGCAATTTGTGCAGCCGGCGCTCGATGTCGGCGCAACGGTAGACCTTGCGCATTTGCGCGATCGGAATGCGGTGCGACTGCGGTGCGGCCACGCGGACCTCCTTGAGCCTGCGGCGATTGTCGCTTCGCCTTGGCTGATCATTCAATCACTGCACAGGGTACGACAAGGAAGGAAATGGCGCTGCAAAGGTCGCCAGATGCGGCGCCTGTGCAACAAGTCGCACGCCGCCCGTCCGCGCTATCGCCGCTTCGCGCCGCGCCACCGGCATTTGGTCGCATTGCGCTCGCGCCGCAAGCCGTGTGGGCCGAAAGTCCTGCCATCGACAGCCCGAACCGCCAACCACCGGAGCCCCTCATGAACCACCTGCATGCCACGCCCGTTGCCCACCGCCTGGAAGCCCTCGTTGCGGCGACCGCGCTGACGCTCGCCCTGCTCGCCGGCATCGACAACTTGGCGACGAACCAGGCGGTTGCGGCTCCGGTGGCGCAAGCGGGCCTGACACAGGCAGCCTGAACTCGTCGCAATTGCACACAGCTCAGTGCTTCCTGTTGTCATCCAGTCATCGCTCCGACACGTATAAGAACGACACTGGCACGATCGCAGGAGCCCGATGATGATCCCCGCCGCCGAAACCCATCTCTATCGCAGCGAGGCCTTCGCCGAGGATGTGCTCGACCTGGTGGCCGCGGCACCGGAGTTCGAGCCGCCGCCCGCACCGGTGCACTGGCTGGTCAATGCCCTGCCGGTGGCCGTGGCGCTGCTCGGGGTGGCCTTCGCCGTCTTCCCGCCGCTGGGCTGAGGTAGGCGCGCCAGCCCTTAGGCGGCAGGGGCGGCGCCGAGCGCAGCGCTGTCGAATCGACGCAGTCGCACATGCAGTTGGGTGCCTGCACCCGCCTGTGATTCCAGTTCGATGCTGCCGCCCAGCGTTTCCACGATGCGCTTGCTGATCGCCAGACCCAGCCCGGTGCCGTCGTACTGGCGTCGTGTGTGCAAGCGCTTGAACGGCGTGAACAGCTCGGCCTGGTCGCCGGCCGCGATGCCGATGCCGTTGTCGGCCACGGTCAGGAGCACGTCGTCACCCATCACGCGCGCGCTGATGCGCACTTGAGGCCGCCGCTCGGGTGGCGTGAATTTGATGCCGTTGGAGACCAGGTTCTGGATCATCAAGACGAGCAGGCTTTCATGGCCAAGCACGGTGGGCAACGGGGTTACAACGTCGATCTGCGCCTGGCGCTCGGTGATCCGCGCCCGCAACGCGGCCAGCGCCGTGTCGACCACGCCGGCCAGCGCCACCGCACACACAGCGACGCCGGCGCTGTCTTCGACGCGGGCGAAACCCAGCACGTCATCGAGCAGCGTGCGCATGCGCTTGGCGCTGCTGCCTACCTGCTCAAAATACAGGCGTGCCGGCGCCGTGAGTTCGTGCGCGTGGTCCGTCTCGATCAGGCCGCAGAACTGTGAGATGGTGTTCAGCGGCTCGCGCATATCGTGCGAGGCGATGCGCACGAATTGCTGCATGCCTTCGTTGGCGCGGCGCAGGCGCTCGACATTGTTTTCGAGTTCGCGCTGCACGGTGACCAGGTCGGTCACATCGTGGGCCGACAGCAAGACCCGGCCGATGCGGCCGTCGGCGGCGTCTGGCACCGCTTGGTAATTGACGTCCAGCACGCGCGGACCGAGCGCCGTTTCGCGTTCGATCCGCACCTGCACCATTGCACCGCGCCGCGCCCGTTCGAAGCGTTCGCGCGCCACGCTGGTGTAGGGTGCGGCGACGCTCTCTTCGATCGAAGTACCGATCAAGGATTTCTGCTCATGCCCGAACATGCGTTCATAGGCGCGATTCGCACCACGGAAGATGCCACGCTCGTCGAACAGCGCTGCCGTATCGTTGCCGACCAGGGTCAGCGAGTCGGTATCTGTCTGGAAGCGACGCATGCGTGCCACGATCAGCGCCAACAACTGCGCCGGCAGCATGATCATGATGAGCGGAAGGAACAGATACACCTCGTGCCAGGGCCGTGCGTAGACCGGCGTCGCGATCCAGTGGTAGTTGAAGCCGGCTGCGACGCCCAGGACCAAGGCGAAGCAAAGGCCGAAGGTGGCGGTCGGCGTGATGAAGAACGCGCTGGCCACCAGCGGCACCGACAGCATCACGTACGGTTCGTGCAGCTTCCAGAACGCCAGGCAGGCCGTGCCAGCCAGCACGACCAGAAACGTCAGCGAAGCCGGTGTCGCCAGCTGCATGGGCTGCCTGTCGAGTTGCGCGCGGCGCAGTGCCAGTGCCAGTGGCAGCGTCGCCAACGCGCCTAGCGCGGCATCGATATACCAATTGAACCAGGTCGTGGCTTCAAAGCTCGCAAAGCCGTGCCACTGCAAGGTGGCGCTGCCTATCGTCGCACCGGCCAGTTGCGGCAATAGGGCGCCGGCGGTGATCGCCCGCGCAAAGGCCTGCGGGCTGGCGTCGAATTGACGCACCAGATCGAAGCGCCGCAGCAAGCACGCGCCGAGCGCGACCTCGATCAGGTTGCCCGGTGCATAGCTGATCGACAACGGCAGGTTGCCGCGCACGGCCCAATCGGCCGCCACGTTGGCCGTCGCCGCCACGGCCAACAACAGCGGCCAACGCGATGGCGCTGCCGTGCTCACGATGGCGATGGCGGCTGCGTTGGCGAACCAGACGCTGGTGATGGCCTCGGGCTGATTGGTCAGGTGGATGGCGATCCACGCCAGCGCGAAATACACCGCACCGATCAGCAATGCCTCGCTGGCTACCGAGCGCTGACTCTGCGTGGCGGTGGTGGACACGGCCTCAGCGGCGGTCAAGCTTCGATTCCAGGCGTTGCATCAACTGCAGCATCGCGTCGACGCTGACCGGCTTGGTCACATAGTCGCGCACGCAGCCAAAGGCGAAGGCACGTTCGCGATCCTGCGGGTCGGGCGAGCTGCTGAGCATCACGATCACCGGGGTCTTGAGCTCGGCGCCGGTGCGCTCTTTTTCGAACGCGCGCAGAAAGGCAAAGCCATCCATGCCCGGCATGTTGATATCGAGCAGGATCAGGCCGACATCGCCGCCTTCGGGCTGGTGCAGGAACGCCAGCGCGTCGCGGGCGTTGTCGATGGGCGTTACCCGCTGCGTGATGCCGGCGCGCTCGATCACCAGCCGCGTGTAGAGCAGATCGCTGTCATGATCGTCGACGATCAGCACATGCTTGCGCACCCGCATGCCCTTCGTTATGTCCTACTGAACCCGTGATCCGTGTCGCCGCGGACCGGCAGGTGAGCAGCTTGACACATTATTTGACCCAGGTGTTGAGCTGGATGATGGGCAGCAGGACGGCCAGAACGATCAACAACACGACTGCGCCCATGGCCACGATCAGCAGCGGCTCGAGCACGGTCGCCAACGCCATCGCGCGGCGCTGCACTTCGGCGCTGAGCTGGGTCGCCGCGCGCTGCAGCATCTGCGGCAGCGTGCCGGTCTGCTCACCCAGGCGGGCGAACATCGGCAGCAGGCCCGGGAACCGCCTTTTCGCACCCAAGGCATTGGCCAGCGGCGCGCCTTCGCGCACCTGGACCAGCGCGGCCATGGCGTCGGCACGCATGGCGCGATTGCCCAAGGTCTCGGCCGCCGCCTGCAAGGCCTTGAGAATCGGCACACCGGCCGAGGCCAACATGGCCAAGGTGCCGGCGAAGCGGGCCGCGTTGTAGCCGCGCGCGAGGCGGCCGACCAGGGGTACGCCCAGCCACAGGGCATCGAAGCGCTCGCGCACTGCCTCGTTGCGCAACGCGTAGGCGAAGCCGGTGCCGGCGACTGCGGCGGCTCAACAGCACCAGCCAACCCCAGTGGCGCACGAAAGCACTGACCGCCAGCATGGCAATCGTCAGCAGCGGCAGCGTTCGCTTGCTGCTGGCAAATACGCTGGCCACCTGCGGCACGACGTAGGTGACCAGGAAGATCACGATCACTACCGCGATCAGCGAGACGATGGCCGGGTACAGGGTGGCACCGATCAGCTTGCCCTTGAGCGACTGGCGCTCCTCCAGATCGTCGGCGAGTTTCTCCAGCACGATGCCGAGCGCGCCGCTTTGCTCGCCGGCGGCGACCACCGCGCGGTAGACGTCGTCGAACTCGCGCGGCGCGCTGCCCAGGGCGCGCGCAAACGGGCTGCCGCCGTTGACCTCGCTGCGCAGGTGAGCGACCAACTCGCGCTGGCGCGGGTCTTCGGATTCATCGACCAGGGCGGTCAGCGCTCGTTCCAGCGGCAGCCCGGCGCCGACCAGGCCGGCCATCTGCCGTGTCCAGACCGACAACTCGGTGCTCGAAAACACGCGCCGGCCAAAGCGTGCGGCCCGGCCGTCGTTGGCGGCCTGCGCCACGGACACCACGTCCAGCGGTATCAACGCCTGCGCGCGCAGTTGCGCGCGCGCGGCCTTGGCGTTGTCGGCCTCGAGCAGGCCGGTCTTGGTCTTGCCGGCGGCATCCAGGGCCTCGAATTTGTAGGCGGGCAAGCAGTTACTCCCGCGTCACCCGCATCAACTCTTCAGCCGAGGTGATGCCCGCTTCGACCAGGCGCTCGCCGTCGTCGCGCATCGGGCGCAGGCCGGCGGCTTCGGCGGCCACGAAGAGCTGGCTTTCGGCGGCCCGGCTGTGTATCAGCGCGCTGACCTTGTCGTCCGCGACCATCAACTCGTAGACGCCGGTGCGGCCCTTGTAGCCGCTCATGCCGCAGTCCGCGCAGCCGACGGGGTGGTAGCGGCCGCGGCCATCGACACGTTTGCAGGTCGGGCACAGCTTTCGCACCAGGCGCTGCGCCAGTACGCCGAGCAGCGAACTGCTGAGCAGGAACGGCTCGACACCCATGTCGATCAGCCGTGTGACCGTGCTCGGCGAGTCGTTGGTGTGGACCGTGGCCAGCACCAGGTGGCCGGTCAGCGAGGCCTGGATCGCGATCTGCGCGGTTTCGAAATCGCGGATCTCGCCGATCATGATCACGTCGGGGTCCTGGCGCAGGATCGCGCGCAGCGCCTTGGCGAAATCCAGGTCGATCTTCGAATTGACCTGGGTCTGGCCGATACCGGCCAATTCGTACTCGATCGGATCTTCGACGGTCAGTACGTTGGTGGTGGCGGTCTCCAGCGTTTGCAGCGCGGCGTACAGCGTGGTCGTCTTGCCCGAGCCGGTCGGGCCGGTGACGAGCACGATGCCATGCGGCTGCTGCACCAGCTTCTGGAAGCGCGTCAGCACCTCGCCGCTCATGCCCAGCGACTCGAGCGTGAACTTCGATTCGCCCTTGTCCAGCAGGCGCAGCACGGCGCGCTCGCCATGGGCCGAGGGCAGTGTCGACACGCGTACATCGATGGCCCGCCCGCCGATGCGCAGGCTGATGCGGCCGTCCTGCGGCAGGCGTTTCTCGGCGATGTCGAGCTCGGCCATGATCTTCAGCCGCGAGATCAGCGCCGCATGCAGCGCGCGATTGGGCTGCACCACTTCGCGCAGCGTGCCGTCGACACGAAAGCGCACCGAGGAGTTGCGTTCGTAAGGCTCGATATGGATGTCGCTGGCGCCGTCCTTGGCGGCCTGGGTCAGCAGCGCGTTCAACATGCGGATGATCGGCGCGTCGTTGGCGGCTTCGAGCAGGTCTTCGACCGCCGGCAGGTCCTGCATCAGGCGGCCGAGATCGACCGCGCTCTCGACCTCGCCGATCACCGTGGCCGCGCTCGATTCGCCGCCGGCGTACACCGACGCGATGCGTTGCGCCAAGCTGGCCTGGGCTTCGCGCTCGAAGCGCTGCACGTCGTAGACGCGCAGCACTTCGGACATCGCCGCCGGCGGCGTCGCCGCGGCGCTCCACAGCGTGAGCTGCTGGCCGTCGTCTTCGAGCAGCAGCGTGTGTGCCTTGGCGTAGCCGTAGGGCAGGGGGTGGCGGGTGGCCATGATCGGTTGCGCTCAGTCGGCGATCAGGGGGCGATCAATTGCTCTTGGGCGCCGACGCCGGCTCGGCGCGCAGCGGTGGCGTCACCGGGGCTTCGTTGATCGGCACCAGGATGCTCGGCTCGGGTTGGCTTTCCTTTTGTTGTGCGCGGATGGCGTCGTAACGGTCGAGCGAGATCTTCTCGGTGCTGGCCGCATCGCGCAGCACCACCGGTCGCAGGAAGACCATCAGGTTGGTGCGCTTCTTGGTGCGGCTGGTGCTGCGGAACAGATTGCCCAGCAGAGGCAGGTCGCCGAGCAGGGGTACCTTGGAGTTGGTTTCGGTGAAACGGTCTTCGATCAGGCCACCGAGCACGATGATCGAACCGTCGTCGACGACCACGTTGGACTCGATCGAGCGCTTGTTGGTCGACGGCCCGGCATTGCTGGTGCCGACCGCGGCCGTGTCCTGCACGCTCGACGACTCCTGGTAGATCGTCATGCGCACCGTGCCGCCCTCGCCGATCTGCGGCTTGATGCGCAGCGTCAGGCCGACGTCCTTGCGTTCGATGGTCTGGAACGGGCTGCTGGTGCCGGTGCCGGTGTTGGTGTACTGGCCGGTGATGAAGGGCACGTTGGAGCCGACCACGATCTTGGCCTCTTCGTTGTCGAGCGTGATCAGGTTCGGCGTCGACACGATGTTGGTATTGCCCTGCGTCTGCAGCATGCGCGCGATGGCCGTCAGGCCATAGGTGCCGTTGTAGTTGTGCAGCAGGCCGATGTTCAGCCCTTCGCCGACGGCTACCGTCGGCGGGTTCGAGAGCAGGCCGGTGGTGATGCCGATGATGTTGGTGCTGCCGGTGCCGAAGTTGGTGCCCGCGACGAGCCCGTTCTTGTCGCCGTTCTTGCCGATCAGGCCTTGCCACTGGAAGCCGAAGTCGGCGGCGTTGTCGCCGCTGACCTCGACGATCATGCTTTCGATGTAGACCTGTGCGCGCCGTGAATCGAGTTGTTCGATCATCGCGCGCATCTGCCGGTACAGCGGTTCGGCCGCGGTGATGATCAATGAGTTGGTCGACGGGTCGGCCTGGATGAAGCCACCCGTGCTGGGCCCCCCCGACGCCTGGATCGGCGAGGTCGCCGGCGTCGCGCCACGCGGCCTGTGCCGCGATGGCTGCCGCCGGGCCGGCGCCCGTCCCGGCCGATGCGCCACCAGGACCGCCGGGAAACGCCGCGCGCAGCACTTGCGCCAGTTTGACCGCGTCGGCGTTCTTCAGGTGCACGACCCAGATCGAGCCGCCGGGGCCGCCGCCCTGCGTCGGCAAGTCGAGTTTGTCGATGATCGAGCGCACCTGGGCCTGGCGGGCGGCATTGGCGGCACGCACGATGAGGGCGTTGCTGCGTCCGTCGGCAATCACCGACACGCCGCTGCTGCCTGCCGGCACGCCGGGCGTGATGCCGGCGCTGCTGTCGGCCAGGCGCTGCACCAGGGGCGCCATGTCGCTGGCCACGCCATGCTTGAGCGGCACGACTTCGATGTCCGAGGCCGCCGGCTGGTCGAGCGCAGCGATGATCTTGCCCAGGCGCGTCAGGTTGTCGGCATAGTCGGTGATGACCAGGGTGTTGCTGCCGGGATTGGCATTGATGGTGTTGTTCGGGCTGATCAGCGGCCGCAGCACCGCCACCAGGTTGTTCGGGTTCTCGTGATTGAGACGGAAGATCTGCGTCAGGATCTGGTCGCCGCGTTGCTGCACGGCGCCGATCGACACCGTGCCGGTCTGCAGCTTGGCGTCGGCCTCGGGCACCACCTTGAACAGGCCGGCACTCTCGACCACCGTGAAGCCCAGGCCGCGCAGCGCAGCCAGGTAGTTCAGGTAGGCCTCGCGCACCGTCAACGGGGTCTCGCTGTAGACGGTGATGTTGCCCTTGACGCGCGGGTCGACGATGAACTGCCGGTCGAGCATCGCACCCATGGCCCGGGTCACGGCTTCGATGTCGGCGTTGACGAAGTTCAGCGTCACCGACGTGCCTGCCTTGATGGCCGGGCCGGGGCTGGCCGCGCGGCCGGCCGCCGGTTGAGCGGCCAGCGGCGGCGCCAGCAGGATGCCGGCGACGGCCGCAGCGATCACGCGCAGCGTGGCCGAATAGGGGTGTGGTTTCATGCTCATCCGATCGAAATGACCGAGCGTGCGCCTTGGCGCCGCCCGATGATGTTCAAGAGGTTGTTCAAAGCCGTCTCGCTACCGTCGGCGGCCTGGGCCTCGCCGCGAAAGCGCAGGCCGGTGCCGGTCCACTCACCCTGGCCCGATAGGCGCAGCGCGCCATCGACCGTGATCAAGGTCAGCGTCGAGGCGTCTGCGCTGGCGGCATCGCCGCGCAGCGTCAGCCGGTAGCTGCCCAGGGCGTCGAGCGTGGCCACGCGCGACGAGGCGTTGGCCACGTCTAGCGCCGCTTCGCCGGAAAAACGCAGTCGCCCCTGCACCCACTCGACATTCAGACCCGGTGACGTGAGGCGCAGTGTGCCGCCCAACTGCAGCGTATTCCAGGGTGTGCCCAGCCCGTTCAACCAGGCCGCCGGCCATTGGCCGATGGTCGTGCTCTCGGCCGGCAGCACCTGCACCGACACGCGGCCCAGGCCGGGCCGGATCAGCGCACGCACCTCGCCGCGCAGGCAACAGGCCTGCCGCGCGCGCAATTCGAACAGCAGGCCGCGCCAGGCCAGGCTCCACTCGAGCCGCCCCGGCAGGGCGCTGGCGTCGCGGCTGCCCGGGCCGCCAGTCAGCACCGGCAATGCGCTGCCGCTCCACAGGGTGCCGCGCGCGTCGGTCAGCAGCAAGCGATCGGCAGTGGCCGAGGCAAGCGCCGTCGCCAGCCAGGCGGCCGGCGCAAATCCGACCAGGCCCGCGAGCGCGCCGACGACGGCGCCGGCCACGGCCCAGCGCCCTGCCGCGCCGCGGACACGCTGCCAGGCCACTTCGGCCAGCGTCGACTCGGCAAACCCGGTGCGCGCAAAGCGTGCTTTGCGGCTTCGCTCACGCGTGCGCAGCGCCGCGCTGATGATGCTCATGGCGTGCCTGCGCCGCTGGGCAAGGCGACCACGATGCTGCCGCTGTAGCCCTGCGGGCCGCGTGTCAGGTTGGCCTCCAGCGGCCGCGTGCGCGCGGCGCTGCGGGCTTCGGCAATCCAGTCACGCAGCTGGGTGCCGTTGATGCCCGACAGCGTCAGCGTCGCGCGCTCGCCGCTGAGTTGGAGCCGGGCGGCGGTACCCAATGTGTCTGTGGCCGCGCGCAACGCGGCTGCGGCCTGGCTGCCGCCCAATGCCGGGATGGCGCGCAACTCGCGGGCCTCGAGGGCCTGGCGCTGCATGAGCTGCAACTGGGCGTCGAGCCGGTCGAGCTGCGCCGGCGCCTCGCGTGTCGTGCGCCACGCCGGCGCAATGGCCAGCGCCCAGAGCAAAAACAGCGCCACCACCCACAGCGCGACCGTCAGCCCCTGGCGCTCACGCGCCCCCAGCGCCTGCCAGCGCGCCCGCCAGGGCGCCGTCCAATGCTCGGGCGTGTCACCTGCTCCGACGGTCGGATTCACGCGCGAATCGGAGAAGCCTTTCATGACGCCGCCTTGCCGGCTCGGCTGAGCGTCAACGCGCCGTTGGCCGAGGCCAGCTCCCAACCGCCGGCGGCGAGCAGGGCGCGGAACTGTGCGATCTGCGCCTCGCTCCAGCCGCTGGCAGCCAGGCTCAAGCGGCCGTTTTCGAACTTCATGCTGGCCAGCGGCGGCTGGCCTTCGGGCCAGGCCGCGGCTGCCGCACCGAGCAGGGACTCGAGATCGTTGTCGCCGCTCTTGCCCGCGGCGGCGCGCAAGCTGTCCGTCTCGCGCTGCATCTGCACCGGGGCATCGAGCACGGTGCGTACCTGGGGATGTGTCGTGCGCAGCAATTGCACCATCGCCTCGCGCCGGGATTCGAGCTGGCGCTGCTGGTGCCAGGCCCACAGGTTGATCCCGAATACCTGCAGCACGACCAGGGCGACCAGGCCGTAGCGCGCCGGTCGCCACGCAGCGCTGCGAAAGCCGCGCCAGGCGTTGCGCAGTGCCAGGCTGCCGCGGTGCCGTGCGGCGAGGTCGAACTGGCGCAGATTCCACAACGAACGCGTGGCCTGCAGCAGGCGTTGTTCGTCGCTGAGCACGAGCACATTCGAGCCCAGCCAGCGCTCGGCCGGTGCCGCGACCGCCGGGTGCGCGCTCCAGCGCGCCGGCTGTTTGGCCCACAGCGGCAACATCTGTCGCGCCATCGCACCTTGCACGCTGATCGCGGCCACGCCGCTGGCATCCGACCAGGTGAGTTGCATCGGCGCCCCGGCATCGGCGCCGAAGGCGGCCGAGAAATGACCCAGCGGCGTGTCTTCGGGCCAGGACATCGGCACCACGCGTTCGACCTGCACGCCGGCCCGTTCCAGCGCGCGCAGTTCGGCTGCAAACCAGGCCTTGTCCAGGGCTGCGACCCAGGCCACCTGGCCACCGGCGGCACCCGGGGCCAGGGCCAGATGCATGGCACCGGGTTCGTCGAGCAATTGTTCTTCGAGCACACCGGCGATGGCGGCGCGCAGGCGCGCCGAGGGTGCCTTGGGCACGGTGATGCGATGCCAGCTGACATCGGTGTCGGCCAGCACCAGCACGACCGTGTCGGCCTTGGGCAGCAGCGTCGGCGCCGCGTGGCCATGCCGCGTCACCGCCAGGCCATCGGGCGTCAGCACATAGGCCACTTCGGCCGCAGCCGCCGTATCGCCCTGCGGCGCTGGCGCGTATCGTCCCTCGGCGCCGCCTTGCAGGCGCGGCCGGGCGGGGAGTTGGATCACCAGGGTCGACATGAGGGCAGGGGTAGGCAGGTGCGACGGTTCAGGGATGGCGGGGACGGCGGTGCGGACGGTGCCGAGGGCCAGGACCCGGCGAGTGTATTGGCAGCCGTGCGAATGGCCGGCCCGGGCCATCCCTGGGCGGGGTCTGCACCAGGCGCCATGTCAAGGGCCGTCACGCAGGTTCACGCGTTCGCGCGCCAGGACCACGACGTCGGGCTGCTCGCCGCTCGACCAGCGAGCGTTCCTCGAGCACATGGTCGCCCAGCCGCAGCCGGCCCTGGACGATGAAAAAACGGCTGGCCACGCCGACACCCGCAAGGAGATCGGGCCGCTGCGGGTCGGGGGGAGGAAAAAAGGCGCGCGCGGCAGAGGCACTGAGGTCGCGCAGCGGGGTGCGTTGGCGCTCCTGAATCAAGCGCTGTGCATTGCCCAGGCTCATGCCATCGACGGCCGCTGCAATGACCTCGGCCGGCGCGGTGTTGACGTTGACCACCGTGTCGCGGGCGGGCAGCAGGATGACCCAGGGCTCGAGGGCGCGCAGGGTTTGCTCATCGATGCCCAGCCAGGCCAGTTCGGCCAGGCGCTGCGGCGCGATCGTGGCGCCGTCACCGGCCAGCGCCGGCGGCGCCCAGGCCTTGAGCAGAGCCTGCTCGATACGATCGGCGCTGTCGCCGGGCAGGCCGGCCTGCTCGCACAAGCGGGCCAGCACACGCTTTTGGGCCGGCACGGGTTTGCCCTCGGCGCTGATCAGCTTGAACAGGTTCCAGTGCGATTGCGCATCGGTGATGGAGCCCGACAGGAAGGCCTCGACGGTATCGGGTTCGGCCGCGCTGTTGTTGTCGCGGTCGGCGGCCAGGAACGAGGACAGCCGCGCTTCGGCCAGCGGCACGGCCCAGGGTTCGCCGAGGTGGTCGGCGCCGCCGGTGCGCGCGTCCTCGCGCAGGATCAGGCGCGCCCAGTCGAGCGCGCCGGTCAGGATCCAGGCCGACTGGGTGCGCGCCCGCTCGGCGGCCTCGACCTGGATCGCGCGCCACTGCTGCCAGATCATGCCCGCGGCCATCGTCGCCACCAGGCTCAGGATCAGCATGGCCAATAGCAGGGCGGCGCCGCGCTGGCGTGGGCGAGGCGTGGTCACGGCATTTGCGGCGGCAGCAGCAGGTCGCGCGTCAGCGAGCCGGCCAGGCCAGCGCCCTCGAATCCGAGCACGATGCGCACGCCGCTCGGCAGCTGGTTTGCGCGCGACGGCCGAGGCGGCGGACGCGGGCGCGGCCACCACATCCGCACTGGATTGGGCGTTGCTCCAGGCGTTGCCGCGATAAAAGTAGACCTGCCACTGGGCCAGGCCATCGTGCATGCGCAATTGCGCGCTCTCGTTGCCGAGCAGTTGCTGGCTGCTCAACCAACTGTCCTGCAGCGCGCTGGTCTGCGTGACGACCGGGCCGCTCCAGCGCATCCAGCGGTGCTCGCGCAAGGCCCAGACCACGACTTGCAGGCCATCGGCCCGTCGCCGCACCAGGCGCAGCGCCGCACCGTCGAATACCAGTGCCGGGACGACGTTGCTGTCGTACACCGATTGCAGGTCCTGCTCCCACTGCGCCAGCACGGTGTTCAGGCTCAGCGTTTGCTCGACGCGGGCCTGGCTGATGTCACGCGCGCGGGAGATGCCGTCCAGGCCCCGCCAGGCCATCGCGGCCAGCACGGACATCAAGACCAGGGCGACCAGGACTTCGACCAGCGTGAAGCCCGACAACGAACGGGCGGACGGCGTCATCGTCAGAACCGCGGCAGCACCGTCGACAGGCTCAGCAGGGGCTGATCGCTGTCATCGGCAATATGCGTGTCGACGCGGCGAAAGTTCGGGTTGGGTGTCGGCCGCACCGACAACTGGCCCTTGAACGTGCGCCCGAGTTGCTCGCAGCTGAAGTCACTGTCGCCGATGCCGGGAAATTGGCGCGCCAGCTTCAAGTTGACGAACTGGTTGTCGGCGCACCATTGGGCCGCACTGACATCGGCCAGTCGCTGGGCATTGCCGGCCAGCGCACCTGCGGCCTTGATACCGGTGCCCAGCGCGACGGCCACGATGGCCAAGGCGACCAGCACCTCGATCAAGGTGAAGCCGCGCGGCGGCTGGGGTGCGCGGCGCGCTCCGGGATCGGTGCCTCATGGGCCTGCAGGCTCGGTTTCGTAGACCGGGCCGAACGGCGCCAGGCCATCGGTGGCCAGCACCAGACGCCGATCGTCCAGGTGCAGGACCAGCCGCTGCGCCGGCAACACCGGTTCGGGGCCGAGCAGCAAGGCGGGGGCACCGACGATTTCGGCACTGACGCCCTCGCCCAGCCAGCGCGTGGGCAGCTCGGCGCCCGGCGGCAGGCCGAGGAAACGAAACTGCACACCGTCGACGTTGCCGGCGTCGGCAGGCAACCAGCGCACGGTGATGCCCGACGCGCGGGCCTCGGCGCGCGCAGACTCGAGCAGCGATGACAAGCGCGCACCTTCTTCGTCGAGCCGGCTTTGCGCACCGTCACGCAGCGACAGGCTGACCAGTGCAGTGGCGATGGCAATGATGGCCATCACGACCATGATCTCGATCAGCGTGAATCCGGCGGCGGGCGACGACTGCCGCAGCCGTTCACTGCCAGGAGCCGACATCCGCATCGTTGCCCTCGCCGCCGGCCTGGCCGTCGGCGCCGAAGCTGAAGACGTCGATCTCGCCCTTCACGCCCGGGTTGACGTACTGGTACGGGCGGCCCCAGGGGTCGTTGGGCAGCTTGTCGAGGTAGGGCTTCCAGTTCGGCGGCAGGCTGCCGACGCTGGGTTTTTTCACCAGCGCTTCGAGGCCTTGTTCGGCGCTCGGATAACGCTGGTTGTCGAGCTTGTAGAGCTTGAGTGCCTGCATCAGTTGGCTGACATCGGTGCGAGCGGCGGTCACGCGCGCCTCGTCGGCGCGGCTGAGCACGTTGGGCACGATCAGCGCCGCCAGCACGCCGATGATCACCAAGACGACCAGCAACTCGATCAGCGTGAAGCCCCCTGCCTTGCGGCGCGGGCTGGGTGGGGACGGAGAGTGGCACATGATGGCTTGGGCCACGTACGGCTTGCACGACGCGGCAGGTGGCGCAGGGTCTGCGGGCTGAATCGCTTCCATGATAATCGGCCCCCATGAAGGTACGCCTCGTTGCATTTGTGATCTGGGCCGTGGTGGCTGCCAGCGCGGTGTTCTGGGCTCTGCGCCTCGGTGCTGCGTCGCCCATGGCGCCGGCACACACGGTGGCGGTGGCCGCGGCTGCCGCGCCGCGTGGCGACCTGACGCGGCTGTTCGGCGCCGCCCCGGTGCGCGACAGCGCGGCGGTGGTGGTCAGCCCATTGGCGTCGCGCTTTCGCCTGCTCGGCGTGGCTGCGCCACGCCAGGGCGGCGATCGCAATGGCCTGGCCCTGATCGCCGTCGACGGCAAACCGGCGCGCAGCTACGCGGTGGGCACGCCTATCGATGGTGAACTGGTATTACAAGCAGTCCATGCGCGCGGGGCGCGCCTGGGTGCGCGCGGCGCCGCGACCCAGGTGACGCTCGATCTGCCGGCGCTGCCGCGGGCGGCCACCGGTAGCTTGCCCTTGGCCCAGGCCGGCGCGGCCGCGCCGGCATCGATTGCGACCTTGCCTGCGGTGATGCGGGCCGTCGAACCGCAGCCGGTGGAATCGACGCCGCCTTCGTTGCCCTTGGGCCCGCCCGTCAACAGCACGCGCTGAACGCGGGTGCCTCAGTCGCCGTCGGCCGCCGCTTCGGTCGGCGGGCCGTCCAGGCCGCCTGGCTGCGACGGACCCGGATCCTCGCCCTCCGCGACTTCGCTGAGCAGGGCGGCAGCGGCACGCACCAGCGGCCAGGCGAGCGTGGCGCCGGTGCCGTCGGTGGACTCCATGCCCAACTCGAGCAGGGCCGAGGTCTGGAACATGTTCATGGCGTAGTCCAGCCCGTTGTGGCCGTGGCTGCGACAGAAGACGCAATAGTCGGTCACCGGCGCCGCAATGCGTGCCGCGACCATCAGCGCGGCGCAGGCCGGCAGGCCATCGACCATGATCAGGTTGCGCCGGCTGGCGGCGACCAGCATGACGCCGACCATCATGGCCATTTCGAAGCCACCGAATGCGGCCAGCACCTCGACCGGGTCGGTGACATCGCGGTGCCGGCCCTGCGCGGCCTGGGCGACGACCAGCATCTGGGTCAGGCGGGCCGGGTCCATGCCCGGCTGGGCCACCAACAATTCGCGCACCGGCGCCCCGGCCAGGCGCGACAGCACCAAGGCGGCACTCTCATGGCCGCCGACCGAGATGCCGGCGCAGGCCAACAGGTTGCCGGGCAAGGACTCGCCGATTTCCATGCCGGCACGGATGGCCGCCTGGGCCTGGTCGACCGACATCGCGGCACCGACACGGGCGTTGCGTGTGCCGTGGGCGATCTTGCGCATCAGCAGCCGTTCGTGCGGCGCCAGCCGCTCGGCCACGCCGGCATCGACCACCGACAGCGTCATGCCATTGATGCCCGCGTAGACCGCGACCGGCAGTTGCCCGGTCAGGGCTTGCCAGGCCCGCTCGGCGGTGCTGCGGCCCGGTTGCGCCGGCAGACCTTCGACGGCCAGGCCATGGTCGCTGGCGAAAAGCACCAACTGCGGCCCGTGAAAGCGCGGCTTCAGGGTGTTCTGGATCAGGCCGATGCGAACCGCCAGCGGCTCGAGTTCACCCAGACTGCCTATGGTCTCGGCGCGGCGCTCGAGTTTGTCGCGCAGGGCGCGCTCGAGCGGCGCATTGGAAGTGGGCGTGATCAGGGAGCGGGGAGCGGTGGACATGGCTGCGAGTGTAGAGGCGCCGCACCGGCGTTGACCAGTGCCTAGCCGAGGAACAGGGCGTAGACCGGGTTCTCGGTCTCGTCGACGTAGGCGTAGCCCAGGCTGTCGAGAAACCCGCGCAACGCGCGCTGGTCGCCGGCCGGCACCTGCAGCCCGACCAGGATGCGGCCGTAGTCGGCACCCTGGTTGCGGTAGTGAAACAGGCTGATGTTCCACTCCGGGTGCAGCGCGGCCAGGAAGCGCATCAATGCGCCCGGCCGCTCCGGGAATATGAAGCGGTAGATGCACTCCTCGCGCGCCAGGTCCGAGCGGCCCCCGACCATGTGGCGTACATGTTCCTTGGCCAACTCGTCGTCGGTCAGATTCACCGTGGCAAAGCCGTGGCGCACGAAATTGCGCTCGATCTTGTCGGCCTCGTCGCGCTGGGCGATGGCAATGCCGACGAAGACATGGGCCACCGTGGCGTGCGAGATACGGTAGTTGAATTCGGTCACGCTGCGTGGGCCGATCAATTCGCAAAAGCGCTTGAACGAACCACGCTCTTCGGGGATGGTGACCGCGAACAGGGCTTCGCGCTGTTCACCGAATTCGGCCCGCTCGGCGACGAAGCGCAGGCGATCGAAGTTCATGTTCGCGCCGCAGGTGATGGCCACGAAGGTCTGGCCCTTGGCCTTGTGCTGCGCGGCGTACTGCTTGACCGCGGCGACGCCTAGCGCACCGGCCGGCTCGAGGATGCTGCGTGTGTCCTGGAATACGTCCTTGATCGCGGCGCAGACGGCATCGGTGTCGACGACCACGTAGTCGTCGACCAGGGCGCGCGCCAGGCGAAAGGTTTCCTCGCCGACCAGCTTGACCGCGGTGCCGTCGGAAAACAGGCCCACGTCGTGCAGCGTGACGCGGCGGCCGGCGCGCACCGAGCGCAGCATGGCATCGGAGTCGGTGGTCTGCACGCCGATCACCTTGACCTCGGGCCGCACCGCCTTGATGTAGGCGGCAATGCCGGCGATCAAACCGCCACCGCCTATGGCCACGAACACGGCGTCGATCGGGCCCTGATGCTGGCGCAGGATTTCCATCGCCACCGTGCCCTGGCCGGCGATCACGAACGGGTCGTCGAACGGGTGCACGAAGGTCAGGCCGCGTTCGGCTTCCAGGGTCTTGGCGTGGCTGTGTGCATCGGAGTAGCTGTCGCCATGCAGCACGACCTCGCCGCCGAGCGCTTTGACGGCATCGACCTTGAGCTTGGGCGTCGTCACCGGCATCACGATGGTGGCCTGGCAGCCGAGCTTCTTCGCCGACAAGGCCACGCCTTGCGCGTGGTTGCCGGCCGAGGCGCAGATCACACCGCTCGCCCGCTGCTCGGCCGACAGATGAACCATCTTGTTGTAGGCGCCGCGCAGCTTGAAACTGAATACCGGCTGCTGGTCTTCGCGCTTGAGCAGCACCTGGTTGCCGATGCGGCGCGACAGGGTGCGCGCGGGTTCGAGCGGCGACTCGATGGCCACGTCGTAGACGCGTGCGGTCAGGATTTTTTGCAGGTACTCGCCACCCGCCCTACGCTGCACCCGGGGTGAGCCTGCCATCGACCGTGTCTCCGTCCGCCGCCTTCGTGTTGCGGCGCATCATATGTCAGCGATGGGTAGCTGCGCGGCGAAGAAAAAGGCCCAAGGCTCGCGCCTTGGGCCAAATCCACCCATGTAGCGGTGGAGGAGACAATCGTTGCAGCGACCCCCTCTTTGCTGCGCTGCGATGCGAGTCTATGCGCTGTGATGTTGCAGTGCAATATCGAAATCGCAAGCCAGGGAGCGAGCGGGTTTGGATGGCCTTGACGCGGTGCACAATGCACCGCGCTGGAGCGGCAGCCAAGCGCAAACGGTGCGGAGCACAGGCAATGGAATGCACGATCGATTGGATGGCGGCCAGCGGCATGGCCTTCGTGGCCGAGACCGGCAGCGGCCACCTGCTGAGCATGGATGGCGCGGCAGACGGCGGCGGCCGAAATCTGGCGCCGCGGCCGATGGAAACCGTGCTCGCCGGCACCGGCGCCTGCGCCGCCTACGACGTGGTCTTGATCCTGCAGCGCGGCCGTCACGCGGTGAGCGCCTGCCGGGTCAAGCTCAGCGCCGAGCGTGCGCCGGTCGACCCGAAAGTGTTCACGCGTATCCACATGCACTTCATCGTCAGCGGCCGCGCCCTCGATGCGCAGGCCGTGGCGCGCGCGGTCAGCCTGTCGCACGAGAAGTACTGTTCGGCCACGGCCATGCTGGCCAAGAGCGCCGAGATCATCGTCAGCCACGAGGTCGTGGCCGCCTGACACGAGGCCTCAGACGCGATGCGCGGTGGTGGTCATGAGCTTGGCCGCCAGGCGCATCGCCAGCCGCAGCGGTAGCGGCAAGGTGGCGGCGCCGGCCCGTTCTGCGGCGCGCGCATGGCCGGCTTCGTCGTCCTTCATCTGCGCGACGATGGCGCGCGACGCGGCGTCGCCCGCCGGCAGCCGCGACAAATGGCCGGCCAGGTGTTGCTCGACCTGGCGTTCGGTTTCGACGACGAAGCCCAGGCTCCAGGCATCGCCCGCGCGGCCGGCGGCCAGGCCGAGTGCGAATGCACCGGCATACCAGAGCGGATTGAGCCAACTCGCCCGGTCACCCAGCTCGCGCAGGCGTTGCTCGGTCCAGGCCAGATGATCGGTTTCTTCGCGCGCCGCGGCGGCCATCTGCTCGCGCAATGCGGGCGTGCGCGCCGTCAAGGCCTGCGCCTGGTACAGCGCCTGGGCACAGACCTCACCGACATGGTTGACGCGCATGAGCGCGCCGGAAAGTCGCTTCTCCGCGGCCGAAAGCTGCGCACTTTCCGCGGTCGGGCGAGGCCGAGACGCACGCGCCGAGGCACTAAGGGTTTTCAGCGCCATGTCGGCCGCGCTGCAAATTTGGTCGATGCTGGGCGTCATTCGAGCGCGAGATTAGCTCGGCATCTGGCCACGAAGTCATCACTGACATCGACGCCTTTTTGGGTGCAGTTCCGTTCGTTGTTGCCCGACAACAGCAGTGACGAAATTCACGCTCAGCGCTTTGCAGCCATGAAGGCCTCTGGTGCAATAGGCCCAACTTCCGCTGAGGAGGTTGGCCTTGTCAGCCCCTTCAACGGGCGGATGTATTTTCCGGGCAGTCCCTCCGCGGGACCGCTTTTTCAACCTAGGAGATTTTGCAATGAAAAAATCACTGCTCGCTCTGGCCGTGCTTGGCGCCTTTGCCAGCGCTGCCTCGGCGCAATCGTCGGTCACCCTGTCGGGCATGCTCGACGCCGCCGTACAACACACGGGCACCACAGACCGGTTCCGACTGGGCCTTGGGTGGCGCCGGTTCGGCGTTCAACAACTTCACGCTGTCGGGCAAGGAAGACCTGGGCGGCGGCATGAACGCCTTCTTCACGATGAACCATCGTTTCCGCATCCAGAACGGCACGATCAACAGCGCCGCCCAATGGCACGAGCACGACCTTCTACCGCAATGTCTTCGTAGGCTTGGGCGGCAGCTTCGGTGACGTTCGCCTCGGCCGCATGCTCATGCCCTTGCAAGAGTGGAACGGCGCCTACGACCCCTGGTACGGCGGCTACACGCGTGGCCTCCACGCATACCGGTGGCATTACGGCGACGATTCGCGCCCAACAGGCGATCTACTACCGTTCGCCGAACATGGGCGGGCTGAGCGTGCACGCTGCGATCGCCTCGGCCACTGGTCAGTTGCAGGCCGAGACGCAGAACGACTTCGGTAGTTCTGCGCCGGCGGTCGCCAGCGTTAATGCTTCAGCGTCCTGAGGGCTTCGCGGTTACCTACGGTGCCGGCCCGCTGCGAGTGACTGCGGCCTATGACCGGAACTACGCCGACTTCAAGACGAGCGGCCTGTACGGCCAGTACAACTTCGGTGTTGCCGTGCTGAATGTGCAATATGAAAACGGCGATGGCTTGACCAGTGCCACGGGCTCGAAGGAGAAGGTCAAGGCCTTCTCGGTCGCGGCGGACATTCCGATGGGGGCGATTCTGGGCAAGGTCGGCTACTTGCGCTACAACTCCGACCTCACGGTCAAGGACGCGACCAAGTTCGGTTTCGGTGGCGAGTACGCCTTCTCCAAGCGCACGTTGCTTTATTCGGACGTCGGCAAGGCGTCTGGCGATCGCCTGTACTGTCGGCCCAGAAGAAGTCGGTATTCGACATCGGCCTGCGTCACAAGTTCTGATCGCGCTCCGCGATCGATCCGGAAGGGCTGCTGCGAGGCAGCCCTTTTTCTTTTCAGGCCCCGACTAGGGGAAACCGGCTGTGGGCAAGGTGCAACATGCCTGTGTGCAATGCACGCCCTTGGGTCAAGATCGGCAGTTGAAGATCAGGAGACAGTTCATGAAGCGAGTGCTCGTACCGACCCTTGTTGCCGCGGCTTGCGGTGCCGCGATGGCCCAAACGGCGCCGGGCGTCACCCTTTACGGGATCGTCGACGTCGGCGTGCAGCGTGTCAGCGGCTACAAGGGCGGCACTGACACCGCGCTCGTCAGCGGCATCATGGAGGGCTCGCGCTTCGGCTTGCGCGGCAGCGAGGATCTGGGCGGCGGCTACCGCGCCCTGTTCACGATGGAGAACCGCACCGAAGCCAATACCGGTGCGCTCAGCAATCGGCCGGTATCCGGCACGCAGGTGCCTGATCGTTTGAATCAGGCGGCGTTGCTCGGTTTGCCGGCGGCGTTGCAGCCCGCGGTGTCAGGCGTCGCCGCCAGCATCGGATCGACCATAGGCGTCAACCTGGCGAACGGTTTCTGGGACCGCCAGATTTATGTCGGCCTGGTCACGCCGTATGGCGCGGTCTTGGCGGGTCGGCAATATACGCCGGCCTACGAAACCGCCGCCGCCTTCGACATCATGGGCACGCAGTCGAGTCTGGCGGCCGGCCAGGCGGCGTCGATCCCGTCGAGCATCGACATCCGCCTGTCCAATACCGTGCAATACCGCATCGTGCTGGGTGGGCTGACGGCGTCGGCGATGTACGGCTTCGGTGGCGTGAGCGGCAATGCCTCGGCCAATCGTTTTGGTGGTGGCATGGCGTCGTACAAGGTCGGTGGCCTGACGGTCGGCGCCGGCTACAACAAGCGCAACAACGACCTCGGCCTGGAGTCGCTGACATCGACGGTGATCGGAGCTTCCTATGCCATCGGCCCGGGCACGGTCAGCGGCATGATCGCGACCTACAAGGACGACAACCCGTCCGGTGTGTCGGGCATCGCCACGCTGCTGACACCGGCGGTCGGCGCTGCGGGTGCAGCCTTGGTGCAGGGCGCATTCACCAGCGCGCTGCGACAAGACGCGCAGCTGACGCACATCGGCTACAGGATGACGACCGGCCCGAACACGTTCTACGTCGCGTACACGGCGGCCAACGACAAGCGCTCGCCGAACGCCGATGTGGCTACTTATGGCGTGGCCTACACCTACTCTCTGTCCAAGCGCACCGACCTGAACGGCGTGTTGACGCACTTCAACAACAAGAACCTGGCCCAGGCCGCACCGGGGCAGGCGGGCTTCCTGGGCGGTGTGACGGCCAGCGCGGGTACCGATTCCAACAGCGTGGCCTTCGGCATCCGCCACCGCTTCTGACGCACCAGTTGATTCAACAAGCAAGGGCCGCCCGCGAGGCGGCCTTGTCGCTATGGATGGACGCTCCCACATGATCGTCTTCATCCTCCGCCGTCTGGCCCAGGCCGTCATGGTGATGCTGAGCGTCGCCTTCATCGCCTTCATGCTGTTCCAGTATGTCGGCGACCCGGTGACCAATCTGCTCGGCCAGGACGCGACGCCCGAGCAGCGCCGGCAACTGCGCAGCGATCTCGGCCTGGACCGGCCGTTCCCGCTGCAGTTCGCGGCCTTCGTCGGCAACGCGGTGCAGGGCGAGTTCGGCCTCTCGCTGCGCCAGGGGCGCAGGGTCTCGGCCTTGATCGTCGAGCGTTTCCCGGCCACCGTCGAGCTGGCCTGCGCGGCCGCGCTGTTGGCACTGGCATTCGGTATCCCGATGGGGGTCTACGCGGCACTCAGGCGCGGCGGCTTCATGGCCCAGGCGTTGATGACGTTTTCGCTGCTCGGTGTGTCGCTGCCGACCTTCCTGATCGGCATCCTGTTGATCCTGGTCTTCGCCGTGACCTTCAAGGTGCTGCCCAGCTTCGGCCGCGGCGACACGGTGGCCCTCGGGGTCTGGACCACCGGGCTGCTGACTGCCGAAGGCTGGCGCCATCTGATCCTGCCTGCGGTCACGCTCTCCATCTTCCAGCTCACGCTGATCATGCGCCTGGTGCGGGCCGAGATGCTCGAGGTGCTGCGCACCGACTACATCCGATTCGCGCGTGCGCGCGGCCTGCCCGACCGCGCGGTGTACTTCGGCCATGCGCTGAAGAACACGCTGGTGCCGGTGATCACCATCACCGGCTTGCAGCTCGGTTCGCTGATTGCCTTTGCCATCATCACCGAGACCGTGTTTCAGTGGCCGGGCATGGGTCTGCTGTTCATCCAGGCCGTGCAGTTCGCCGACATCCCGGTGATGGCCGCCTACCTGTGCCTGATCGCGCTGATCTTCGTGCTCATCAACCTGGTCGTCGACATGCTGTACTTCGCGGTCGATCCGCGCCTGCGCATCGACCCATCGAGTGCGGGCCACTAGGGCCCAACGCCACTTTCCGACCTGATCCGTATCGAGGAGATAAACCATGACTCCAAGCAAGTTCGCCCCGCTGCTCGCCGCCGTCCTGATCGCCGGCAGCCCCTGGACGCAGGCCGCCACCTTGCGCGTGGCCGATGTCGGCGACGTGCAGTCGATGGACCCGCACTCGCTGAACGAGACCCTGCAGCTGAGCTTCACCGGCAACATCTACGAAGCCCTGGTGGCGCGCGGCAAGGACATGAAGCTGGTGCCGGCGCTGGCCACGCAGTGGAAGCAGACCTCGCCGACGGTCTGGCGCTTCGAGTTGCGCAAAGGCGTGAAATTCCACGACGGCACGCCGTTCACGGTCGACGACGTCGTGTTCTCGTTCAAGCGCGGCGCCGCCGAGGGCTCCGACATGAAGGGCTACACCGCGCCGATCAAGGACGTGCGCGCTGTCGGCGACTCGGCGGTCGAGATCGAGACCCACGCCCCGTTTCCCATCCTGCCCGACACCCTGACCAGCCTGTACATGATGAGTCGCAAGTGGTGCGAGGAGAACAAGGCCGAGCGGCCGGTCGACCGGCGCAAGGGGCTGGAAAACACGGCCTCGTTCAAGTCCAACGGCACCGGGCCGTACCGACTCAAGGAGCGCCAGCCCTCGACACGCACGGTGATCGTGCGCAACTTCGGCTACTGGGACAAGGTCGAAGGCAATGTCGACGAAGTCGTGTTCACGCCGATCGGCAATGACGCCACGCGCGTGGCGGCGCTGCTGTCGGGCGAAATCGACGTCATGGAACCGGTGCCGCTGCAAGACGTCGACCGCGTGAGGTCGGCCGGTAAATTCACGGTGCTGCAGGGCCCGGAGTTGCGGACGATCTTCCTCGGCATGGATCAGAAGCGCGATGAGCTGATTGCCTCCAACGTCAAGGGCAAGAACCCGTTCAAGGACAAGCGGGTGCGCCAGGCTTTCTACCAGGCGATCGACATCGAGGCCATCAAGTCACGCGTGATGCGCGGCGCGGCCACGCCCACGGCGCTGATGGTTGGCCCCGGGATTCGCGGCTTTCAGGCCGACATGAACAAGCGCCTGCCGCATGACGTCGAGGCGGCGAAGAAGCTGATGGCCGAGGCCGGCTACGCGGCGGGCTTCGAGGTCGGCATGAACTGCCCGAACGACCGCTACGTCAACGACGCGCAGATCTGCCAGGCGGTGGCGGCCAACCTGGCGCGCATCGGCGTCAAGGTCAACCTGCAGGCCGAAACCAAGAACACCTACTTCCCGAAGATCCTGCGCCGAGACACCAGCTTCTACCTGCTGGGCTGGACACCGAGCACCACCGACGCGCACGATGCGATGTACAACTTGATGGCTACTCCGACCGACAAGGGGCAGGGCCAGTTCAATCTCGGCGCCTACAGCAATCCGAGGTTCGATGAACTGATGGCCAAGGTGCAGAGCGAGATCGACCAGGGCAAGCGCAACGAAGCGATTCGCGAAGCCTTCAAGATCCACCAGGACGACATCGGCCATATCCCGCTGCACCAGCAGGCTCTGGCCTGGGCCATGAGGGGCGGTGTCAGTCTGGTGCAATTGCCCGACAACCGCCTGTTCTTCAAGTGGGTCAGCGTCAAGTCGCCGTGAGCGAGACCGCGGGCGCCCTGCGCCGCTTTTTGGCCGGCGACGTCTGGCACAGCTTTCGCTCGACACCGGTGGCGATGGCCGCGGCCGCGGTCGCTTTCGCCTTGGTGTTCTGCGCGCTGTTCGCCGGCTGGGTCGCACCGCACAACCCGTTCGATCTGGCCACGCTCGAACTCTCCGACGCACGCCTGCCCCCGGCCTGGATCGCCGATGGCAGCCGCAAGTACCTGCTCGGCACCGACGACCAGGGGCGCGACATCTTGTCGGCGCTGATGTACGGCGCGCGCATCTCGCTGCTGGTCGGCCTGTGCTCGGTGCTGCTGTCGGTGGTCGCCGGCGTCGGCCTGGGCCTGTTGTCGGGCTTTGCCGGCGGCAAGACCGACGCCTTCATCATGCGCGTGTGCGATGTGATGCTGTCGTTCCCGTCGATCCTGATCGCGCTCTTGATCGACGGCGTCGGCCGCGCGATGTTCCCCAATGCCCACGACACCTTGGCGTTTGCGGTGCTGGTGTTCGCCATCGCGTTGCCGGGCTGGGTGCAATACGCGCGCACCGTGCGCGGCTCGACGCTGGTCGAGCGCAACAAGGAATATGTGCAGGCCGCGCGGGTCACCGGTGTGTCGTCGCTGCGCATCATGCGCCGCCACGTGCTGCCCAATGTGCTCGGCCCGGTGTTGGTGCTGGCCACGATCCAGGTCGCGACCGCGATCCTGACCGAGGCCACGCTGTCGTTCCTCGGCGTCGGTGTGCCGCCGACCCAGCCATCGCTGGGCACGCTGATCCGGGTCGGCAACGATTTTCTCTTCTCGGGCGAATGGTGGATCACGATCTTCCCCGGCCTGATGCTGGTGCTGATCGCGCTCAGCGTGAACCTGCTCGGCGACTGGCTGCGCGACGCGTTGAACCCGAGGCTGAGATGACCCACCCCCGAAGCGGCTGCGCCGCTCCCCCTCGAGGGGGCAACGCCAGTGGACCGGCAGAGCCGGATCCACGGCGTTCGCTCGGAGCCGCGTCCTTCGCTCTCGCCGCCAACACCCAGCACAGCTGGGAACGCTCGCGATGAACACCATCGCCCCATTGCTCGAGGTGCGTCACCTGCGCGTCGAGTTTCCGTCGCGGCACGGCACGCTGCTGGCCCTGGACGACATCTCGTTCTCGATTGCGCCGGGCGAAGTGCTCGGCGTGGTCGGTGAATCGGGTGCCGGCAAGTCGCTCACCGGTTCGGCCATCATCGGCCTGCTCGACCCGCCAGGGCGCATCGCCGGCGGCGAGATCCTGCTCGCCGGGCAGCGCATCGATGACCTGCCCTACGAGCAGATGCGCGCGATCCGGGGCCGGCGCATCGGCGCCATCTTCCAGGACCCGCTGACTTCGCTGAATCCGCTCTACACCATCGGCCGGCAACTGATCGAGACCATACGCACCCACTTGCCGGTCAGCGCGGAGCAGGCCCGGGCGCGTGCCGTCAAGCTGCTGCAGGAAACCGGCATCCCCGCCGCCGAGCAGCGCCTCGACCAGTACCCGCATCAGTTTTCCGGCGGCATGCGCCAGCGCGTGGTGATCGCGCTGGCCCTGGCGGCCGAGCCCCAGCTGATCGTCGCCGACGAGCCGACGACTGCGCTCGACGTGTCGATCCAGGCGCAGATCATTTCCCTGCTGCGACGATTGTGCAAGGAGCATGGCACGGCGGTGATGCTGGTGACCCACGACATGGGTGTGATCGCCGAAACCTGCGACCGGGTGGCGGTGATGTATGCCGGGCGCATCGTCGAGGTCGGGCCGGTGGCCGACGTGATCCATCGTCCGTCGCACCCCTATACCGTCGGCTTGATGGGCTCGATTCCGGCGATGGGCGAGGAACGCGAGCGGCTGTTGCAGATCGACGGCGCCATGCCGCGCCTGAATGCCATTCCCAGCGGTTGCGCCTTCCATCCGCGCTGCCCGCAGGCCTTCGATCGCTGCCGCAGCGCGCGACCGGACCTGATCGATGCCGGCACTACACATGCCGCCTGCTGGTTGGTGGCCGATGGCCGGAGGCGAGTGGCATGACGGCACCCCTGGTCGAGGTCAGGGACCTCGCGAAAACCTTCGACGTGTCGGCGCCCTGGCTGAACCGCATCGTCGAACGCAAGCCGCGTCAGTTCGTGCACGCCGTCGATGGCGTCAGCTTCGCGATCCAGCGCGGCAAGACGCTGGCCCTGGTCGGTGAATCGGGCTGCGGCAAGAGCACGGTGGCACGCCTGCTGGTCGGCCTGTACCGTCCCACGCGCGGCAGCGTGCAGTTCGACGGCAAGGACACCCATGGCGCCGCGGATCAGACCCAGTTGCGCCTCATGCGCCGGCGCATGCAGATGATCTTCCAGGACCCCTACGCCAGCCTGAATCCGCGCTGGAAGGTGCGCGACATCGTCGGCGAGCCGCTGACCGAGCACGGCCTGGTGACCGAGGTCGACGAACTGCGCGAACGCGTCGCCGAGCTGCTGCGCTCGGTGGGCTTGGCCGCGGCAGACGTCGACAAGTTCCCGCACCAGTTCTCGGGCGGCCAGCGTCAGCGCATCTCGATCGCGCGCGCGCTGGCCACGCAACCCGAATTCCTGGTCTGCGACGAGCCCACCTCGGCGCTGGACGTGTCGGTCCAGGCCCAGGTGCTCAACATCATGAAGGACCTGCAGCGCCAGCGCGGGTTGACCTATCTCTTCATCTCGCACAACCTGGCGGTGGTGCGGCATGTGTCGGACCAGGTCGGCGTGATGTATCTCGGCCGCCTGGTCGAGTTGGCCGACAAGGCTCTACTGTTCACGCGACCGCGGCACCCTTACACACGCATGCTGCTCGACGCGATTCCCGACATCCACATGAGCGGCCGCGCACGCACGCCGGTGCAGGGCGAGGTGCCCAACCCGCTGAACCCACCCTCGGGTTGCGCTTTCCATCCGCGCTGCCCGCATGCCAACGCCAGGTGCAGCCAGGAGCGGCCGACGCTGAGCATGGTCGGGGGCGGCGTCGTGGCCTGCCACGCCGTGGCGGAAGGCCGCATCTGAACCGGGCCTAAGGCTCGATCAGGCGTTCGTTGGCGAACAATTCGGCCACGGTTTCGCGCTGTCGGACGACGAAGGCGCGATCGCCGTCGACCATCACTTCGGCCGCGCGGGGGCGGCTGTTGTAATTGCTGGCCATGCTCATGGCATAGGCCCCGGCCGACAGCACCGCGAGATGGTCGCCCGGCTGCACCACCAGCGGCCGATCGCGGCCGAGCCAGTCGCCCGATTCGCAGATCGGGCCGACGACGTCCCACTGCAGCGGCGTGCCGTCGCGCAGCCGGCAGGGCACGATGGCCATGTAGGCCTCGTACATCGCCGGGCGCACCAGGTCGTTCATGGCCGCGTCGACGATGCAGAAGTTCTTCACCTCGCCCGGCTTGCAAACCAATACCTCGGTGAGCAGCACACCGGCATTGCCGACCAGCGAGCGGCCGGGCTCGAACAACAGTTCGTGCCGAGCATGGCCGCGGGCGTCGATGCGCTCGAGCAGCCGCGCGATCAGCTCGCCGGCAGCGGGGGGCGCCTCTTGCGCGTAGTTGATGCCCAGGCCGCCACCGACATCGAGGTGCCTGATGCGGATGCCTTCTCTTTCGAGCGCCTCGACCAGATCGAGCAGCCGGTCGACCGCGTCGAGATAGGGTTCGATTTCGGTGATCTGCGAGCCGATATGGCAATCGATGCCGACCACTTCGAGTCCGGGCAGGGAGGCGGCCTGGCGGTATGCCGCCAGGGCCTGACCGTGCGCAATGCCGAACTTGTTGCTCTTCAGGCCGGTCGAGATATAGGCGTGTGTCTTGGCGTCGACATCGGGATTGATACGCAGGCTGATCGGCGCGCGCCGGCCGACCTCGACGGCCATGGCGGACAGGCTCAGCAGTTCGCTTTGGCTCTCGACGTTGAAACATTTCACGCCCACCTCGAGCGCGCGTCGAATTTCATGGCGCTGCTTGCCGACGCCCGAAAACACGACCTTGGCCATGTCACCGCCCACAGCCCGCACGCGCTCGAGTTCACCGACCGAGACGATGTCGAAGCCACAGCCGGCGGCGGCAAAGGTCTGCAGCACCGCCAGCGTGGAGTTGGCCTTCAGCGCATAACAGATCAGGTGCGAGCGGCCCGCCAGCGCCCGTTGGTATGCGGCCAGTGCAGCCAGCATGGCCTGGCGAGAATAGACATACAGGGGCGTGCCGTATTGACGCGCCAGCAGGCCCAGACCGAGGCCTTCGACGAAGAGTTGATCGCCACGCCAGGCGATGTACGGCGCGCCGGGCAGCGCGCTCATCGGGTCATGGCCGACGCAGGCACTGCAGGGGCTGCAGGGAGTGGCTTCAGTGGCCCTTTCTGGCCACAAGCGGCCAAGGACATCGATAGCCATAGCATGGCTGCGCAGCCTCGTCCCCATTGCCAAAGGGGCGACCGCGTGGCCGCTACACTGGCCTGGCGCATGAAGCAGTTCATGGCCAAGATTCTATGCACGCCACGCCCCTGACCGACAGCGAGTACCAGCGCCTGAGTGCCGAGGTCTTCGCGCACATCGAAACCACCATCGACCGCTGGCTGCAGGACGACCTGATCGACATCGACGGCCAGCGCACCGGGGGCCTGCTCGAGTTGAGCTTCCCCGCAGGCAGCAAGATCGTGGTCAACACCCAGCCGCCGTTGCACGAGTTGTGGCTGGCCACACGTGGCGGCGGTTACCACTTTCGCCATCTGGACGGAGCCTGGCGTGACACGCGTGACGGTGTGGAGTTCTTTGCCCGCCTGTCCGAAGCCGCCAGCGCCCAGGCCGCCAAGCCGCTGGCCTTCTGAGCCCTGCACGCATCAGTTGCGGAACAGGTCGAGGATGCCCTTGCGCTCTTCCTCGGTGGGTGATGTGGGCGCCTTTTCCTCCAGGCCGAGGCTGCTGACGCCCTGGCCGTGGGCGTATTCCTCGTAGACCCAGTCGCCACCGATGTTGAGCACGCCGTCGGGCGGTTCGGCCTCCTTGATCGGCGCCGCCTTCAAGGCCTGGGCCATGTACTCGATCCACACCGGCAGCGCCAGGCCACCGCCGGTTTCGCGGTCCCCCAGCTTTTTCGGGTTGTCGAAGCCGATCCAGACCACGGCCACCAGGTTCGGTTGCCAGCCGGCGAACCAGGCATCCATCGCGTCATTGGTGGTGCCGGTCTTGCCATAGATGTCGGGTCGCTTGAGCGTCGCCTGGGCCCGCGCGGCCGTGCCCGAGCGCGTCACTTCCTGCAACAGGCTGGTCATCACGAAGGCGTTGCGGGCATCGAGTGTGCGCATCGACTCGTCGAGCACCGGTCGCTCGGCCTGTTGCAGCAGGCGCCCCTTGGTGTCGGAGAGTCTCTCGATCAGGCGCGGGGGCACCAGGAAGCCGCCATTGGCAAAGACGCTGTAGGCGCTGGCCATTTGCATCGGCGTCACCGAGCCGGCGCCCAATGCCATCGTCAAGTAGGCCGGGTGTTTGTCGGCGTCGAAGCCGAAGCGTGTGACCCACTCCTGCGCATACTTTGGGCTGATGGCCTGCAGGATGCGGATCGAAACCATGTTCTTCGACCTGGCCAGGGCCTGTTTGAGCGGCATCGGGCCTTCGAAGATGCCGTCATAGTTCTTCGGCTCCCAAGGCTGGCTGCCCGTGGCATCGGCATCGAAGAACAGCGGCGCGTCGTTGATGACCGTGGCGGCGGTGAAGCCCTTTTCCAGTGCACCCGAGTAGATGAACGGCTTGAAGCTCGATCCCGGCTGGCGCCAGGCCTGGGTCACGTGATTGAACTTGCTCTTGCGGTAATCGAAGCCACCGACCAGGGCGCGGATCGAGCCGGTGGCCGGGTCGAGCGAGACGAAGGCCCCTTCGACCTCGGGCACCTGGGTCAGCGACCATTGGCCCTTGGCGTTCTTGAGTGCGCGCACCACCGCGCCGCGGCGGATCTGCCTTTGCGCGGCGGCCTTGCCGCCGAGGCCCGAGGCCACCGAGCGCAACCCGTCGCCCGTGACGCTGAACTCCTCGCCGTCCTGTAACACAGCGACGACCTTGCGCGGCGAGGCTTCCAATACCACCGCGGCACGCAGGTCGTCGTTGTCGGGGTGATCCGACAGCGCCTCGGCCACCCGCGTGTCGACGTCGGCCGGATCGGCGGGCAGGTCGACATAGGCCTCGGGCCCGCGGTAGACCTGGCGCAACTCGAACTCCATCAGCCCCCGGCGCAAGGCGCGGTAGGCCAGCGCCTGCTCGGCGGCGTCGATGGTCAGCGTGACATTCAGGCCGCGGGTGTAGGTCTCGTCGCCGTATTGCGCGAATACCAGTTGGCGCGCCGTCTCGGCGACGAACTCCGCGTGCACCGCCACTTCGGCTTGGGTGCTGCGGTAGCGCAACTTTTCGCTGCGTGCCGCGGCGGCTTGGGCGGGCGTGATGAAAGCATTGGCCTCCATGCGTTCGATGATGTGTTGCTGGCGGGTGGTGGCGCGCTTCGGGTTGACGATCGGGTTGTAGGCTGACGGCGCCTTCGGTATGCCGGCCAGCATGGCGGCCTCAGCGACGCTGAGATCCTTCAGCGGCTTGCCGAAATAGACCTCGGAGGCCGCGGCGAAGCCGTACGCACGCAAGCCGAGATAGATCTGGTTCATGTAGGCCTCGAGGATCTGGTCCTTGCTCAGCTGACTCTCGATCTTCCAGGTCAACAGCACCTCGTAAATCTTGCGCGTGAAGGTCTTTTCCCTCGACAGGTAGAAGTTGCGCGCCACCTGCATCGTGATCGTCGAGGCGCCCTGGCTGCGCGCCTCGCTGAATTGCGCCAGCCCCGCGCGCAACATCCCGATGTAATCGATGCCGCCATGGTCGTAAAAGCGCGCGTCTTCGATGGCCAACACCGCGTCCTTCACGACCTTGGGGATCTGCGCAATCGGCACGAAGCTGCGTCGCTCCTCGCCGAACTCGCCGAGTAAGACGCCGTCGGCCGAGTACACGCGCAGCGGCTCTCGGGGGTGGTAATCCGTCAGGCTGGTGATCGACGGCAGGTTCGGGTAGGCCACGGCGAGCGCGATCGCGACCAGCGCCGCGGCACCGAACGCCAGCGTCGCGAGCAACACGAGCGCCCAGGACAACGGGCGTATGAGCCACAGGGCCCAGGGAGGAAGACGATGATTCAAACTCACGGGCTCGGGCGGCAATGGCCGCCGGGTGGCGCGCCAGCGATGGCTGCAACGATTATAGGAAGCGTGATCGTTCGGCCCGTGGGGATCTGTGAACTGCTGCTCGACTTGCACGCCATGCCCCTGTCCTGACCCCTTGTCGGCTGCAGGCCGGTCGTGTCAAGGTCCGCGCAGGGCGCCTGGTTCACGTCGGACCGATACAACGACGCGGGGTCCAAAAGCGTGCCTTTGTCTTGGCCGCTCAAGGGCTTTACTGCTAGCATTCAAGTAACTTCTTAACAGTCCAGGGTGCAGAGTGGCTGCCATCGGCGATGCACTTGGGGGGATACCGACGTGAGCTTCATTGACACGCTGTTGGGCCGGGCACATCCGTCGATGCTCGGGCTGGACATCAGCACCTCGAGCGTCAAGCTGGTCGAACTGGGTCAGAGCGCGTCTGGAGAGTTCATCGTCGAACGCTTCGCGTCCGAGCCGTTCGAGAAGGGCTGGATCACCGACGGGCAGATCGAAAAGTTCGACGAAGTCGCCGAAGCGGTGCGTCGCGTCGTCAGCAAGAGCGGGTCGCGAACCAAGAACGTGGTCATGGCGATGCCGCAGTCGGCGGTGATCACCAAGAAGATCATGCTGCCCGCCGGGCTGCGCGAAGACGAACTCGAGCTACAGGTCGAGACCGAGGCCAACCAATACATTCCCTTTTCGCTCGACGAAGTGAGCCTGGATTTCTGCGTCATCGGCCCGAGCCTGACCTCGATCGGCGACGTCGAAGTGCTGATCGCGGCCTCGCGCAAGGATCGGGTGCAGGACCGCCAGGGCCTGGCCGAAGCCGCAGGGCTGAAGCCCGTGGTGCTGGACATCGAGAGCCATGCCTCGCGGCTGGCCATGAGCCGCATCGTCAAGGCGCTGCCCAACGAGGGCAAGGACGCCCTGGTAGCCCTGTTCGAAATCGGTGCCGACACCACCAGCCTGAAGGTGTTGCGCGACGATGAAATGCTCTATGACCGCGACCAGGCCTTCGGCGGTTCGCAGCTGACGCAATTGATCTCGCGCCAATACGGCTTCTCGTTCGAAGAGGCCGAGCTGAAGAAGCTGGGAGGAGACCTGCCCGATGACTACGAAGCGGCGATCCTAGTCCCCTTCGTCGACAGCCTGTCACAGGAGATCGGCCGTGCGCTGCAGTATTTCTTCACCAGCACGCCGCATCACAAAGTGCACTACGTGATGCTGGCCGGCGGCACCGCCACCTTGCCCGGGCTGAAGGAGCGCGTTACCGACCTGACAGGCTTCGCCTCGATGGTGGTCAACCCGTTCGAACACATGAAACTCGGCGGGGCGGTGCGTGAGAACAAGGTGCGCCGCGAGGCGCCGTCGTACTTGACGGCCTGCGGGCTGGCGATGCGGAGGTTCATGCAGTGATCCTCATCAATCTGCTTCCCCACCGGGAAGAAAAGCGCAAGCGGCGCAAGGCTGCGTACTACACCGGCTTGGCGTTCGGCGCTGTGGGCGGGGTGCTCGCGCTCGTGCTGTGGTACGCCGTACTCGACCAGATGAAATCGGCGCAGGTGGAGCGCAATGCATTCCTGGGGGCAGAAATCAAGAAGCTCGAGGCGCAGATCAAGGACATCGCCAACCTGCGCGCCGAGATCGATTCACTCAAGGCACGGCAAAAGGCGGTCGAAGACCTGCAGACCGACCGCAATATCCCCGTGCACCTGCTCAATGAACTCGTCAAGCAAACGCCCGAGGGTGTGTACCTGAGCTCGATCAAACAAAACGGCAAGGTCGTGGCCGTGACCGGTGTGGCGCAGACCAACGAGCGCGTTTCCGAGTTCTTGCGCAATACGCTCTACAGCTCACCGTGGCTAGAGCGGCCCGAATTGATCGAGATCAAGGCCGGCGCGCAGGCCGCAGGGCGCACGCGGACCTACGACTTTTCGATGCGCGTGTCGATCAAGGTACCGGCCCAGGCCGCCATCGCGGCCGCGGCCGCGAGCACCGCCGCTGTGGCTGTCAAAGCACCCTGAGGTCACAGCATGGCCACCCAAACCAAGACACCGTCATTCGAACTCTCGATCTGGCTCGACGAGGCCACCGGTCAATTCCGTGAGCTCGATTTCAAACAGCCTGGCCAATGGCCGTTGCTGCCCAAGCTGGCCTCCTGGCTGTTGATGGGTGCCATGGTCGTGCTGCTCGGCTGGTTTGCGCTGCTGTCGGACAAGGCCGGTGATCTGGACACCGAACGCAGCAAGGAACCCAGCCTCAGGCAGGACTACCGCTCCAAGCTGGCGCAGGCCGTCAATCTGCCTGAGTTGCGCAAGCAAAAGCAGCAGGTCGAGGAGTACGTGACGCAGCTCGAGAAGCAGTTGCCCGGCAAGGCCGAAATGGACGCCTTGCTGACCGACATCAACCAGGCCGGCATCGGCCGTGGCCTGCAGTTCGAGTTGTTCCGGCCGGGTGCTGTCGCGGTGCGCGACTACTATGCCGAATTGCCGATCACCATCCGCGTCAGCGGCCGCTACCACGATATCGGCGCCTTTGCCGCCGACGTGGCCAACCTTTCGCGCATCGTCACGCTGCACGACCTGTCGATCGTGGCCGCGCAGCGCGACGCGAGTGGCAACCTGACGATGGATGCCGTTGCACGCACCTATCGCTACCTGGACTCCAGCGAAGTCGCATCGCAGAAGAAAGCCGGCCGCGGGGGCGAAGAAATGACTCAGCTGATCGACAACCGTCGGCCGCAGCGCGGGCTGCGCATCACGTGGGCGCTGCTGACTGCGGCGACGCTGACCGCCTGCGGTACGGATCTCGACGAGATGCAGCAATGGATGGAGCAGCAGCGCCGCGAGGTCAAGCCCAATGTGGCGCCGCTGCAGGCACCGAAGAAGTTCGACCCCCAACCCTATGTCGCGGCCGATGCCGTCGAGCCCTTCAGCGCACAAAAGCTCGCGGTTGCGCTCAAGCGTGACGAGCGCGCCACCAGTGCACTGCTGGCCGGTGAATTGAAGCGTCGTAAGGAACCGCTGGAAGCCTACCCGCTGGACTCCATGAACATGGTTGGCAGCGTCAACAAGCAGGGCCTGCCGTTCGCCTTGCTGCGTGTCGATGGCCTGCTGTATCAGGTCAAGGTCGGCGACTACATGGGCCAGAACTACGGTCGTGTCCTGCGCATCAGCGAAAGCGACCTGGTGCTGCGTGAAGTGGTGCAGGACGCCGCCGGCGAGTGGATTGAGCGCAACAGTACCCTGCAATTGCTGGAGCGGGGCGCGCGATGAAGAATTCGAAGGAGATGCGCATCATGATGAAGTGGCGGGCATGGGGTATCACGCTGGTGCTGGCAATCGGCACACCGGCGGCGGCCCTGGCGCAAAGCGTGATCCAGTCGATCACCAGCAGCCAGCAATCGGGCAGTGAAGTGGTGCGTGTCGAGTTGAGCGAGGCGCTGACCGCACTGCCGGCGGGCTTTGCCATCCAGGCGCCGCCGCGCATCGCGATCGATCTGCCGGCGGTGGGCAGCGCGCTGGCCCGCTCATCGGTCGAGATCAACAGCGGCAATCTGCGCTCCGTCAACGTGGCCCAGGCCGGCGATCGCACACGCCTGGTACTCAATCTGAAGCAGGCCGCGACTTACCGCGCGCAGCTCGACGGCAAGGCCTTGCTGATCATCGTCGACAGCGGGCCGTGTCGACGGCCACGGTGGCCGCTGCACCGGTTGGCAGTGCACCGGTCTGGCGCTGCGCCTGCAGCCAACTTCGCGCCGCCACAGAACCGCGACCAACAACCATTGCGCGACATCGATTTCCGTCGCGGCATCGACGGTGCCGGCCGTGTCATCGTCACCCTACCGGGCAACCAGGTGGGTGTCGACATCCGCCAACAGGGTACGGGCCTGGTGGTCGAGTTCCTGCGCTCGGCGGTGCCCGACAGCCTGCGTCGGCGGTTGGACGTGACCGACTTCGGCACACCGGTACAAACGGTGACTACGACGCAAAACGGTGACCGTGTGCGCATGGTGGTCGAGCCGCGCGGCAATTGGGAACACAGCGCATACCAGAGCGACAACCAGTTCGTGCTCGAAGTGCGCCCGGTGCGCATCGATCCGAACAAGCTGACGCAGGGCCAGGGTTATCAGGGCGAAAAACTGAGCCTGAACTTCCAGAACATCGAAGTCCGCTCCTTGTTGCAGGTGATCGCCGACTTCACCAATTTCAACGTCGTGACCAGCGACACGGTCACCGGCAACCTCACCTTGCGCCTGAAGGATGTGCCTTGGGACCAGGCCCTGGACATCATCCTGCAGGCCAAGGGCCTGGGCCTGCGCAAGAGCGGCAACGTGATCTGGATCGCGCCCAAGGACGAGTTGGCGATCAAGGAGCAGGCCGAGCTCGAGGCGAGCAAGAAGAAGACCGAACTCGAGCCCTTGCGCACGCAAGGCTTCCAGCTCAACTACACCAAGGCAGATGACGTGGCCAAGGGCCTGACCGGCCAGAACGCCAACAACAGTGGCACGGCCTCGCGCATCCTGACCTCCAGAGGTAGCGTGATCTCCGAGCAGCGGACCAATCAATTGTTCGTGACCGACGTTCCGAGCAAACTCGAAGAGATCCAGTCGCTGATCTCGAAGATCGACATCCCGGTTCGACAGGTGTTGATCGAGGCCCGCATCGTCGAGGCCAACGACATCTTCGGCAAGTCGCTGGGCGTCAAGTTGGGATTTAACGATCTGCGCGCGGCATTCAAGGTGGGTTGCCCGGTTGGAATTTGGGTGGCAACAGCGCATTGCCATTGGCGGCAATTAGGCAGTGGTCGGTGGGCACAACCTACAGTGCTGGCACGGCGTCGTAGCACGTTTCGCCGATACGAACTTTGTCAACCTGCCGGCCCTTGGCCAGGGCGGCAACGACCCAGCGACCTTTGCGTTGTCGATTTTCAGCGCTGCCTCGAATCGATTCCTGAATCTCGAGATCTCTGCGCTGGAGGCCGACGGCAAGGGCAAGATCGTTTCCAGCCCGCGCATCATCACTGCTGATCAGGTCAAGGCTTCCATCAGCCAGGGCACGAAGATTCCGTTTCAGAAGTCGACCAGCTCGGGCGCAACCTCCGTCGAGTTCATCGAAGCCAGCCTGAAGCTCGAGGTCACGCCGCAGATCACGCCCGAAGGCAACATCATCATGGAAGTCAAAGTCAACAAGGACAGCTTGGGCACCCTGACAGCGCTCGGCCGTGAAATCAACGTCAAGGAGATCAAGACACAGGTGCTGGTCGAGAATGGCGGTACGGTGGTCATTGGCGGCATCTACGAACAGGAAGAGTCCAACTCGACGACTAAGGTACCGCTGCTCGGCGATGTGCCTTACCTGGGCAACCTGTTCAAGACGACTACCAAGACTGCGAACCGCACGGAACTGCTGGTGTTCTTGACACCGAAGGTGGTGACTGAGCGGGCCGCGGTGCGATAACGCATGTCCGACGGAGATACGAGACGGGGAGCAAGACAATGATGTTCTTTCTGAAGCGCGTGGTCGCGCTGGCCGCAGCCTTGATTCTGGTCGCATGCGGTGGCAGTGGGGCGCATCGCTTTACGGCAATGGCGGAGGTACTGGCGGCGGTATCGGCACGGGTACGCCGACCATTGCGCTAGCACTATCGAGCACAACGGTGACGGGTGCCAACCCCGCGACCGTGACTGCAACCGTCAGGGACGGCACCGGTGCTGGTGTGGCTGGCCAAGTGGTGACGTTCAGCACCGTGGGCGGTCTGGGGCGTTTTAGCTCGCCATCGGCATTGACTGATGCCAATGGCAACGCGTCGGTTTCGTTGCAGCCCGCGACAAACGCGACGACTGGCGCCGATCAAGTGGTTGCGACGACGACGATTAACACCACCATGGTGACCGCGACGACGGGTTTCCAACTGACGGCCACGCAGGTGACGATAGCGTCATTCACCTCCGACGTGGTGACCCTGGCCGCCTATGGCCAGGCCAACCTGACAGTGACGCTGGGGGGCGCTGTGGCCGGTACGCCGGTCAACGTTGCCCTTTCCTCAGGGTGTGTCACCGCCGGCAAGGCCAGCCTGACGCCGCTCAACGTGTCGACAACAACCGGGGCGGCCACCTTCACCTACCGCGACACTGCCGGATGCGGTGCGAGCAATACTGCCGACACCCTCCAGGCTTCCATTACGGGCACGGCGGTAACGGCCTCCTTGGCGCTGCCGCTCACGTCTCCGACGGTGTCGAGCATTACCTTCGCCAGCGCAGTGCCCACGGCGATCTATCTCAAGGGTTCCGGCCTGAACGAAACCTCGTTGGTGACGTTCCAGGTGCGTGACACCGCCGGCACAGGCCTTGCCAACCAGGCCGTGACATTGAGCCTCGTGACGGCCGCGGGTGGCGTCACGCTCGACGGCGGCACCGTACCGGTGAGCAAGGTCAGCGACAGCCTCGGCAATGTGCTTGTGCGCATCAATTCGGGCACGGTGCCCACCTCGGTGCGTGTCAGGGCGACCTTGAATGCGTCGAACATTTCGACGGTATCGAGCAGCCTGGCAGTGGCCGTGGGTTTGCCCTCGCAACTCAATTTCTCGATGTCGCAACTGACACGCAATATCGAAGGCTATGACATCGATGGCACAACCAACAGCTACACGATCATTGCGTCGGACCGTTCGGGCAACCCCGTGCCAGACGGGACATCGATCAATTTCGTGACCGAGAGCGGGCAGATCGAGGGAATTAGGTTCACGCAAACCGCTGGCACCGGCCTGTCGAGCGCGACCTCAAACTTTGTCTCGGCGCAGCCTCGCCCCACCGATGGTCGCGTTACCGTGCTGGCCTACTCGCTCGGCGAAAAATCGTTCCTCGACGCCAACGGCGACAACGTCTTCGGAAGCGGCGACAGCCTGCAGGACCTGGGTGATGTGTACCTGTCGCGGTCATTCACGCAGAACTACGATCCATTGTTGGACCAATACATATCTCTGACGATTCCAGGCGTGCCGAGCGGTACTGCCGCCTGTGTCACGCCGACGGCCCCGGTGTTGAAACTCGACAAGACGATTCCCAGCGTGCCGAACACCTGCACGGGCCTCGCCGGCCAGGCTTATGTTCGGCGTGCTGTCGAGACTGTATTTTCCACCTCAGCCGCGCGCCCGCTGTGGGCCAGCAAGCCGACGATTCAATATGTACCCACGGGCTCAACCTGCCCCAAGGTGAACCTGCAGGATCTCGACCCGGCGGATCCGAGCGGCAACACGCTTATAGGCAGCGACTATTACCACTTCGGCGTCGCCGGGCTTTACGGCCTTGGCGCAGAAGGTACGCTGTCCTTCTACGCCTCCGATGCCAACCCGGTACGCCTGAATCCGATGGCGGCGGGAACGGACATTTCGGTCAGCGCTTCGTCGAACCCTCCTGGCGGCATTACTGTCAATGTCGCCGGCGGCGCGCCAGTCTCGAACACATCCAACGCAACCTTTGCCACGATCAACTATGTATTTGTCAGCGCGTCGTCCGGAACGATGACCGTAACGTTTACCTCGCCGATCAGCCACTTGAAAACGTCCTTCAACTTTCATATCGACAGTGGACTTCCGGCACCGGGATCGAATTTGATTCTGTGCCCCTGATTGCGTTCGTCGGCATGCCCGGCAGCGGCAAGTCCACTGTCGGCCGCCATGTCGCGCGGGACATCGGGTTGCCGTTCATCGACACCGATCACGTCATCGAGCAGCGCATCGGCTGTTCGATCCGCGACTATTTCGAGACGCAGGGCGAGGCCGCGTTTCGCGATGTCGAGCAGGCCGTGATCGAAGAGGTCTTGCAGCTGGACCGTCATGTCGTTGCCACTGGCGGTGGTGCCGTCTTGCGGCAGGCCAACCGGCAAGTCCTGCACGAGCGCAGCACCGTGGTCTATCTGCGCTCGACACCCGAGGATCTGGCGCGCCGCCTGCGGCACGACAGCCACCGACCTCTTCTGCAAGGCGGCGCTGATCCACTGAGCCGCCTGCGCACGTTGTTTCAGGACCGCGACCCGCTGTACCGGCGCACGGCGCATTTCGTCATCGAAACCGGGCGGCCCTCGGTGCACACGCTGGTCAATATGGTGATGATGCAATTGGAGCTGGCGGGCGTCGTGCCCGCCGCCGCGGCGGCCCGCCCACGCCCGTAAACTCGGCGCCATGCCGAGACCCGCTGGCCTGCGCCAAGCCACGCTGCCGAGCGCGCCGAAGGCTCGACGCTGCGGCAAGGCGGTGATCATGGATTCGAACAGGCAATGAGGCTCGCACCCTACGCCTGTGATCCCGCACGCACCCAGGGCCGGCGCATTGCCGAGGCTGCATCGCCCGGGCGCAGCGAGTACCAGCGCGATCGCGATCGCATCGTGCACAGTACGGCGTTCCGGCGCCTGGTTTACAAGACCCAGGTTTTCGTCAATCACGAAGGTGATCTGTTTCGCACGCGCCTGACGCACTCGCTCGAGGTGGCCCAGCTCGGGCGCTCGGTCGCCCGCAGGCTGGCGCTGAACGAGGACTTGGTCGAAGCCATCGCCCTGGCGCACGACCTCGGCCACACGCCTTTCGGCCATGCCGGCCAGGACGCGCTGCACGATTGCATGCATGGGCACGGCGGCTTCGAGCACAACTTGCAGAGCCTGCGCGTCGTCGACCAGCTGGAGCAGCGCTACCCCCGCTTCGACGGCCTGAACCTGTGCCTGGAAACACGCGAAGGCATTCTCAAGCGTTGTCCGGCCGGCGTTGCGGCGCAAATCGAGGCCGCCGAGCCGGGGGGTGTCGCGCGGCGCTTTCTCAGCGGCCAGCAGGCCAGCCTCGAGGCGCAACTCGTCAACGTGGCCGACGAAATCGCCTACAACGCGCACGACATCGATGATGGTCTGCGCTCGGGGCTGCTCGACATGTCGCAACTCGATGCGGTCGCGCTGTTTGCGCATCACCGCGAGACCGCGCTGCTCCAATACCCGTCATTGGCCAGTCAAGCGCGCCGTCTGCTGGCCGAAATCCTGCGGCGCATGGTGTCGGCGCAGGTGCAGGACTTGATCGACGCCACCCAAGGCCAGCTCGCGGTGCATGCGCCCGACAGCGCAGACGCCGTGCGCATGTCTGCGCCCCTGGTCGGCTTCAAAACGTCGATGCGCGAGCAGTGCACGCAGCTCAAGCGCTTTCTCTTTGCATCGCTGTACCGACACGAACAGGTGGTGCAGACCACCGAGCGGGCGCGCCATGTCGTGCGTGTGCTCTTTTCCGCCTACATCGCAGCACCCGGCGAGATGCCGAGCGAACAGGCCGCGGCCTTCGCAGAGCGCGGCCACCGCGTGGTCGCCGACTACATCGCCGGCATGACCGACCGTTACGCGGCCCGCGAGTACGAGCGCCTGAGCGGCTGTTCAGCCTTCGGCCAGCACTGAAATGGCCCGCGCCGCCGCGACTGGCCCTGCCCGGTGAGTTGCACTACCTGCTGCAGTCGGGCCACAACCAGCAACACGTGTTTGCCGACGACGGCGACCGCCAGACCTACCTGGCGATGTTGCGTGCGGTGGCGACGCAGTATCGGGTGGCCATCCATGCCTATGCCGTGCTCGACGCCGAGGTGCACCTGCTGGCCACGCCGACCGGCCCGGACTCGCTGAGCCGCTTGATGCAGTCGCTGGGCCGCCGGTATGTCAGCGAATTCAATCGCCGCCATGCCCGCAGCGGTACGCTGTGGCAGGGCCGCTTTCGGGCTGCCCTGATCGACGGCGAGTCCCTGGGCCACGCCGCCATCCTGCACATCGAGTCGCAAGCCGTCGCGGCAGGTCTGGTCGGGGCCGCCAGCGAGTGGTCATGGTCCAGCGCCGCACACCACCTGGGCCGCTGCCGCGACCCCCTGATCTCGGAACATCTCAGCTATTGGTCGCTAGGAAACACGCCGTTCGAGCGAGAGCATGCACATGCTCTCAAATTGCTCGAGGGTGTGTCGCCAAGCATCGCGGGCACCATCGAGCTTGCGGTCAGCCAGGGGCGGCCGGCAGGTTCGGCAGCGTTCTTGCGCCGCCTCGAGGAACGTACCGGCCGTGCGCTAGCAACCAGACGCCGTGGGCGGCCGCCTGGGCCATCAAGATGAATGTATGTCCCTATTTAAAAGACAAAACGATCGATACTCTATTTAATCGAGTCTGACACCAATTGAATTTGCTTGTTCGAATTGTTGCGGCGCAGTAATCTCGACCTCCCGCGACCATGTCCCTGGAGAGCGCCATGCCCGAGGCCGCCCCGCCACCCATCGTGCCGGCCGACGCCGATGCGCTCGCCGCCGCTCAGACCCTGGGCCTGTACGACCCGGCGCATGAGCACGATGCCTGCGGTGTCGGCTTTGTGGCCCACATCAAGGGCGAGCGCGCCCATGGCATCGTCGAGCAGGGTCTGCTGATCCTGGCCAACCTCGACCACCGTGGCGCGGTCGGGGCCGACAAGCTGATGGGTGACGGCGCCGGCATCCTGATCCAGATCCCGCACGATTACTACCGCGAGGAGATGGCGACGCAGGGCATCGAATTGCCGCCGCCGGGCGAGTACGGCGTGGGCATGATCTTCCTGCCCAAGGAACATGCCTCGCGCCTGGCCTGCGAACAGGAACTCGCGCGGGCGGTGAAGGCCGAGGGCCAGGTGCTGCTCGGCTGGCGAGACGTACCGATCAATCGTCAGATGCCGATGTCTTCGGCGGTGCGTGCCAAGGAACCGGTGATCCGCCAGATCTTCATCGGCCGCGGGCCCGACGTGATCGTCCCCGACGCGCTGGAACGCAAGCTGTACGTGATCCGCAAGACCGCCAGCTCGGCGATCCAGGCCCTGCAACTCACGCACAGCCGTGAGTACTACGTGCCCAGCATGAGTTGCCGCACGGTGATCTACAAGGGCTTGTTACTGGCCGACCAGGTCGGGCAGTACTACCTCGACTTGCAGGATCCGCGCACCGTCTCGGCGCTGGCCCTGGTGCATCAGCGCTTCTCGACCAACACCTTCCCCGAGTGGCCGCTGGCACACCCCTACCGCATGGTGGCGCACAACGGCGAAATCAATACCGTCAAGGGCAACTTCAACTGGATGCGCGCGCGCGAGGGCGTGATGAAGTCCCCCGTGCTGGGCGACGACCTGCGCAAGCTCTACCCGATCAGTTTCGAGCACCAGAGCGACACCGCCACCTTCGACAACACGCTCGAGTTGCTGACCATGAGCGGCTACCCGCTGGCCCAGGCGGCGATGATGATGATCCCCGAGGCCTGGGAGCAGCACGAGGGCATGGACCCGCGGCGTCGCGCCTTCTACGAGTACCACGCCGCGATGTTCGAGCCCTGGGACGGCCCGGCCGCGATGGTCTTCACCGACGGCAAGCAGATCGGCGCCACCCTGGATCGCAACGGCCTGCGTCCCGCCCGCTACATCGTCACCGACGACGATCTGGTGGTCATGGCCAGCGAATCGGGCGTGCTGCCGATTCCGGAAAACCGCATCGTCAAGAAGTGGCGCCTGCAGCCGGGCAAGATGTTCCTCATCGACCTGGAACAGGGCCGCATCGTCGACGACGAAGAGCTGAAGAACCAGTTCGCCAACGCCCGACCGTACCGGCAATGGATAGAGAACGTGCGCGTCAAGCTCGACGCCATCGATGTCGCTCCGGCCGCATCGCCGCCCGCGCAGGCATCGTTGCTCGACCGCCAGCAAGCCTTCGGCTACACCCAGGAAGACCTGAAATTCCTGCTCAGCCCCATGGCCGCGAATGGCGAGGAGGGCATCGGCTCGATGGGCAACGATTCGCCGCTGGCCGTGCTGTCGAACAAGAACAAGCCGCTGTACAACTACTTCAAGCAGCTCTTCGCCCAGGTCACGAACCCGCCGATCGATCCGATCCGCGAGGCCATCGTGATGAGCCTGAACAGCTTCATCGGCCCGAAGCCGAACCTGCTCGACATCAACGCCGTCAACCCGCCGATGCGGCTCGAGGTCACGCAGCCGGTGCTCGATTTCGACGACATGGCGCGCCTGCGCAGCATCGAGCAGCACACCAATCACAAGTTCAAGAGCTACGAGCTCGACATCACCTATCCCCTGGCCTGGGGCAGCGAGGGCGTCGAAGCCAAGCTGGCTTCGCTGTGTGCCGAGAGCGTCGATGCGATCAAGAGCGGCCACAACATTCTGATCGTCACCGATCGCCATGTCAGCCGCACTCAGGTGGCGATCCCGGCCCTGCTGGCGCTGTCGGCGATGCACCAGCACCTGGTGCGCGAGGGCCTGCGCACCACGGCCGGGCTGGTGGTCGAAACCGGCTCGGCGCGCGAGGTGCATCACTTCGCAGTCCTCGCCGGTTACGGCGCCGAGGCCGTGCACCCCTACCTGGCGCTGGAAACCCTGGTCGTTATGCATGCCGAGCTGCCGGGTCCACTGTCGGCGGAGCAGGCGATCTACAACTATGTCAAGGCCGTCGGCAAGGGCCTGTCCAAGATCATGTCCAAGATGGGCGTGTCGACCTACATGAGCTACTGCGGCGCGCAGCTGTTCGAAGCCATCGGCCTGAACACACCCCTGGTGACCAAGTACTTCCGCGGCACGGCCAGCCAGGTCGGCGGCATCGGCGTGTTCGCGCTGGCCGAAGAGGCGCTGCGCATGCATCGCGCGGCCTTCGGCAACGACCCGCTGCTGGCCACCATGCTCGACGCCGGCGGCGAATACGCCTGGCGCGCGCGCGGCGAAGAACATATGTGGACGCCCGACGCCATCGCCAAGCTGCAGCACGCGGCGCGCGCCGGCAAGTTCGAAACCTACAAGGAATACGCCCAGCTCATCAACGACCAGAGCAAGCGCCACATGACGCTGCGCGGTCTGTTCGAGTTCAAGCTCGACCCGAGCAAGGCGATAACGCTCGAAGAGGTCGAACCGGCCAGCGAAATCGTCAAGCGCTTCGCCACCGGCGCGATGTCGCTGGGCTCGATCAGCACCGAAGCGCACACCACCCTGGCGGTGGCCATGAACCGCATCGGCGGCAAGAGCAATACCGGCGAGGGCGGCGAAGACCCGGCACGCTACCGCAACGAACTCAAGGGCATCCCGATCGCCGACGGCACCAGGGTCAGCGAAGTCATCGGCGCCAAGGTCATCGCCGCCGACTACAGCTTGAAGGCCGGCGACAGCCTGCGCAGCAAGATCAAGCAGGTGGCCTCGGGCCGCTTCGGGGTGACCACCGAATACCTGGTCAGCGCCGACCAGTTGCAGATCAAGATGGCGCAGGGGGCCAAGCCGGGCGAGGGCGGTCAGCTGCCCGGCGGCAAGGTCAGCGAATACATCGGCATGCTGCGCTACTCGGTGCCCGGCGTCGGCCTGATCAGCCCGCCGCCGCACCACGACATCTACTCGATCGAAGACCTGGCGCAACTGATCCACGATCTGAAGAACGCCAACCCGCGCGCCAGCGTGAGTGTCAAGCTGGTCAGCGAGGTCGGTGTCGGCACCGTCGCCGCGGGTGTGGCCAAGTGCAAGGCCGACCATGTCGTGATCGCCGGCCACGACGGGGGCACTGGCGCCTCGCCCTGGTCGTCGATCAAACACGCGGGCACGCCCTGGGAGCTGGGCCTGGCCGAGACGCAGCAGACGCTGGTGCTCAACCGCCTGCGCGGGCGCATCCGCGTGCAGGCCGACGGCCAGATGAAGACCGGCCGCGACGTGGTCGTCGCCGCGCTGCTCGGCGCCGACGAGTTCGGCTTCGCCACCGCACCCCTGGTGGCCGAAGGCTGCATCATGATGCGCAAGTGCCACCTCAACACCTGCCCGGTGGGCGTGGCCACGCAGGACCCGGTGCTGCGCGCCAAGTTCGCCGGCCGCCCCGAGCATGTGGTGAACTTCTTCTTCTTCGTCGCCGAAGAGGCGCGCCAGATCATGGCCCAGCTGGGTGTGCGCAAGTTCGACGAGCTGATCGGCCGCAGCGACCTGCTCGACACCCGAAAGAGCATCACGCATTGGAAGGCGCGCGGCCTGGACTTCAGCCGCATCTTCCACCAGGTGCAGGTGCCGGCCGATGTGCCGCGCTACCAGGTCGACGTGCAAGACCATGGCCTGGACAAGTCACTGGACGTGTCGCTGATCGAGAAATGCCGCCCGGCCATCGAACGCGGCGAGAAGGTGCAGTTGATGGAGACGGCGCGCAACGTCAACCGCAGCGTCGGCGCCATGCTGTCGGGTGAATTGATCCGCCGGCGCCCCGAAGGCCTGCCCGACCAGACCATCTTCATCCAGATGGAGGGCACCGGAGGCCAGAGCTTCGGGGCCTTCCTGGCCAGCGGCATCACCTTCTACCTGATCGGCGACGCCAACGACTACACCGGCAAGGGCATGAGCGGCGGGCGCATAACCATCCGGCCGAGCATCGACTTTCGCGGCGACGCCACCACCAACATCGTCATCGGCAACACCGCGCTGTACGGCGCCACCAGCGGCGAAGCCTTCTTTCGCGGCGTGGCCGGCGAGCGCTTCGCGGTGCGCCTGTCGGGGGCCAGCGCGGTGGTCGAAGGCACGGGCGACCATGGCTGCGAGTACATGACCGGCGGCACGGTGGCCGTGCTCGGCAAGACGGGCCGCAACTTCGCCGCCGGCATGAGCGGCGGCGTGGCCTATGTCTACGACGAAGACGGCCACTTCGCCCGGCGCTGCAATACCAGCATGGTGGCGCTCGAAAAGCTGCTGCCGCGCGAAGAGCAGGACGCGGCGACTTTCCACAAGGGCCAGGCCGACGAAGTCCTGCTGAAGAAGCTGATCGAAGACCACCATCGCTGGACCGGCAGCCTGCGTGCGCGCCACATCCTCGACCAGTGGGTCGAGTCGCGCGCACGTTTCATCAAGGTCTTCCCGCACGAGTACCAGCGTGCCCTGAAGCAGATCAACGCCGGCGCCCAGGCCAGCGTGACGATCGCCAAGGCCAAGGCCGAAGCCGTGCCGGCCAAGTAAGCACAAGGATCAGGTTCAGACCATGGGCAAAGTCACCGGCTTCCTCGAATATCGAACGCCTCGAAGAGGGCTACCTGCCCATCACCAAGCGCGTGAAGAACTACAAGGAGTTCGTCGTCGCGCTCAATGCCGAGCAATCCAAAACCCAGGCCGCGCGCTGCATGGACTGCGGCACGCCGTTCTGCAACAGCGGCTGCCCGGTCAACAACATCATTCCGGATTTCAACGACCTGGTCTTTCGCGGCGACTGGCGCAACGCGATCGAGGTCCTGCACTCGACCAACAACTTCCCGGAGTTCACCGGCCGCATTTGCCCGGCGCCCTGTGAAGCCGCGTGCACGCTCAACGTCAACGACGATGCGGTCGGCATCAAGTCGATCGAGCACGCGATCATCGACCGCGCCTGGGCCGAGGGCTGGGTCGAGCCGCAGCCGCCCCAGGTCAAGACCGGCAAGAGCGTGGCCGTGGTCGGCTCCGGGCCGGCCGGCCTGGCCGCCGCGCAACAACTGGCCCGTGCCGGCCATGCCGTCACGGTATTCGAGAAGAACAAGCGCATCGGTGGCCTGCTGCGCTATGGCATCCCCGACTTCAAGCTGGAGAAGTCGCATATCGACCGCCGCATCGAACAAATGCAGGCCGAAGGGGTCGTCTTTCGCAGCGGCGTGCTGGTCGGCGCCTTGCCCAAGGACAGCCTCGTCACCAACGATGCCAAGCAGACGATCGGCGCCGATGAATTGACGGCGCAGTTCGATGCCGTGCTGCTGGCCGGTGGCGCCGAACAAAGCCGCGACCTGCCGGTGCCGGGCCGCGAGCTCGACGGCGTGCACTTTGCGATGGAGTTCCTGCCGCAGCAGAACAAGGTCGTGGCCGGTGACAAGCTCAAGGGCCAGCTGCGTGGCAACCGGCAAGCATGTCATCGTCATCGGCGGCGGCGACACCGGCAGCGATTGCGTCGGCACCAGCAACCGCCAGGGCGCTGCCAGCGTGACGCAATTCGAGCTCTTGCCGCAGCCCCCCGAGGAGGAGAACCGCCCGCTGACCTGGCCCTATTGGCCGCTCAAGCTGCGCACCAGCTCGAGCCACGAAGAAGGTTGCCAGCGCGAGTTCGCCATCGCCACCAAGGCGCTGATCGGCGACAAAGGGCAAGGTCACGGCCTTGAAGACCGTGCGCGTCGAGTGGCAGGGCGGCAAGATGAGCGAGGTGCCCGGCAGCGAGCAGACCTTGAAGGCCGACCTGGTGTTGCTGGCCATGGGCTTCGTCAGCCCGGTGGCTGCGGTGCTCGACGCCTTTGGCGTCGAACGCGACCCGCGCGGCAACGCCAAGGCCGCCACCGACGGCACAGGCTGCTATCGCACCAATGTGGGCAAGATCTTCGCCGCAGGCGACATGCGCCGCGGCCAGAGCCTGGTCGTCTGGGCCATCCGCGAGGGCCGCCAGGCCGCGCGCGCGATCGACGAGTTCCTGCTCGGCCACAGCGACTTGCCGCGCTGATCCCGGCCGCGTGAGCGGTTGAATGACTGCAGCCGGGTGGCCGAGCGTTGTGAAATAAGCACGCGGCGCGCGAGAGCAGGGGGTCTGTTTGCCGCTTGTCGGCTGTGCTCGGCCGGTCATCGAATGCGGACTCCGCCCCGTGCACTTGGTCACATCCACGGCCCGGCGCGCTGCTGACAATCGCTGCGACGCCGCTCTTGCGGCCCCGCACGATTGACGTTCAACCAATTTCCGCTGTCATCACAACGAGCCCGCGCCGTGACCACAAATCGTCTGCCTACGCCGAACGCACAACTGGACCGCGGGCGTGGCTTCACGCTGATCGAAGTCATGATCGTGGTCGCCATCATCGCCATCCTGGCCAGCGTCGCACTGCCGAGTTACCTCGACTACGTGCGCCGCGGCCAGTTGCCCGAGGCCGCGGCCGCGATGTCGGACTTTCGCATCAAGATGGAGCAGTACTACCAGGACAACCGCAACTATGGCGGCGCGCAATGTGCCGACCTCAATCCGCCGGCGTGGGCCACCAACACGCCCACGTTGACCTACGCCGCGGCGCAAATTCTTTACCTACACCTGTGCGCTGGGCGGCGGCGGGCAAGGCTACACGATCACGGCCACGGGCAGTGGTGGGCGTGCGGTCGGCCATGTCTATACCGTCAACCAGGACAACACGCAGGCGACCACGAAGTTCAAGGGCGCCGTGGTGGCCAAGACCTGCTGGCTGATCCGAGGCACGGAATGCTAGACCACGCCCAGGCGCCAGGTGCGCGGCTTGACGCTGATCGAGTTGATGGTCACGGTGGCCATCCTCGTCCTGCTGCTGGTCGGCGTCGGGCCGAGCATGGGCGCATGGATGCGCAACACGCAGGTGCGCAACGTGGCGTCGTCGATGCTGGCCGGGCTCAACCGCGCGCGCAACGAAGCCATGCGGCGCAACGTGCCGATGCAGTTCTCGCTGGTCTCGCTGGGCGACGCCGCCCAGACGGTGATGAACAATACCTGCGCGCTGTCGGCCACCGGCGTGTCCTGGGTCGTCAGCGTGCGCAATCCGGCAGGCAGCTGCGACCAGATACCGACACCGTTTGCACTGATGGAACGCCGACGCGCCCACGCAACATCGCCATCTACGCCGATGCGGTCACGGACCCCAACAACCCGCTGATCGTCGAGGCCAGCGCCGGCGGCGTGGGTGGCAAGAACGTCGTCGTCGCGGCCACGATTGCCGACGGCAGCGCGGCAGCGAATACCGTCACCTTCAATTCGTTCGGGCGCATCACCGACGCAGCGCCGATCGGCTTCATCAACGATCGACAACAACGTGGCCGGCAGCGACTTCCGCCGTCTGCGCATCGAAGCTCGGTCGCCGGTGGCACGGTTCGCATGTGCGATCTCGGCGTCACCGTGCAGACCGACCCGCGTTATTGCCCGACGAGGACCATTCCGATGAATCCAAACCTTTGCAGATCCCAAGTGCGCGCAGCGACGCTCCAGGCGCCGCGATCGAGGCTTCATGCTGATCGAGGCCCTGGTCGCGCTGCTCATCTTCGCCTTCGGCGTGCTCGGCATCGTCGGCCTGCAGGCCTCGATGACCAAGGCCCAGACGCAGTCCAAGTCGCGCGCCGACGCGTCGCTGCTGGCGCAGCAGTTGATTGGCTCGATGTGGACCGACACGGCGCCAATCTGGCGCCAGTACTCGACGGCCATCACTGTGCCGCTTACCCGCGCTGCAGCGAATGGGCGGCACGGGTGGCCACTGCGCTGCCCAACGGTGCGGCGACGGTCGATCGTGATGCATTGCCGGTGGTGGAGATCACCATCAACTGGACACCGCCCAACGAGCAACAGCACAGCTACACGACCTCGTCGGCGATTGCCACCAACTGACCATGCCCCACGCCATACCCCTCTGTCCTATGCGCCGCGCGACCAGCCAGCGCGGCGTGACCCTGATCGAGTTGATGGTCGGCATGCTGATCGGCATGCTGGCCATCCTGGTCATCAGCCAGGTGCTGCTCGTCTCCGAAGGCCAGAAGCGCACCACCACCTCGGGTGCCGACGCGCAGGTCAATGGGGCCCTGTCGCTGTTTGCGATCCAGCGTGACATCCAGAGCGCCGGTTACGGCTTCACCAGCAGCCCGGCCATCGTCGGCTGCCCGGTGACCGCCAACTTCAATGGTGCCGTGCCGGCGGGTTTCCCGGCCACTCTGGCGCCGCTATTCATCACCAGCGCAGCCGCTCGCGGCGTCGGCCGCGGACCTCGGCGATTCGATCCGCATCCTCTCCAGTTCCAAGACCTCGTACTCGGTGCCGACACGGGTCACGGCCGCACGGTCTCCAGCCGCAAGCGCTCCGGCTGGACGGTACCGGTCACCGCGGCGCTCGGCTATCACCAACGGCGACCTGGTCGTGCTGGCCACCGATGGTGTGTGCCCTGCTCGCTCCTCCAGGTGACGGGGACCCCGTCGGCGATGGCGAGCGTCCACGCGCCGATCGACAACGCGGGCTGGAATACCGCTGGCACGCCGACCCAGGCTTACGGCGACGGCTCGGTGCTGCTCAACCTGGGCAGCCTGATCGACAACCGCTACGAGGTCAACATCGTCAACAACCAGCGCGTGCTGCAGTTGTCGAGCTTCGACATCTGCGAACCCCGCAGGTGCCACCAATCGTCGCGCGATGTCCAGGCCGACGTCGTCACCCTGCGTGCCTACTACGGCCGCGACACCAGCAACCCGACCGACGGCATCGTCGACGTCTATGACAGCGACCACGCCCACGACCAACGCCGACTGGCTGCGCGTGATGTCGGTGCGGCTGATCGTGGTTGCGCGCAGCGGACAGTACGAGAAGTGTGACGCCGTGACGATTCCGTGCGTGACACCGACCAACCCGACCTGGGACGTCGGCTCGACGCCGGCCACGACCGGCGCGACGACCTGCGGCACGAGCCAATGCGTGACCATCGATGTCGGTGCCGGCGCGGCGGGTGATGTCGAGGCCAAGCATTACCGCTACAAGATCTTCGAGACCATCGTGCCGCTGCGCAACATGATGTGGAGTTCCTGAGGTGAACCAGCCCAAATTCCTGACTACCCGTTCACGCTATCCCGTGCGGCACGAAGCCCAACGTGGCGTGTCGCTGCTGTTTGCCCTGTTGGGGCTGGCCGCGATGTTGCTGGCCGCCGTGGCGCTGGTGCGCTCGGTCGATTCCGGCGCCCTGGTGCTCGGCAACCTGGGCTTCAAGCAGGAGGCGACCCAGGCCGCCGACCGTGCCACCGAGGTCGCGCGACGCTGGGATATTGGACGACACAGCGGGTCGACCTCGATAGCCGACAGCCCGGGCAATGGTTATTACGCGAGCTCGCTGGACAAACTCGATCCGACCGGGCACATGTCCAGCGACCCACAGAAGGCGGTCGTCGATTGGGGCGACTCCGACAGTTGCGCTTGCCTGAATACTTCGCCTGCGACCTGTGCGAAGTGCACGCACCTGCCGGCCACTTGCCTTGCGGCATTCTGTGGCGACAAGGTCTCGGCGCGCTACGTGATCACCCGGCTGTGCCCGCTGAGCGGTGCGGTCAGCGCGGTCAATGTCTGCGCCAAACCACCTTCGATCGGGCTCAGCGAAGCGGCCTACAGCGGCGAAATCAGGGTCGGTACCTCACCGCCCAAGGCGCCCGCGGCGGCGCCACCCTATTTCCGGATCATCGTGCGCACCGTCGGTGCCCGCGGCGCCATCAGTTTCACAGAGACGGTCGTCCATTGACGGCCGCATGACAGGGAGCAATCAAATGACCCAGCCAAGAAGCAAGTCCCTCGCCCCGCCGCATTGGCGAGCCGCTGGGCTGTTGATAAGCGCCTTGGGCCTGCACCAAGTCGCGCAGGCGGCGATTACCGACGTTGCGCAGGTACCCCTGGTCACGTCGTCGGCATCGGTGGTCAAGCCCAACCTGATGTTCATACTCGACGATTCGGGCAGTATGGCCTGGGACTTCATGCCTGACGACGCCAGTTTCAGCTCCGGCGGCGGCGGCGGTGGGGGTGGTGGCGGCAACACCGGCAACCTGAGTGCCTATGGCTTTCGCGCTTCGCAATGCAATGGCCTCGCCTACAACCCGGACATTACCTATGCACTGCCAGTGACCTCTACGGGCACCAGCTACGCGGCGGGGGCCTACACATTTCCTACGCCGGCCAGCCTGAGCAATCGACGCACTGTTACGCCGGTAGCGCCGGCCACCTCGGTACGATCGCCGTCGCCTCGGTGTCGGTGACGGTCACCGGTGCCAGCAACAATTCCTACCCGATTGGTTCCATCGTCACGCTTTACAGCAACGACAACACCGGCAACCTGATGGTCGGCACGGTCACCGCCTGGAGCGGCAGCGTGTTGACTGTCAACGTCACCGAAGTTCAGGGCAGCGGAACCTTGACCACGCCCTACGTCGGCGACGGCGACAACCGCACGGCCTACTTCATGTACACCGGCGGCCAGACCAAGCTCGGCTACACCTACACCGGCAATGGCGCCGATACGACGACTACGTTTTACCGCGAATGCAACAGCATGATCGGCAGCCCACCCGGCAGCAATGTCTTTACGCGAGTCACCGTGACGCCGTCGTCGGCAGACTTGCAGAACTATCGCAACTGGTATACCTACTACCGCACGCGCATCCTGATGATGACTTCGGCCTCCAGCTTGGCGTTCATGCCCATCGGTGACCGCTACCGGGTCGGCTTCAGCACCATCAGTACAGAGTACGTGGACGGCGCGAACTTTCTCGATGTCGCCGACTTCACCGCAGGACAGAAGAGCAGTTTCTACACGGATTTGTTCGCCGCGAAACCCAACAACAGTACGCCGCTCCGTGGCGCATTATCCAAGACCGGCAGATATTTCGCGAAGAAGGGCACGCTCGCCAAAGGCGGCGCGCAGAGCTACGACCCGGTGCAGTATTCCTGCCAACGCAACTTCGCCATCCTCACGACGGACGGCTACTGGAACACCAACGACGAAACCAAGACCTACGGGCCCTTCGGACTCTAGCGGTACCAACGTCGGCGAGCAGGACGGCGCTCGGGACGGACCGGCCGATGAACGATGGCGCGACTGGAGCGATGCAGATGCGCACGAGCAATCTGCAGCAACAGACCACCACGCCGGGCTATACAACGACGAGCACCAGCACATTGCAACAGTGGTCCATCACGCCGCAGTGGAGACAGGCCACCAGCACCCTGCAAGTCAGCACGGGGCAATTGCAACAGCAAGTCCGTACCAACGGCGGCTGGACAGGCGTGTGGACCAACGTCACGCGGTGCACATCGAACAGCAACACGCAGTGCCAGTATGCGTGGAGCGGATTCGCCGATGCGCACTGGGGCAGTTGCACGGCTGCTGACCGCCGGCACGACTCCTGGCGTTCGTGGAACTGGCCCCGCAAGGCACTGCCAGTACACGGCTGGACAAGTCCTCCCGTCGTCACGACGAGCTGCGCGCTGCAGGGCAAAACAACACCAACCTCACCGCGGTGCAGTGCACGGCGCTGCCCAACCTACTTGGGACTCCTGCGACACAACGGCATGCACGACATCGACGACGACGGGCTGCGGATACACGCCCTATTCCACCCCTGTGGTTGTCGCTGCTGGCTCCTGCAGCAACCAGGCGCAGTCAACAGGTAGCAGCAAGGTCGGCCCCGCGGTGAAATGCGTTGCGGTGCCCGCCGTCGTAGGTCAGTGGACGGACGTGCAGTCATGTACCACGTCTGGCACGGTCGCGTGCCAATACAAGGCCTGGACTTCGTGGATCAATGTCAACTCATGCGTCGATCCATTACCACGGTCGACTGCTTCGCCGTTCAGCGTCGGCGTGGCCAAGGAGTGCAACCCGACGACTACCGGCCAGGGCAGCACGGACTCGCTGGCCGACGTGGCGATGTACTACTACAAGACCGACCTGCGCACGCCCGCCTTGAACAACTGCAGCTCGACCGTCAACGGCAATGCCATCGATGTCTGCAATAACAACGTCTCGGTCACGGCTAGCGACGCTGCGAACTACCAGCACTTGGTGACCTTCACGCTCGGACTGGGCGTCAGCGGCACGCTGCGCTACCAGCCTGACTACCTGACCGTGCCACTCGGTGACTACCACGACATCGTGCAGGGCACCAAGGACTGGCCGATACCCGTGGCGAACACCGAAACGGCGGTCGACGATCTTTGGCATGCGGCAGTCGATGGCCACGGGCAGTACTTCAGCGCGGGCGACCCGGCCTCACTGGCGAAGAGCCTCGGCAACGCGCTGGCCGCGATCCGGTCCAGATGGGTTCGGGATCGGGCGCGGCGGCCAGCACGCTGCAACCGATCCAGGGCGAGGACAACAAAGTATTCATCGCCAAGTACCAGGCGGGTTACTGGAACGGCGACTTGTTCGCCGTCGACATCGACCCCACGACCGGCGCATTTTCGGCACAGCGCTGGAGTGCTGCGCAACAATTGCAGGCCAAGGTCAGCGCAGGCACGCCGCGCGCCATTTATTACGGCAAGCGCAGCGCGGGTGCCAATGCCACGACCAGGCGGGACTTCACCTATGCCAGCCTGAGCGCGGACGGCCTGAACGGCAACTTCGACAATGCGTGCAGCAAGACCGTGGCGCTGACCCAATGCGCAACGCTCACCAGCACGGACGTGACCGCTGCAAACTTGGGCAGCAACATGGTCGACTTCTTGCGCGGTGGCGCGAACAAGGTTTACCGCGACGCGGCCGCCGGGCAACGACGACATCCGCGGCGGCATCCTCGGCGACATCATCGGCGGCTGCGCCGGTGTATGTGACGAAGGCCGACCTTCAACTACACCGAGAACAATTACGCCGGCTTGTGTCGCGATCACGCGACCCGGCCGAGCCGGCGCGGCGTGGTCTATGCCGGCTCCAACGACGGCATGCTGCATGCCTTCGACGGCGCGACGGGCGAGGAGCTGTGGGCCTATGTGCCGACGATGGTGATGGACCGCATGTACCGCCTGGCCGACACCGATTACGCCAACCGCCACGAGTATTTCGTCAATGCCACGCCGGTCGTCGGCGACATCTATGTGCCGCCGGTGGCACCGGCGACCATCGGAGCCTGGAAGACGATCCTGGTCGGCGGCCTGGGCGCGGGCGGCCGCGGTTACTACGCACTCGACATCACCAACCCAGACAATCCGCTGACGCTGTGGGAGTTCAGCAACGACAGCCTGGGCGGTGACAACAACCTGGGCCAGACCTTCGGCAACCCGGTCATCACCAAGCGCGCCGACGGCACCTGGGTGGTGGCCTTCACCTCGGGCTACAACAATGTGGCTACACCGGCGACATCACGCCGGGCGACGGCGCCGCCGCCGGTGACGGCAACGGCCATCTGTTCGTCATCAACGCCAACACCGGCGCCGCGCCTGCTCGACATTCCCACCTACACGACGGGCACGACACCGGCCGGGACCGCCGCGACGCCGAGTGGGCTGGGCAAGCTCAATGCCTGGGTCGACTCGGACATCGACAACACGGCCAAGCGCTTTTACGCCGGCGACCTGCTCGGCAACCTGTGGCGCTTCGACGTCGACAACCTGGTGGCGCCGAACCAGGCCGCCTTGCGACTGGCCTACTTCAGCGTCGGCGGTGTGGCGCAGCCGATCACGACCCAGCCCATCGCTGGCCAAGGTCAGCTATGGGCAGTCCATGTTACGCGGTGGTCTACGTCGGCACCGGCAGGTACCTAGGCAGCGACCGACCTGGGCAACACGGCCGTGCAGTCGATCTATGCGATCAAGGATCCGTTGACCAATACGCCGCTGGGCGACGCCCACGCCAGTTCGACGGTGGTGGCGCAGACCCTGTCGCTGACGACGATCCCACGCGCCCAAGTATTCCGAACGCGTCACGACCAACCTGGCCGTGGACTGGTCGACCGGCAATGGCTGGCGGGTCGACCTGACGTGGCAAGCGCTGCCGACGCCGGGCGAACGGGTCAACGTCGACATGCAGCTGCTGAACAACACGCTGACGGTGGCGAGCAACATCCCGAGCAGCGACGTGTGTGTCGCAGGGGGCACTTCCTACCTGTACCAGTTGAATATCGGTACTGGCTCCAATGGCACGCGGCAAGGACCTCGGCGGGAACTGGCTGGTGGTTCGATGGTCGTCGGGGTGAGTGGCTCACGCTGCAGGTGCCAGGCGGCGCGCGCCGGGTTCGGGCCGCACCGTGACGATTACGGTGACAGCAAGGGCCTCGACCTCGCACGGACGACGTGCCGCCGCCATCGGTGCCGCCATCGGTGGGCCGCAGAACCTCGTGGCGCGAGTTGGTGAATTGAACTGAGGCTGCACCTGCAGGCCGACCGTCGTTGCGCGGTCGGCCTTTTTCATCATGGTGAATCCTTACGTCGTCGACCGGTGACCTGCGCCGCATCGCACCGCTGGTGATCTTCGTGATGGCCGTGCATGCGGCCTTGCTGGCCGTGCCGCTGCGTTCTGCGAGGGCGCCCGGCGTGTCGATGCCGAGCAGCGCAGTGCAGGTGCGTCTGCTTGCCGTGCGGACCGGTGACAATGCCGAGGACCCCGTCGCTGCGCCGTCCGTCTCGGCAATCGACCGTGCGCCGCAGCCACCCGCGTCGACCACGACCAGCACGGCGCCGGCCGCCATTTCACCACCGCAGCCGACCTTCGGCCTGGTCCGGCCGGGCAGCGACAGCGACGCCGATTACTACCCGCGCGCATCGCTGTCGCAGGGCCCGACCGCCGTCGATGCCATCGTCGTCGATTACCCGCCGATCGCCAATGACAGCGGGCACCATGTCAGTCAGCTGAGCCTGTTCATCGACGAAACCGGCCGCGTGGCCCGGGTCCGCGTCGAGGGCCCGGAATTGCCGCCCGCGCTCGAGCAGGCTGCGCGTGCGGCGTTCATGGGGGCGCGCTTTCGCGCCGGCGAGGTCGATGGCCATGCGGTCAAGTCGCGCATCCGCATCGAGGTCGAGTTCGACAACCGGCCGCCGGGCGGCCTCAAGTAGCTGCACCCGGCTAGGCGCTGCCTGACGCCCCGGGGGGCCTAGGGTCAACCCGCGGCTTTTGGCTTGCCATGCGACAATCGCCGCGCCCTGCCGCCCCAGGTCTGCGGGTGCGGGCACCACACCAACTCCAAGCGCGGCAACGGCCGGCACAGCGATCATTTGAACGCCGAGTCCTTCATTGTTATCGACCACGTCACGTTCGGCTACGACGCCAGCCGAACGATCCTCGACGACATCAGCCTGGCATTCGCGCGCGGCAAGGTCACGGCCATCCTCGGCGGCTCGGGCTGCGGCAAGACCACGCTGTTGCGCCTGATCGGTGGCATGGCTGCGGCCAATAAGGGGCGGGTGGAATTCGACGGCGAATTGGTCAACCCGCGCAACCGTGAGCAAATGCTGCGCCAGCGCCGGCGCATGGGCATGCTGTTCCAGTTCGGTGCGCTGTTCACCGACCTGACGGTGTTCGACAACGTGGCCTTTCCGCTGCGCGAGCACTCCGGCCTGCCGGAGTCGATGATCCACGACATCGTGCTGATGAAGCTGCATGCCGTCGGCCTGCGCGGCGCGGCCGGGCTGCGCATCTCGGAAGTCTCGGGTGGCATGTCGCGGCGCGTCGCGCTGGCCAGGGCGATCGCGCTCGACCCCGAGCTGATCATGTACGACGAGCCGTTCGCGGGCCTGGACCTGATCTCGATGGGCGTGGCCGCCAAGCTGATCCGCACCCTGGCCGACGCCACCGGCGCGACCTCGCTCGTGGTCTCGCACGATGTGCCCGAATGCATGGCCATCAGCGACCATGTCATCCTGATGGCCAATGGCGGGCGCATCGTGGCCCAGGGCACGCCCGCCGAACTGATGGCCTCGGCCGATCCCGAGACGCGGCAGTTCGTGCGCGGCGAACCCGACGGGCCGGTCAAGTTCCATTACCCGGCGCGACCGCTGGCCGAGGATTTCGGCGTCAGTGAGATCGGGGCTGCGACATGACGGCTGACGACGCAGTGGCCGTGCTCGGCGCGCGCACCCTGGCCGGGCTGCGCTCGTTCGGTCGTGCCGCCCTGTTCTTCTGGGACTTGCTGGTGCATGTACCCGCGGCGCTGCGCCGCTTCGGCCTGGTGGCGCGCCAGATCCACGCCATCGGCAATCTGTCCTTGGTGATCATCCTGTCGTCGGGCATGGCGGTGGGTTTCGTGCTGGCGCTGCAGATGTACTACGCCCTGGTCACCTACGGCGCCACCGAGTCGCTGGGCCTGATCGTCAACCTGTCGCTGGTGCGCGAACTCGGGCCGGTGGTCACGGCGCTGCTTGTTCGCCGGCCGTGCCGGCACCTCGCTGACGGCGGAAATCGGCCTGATGAAAGCCGGCGAGCAGTTGTCGGCGATGGAGATGATGGCCGTCGACCCGCGCAGCCGCGTCCTGGCGCCGCGCTTCATCGGCGGTGTGATTTCGATGCCGCTGCTGGCGATCCTGTTCTCCACCGTCGGTATCCTCGGTGCCTATGTCGTCGGCGTGCTGCTGATCGGCCTGGATGCGGGCAACTTCTGGTCGATGATGCAGTCCCGGGTCGATGTCTGGCGCGATGTCGGCAACGGCGTCGTCAAGAGCTTTGCCTTTGGCGTCGTGTGCACGGCCGTGGCGCTGTACCAGGGCTTCGAAACCGAAGCCACGCCCGAAGGCGTGGCCTATGCCACGACACGCACCGTGGTGGTGTCGTCGTTGTCGGTGTTGGCCATCGACTTCATGCTGACGGCCTTGATGTTTTCGACACCGTGACCCGACCTGGAGAAATGCGATGAGCAAAAGAGGGATTGAAACGATGGTCGGGCTGTTCGTGCTGCTCGGCCTGGGCGCGGCCCTGTTCCTCTCGCTCAAGGCGGCCAATCTGGCCAGCTTCGGCGAGCACAGGGGCTACACCGTCAGCGCCAAGTTCGACAATATCGGTGGCCTGAAAGCACGCGCACCGGTGCGCAGTGCCGGCGTCACCATCGGCCGCGTCAAGCGCATTGCGCTCGACCCGAAGACCTACCAGGGTGTGGTGACGATGGAGATCGACGACGGCGTGCGCTTCCCGAAGGACTCCTCGGCCAAGATCCTGACTTCGGGCCTGCTCGGCGACCAGTACATCGGCCTCGAGGCCGGCGGCGATACCAAGGAGCTCGCCGGCGGCGACGTGATCCATCAAACCCAGTCGGCGGTGGTGTTGGAGAACCTGATCGGGCAGATGATCTTCAACAAGGCTGCCGACGCCGGTGATGCGACGGAGAAGAAACATGAGCCTGCAAAATAAGCTGCGCGCGGCCGGCATCGGCCTGCTCTTGGCCGCTGCGCTCGGCGCGGCGCAGGCGCAAAGCAGCAATGACCCGCTCGAAGGCTGGAACCGTGTGGTCTTCGGCTTCAACGAGGGGCTGGACAAGGCCCTGCTCAAACCCGTGGCCAGCGGCTACAAGGCGGTGGTGCCCGAACTCGCGCGTTATGGTGTGAGCAACTTCTTCGGCAACTTCGGTGATGGTTGGTCGGCCATCAACCAGTTGCTGCAGGGCAAGCCGGTGGCCGCGGCGCAGATGACGATGCGCGTGGCCACCAACACCTTGTTCGGCATCGGCGGCCTGTTCGATGTGGCCAGCGATCTGGGCATCGAGCGCCAGTCCGAAGATTTCGGCCAGACCCTGGGTCGTTGGGGCCTGCCGCCCGGGCCCTACATCGTGTGGCCGCTGCTCGGCCCGTCATCGCTGCGCGACACCACGGCCCTGCCGCTGGACTTGTCGTGGCGACCGGCGACCCTCAGCGACGACGTGGCCACACGCTGGGGGCTGTCGACGCTGCAGCTGATCGATGTCCGCACCAGCCTGCTCGACGCCGGGCGCATGGTCGACGACATCGCGCTGGACAAGTATGTGTTCATTCGTGACGGTTATCTGGCGCGCCGGCGCAGCCTGGTGTATGACGGCGATCCGCCCGATGTCCCCGACGACGGCAAGGACGAGCCGCCTGCCGCGCCGAAGTAAACCCGCTCGCGCCTGGCGCGTTGTAGCTCATGGTGTCGACAGGGTCGGCACCCCCGAAAGGACCTTCATGTCGTTCAAGCCCGTTCTTGCCGCCGTATCGCTCAGCTTGGTCGCTGCCGTGGCCCAGGCGCAGCTCGCGCCCGACGCGATGATCAAGCAGGTGTCGACCGAAGTCATAGACAACGTCAAGAGCGACAAGGCCATCCAGGCCGGCGACGTGGGCAAGATCATCACCCTGGTCGATAACAAGGTCTTGCCGCACGTGAACTTCCAGCGCATGACGGCGGCTGCCGTCGGCCGCTATTGGCGCAGCGCGACCCCCGAGCAGCAAAAACGCCTGCAGGACGAATTCAAGATCCTGATAGTCCGCACTTACGCCGGCGCGCTGACCCAGGTCAAAGACCAAACCGTGCAGTTGAAGCCCATGCGGGCCGCACCCGAAGACAACGAAGTCGTTGTGCGCACCGAGGTCAAAGGCAAGGGTGATCCGATCCAGCTCGACTACCGGCTGGAGAAAAGCGGCAGCGAGTGGAAGATCTACGACGTCAACGTGCTCGGCGTGTGGCTGGTCGAACAATACCGGTCCAGCTTCGCGCAGGAGATCGGCAGCGTCGGCGTCGACGGCCTGATCAACAAGCTGGCCGAGCGCAACAAGGCGGCCGCCAGCAAGAGCTGAGCCACGGCCATGCTGACCCTGCCCACGACCCTGACCCTGGCCCAGGCCAACGAGCAAGTGCGTGCCATCGAGCAGGCGCTCGGCCAGGGCGATATCGGGAAAGGCGCATTCGTCATCGATGCCTCGGCGTTGCGCGGCTTCGACACCGCGGCCATCGCGGTCCTGCTCGAAGCGCGGCGACTGGCGCAGGCCGCTGGGCGAAGCCTCGATGTGCGCGCCGCGCCTGCGGCGATGGTCGAACTGTCGGGGCTATACGGTGTCGAGGGCTTGCTCGGCTTCGCGCCTGCCGAGGCAGGCGCTCAGTCGCCGCGGCCGTAGCGCTTGGCGCGCAGGTTGCGCTTGATCTCGGCCAGCATCGGCCGCAGCGCGGCGCCCAGTCGCAGCGCCACGCCGGTGGTCAGGATGTCGATGATCACCAGGTGCATCAGCCGCGACACCATCGGGCTGTAGCGGTCGTAGTCTTCCGGGTGGTCGGCGGCGAGCAATACATGCTGCGGGCCGTTCGAGGCATGCGCCAGCGGCGAGCCGCTGGCGGTGATGACGATGGTGGTGGCGCCCTTGCGACGGGCGATCTCGGCGGCGTCGAGCAGGTCGCGACTGCGGCCCGAGTTGGAGATGATGACCGCGCAATCGCCGGGCTGCAGCATGGTTGCGCTCATCACCTGCACATGGCCGTCGCTGACGGCGCTGGCCGTCACGCCGAGGCGAAAGAACTTGTGCTGCGCATCCTGGGCCACGATGCCCGAGTTGCCGACGCCGTAGAACTCGATGCGCCGGCCGTTGCGGCAGGCGGCCGCGAGGGCATCGATGGCGCGCTCGACGGCGTGGCCGGCCGCATCGTTGCGGTACTTCAACAGGGCACTGACCGCGTTGTCGATGACCTTGACCACGATGTCGCCGGTCTTGTCGTCGGCGTCGACCGCGCGGTGCACGAAGGGCACGCCTTCGTTGACGGTCGCCGGCCAGCTTCAACTTGAAGTCGGCCAGGCCGTCGTAGCCGACGCTGCGGCAAAAGCGGATCACCGTCGGCTTGCTGACCTGCGAGCGCTCGGCCAATTCGCTCACCGGCAGGCTGGCGAAGCTGCGCGCATCGGCCAGCACCAGCTTGGCTACGCGCTGCTCGGCCGGCGGCAAGGCCGGCAGTGCGGCCGCAATACGTTCCAACATCGACAAGCCAGCGGCCCTACTCTTCCTCGGCCCAGGCGAAGCCGTCGCGCGCGATCAACGCGCTCGAGGCCGGCGGGCCCCAGGTGCCCACGGCATAGGGCCGCGGCCCGGTGCTGTCGTTGCGCCAGGCCTCGAGCACGGGTTCGACCCAGCGCCAGGCCTGCTCCTGCTCGTCGCTGCGCACGAACAGGTTCAGTCGGCCGGCGATCGCGTCGAGCAGCAGCCGCTCGTAGGCACCGACGCGCTCGCTCAGAAAGGCCTTGTCGAAGTCCAGGTCCAGCGACACCGGCGACAACTGCTCGGGCAGGTTCGACGCGCTGCTGCCACCGGTGACGGCCAGCAGGTGCAACTCGAGGCCGTCTTCGGGTTGCAGCTTGATGACCAGCTTGTTGGCGCGCGCGGTACCCGGAAATATCGGGTGCGGCACCGGTCGGAAGTTGACGACGATTTGCGCGTCGCGCGCCGCCAGCCGCTTGCCCGTGCGCAGGTAGAACGGCACCCCTGCCCAGCGCCAGTTCTGCACTTCGGTGCGCAGCGCGACGAAGGTCTCGCAGCGGCTGTCCGGCGGCACCTTGACTTCGTCGAGGTAACCCGGCACGGGCTTGCCATCGACGGTGCCGGCGCGGTACTGGCCACGTACCACGTCGCGGCCCACGCTGTCGGCGCGTGAAAGGCTTGAGTGACTTCAAGACCTTGAGCTTCTCGTCGCGGATCGAATCGGCATCACCATTGGCCGGCGGCTCCATGGCGATCATGGTCAGCAGCTGCAGGGCGTGGTTTTGCACCATGTCGCGCAGCGCACCGGTGCGGTCGTAAAAATCGCCGCGCGTGCCCACACCCAGACCCTCGGCAATCGTGATCTGGATGTTGGCGATGCTCTCGCGCCGCCATAGCGGCTCGAACAAGGCATTGCCGAAGCGCAGCGCAGCCAGGTTCTGCACCGCGGGCTTGCCCAGGTAATGGTCGATGCGCAGGGCCTGGCTCTCGCGGAACGACGCGCTGACCACGCGGTTGATCTCCTGCGCGCTGGCCAGGTCGTGGCCGAGCGGCTTTTCCAGCACCACGCGCACATTGGCGCCGTTCAGACCCACGGCGCCGAGCTGGGCGCAGATCTGCGGGAACAGGTGCGGGCTGGTGGCCAGGAACAGCACCACGGTGTCGGCGCCGCGCTCGTCGACCCAGCGCTTGAGCCCGGCGTAATGCTCGGGCAGCGACAAGTCCATACGCCGGTAATGCAGCAACGCGGCAAAGCGTGCGAACTCGTCGTCGTTCGGCCGTTTGGCGCTCTCGACGTCGGAAAAACGCTCGCGGATGAAGGCCCGGTATTGGTCGTCGCTGCGCTCGTCGCGCGCGACCGCCAGGATGCGCCCACCCTCGGGCAACTTGCCATGGCGCCAGGCCTGGAACAGGGCCGGCACCAGCTTGCGCCACGCCAGGTCGCCGGTGCCGCCGAAAAAGACGAGGTCGAAGGACATGCGTTCGCGAAGGTCCGAGGTGTAATTAAGTTACGAACAGGATAATGCAGGAGTTTCTTCGACAGGTCAACGCAGTGTTGCGGGGCGAGTCCCGGCTGGCGTTCTAATCGGGGCTGACCGTGGCAGCCCCCCATCCGCCCATGAACCAGCTCGATCAACTCAAGCAATACACCACCGTCGTTGCCGACACCGGCAACTTCAAGCAACTCGCTGCCTTCGCGCCGCGTGACGCCACCACCAATCCGTCGCTGATCCTGAAGGCCGTGCAGCAGCCCGAATACGCGCCGCTGCTGGCCGACGCGGTGGCGGCCAAGAAGGGCCGGGCGCAGGACAGCATCGTCGACGAGGTACTGGTGCGCTTCGGCCTCGAGATCCTCAAGGTCGTGCCCGGCCGTGTCTCGACCGAGGTCGATGCGCGGCTGTCCTTCGACACCGCGGCCAGCATCGCCCGCGCCCACCGCCTGATCGAGTTGTACGAGCACGCCGGTATCGGCCGCGAGCGCGTGCTGATCAAGGTCGCCGCCACCTGGGAGGGCATCCAGGCGGCCAAGGCGCTGGAACACGAAGGCATTCACTGCAATTTGACGCTGCTGTTCGCCTTCTGCCAGGCCGTGGCCTGCGGCGAGGCCGGCGTGACCCTGATTTCACCGTTCGTCGGCCGCATTTACGACTGGCACAAGAAGGCCGCCGGCGCAAGCTGGGATGAAGCCGCGATGTCCGGTGCCGACGACCCCGGGGTCAAGTCGGTGACGCAGATCTACACCTACTACAAGCATTACGACATCGCCACCGAAGTCATGGGCGCGAGTTTTCGCAACCTCGGCCAGATCCGGGCCCTTGCGGGCTGTGACCTGTTGACGATCAGCCCCGAGCTGATGGCGCAGCTGCAGGCCAGCCAAGCCGCCGTGCCGCGCGTGCTGGACCCCGTCTTGGCGCGCAGTGCCGCCGTGACGGCGGCCACCTACAACGAGCCGGGATTTCGCTACGCGCTCAATGACGATGCGATGGCCAGTGACAAACTGGCCGAAGGCATTCGTGCCTTCGCCGCCGATGCGCTCAAGCTGGACAAGATCATCGAGTCGCTGAAGTGACCCAGCTGCGCTGCGACCGTACTGCGGCCTGGGCGGCGCTGCAGGGCCACTATCAAAACCACGGTCGCCACTTCGATCTGCGCCCGGCCTTCGCCGGCGACGCCGGCCGTGCCGCGGCGCTGTCGTTCGAGGCGCCCGAGGTCTTCGCCGACCTGTCCAAGAACCTGCTCGACACCACCACGCTGCAGTGCTTGCTCGAGCTGGCACGGCAATGCGGCCTCGAGGCCCAGCGCGACGCGATGTTCGCCGGCCAGCCGATCAACCGCAGCGAAGGCCGCGCCGTCTTGCATACGGCATTGCGTGCGCCGCGCGGCCAGGGCCCCTTCAGCGAGTCGGTGCACGAGGTGCTGGAGGCGATGCTGGGCTACGCCGAGCGGGTGCGTGACACGGCAAGCAGCGGCATCCGTCATGTCGTCAACATCGGCATCGGTGGCAGCGACCTCGGCCCGCAGATGGTGGTGCCGGCGCTGGACGCCTATGCCCATCCGCAGTTGAGCTTGCACTTCGTCAGCAATGTCGACGGCCATGACATCAGCCGCGTGCTGCGCCGGCTGCAACCCGCCGACACGCTGTTCATCGTCGCCTCGAAGACCTTCACCACGCAGGAGACGATGGCCAATGCGCAGGCCGCGCGCGACTGGTTCCTGGCCGACGGCCGAATGAGCGAAGACGACATCGCGGGCCACTTCGTCGCCACTACCACCAACATCGCGGCGGCGGCGGGCTTTGGCATCCGCACCACCTTCGGCTTCTGGGACTGGGTCGGCGGGCGCTACTCGCTGTGGAGCTCGATCGGGCTGCCGATCGCCCTGGCCATCGGTGCCGAGCACTTTCGTGCCCTGCTGGCCGGTGCCCACGCGATGGACCGGCATTTCGTCAGCGCGCCGCTGACCCACAACCTGCCCGCCCTGCTCGGCCTGCTCGATGTCTGGTATCGCAATTTCCACGGCTTTGCCAGCCGTTGTGTGGCGCCCTACCACCAGGGCCTGGCGCGGCTGCCGGCCTACCTGCAGCAGCTCGAGATGGAGAGCAATGGCAAACGAGTCGACCAGATGGGTGCGCCACTGGCGCTGGCCACCAGCCCGGTGGTCTGGGGCGAACCGGGGACCAACGGCCAGCACGCGTACTTCCAGATGCTGCACCAGGGCAGCGACGTGATTCCGGTCGAATTCATCGCTGTCAAAACGCCGGCTCATACCCTGGCCGACCAGCACCGCAAGCTGCTGGCCAACTGCCTGGCGCAAAGCCAGGCCCTGATGCTCGGCAAGACGCGCGACGAGGCCCTGGCCGAAGGCGTGATCGCGGCCGGCGCGGGCATCGACGCCCTCGCGCTGGCCTCGCAGCGCAGTTTTCCCGGCAACCGGCCGAGCACCACCCTCGTGCTCGATGCCCTGACGCCGCGCTCCCTCGGCGCGCTGATCGCGCTGTACGAACACCGCGTGTTCGTCAGCGGCGCCTTATGGGGCATCAACAGCTTCGATCAATGGGGCGTCGAACTCGGCAAGGCACTGGCCAGCCAGTTGTTGCCGCGGCTGGCCTCAGGTGATGTTACCGGCCTGGATGGCTCGACCGCCCAGCTGGTGCACCGCCTGCGCGCCTAGGCGGCGGCGCTCAACCCGTATACGGCCTGTCTCGCGGCGTCGAGCGCCTGCTCGACCACGCGATGCTTCCAGGCGTCGCTGTCGGTATAAAACGCATCGCGAACGCGCTGCTTGATCGCCGCGCCCTGTGCGGCTTCGGCCTCGGGGTGGCATTCGAGCCAATGGTCGCCGCGCAGCGCGTCGATGATTTCCATCAAGGGCAAGGTGCCGTACTCGAGGGCGATGCCGGTGTACTCGGCCTGCGCACATTCCTCGTAGGCGGCCAGCCACATCAGGCCACCCAGCAGCGCCGACGCCGAGCTGCCGTCGTAGATCGAGGTCACCTCGGAGCCCCACCAGGCCTTCGCGCGGGCGAGCGCCACGGCATCGTCGCGGCAGGCAAATATGCGCTCGCCATGGCCGTTGGGCCCGAGGCCGGTGTGCAGGTCGATCCAGCCCAGGCGCCGGCAACGCCGGCCATGCTCGCGCAGCACCTGGCGCAGCGTGACGTTGCTCCAGGTCGGGTTGACGCCGCCATAAAACAGGCCCAGCGGGTGCTTGTACTGGCCGCTGCTGATGGCGGTTTGAGTGGCGCGCAGGCCGTGGCGCGCGATATGGTCCTGCAGCGCGCTCTGCACCGCGGCGCTCGGTGGCCATTGCTCGGGCACCAACAGGTGCGCCAGCGTGTCATAGCCGGTGTTGGCCGGCAGCGGCCGTGAAAAATCATGGAAGTTGCGATTCAGATCCACGCCCTCGTGCGTGACCCGGCGCAGCCAGGAGAATCCGTAGGGGTTGAGCGCGTGCAGGTAGAGCACGGCCACGCCAGCCTCGCGCAGCAGGGCGTGCCAGGCCGCATCACGCAGCAGTGCCACCTGTACGCCCGAGCCGCAAAAGCCCTCGGCGCCGTGGCAGGCGCTACTGACCAGCAGCAGCGACGCGGCGTCGCGTGGGCCTTCCTGCACCACGTCCATCGCCAGTACCTCGCCGTCACGGCCGAGCATCGGATGGGCATGGCTGCTCAGGTCCAGGCCGGCCGCTTCGGCGGCGTCGATGAACTTGGCGCGTGCCTGCGCGTAGCTCGGCGCAAAGCAATCAACGGCGCCCATGATCAGGCCGGTGTCTGCGCGAACCAGGCCTGCGCCAAGCGCACCCACATCGTCGCGCCGAGCGGGATCAGGTCGTCGTTGAAGTCATAGCTCGGGTTGTGCAGCATGCACGGCCCCATGCCGTGACCGCCGGCGCGATGGCTGCCGTCGCCATTGCCGATCAGGAAGTAGCAGCCCGGCTTTTCGAGCAGGAAGTAGCTGAAGTCCTCGGCACCCATGGTCGGCTCGAAGGCCTGCACATTGGCCGCACCGACCACCTCGGTGGCCACACGCTGGAAGAACGCCGTCTCCTGGTCGTGATTGATGGTCGGTGGGTAGTTGCGCACGAACTCGAACTCGCAACTCGCGCCGAAGGCCGCGCAGGTGTGCTCGGCGACTTCCTTCATTCGGGTCTGGATCAGGTCGAGCACATCGAGCGTGAAGGTGCGCACCGTGCCTTGCAGCTCGCAGCTGTCGGGCACCACATTGGTGGCTTCACCGGCGTGGATCATGGTCACCGAGATCACGCCGGCGTCGATCGGCCGCTTGTTGCGGGTGATGATGGTCTGCAAGGCCTGCACCATCTGGCAGGCCACCGGCACCGGGTCGATGCCGTTGTGCGGCATCGCGCCATGCGCGCCCTTGCCGCGAACCGTGATCTTGAATTCGTTGCTCGAAGCGAAGCAGGGCCCGCTCTTCACCGCGAACTGGCCGACGGCCATGCCCGGCCAGTTGTGCGCGCCGAAGATCGCCTGCATGGGGAACTTCTCGAACAGGCCGTCCTTGATCATCTCGCGGGCGCCGCCGCCGCCCTCTTCGGCCGGCTGGAACACCAGGTACACGGTGCCGTCGAAATTGCGCTGGCGCGCCAGATGCTTGGCGGCGGCCAGCAGCATCGCGGTGTGGCCGTCATGGCCGCAGGCGTGCATCTTGCCCGCATAGGTGCTGGCGTGGGCGAAGCGATTGCGCTCGGTCATCGGCAGGGCGTCGATGTCGGCACGCAGCCCGATGGCGCGGGCACTGCTGCCGCCCTTGATGATCCCGACCACGCCGGTGGTGCCCAGGCCGCGGTGCACGGCGATGCCCCATTCGCCGAGGGCCTTGGCGATCAGATCGCTGGTCCGCCGCTCCTCGAAACACAGCTCGGGGTGGGCGTGGATGTCGCGCCGCAGCGTGGCGATCGCCGCTGCATCGGCAATGATGGACTCGATCAGCTGCATGGCACGGCTCGCAGGAGGGCAGGGCGCGTGAGTTTACGCCGCGCCTGGCTGGGCGCGCTCAGCGCCTGACACGGCCCGTGCCATCGAGAATGGTCAGGTCGACGAAGTTCGAGCCGACATGCTTGCGTGCATTGAAATCGACGAAGTAGCCACCGGTGTTGAAGTTTTGCATCGACTCCAGGCCCGTGATCAGGGTCTCGGAGGTCGGCGTGGCGCCGGCGCGGCGCAGGCCCTCGAGCATCACGCGCGCGGCGATGTAGCCCTCGATGCTGCTGTAGTTGGGCGAGACCTTGGGCTGTGCGGCATTCGCGGCGCCGAGGAACTCGTTGGTCAGCGGGATCAGCGGTGCGAAGGGGTAGGGCATCACCTGGCTCACCACCACGCCGCGCGCGTCGGCGCCCAGTTCGTCGGCCAGGGCCTGGGTACCGACGAACGAGACGTTGTAGAACTGGCCCATGTAGCCGGCCGCGCGGGCGGCACGCACGAAAGCGGCGCAGCTCTTGTAGGCGCTGATCTGGACCACGGCTTCGGGATTGCCCTTCAGGATGGCGGTCACGGCCGCGCTCACGTCGGTCGCGTTGCGCTCGACCGTGCCGGTGGCGACGGCCTCGAGTTGGTGCGCCTTGAGCGCGCGGGTGACCCCGTCCAGACCGGCTTGGCCATAACTGTCGTTCTGGCGAAACACCGCCACCCGCTTCATGCCGACCTGTGTCACCTGGTTCACGATGCGCGCCGTCTCGTCGAAGTACGAGGCGCGCACGTGAAACGCGATCCGATTGAACGGTTCGCGCAGCGCCTGTGCGCCGGTGAAGGGGGCGACGAACGGCGTTCGGGCGGCGGTGGCCAGCGGCAGTGCCGCCAGGCTGGTCGGAGTGCCGATGTAGCCGAACAGCGCCAGCACGTTGTCGGCGAGCAGGGTCTGCGTGTTGGCCTGGCAGCGGTCGGGCTCGTAGCCGTCGTCCAGGGTGCGCAGCTCGATGTTGCGGCCATTGACGCCGCCACGCGCATTGGCCACGTTGAAGGCCAGCTTCGCGCCCTGCTGGAACTGGATGCCCAGTTGCGCGGCCGGGCCGCTCAGCGGCGCCGACTGGCCCAGCACGATGCGGCGATCCGATTGCGCCAGGGCCGGCGCAGCCAGCCATGCGGCGCCGGCGGCCAGGTGATTGAGCAGGGTTCGACGTTGCACGGTGGTGGTCTCGAGCTCGGGGGCATCGATTCGCTAGCCTAACCCGCGAGCATAACGGCAGCGCCACGGCCGTTGCCTTGGCGCGATAACCGCGGTGGGAACCTGCTTGCCGTGCGCGGGACGCCGGCGTCAGTGCAAGAAGCGGCCGTCGCGCGCCACCAGCGACAGATCGACGAATCGCGAGCCCTCGTGGTCGCTGTTGCGATAGCGGACTTGAACCCCACCGAGATCGAACGGCTGCCCGCCTTCCAGCGCGCGCACGAAGCCGGTGCGGGTCAGTTCGTGCCCGGCCGCGCGCAGCGCCAGCACCAAGGCCTTGGCCGTCATGAATCCTTCCATGCCGCCGTAGGTGAACTCGCCGTTGGGGTCGGCGCGGCGGGCCGCGTCCTGGTATTCACGGGTCAGCTCGCGTTTGCGCTCCCAGGGGCTGGGCACGACTTGCGAGAAGAGCATGCCGCTGGCCATCGGCCCCAGGCTCTTGGCCAGCTGCGAGGAGCCCGAGTTCACGGCCATGAAATTGGTCTTGCTGCCGGCCATCTTGGCCTTGCTGATGACCTTGCCGTACAGCCCGACCGAGCCGTGATTGAACATGATGTCGGGCTTGGCCTGTCCGATCGCCTGCACCACCAGATCGATTTGCGCGTCGCTGATGTCGGACTTGAAGGGCAGCGGCAACACCACCTGCATGCCGAGCTCCTTGGCCAGCAGGTTGACGTTTTGCAGATGCTCGCGGCCGGTGTCCGAATCGGAGTAGAAGAAGCCCACCGTCTTCAGACCGACGCTCTTGCCCCAGCTCATCAAGGTGCGAAACTCCTCGCGGTGCTCGGCGCGCACCGGGAAGACCATCGGTTCGTACGGCCGGCGCAGACCTGGCGAGCCGGCCATCGGGCCGAAAAACGGCACTCCTGAATCGTGAGCCACCTTGACGATCTCCATCGACGGGCCACCCTCGATCGAACCGAAGATCAGGAACACGCCCTCCTTGACCAGCGTATGGGCATTGGCCTGCGCGCTGCCTGACTTGTTCTCGTCGTCCAGGGTGCGCAGCACGAGTTTGCGGCCATGCACACCGCCGGCGGCATTGACCTGGTCGATATACAGCTTCGCGCCCTGTTGGGCCGCCACGCCGTAGGCATTCTTGCCGCCCTGCAAGGTGATGTTCTGCCCGATGAGGATGGTCTTGTCGGTGACGCCGGTTTCGGCGACGGCCGGCTGCAGCACGACGCCGAGCACGCATACGCCGAACAATAGGCGGTGCATCACGCGGTGCAGCGAATAATTCATCGGGGTCTCCGAGATCACAGCCACATTGCCGTGCCGAAGGTTAACAATCAACCGGTCCTATCGCCAGCACCTGCAACCCGGCAACATGTAAGGCCGTGCGATATTTGACCCATGAGCGCCGCCATGTCTCGCATTGTTCACGCTGCCTGCCCGCACGATTGCCCCGACACCTGCGCCATGCGCGTCACGGTCGAGGGCGGCCGCGTGGTGCGTATCCAGGGCGACCCGGACCACCCCACCACTCAGGGGGTGCTGTGCAACAAGGTGTCTCGTTATGCCGAGCGCAGCTACCACGCCGAACGTGTCCTGCAGCCGCTGCGCCGCGTCGGGGCCAAGGGTAGCGGCCACTTCGAGCCGGTGAGCTGGGAGCTGGCACTGGCCGACATCGCCGCGCGCCTGCAAGCCATCGCCGCGCGTTGCCCCGAGGCCATCCTGCCCTACAGCTACGCCGGCACGATGGGCCTGCTGCAGGGCGAGGGCATGGCGGCGCGCTTCTTCAACAAGCTCGGCGCCTCGCGCCTGGACCGCACGATCTGCTCGAGCGCCGGCGGTGAGGCGCTGCTCGCCACCTACGGCGCCAAGGTCGGCATGCACATGCGTCACTTCGGCGAGAGCCGCTTGATCGTCATCTGGGGCAGCAACTCGATCACCAGCAATCTGCATTTCTGGAGCCTGGCGCAACAGGCCAAGCGCGCGGGCGCCCGCTTGGTGTGCATCGACCCGCGGCGCAGCGAAACCGCCGAGAAATGCCACCAGCACATTGCGCTCTTGCCGGGCACCGACGGCGCGCTGGCACTGGGCGTGATGCACGAGTGGATCGTCAATCGCCGGCTCGACCAGGATTACATCGAGCGCCATGTCGATGGCTTCGCCGCCCTGCGCGCGCGCGCGCTGCAGTGGCCGCCCGAGCGCACGGCCGCGGTCTGCGACATCTCGGCCGAGGAGGTGCGTGGCCTGGCCCATGACCTGGCGACCATCAAGCCCGCTGCGATCCGCCTGAATTACGGCATGCAGCGCGTGCAGGGCGGCGGCAGCGCCACGCGGCTGATCGCCTTGCTGCCCTGCCTGATCGGCGCCTGGCGCCATCGTGCCGGCGGCCTCTTGCTGTCGAGCTCGGGCTGGTTTGCACCGTACAAGAACCAGGCCCTCGAACGTGCCGATCTGCTGGCCGGGCGCAGCCCGCGAACCCTCAACATGAGCACGATCGGTGACGACCTGTTACGGCCCGCCTCCATAGGCTTCGGGCCCCAGGTCGAGGCCCTGATCGTCTACAACAGCAACCCGGTGGCCGTGGCGCCGGAGTCGAAGAAAGTCGTTGCCGGGTTCGCCCGCGAGGATCTCTTCACCGTGGTGCTCGAGCATTTCCTCACCGACACCGCCGACCATGCCGACTACGTGCTGCCCGCCACCACGCAGCTCGAGCATCTCGACCTGCACACCACCTACGGCCATACCGATGTGGTCTTCAACGAACCGGCGGTGCCGCCCATGGGCCAGGCCAAACCGAACACGCAGATCTTTCGCGAGCTGGCGGCGCGCATGGGCTTTGTCGAGGCCTGCTTCGGCGAAGACGACGAAACCCTGGCCCGCCAGGCGCTGCACTACGAGCGCCTGGGCACGAGCTTCGAAGCCTTGCGCCAACGCGGCTGGGCCGCCCTGCCGCTGCCCGAGGCGCCGTTCGCCGACGGCGGATTTCCCACCGCCAACGGCCGCGCGCAGGTCGAGGTGTCCGGTCTGGGCCCGCCCGACCATGTGGCCAATTACGAGAGTGCCGCCTCCAGCCCCGCCTTGGCGGCGCGCTACCCGCTGGCCATGATCTCGCCGCCGGCGCGCAATTTCCTCAACTCCAGCTTCGTCAACGTGCAAAGCCTGCGCAGCATCGAGGGCCGGCCGCTGCTGGAAATCCATCCCGACGACGCGGCCCTGCGCGGCCTGTCCAGCGGCCAGGTGGTGCGGGTCTTCAACGACCGCGGCGACTATGTCTGCCACTGCGAGGTCAGCACGCGCGCGCGGCGCGGCGTGGTCAACGGCCTGGGCGTCTGGTGGCGAAAATTCGGCGTCGCCGGCACCAATGTCAACCAGCTCACGCACCAGCGCCTGACCGACATCGGCCGCGCGCCGTCGTTCTACGACTGTCTGGTGCAGGTCGAGGCCCTGGCGTGACGACCAAGGCGTGAAACGCTGGATGGTCGCGACGGGCCTAGGCACGGCGTCGGTGGCGGTGTTGCTCAGCGCCGCCTGCCTGGGCAGCGGCTGCTCCAGCCTGGGCTATTACGCGCAGTCGGTCGGCGGCCACCTCGACCTGATCGCCCGCGCCAGGCCGGTCGACGATTGGACCCAGGACCCCGGCACCGGCGCCGAACTGCGCGAACGTCTGGCCCTCAGCCAGCGCATCCGCGACTTTGCGGTGACCGAGCTGGCGCTGCCCGACAACCGCAGTTACCGCCGCTACGCCGACCTCGGCCGCCCGGCCGCGGTCTGGAACGTGGTCGCCGCGCCCGAGTTGTCGCTGAGCCTGCAAACCTGGTGCTTCCCGGTCGTGGGCTGTGTCGGCTACCGCGGCTACTACGACCAGGCCGCCGCCGAGAGCCAGGCCACCACCCTGCGCGCCAGCGGCCTGGAAACGGCGGTCTACGCGCGTGCCGGCCTATTCCACGCTGGGCAAGCTCGACTGGCTGGGCGGTGACCCGCTGCTCAGCACCTTCATCCGCTGGCCCGAAGGCGAACTGGCGCGGCTGATCTTTCACGAGTTGTCGCACCAGGTGGTCTATGCCGACGACGACACCAGCTTCAACGAATCGTTCGCCACGGCCGTCGAGCGCATCGGCGGCGCCCGCTGGCTGGCCGCGCATGCCGACGCGGCGGCGCGGGAGGAATACGCGGCCTTCGACGGCCGGCGCAGCGACTTTCGCGAATTGACCGGCCGCTACCGTGCGCGCCTCGAAACGCTGTACCGCAGCGCGGCCACCGAGGCCGACAAACGCAGCGCCAAGGCCGCCCTGATGGCCGAGTTGCGCGCCGAGTATGCCAAGCTCAAGGCCACGCGCTGGGCTGGCTTTGCCGGCTACGACGGCTGGTTCGCGCGGGCCAACAATGCGTCGCTGGGCGTGCTCGCCGCGTACAACGAATGGGTGCCGCAATTCGAGCGCCTGTTCGAACGCGAGGGCCGCGACTTCAGACGCTTCTATGCCGCGGTCCGCGTACCTGGCCGGCTTGCCCAAGGCCGAGCGGCAGGCCACACTGCGCGCCATCTAACGAGACCAGGAGCTCAGGCCGTGGCCGACATCAACATCCACCGCAAACACGCGCTCGGCCTGGCAAAGGCGCGCAAGGTGGCCTGGCAATGGGCCGAACAGGTCGAACAGGAATTCGACATGGAGTGCACCGTGATCGAAGGGCAAACCAGCGACACCGTGCAGTTCACGCGCGCGGGCGTGAACGGGCAGTTGATCGTCGCCGCCGATCACTTCGACCTGCAGGCCCGACTGGGTTTTCTGCTCGGCGCCTTCGCCAAGACCATCGAGGCCGAGATCCTGAAAAACCTCGACCAGCTGCTGGCCGCGAATGCCAAGCCGGCGGCCAAGAAGACGGCGCGCAAGAAATAGCGCCGCTGCGGCGCGGCGTCGTGCGCGTGTAGCGGTCGGCCTACTTCATCGACTCGATCAGGTCCACGTACTCCTGCATCGCCGCCTTCGCGTCCTTGCCCTTGATCTCGTTCCAGGCGTCCCACTTGGCGCGGCCGACCATGTCGGTGAAGCCCGGCCGCTTGCCATCGACATCACCGCTGCTGGCCTGCTTGTACAGCGCGTAGAGCTGCAGCAGGGTCGCGGTATCGGGCTTCTCGGGCAGGCTCTTGCTGTCGGCGACTGCCTTTTCGAAGCGGGCTTTGAGATCGGCCATGGAGGTCTCCTTTCGGGTTAGATTCTGGACGGCGAGGCACATCTTAGCCAGCCGCGCCGAGCCGCCCAACACCAGCTTTGCAGGGGACCACCCGATGAGCGCTGCAGTCCGCACCGAACGCATGTCGCGCGTCGACACGGCCTGGCTGCGCATGGACACCGACGCCAACCTGATGATGATCGTCGGCGTCTGGCTGATCCAGCCGCGCCTGACGCTGGCCGAGTTGCGCCTGCGCATCGAGCAGCGCCTGCTGGCCTACCCGCGCTTTTCGCAAAAGGTGGTCGAAGACGCCACCGGCGCCAGCTGGGTCAGCCGACGCCGCGTTTCGCATCGAGCACCATGTGCAGGCCTCGTCGCTGCGCCTGCGGGCAGGCGAGCAGCCGCTGGCGGCCCTGAAGCGGCATGTCGCCGCGCTGGCGGCCACGCAGCTCGACCCGTCGCGGCCGTTGTGGCAGTTCGAATTGGTCGAGCGCTTCGACGGCCAGGGCAGTGCGCTCATCTGCCGCATCCACCACTGCATCGGCGACGGCATCGCACTGATGTCGGTCGTATTGTCGATGGCCGATGGCGGCCAGGCACCGCCGCCGCGAAAGCAGCGCGACGCGGGCCACGCCGACGATGGCGATTGGCTCAGCGACCACATCGTCACCCCGCTGGCCGACCTCGCGCGCAAGGCCTTGGCCATGACCGGCCAGGGCGTCGACAAGGGTTTGCAGAGTCTGTCGCAGCCCGGCGCCTCGGTGACCGGCTCGCTCGATTTGGCGCGCATGGGCGCGCAGGTCATCAGCGACGTGGCTGCGCTGGCGATGATGGCCGACGACTCGCCGACCCGGCTCAAGGGTCGCGCCACGACGGGCAAGCGGGTGGCCTGGGGTGAACCGCTGGCGCTGGACGCCGTGAAGGCCGTCGGGAAGGCGTTCGGCGCTTCGATCAACGACGTGCTGCTGTCCTGCGTGGCCGGCGCCATCGGCGACTACCTGCGCGACAAGGGCGACGACCCGGCCGGCAAGCACATCCGCGCCATGGTGCCGGTCAACCTGCGGCCGCTGGAGCAGGCCTACAAGCTGGGCAACCACTTCGGCCTGGTGCCGCTGGTGCTCCCGATCGGCATCGCCAACCCGATCGAGCGCCTGATCGCGGTGCGTGCAGGCATGGCCGCGCTGAAGGGCAGCTACCAGCCGCTGCTGGCCTTCGGCGTGCTGGCGCTGTCGGGCTTGATGGTCAAGCCGGTGCAGGCCGCGATCACCGACCTGTTCGCGAAGAAGGCCACCGCGGTGATGACCAATGTGCCGGGGCCTAGGCAGCCGATGACCTTCTGCGGCCGCAGCGTCAGGCAGGTCATGTTCTGGGTGCCGCAGTCGGGCGACATCGGCATGGGCGTGTCTATCCTGTCCTATGCCGGTGGCGTGCAGTTCGGCCTCATCACCGACGCCCGCATGTGCCCCGACCCCGAGGCCATCATCGAAGGCTTCGCACCCGAATTCGACAAGCTGCTCTGGCTGGCGCTGATGGCGCCCTGGCCGTCGGCGGACGGTGCAGGCTGACGTCAGCGCCGCCCAGCGGTCACAGGCCTTCGACGGCGACCAGGTTCGAGCGCGTGGCGCGCTCGCGAATCGCGCGCAGCGGCACGTACTCGGGCGAGTCCCACCAGGTCTTCAGCTGCGCCATGCTCGGAAACTCGAGCAGTACGCATCGCTTGGGCGCCCAGCCGCCTTCGAGCACCTGGGTGGCGCCACCGCGCGCGATGTAGCGCCCGCCGTAGGCGGCGATGGTGGCCGGCACTTTTTGCCGGTATTCCTCGTAGGCCGCGCTGTCGAGGACCTCGACATCGGCAATCAGGTAAGCGGTCATGGTTTGTGTGGTTGTAGCAGGGCGGCCATTTTCTGCTGAATCAGGTGCAGGGCCTGCAGCGGGCGCAGCATGACCTTGAATTCGGTCACTCGGCCCGCGTCGTCCCAGCGCAGGAGGTCCACGCCGTTGATCTGGATGCCGTCGATTTCCAGCGTGAACTCCAGCACCGCGTCGTGTGCACCACGCAGCTCGCGCACATAACGAAAGCTGTCAACGCCGAACACCTGCAGTGCCGCGGCGAGGTACAGGCTGGTGATGGCCTTGCCGCGCTGCGGCGTGTGCACCACCGGCGAGTGGAAGACCACGTCGTCGGCCAGCATGCCGGCCAGGCCACGCGCGTCGCGGTCGCGCGCGATCTGCTGCCACAGCGCCAGTGGGTCGATAGTTGTGCCTGCAGCTTGTGTCATGTGGATGGCGATTCGGACCGTTTTGTTTGCGCTCAGCGCGCGGCGGCGCACAGGGCGCCTTTCTCGATCAACAGGGCGCGCAACAGCGAGCGGTGACAGCGCGTCTCGTCCGCGCAATAACAGCCGACCGAGAAATGGGCCTGCTGCGACAGCGCCGCCAGCAGCTCGATGCTGCGCGCGGCGTCGGGCGCCGACATCTCGGCCCGGTAGCGCCTGGCAAATGCCGCCCATTGCGCCGGCGTGGTCGCCGCCTGCGCCAGCTTCATGGTCGGCACGCTGGGTGCCAGGTTGGGGTACCAGACGTCGTACCAGTTCTGCGCCGCGAACGCGGCCTTGGGCACGCCGCGCGGCGGCCGGCGCACCGTACCGATGCGCGTGCCTTCATCTTCCTCACGTGCACTGCCGAGCCGAACGACGCGAACGACCATGGTGGCCTCCTGTGGGCGCCGAGCCTAATACATCCCGCCGCGGATGAAGCGTGCGATGCCGGCCACGACCTCGGCTTCCTGATCGACGAAACCATGCGGCGCGCGGCCTTCGCAGGCGTCGACGCCCGGCCCGGTACGGATCGAGCCACCGGTCACGGTCACGACCTGCTCGCGTTCAGCGTTGGTTCTCGCAGTGATCTGGCCCATCAGACGTGGTGGTGAGCGCGGGCAGCCGTCGCCTTCGTGACCGACCACCAGCACCGGCACCCGGATCGCCTCCAGGGGCAGGTCGAACACCGTCTGCGCCAGCCACGACTTGCGTCCGCCGTTGTGGCCCGACATCAGGGCCGAAGTCAGCACCAGGCCATCGATCGCCGCCGGCCCGGCAAGCTGCGACGCGGCGTTGACCGCGGAAATCGAGCCCCGGCTGGTACCCACCAGCCAGACGGCTGCCCCCGTGCGTCGGCGCAGGTCGGCGATCAGCTGGGCCAGGTCTGCGCTGTGCGACGCGGTGACTCGGAATCCCGCCAGGCCATCGCCGCCCGCATGATCCGACGGCGCATCGACCAACGCGGTGATGAAGCCTTCGCCGTGGAAATGCGACAGCGATCGCACCAGTGAATTGCCGCTCAACGCACGTGCACAGCCGCGGTCGTCAAGGTCGAGGTGGCCGCCGCCGCCTACCAACAGCACGAGCGCAACGCGCCCGGCGGGTGCCGGCTCGGGTTGCGGGTACGCGAGCGCGTAGCGTGTCGTGGTCCGGCCATGCGTGCCGACCGTCACCACTTCCCCGCAGTGGCCCGCACCATCGGTCTGCGTTTGGGCCAGGGCCATGGTCGTCGCCAGCAGCAGGGCGGCGAGGGTCAAGGTCTTGCAAGTCACAGCCACCGCCTGGCCCAAGGGCGCAGGTATCGCTCGAGGCCGGTGCGCACCGCTCATGGCCCAGCCGCGAGCAGCGGCAGGTAGGCAGGATTCTCCAAGAGGCTGTTGTGGCTCGCGCCGGCAATCACCTTGAACGTAGCGACCCCCGCGCGAAAATGACTCAGCAATGCGTCCGTGCTCTTGCGCGGGATGACCTCGTCGTGTTCGGCCACCACGACCAGCGTCGGCACCTCGATGAGTGGCGCATAGCGCCAGGACTCGAACTTGTCGCGCAGCAGCCAGCGCACCGGAACATAGGCAAACTGCGCAGCGGCCAGGTCCAGCAGGCTGTCGTAGGGCGTGACCAGTACCAGGCGCGCGACGGGGCGCAGGCTGGCCAGGTGCACGGCGACGCCGCTGCCCAGACTGCGGCCGACGACGACGATGTGCGGGTGCTCGCTGCGCACCTGGTCGAACAGCGCCAGCGCATCGGCGATCAACGCGGCCTCCGAAGGCGAGCCCGAACTGCCGCCATAACCCCGGTAGTGCAGCAGGTAAACGGCATGGTCGGCAAAGGTGCTCGCCAGGCCCGGCAGGCTGACGGCCACATCTTCCGCATTGCCGCCGAAGTAGAGCAGGGCCTTCGGCCCGCTGCGCGGCTGCGCCGTGACCAGCACCCGGGCCCCATCGACCGGCAGGGTGATCACCGTCGCGCCGCTGACCGGCGTGCGCGGCTGCGGCAGGTAGATCAGCTTGCGCTGGTACAGGAACAGCGCCGCGCACAGGCCGCAGTAGGCCAGGATGACGACAACGGCGATCTTCATGCGGCGTTGCCGCGCGAGCGACGGATCAAGGCGCGGCCCCCACATGTTTGACCATCAGGAACTTGACGATGCCATGCGGATACACGGCGTGTTCGTGCGCCACCCGATAACCGAGTGATAGGTACCACTCAGGGGCTTGAAGGCTGAACGTCTCCAGGTAGAACGCCGAGCGGCCATGGCTTGCAGCATGCACTTTGGGCCGCCAGACGGTAGGTTCAGTCGAAGGTCAGTTGTACGCAGCAGTAGGCGATGGGCTTGCCGGCCTGCATTGGCGGCGCGAAGCGCCATTGTGGCAACGAGCGCATCATCGATGCCAGTGCGTCCGACCCGGCACTGCCCGACAGGCCGCTGGTATGCATCACGCGCGACTTGACCAGTTGGCCGGTCGAGCTGATCGCGAATCGAACCGTCACTTCGGCGCCCGGCGGCGGGGCGAGCGGAATGGACGCAAAGCTAAGGCGCAACGGGCGATCGAGCCCGCGCATGGACTGAGCCGCCAGTTCGTCGCGCGTCTTCTCGAACTCTTGCTGCCAACCAGGGCCCACGGCGGTGAGGCGCATGCGAATTTGCACCACGCCACCGTCAACCGTGGGTTCAGGCGCCGCGTCAGGCACCGAGCTGCATGAAACCGCTGCAGCCGCGCAGAGTGCGACGACGAACGTGCGACCTTGTGGCGGCATGGCAATCCTTGTCGAGTGGCGTGGCAGGCGCTCGCGGCCCGGGCAAGAGTCAGGCCTCGCGCTCGGCGACAACCCTCACGGCCGTGCCGTAGCAGAGTACCTCGGTCAGCCCGGCCATCAACTCGGTGGCGTCATAGCGCATGGCGACGATGGCGTTGGCGCCGGCCCCTCGCGCTTGTTCGCACATGAGTTTGTAGGTATCCGAACGGGCGCGCTCGCACAAATTCGTGTAGATGGTGATGTTGCCGCCGAACAGCGATTGCAAGCCGCCGAAGAAGTTGCCGACGATCGACCGCGAGCGCACCGTGATGCCGCGAACGACACCGAAACTCTGGATGACCTTGTACCCCGGCAGCGTGGGCGCGGTGGTGACCATTGAATCTTGCATAAGTGCTCCGTTTGGAACTCACCACTATGAGCGCGCGGCAGCGGCCCGAGCCGGCTCGACGATGTCGCTAGCCGCGGGAATTCGCCTTAATGAAGTCACCGATTCGGTTGCTCAGCAACGTAAGAACATTGCTCTTTATCTTCTCTTCAGTCCAGTTCCACCACTCGATTTTTAGGAGAGCATCTATCACCTCCCTGTCGAATCTGTACTTGACGACAGCCGCTGGATTCCCCGCAACGATTGCATACGGCGGGACATTCTTGGTGACCACAGCGCGCGCTCCAACCACGGCGCCGTGGCCGATTGAAACGCCAGAAGCGACCGTGCATTCCAGACCGAGCCAAACGTCACTGCCTATCGTGACGTCACCCTTTGATTTGGGGTGCCCAGACATTGGGCCGATTTCCTTCCAATGAAAGTGGAATGGGAATGTGGTCACCCAGTCAGTCGGATGCTCGCCCCCCAGCAGTATCGTTACGCCGGTTGCGATTGAACAATAATTACCAATGGCCAGCGTAGCGCCTTCGTCCCACGACAATATCTTCAACTCGCCGGCATACGAACCCCGCCCTATCTTGTATTGTGGGAATCGCTTTTGCAAAGCCGACGGCGACGCTGCCTTCTTGGTGGCTGGCAACAGAAGCGACTTAAGGTTTCTAAACATTGAATCTCAGCTATTTGTTTATGAGCGTGCCTGGAGCAGCATTGTCATGAGAACGCTCAAGCCTCATTTGGCCAGCCGGCGACTTTCGGTCGCCGCTGCGCTGACAGCGCCGCACGCATGTAGCTGCGTGCAAGGCCTTTGCTCATGTTGCCGACGCCATTTTCATTGGATGCACAACCCTCGACGGAAGGCGTCCGTCACTTGCTTGGCACACTGCCCAAAGATGCCTCGCAGGAAACGCGTGTCATCGGGAAATCGATGCCGCGCAAGTTGCCGCCGCGCATACCCTCGATTCGTGCTGCGAGACGATTCTCTGCAAGGGCCCGGTAGATGATGCGCTGAGGAAAGTCGTGTTGCAGATTCTCGAACGTGATCGCGCGCTCCCCAATGCTCGAAGCCACAAAGGTCGCCTCTTTCTGGCGCGAGGGTAGGGCGATATAGACCACTTTGCCTTCCGCATTCAGCCGGATCTGGAGAAATTCATGCTCGACGGTCTTGCCGTTTCTGACCGTCCTTCCGATTCCCAGCATGGTTCCACCAGCCAAAGGTAACCAGTGTTCCCCCGAGCCTGCCTCGCCAGACTCCGCGGCCCAGCAGCCGGACAGCCATGTCAGTTGCTCGAGCGGGGACTCTTGCGCAGACGCTGGCGTTGATATTGCAAGCACGAGGATGGCGACGGCGGCGAGCAGGTGGCGCATAGGGTGATTTCAGACGCCTAATGAGAGCGGGCAATGACCCGTCTTGCGAAGCGAAGAGCGGTGTCCGCGCGAAGGCGGATTGAATTGAACCCCGAACGCGCACTGCGCGTCAATGCGCGCGTGGCAAGCTTGCACGCGCCATGTCCTGCGCTTCCACTCGGGCGCGTCGCCCGGGCTGTACAGGCTCGTGCTGCAGCGTGCGCACAGCCAGCGCGCGAGCTCGATGAACACATCGCCGGGTGCGACAAGCGCATCGCCGCGCACGCCAAGCACAACGACGCAGTGAAGAAGGCCGCCACACGGATCGGCATCGACCCTGTGGCGGCTTCGGCCGTGATGACGCGTACAAACACAGGGGTCCGATCTCCTTGTGGAGAAGTGGCCCCGCAATTCTGAACACGGCGATAAGTGAAGAGGCTGCTCCAATGGGCGAGGACAGAGCCCGGTATGACAGGAGCAGAGAGCATGAGCAAGAGACCGCGCCGCAACCACTCGGCGACATTCAAGGCCAAGGTGGCGTTGGCCGCCGTCAAAGGCGACAAGACGGTGGCCGAGATGGCGCAGCAGTACGATGTGCACCCCACCCAGATCATCGACTGGCGACGACAGTTGCTCGAACGCGCGGCCGACGTGTTCGGCGGCGCGGCGGCGCCGAGCGAGCCGCCGGTCGATCTCAAGGCGCTGCACGCCAAGATCGGCCAGCTGGCCCTGGAGAATGATTTTTTAGAAGGCGCGCTCACCAAGGCCGGCATGCTGAGCGCAAGGAAATGATCGACCGCACCCACGCCCTGCCGATCAAGCGCCAGGCCGCAATGGTGAGCATCAGCCGCGGCACGGTGTACTACCAGCCGAGCCCGTGTCCGGAGCCGATCTGCGACTGATGCAGGCGCATCGACGAGTTGCACCTGGAGCAGCCGTTCGCGGGCAGCCGCATGCTGCGCGACCTGCTCAACGGCGAAGGCTTCGAAGTCGGGCGCCGGCACGTGGCCACGCTGATGCGCCGCATGGGCATCGAGGCGCTGTACCGCAAGCCCAACACGAGCAAGAAGCACCCCGGGCACCCGGTCTTCCCGTACCTGCTGCGCGGCCTGACGATCGATCGTGCCAACCAGGTCTGGGCGATGGACATCACCTACATCCCGATGGCACGCGGCTTCGTCTTCCTGACTGCCGTGGTGGACTGGCACAGCCGCAGGGTGCTCGCGCACCGGGTGTCGATCACGATGGAGGCCGACTTCTGCGTCGAGGCGCTCGAGGAGGCCATCGCCCGTACGGCAAGCCCGAGATCATCAACACCGATCAGGGCAGCCAGTTCACCGGCGCCGAGTTCACCGGCGAGCTGCACAAGCACGGCATCCAGATCAGCATGGACGGCCGCGGCCAGTGGCGCGACAACGTCTTCGTCGAGCGGCTGTGGAAGAGCGTGAAGTACGAGGACGTGTACCTCAAGGCCTACGAGACGGTGAGCCAAGCGCGCGCCGGGATCTCGCGCTACATCGACTTCTACAACTCGCGCCGGCCGCACAGCGCGCACGACGGGCGCACGCCCGATGTGGTGTACTTCGCGGCGCTGCCCGCGATCCGGCAAGCAGCATGAGCGTCGAACACGGGTTGCCCACCGCGTCGGTCGTGCGTTCGTCGCAAGCGACGCCCGCCCGCCGCCGTGGACAACCCTGCACCGAGGCAGATCAAACCGCAGCCGATCCACTTATCTCAGCCCGGATCGTGTTCAGACGAGCGGAGCCACTTCTCAGCGTGGCCGTGCCGACAACGCCGCGGTGTACAGGCCCAGGCCGATGTAGGTCGCCGCGGCGGCATAGCGGCCGAGCCCGGCGATGCGCGGCGCGCTGCGGCCGGCCAGTGCCCGCGCAGCCGCACCGGCCAGCAGCACGTAGCCGCTGTCGGTGGTCGCCGCCAGCAGCACGAATACGGCCCCCAGCAGCGCCGCCTGCGGTACGGCATTGGCGGCCGGTTCCATGAACTGGGGCAGGAAGGCGGCGAAGAACAGCGCCGTCTTCGGGTTGAGCAGGGCCACGACGAAGCCGTCGCGAAAGACGATGGCCAGGCGCGGCGCGCCAAACGCGCCCTGCGCCGCATCGCCCTCCGGCGGCCGGCGCAAGGCCTGCAGGCCCAGCCACACCAGGTAGGCGGCACCGGCCCACTTGACGAGCGTGAACGCGGCCGACGACAGCGCGAACAGCGCCGCCAGCCCGAGCGAGGCACCGAGCGCGTTACCCAGGTTGCCTGCTGCCACGCCGGCCACCGAGGCCAGGCCGGCCGCACGCCCTTGCGCCAGCGTGCGCGTCACGATGTAGGCCACGCCCGGCCCAGGGGTCAGCGCCAGCACCAGGCTGGGCCAGGGCACAAAGGCGGCCCAGGCGGTAGCGAGCTGGGCCGCGTCATTCGTCGAGCTCGGACTTGGCCAGCTCCACGTCCAGCCTCTCCATCGCGTCGGCCGGTTTGCAGGCCGCGGCGTCGGCGTACAGCTTTTCGGCCTCTTTCATCTTCTTGTCGCCTTCGAGCATGACCAGGCCGTTGGCGTATTCGATCATCGCGATCGCGCTGCCCGGGTTGAGCTTGAGCGCCTGCTGGAACAGTGCCAGCCCGATGGCCTTGCTCGCGCCCTGCGTCTTGCCCAGCAGCGTGCCCACCTTGTCGATCACCTCGGCATGAAAGGCGCCCAGTGCGATATGCGCATCGGCATGTTTGGGCGCCAGCTCGATGGTCGTTTCGAGCGCCGCCTTGACTTTCACGCCCAGCCCCTGCGACAGCGCCTTGGCCACGCTGATGCCCTGGCCGTAGCGGCCGATGGCGTAGGCCATCCAGTAGTGCGCGTTGGCGTTCTTCGGCTCGGCGGCGGCCTGGGCCTGGGCCCGGGCCATCACTTCCTGGAACAGGGCCAGCTTGCTCTTCTCGTTCTGCTCCAGGTAGTTGGCGTAGATCGCCTGCGCCTTGTTGGCCACCGTCACACCGCCGCCGCCGGCCTTCAGCCCGGCGTCGAAGGCCATGCGGAATTCGCCGGCATGAAACAGCGCCCAGGCGTCGAGCACCTTGGGGTCCTTGGGCAAGGGCTCGGCGTCGCCTGCGTGCAGGCGAGTCCATTGCTTCTTCAGCTTGGCCGCATCGATGTCATACAGGGGGTAGGGGAAGGCGGTCCACTTCGACATCGGGCAGGTCTCCTATGGTTGACGGGTCAGCTCTGGCGGTACGGCGCCACCAGTCCATGCAGGTGGTTGCGCTCGTCCGCGTCCAGGTAGGGCATCAGCAGGCTGAGCACATGGTAAGCACCGCGCGCCAGAGCTGCGCCTGCGCGCTCGGCCTCGAGGGCATGGCGCGGGTCGCGCACGTACTCGTAGCTTAGCCAGTAGCTCAGCACCACCACCATCGCGGTGGCCACCGGCTCGGCCTGCGCGGCATCGATCTTGACCGCGCTGCCGCGCGCCAGGCCGCCGAGCACGGCCTGCACCGCGCGGCCCTTGTCCCGGAGCACCGCCTGGAAGTGGGTTTCCAGCCGGCGATTCTTGGACAGCAGGTCGTTCAGGTCGCGGTACAGGAAGCGGTAGCGCCAGATCAGCTCGAACAGCATGTGGAAGAACAACCAGGCGTCTTCGACGTTGCGCACGTCGTCGGCGGCGCGCAGCAGTTCGTCCAGGGCTTTTTCGTAGCGCCCGAACAGCGCGTTGATCAGCTCGTCCTTGGCCGGGTAGTGGTAGTACAGGTTGCCCGGGCTGATACCCAGCTCGGCGGAGATCGCCGTGGTGCTGACGTTGGGCTCGCCGAAGCGGTTGAACAGCTCGAGCGTGACCTCGAGGATGCGCTCGGCGGTGCGGCGTGGTTTCTTGATCGCGTCGGGCATGCTGGGCGCGATCTTGCACCAAGGATCGGCGACGGTCGAATCGCAGCGCGATTGCACGCCATGTGTTCAGGTGCCGGTGTGCGGGCCAGCGGCTCGCGCGCGACTGAACAGCACGAGCGCGACGCCGCTGAGAATGGCAGTCGATGCCAGCAGCAAGCGCGATGACAGCGCCTCCGAGAGCAGCAGCACGCCTCCGAATGCCGCCAATGGTGGCACCGACAATTGCACCGTGGCCGCACGCAAGGCGCTCAGACCGGGCAGCGCGGCGTACCAGACCACGTAGCCGAGGCCTGAAGTGATGGCACCCGACGCGATGGCCAGTGCGATGCCCACGCTACTGGCATGCATGCTGGATGCGAAAACCACGCTCAGGGCCAGCGCGAGCGGCGCAGCACGCAGAAAATTGCCGGCGCTCGCGGCCACCGGGTCACCCGAACCGCGCCCGCGCAGTGAGTAGATACCCCAGGCGACGCCTGCCATGGCCATCAACGCCGCGCTCGATGGCGCCGGCGCGGCGATGCCGGGCAACACCAGGTAGACCAGGCCGCTGACTGCCAATGCGAGCCCGGCCCAGGCGGTGGCCGTGAAGCGCTCGCCGCCCCACAGGCCGACGGCAAACATGGTCAGCTGAACTGCGCCGAAGAGGATCAAGGCGCCGGTGCCGGCGGCCAGCGCGAGGTACGCGAACGAGAAGCATGCGACATAGGCCCACAACATCACGGCAGCGAACCAGTCGGTGCGCGCCGCACGCGCCGGACCTGGCCGCAGGTGCACGATCGCGGCCAACATCAGCGACCCGGATACCAATCGCAGCGCGCCGAAACTGGCTGCGTCGATGCTCGCCCGCTCCAAGGCCACGCGGCACAGCAGCGAATTCGCGGCGAAGGCCAGCATCGCGACAATGGTCAGCGCGGCGATGCGTGATGGCGTCATGCGTGAATCGCCGCCGCTTGCGAGGCCCTGGTCAGCACGCCGGGCTCGAATCAGCGAGGCTGTGGCGGGAGCGTACGCAGGTATGCAACGATGGCGTCGAGGTCCTCATCGCGAATGCCGGTGTACCAGGCGAATGCCATCGGCAGCTGCAGCTTGCGTCCGTCGCGCCCGACACCCTTTGTGATCGCGCGCTTGATGTCCGTATCGCTCCAATTGCCTAGGCCCTTGTCGGGATGAGAGGTGATGTTGCGTGAAACCGCACCCGCCCAGCTCTCGGGCAGGCCTTTGACGAACGACGGCAGGAATGGCCTGCCACCGGCACCCAGTGCGGTGTCGAACTGCAATTCGCCGCGCTCCTGCGGCGTATGGCATTCGAGGCAATGGCCGATCGTGGCGAGATAGGCACCGCGGCGCGCCTTGTCCTGCATGTCGCGCGCGGTGAAGCCGCGGTCGGCCTCGGCAAAGGACTCGCGCCGATTCGGCAGGCGATAGGTCGGTGCGGGCAACACGTTATGCACGGCCGGAACCGAGCGAAGGTAGGCCACGATCGCATCGAGATCGCTCGGCAGCAGTGCCTTGAAGAAATTGGCAGCCATCGGCACGCCCAGCGGTTTGCCTGCCTGCGGCCCGCGATCGGGCCGCTCGCCGTGGGTTATGGCACGCTTGATCTCGTCGTCGGTCCATGAGCCGATGCCGGTTTCGCGGTCAGGCGTGATGTTCGCAGCCGTGCCAGCAAAGGGAGGGATATCAAATCCGACGCCGCCGCCGGCCAACTCTTTGCCAGCGACCGGTCGCCCTTCGCCATCCTTGGGCGTATGGCAGTTGCCGCAAGCCATGATCGTGGTTACCAGGTACCGGCCACGCTCGAGCGCCGATGCTTGCGCGATCGCGGACCCGGCGCCGATCAGGGCGGCCGCGACTATCAAGGCGCGCGCCGTGTTGACGAGGAGTAATGGGTGTTGCATGAGCCCTCTGCCAAAGCGTTTGGGTTTGTTGACGGCCGCGCCACTCCAGCGCCGGGCGCATCATCCGGGCTTCGTGCGATATGTCAAGCGCAGACAGACCCGCAGAGCCCGGCAGTGAGCGCTGGGCCGGCTGCCTACAATGGCGCGCCATGCCTGCTGCCGTTGTCTTCGACCGTGTTGCCAAGACCTACGCCAGCCGCTCCGGCGCTCGCGCCGATGTACATGCCCTCGATGGCGTGTCGCTGTCCATCGAAGAGGGTGAGTTCTTCGGCCTGCTCGGCCCCAACGGCGCCGGCAAGACGACGCTGATCTCGGTGTTGGCGGGCCTGACGCGCGCCAGCACCGGCCGCGTCACGGTGATGGGCCACGACGTGGTGGTCGACTACGCCGCCGCGCGCCGGGCCATCGGCGTGGTGCCGCAGGAACTGGTGTTCGACCCCTTCTTCTCGGTCGGCGAGTGCCTGCGCATTCAGAGCGGCTATTTCGGCATCCGCGACAACGGCGCCTGGATCGCCGAATTGCTGGCCGGGCTGGGCCTGGCCGACAAGGCCAAGGTCAACATGCGCGCGCTGTCTGGCGGCATGAAGCGCCGCGTGCTGGTGGCCCAGGCGCTGGTGCACAAGCCGCCGGTGATCGTGCTCGACGAGCCGACGGCCGGTGTCGACGTCGAGTTGCGACAGACGCTGTGGGGCTTCATCGCCGGGCTGAACAAGCAGGGCCACACCGTGCTGCTGACGACGCATTACCTCGAAGAGGCCGAGGCGCTGTGCGGGCGCATCGCGATGTTGAAGCAGGGCCGTGTCGTTGCGCTCGACCGCACCGCCAACCTGCTCGCCGGCACCGCCAGCACGATGCTTCGTTTCAAGACCGACCAGGCCTTGCCGCCGGTGGTGGCGGCGCGTGCCCGCGTGACCGGCCGCATGGCGCAGGTGACGGCGCACGACGCGGCCGAGATCGAGACCATCCTCGGCCAGTTGCGCCAGGCCGGCGTCAAGGTCGAAGACCTGGAGATCGGCCGCGCCGACCTGGAAGACGTGTTCCTCGAGATCATGCAGCGCGAGACCCTGTCATGAGCCTCAACCTGGCGGGTGCGCGCACGCTGTTCGACAAGGAGATCCTGCGCTTCTGGAAGGTCAGCGTGCAGACCGTCGCCGCGCCGGTGCTGACCGCGGTGCTGTACCTGCTGATCTTCGGCCACGTGCTGGAAGACCATGTGCAGGTCTTTCCCGGCGTGGGTTACACCAGTTTTCTGGTGCCTGGGCTGGTGATGATGAGCGTGCTGCAGAACGCCTACGCCAACAGCAGCAGCTCGCTGATCCAGAGCAAGGTCACCGGCAACCTGGTGTTCCTGCTCGTGACGCCGCTGTCGCACTGGGCTTGGTTCGCGGCCTATGTCGGTGCCAGCGTGGTGCGCGGGCTGGCGGTCGGGCTGGGCGTGTTCGCGGTCACGGTCTGGTTTGCGCCGCCGCACTTCGCCGAGCCCTGGTGGATCGTCGTCTTCGCCGTGCTCGGTGCGGGCATGCTCGGCACGCTGGGCCTGATCTCGGGCCTGTGGGCGGAGAAGTTCGACCAGACCGCGGCGTTCCAGAACTTCATCATCATGCCGATGACCTTCCTCTCCGGCGTGTTCTATTCGGTCAATTCGTTGCCCACGTTCTGGCTCGCGCTGTCGCACGCCAATCCGTTCTTCTACATGATCGACGGTTTTCGGCGCGGCTTCTTCGGCGCCAGCGACGCCTCGCCGTGGCTGAGCCTGGCGGTGGTGACTGCTAGTTTCGCCGTCGTCGCCGCCGTTGCGCTGCGCCTGCTGGCCACGGGCTACAAGATTCGTAATTGAGGCCGTCGCGCCGGACGCTCAGCGGGTCAAGACTTCGGGCAGCGGCACATCGAGCAGCAGACAGGCGAGGTACAAGGCGTCGCCCGTGCCGGCGTGTTGACCCAGGCCACTCTGCTCGGCGGCCCGCAACCAGGCGCGAATCAGCAGCGGCCGCTGCATCGGCCCGACGCGGCGCACGCGCAGCGCCAGCCACAGCTGACGCTGCGGTGCGAGCGGCGCCAAGCCGGCGGTCGGTCCGCGCGGCGCGGGCGCCCCGAACTCGCCCAGTTGCGCGGCAGCGGCATTCAGCCAGGCCCGAGCGGCATCGCCGGGGGCGTCCAGCACGCGAGCGAGCTGGCTGCTCGCCGCGTGCGCCGCCCGCGCATGGCGCTCCAACGCCGCCGCACCGCCACCGGCATGCGGCACGGCCGTGGCGCGTGGGCTGAGCAGTAGACGCAAGGCCAGGGCCTGCCACTGCGCGGCGGCGCTCGGCGGCAGCAGGGCCCAGCGCCGCCGCAAGGCACGCCACTGCGCGCGGCCCTGGCCTGGCGCCGCGCTGCGCGCGCGTTGCATCAGGATGGTGAACACCTGGCGCCGCGCTGCAGGCCCCAAGGCCTCGACCTCGCGCCGTACCGCGGCGGCGACGTTCAGGTCGGCCGTGGCAGCGAGCCACGCCTCCCAACGCGCCCCGGCATCCGGCGCAGCCGGGGCTATGGCCAGGGCCAGCATCGCCGCCTGCCATTCCCCCGGGCCATGCCAGCGCTCGATGCGCGCAAGGGCCTCGCGCTCGCGCTCGCGGGCGTCGAAAGAAGTGGGCCGCTGGAAGGCATCGTGGCGCTGGGCTTCGGGCGTCATATCGGTGTGGGGGCTGGTGCTGCCGATGGGCATTGTCGGCGCGATGTGCAGCGCGCTGCCGACTCCTTGGCTCTCCTCGCCTTCGCCGGGCTCGAGGGCAACCACGTCGGCCGACAAGGGCAATACCTCGTGACCATACAGCCGGCGCAGGCGCTCGGCCAGTGGGGGATGCGTTTGCCACAAGCCGCGCCAACGCGTGCTGGCGCGGTTTTCCAGCAGCAGGTGGGCCAGACTCGCCGCGTGCGCGCTCTGCAGGCCGGTGCGTCCCTGCAGCTGCTGGCCGGCGATCTTGCGCAGGGCGCCGCCCAGGCCGTCGACGGCGCGCGTGTACTTCACGGCCGAGGCGTCGGCCAGGAACTCGCGTTGCCGGCTCACCGCGGCCTGCAGCAGGCGTCCTGCGGCCCAACCCAGCGAGCCCACCGCCATCAGGCCCAGGCCGAACAGCGCGGCCGGGCCGCGCCGGCCGTTGTCGTCGCTGGCCCATAACGACAGGCCCAGGCCCCAGATCATCTGCAGACCCCAGACCAGGCCCACCAGGCGCATGTTCAACCGTGTGTCGCCATGTACCAGGTGGCTGAATTCATGGGCCACCACACCTTGCAGCTCGGCGCGCGTCAGGCGTTCGAGTGCGCCGCGCGTGACGGCGACCACCGCATCGCTGCCGCCCCAGCCGGCAGCCAGGGCGTTGATCGCGTCGTCGCGGGGCAGCACCCAGGCTGCGGGCGTGACGCTGTGGCCGCTGGCGATGACCATTTCCTGCACCGTGTGGGCGAATCGCCGCTCCAGCCTGCCGAGGTCGCCGCCGGCCGAAACCTGGGCCTCGCGCCCGCCGGCCAGCCGCGCCACATGCACACCGCCTTCGCGCAGACGCAGCGATTCGATCCAGCAGCCGCCGAGCACGAACAGCAGTACCAGCGCACTGTTGGTTTCGAAGAACAGCGCCGGAAATCCGTGCACGAACGGGAATGTCAGGCGGTAAATCAGCGCCAGCACCCCGTTGACCGCGAGCACCAGCCCGGCCACGACCAGCGCGAACAGCGCCAACAGCTGCAGCGTGGTCTGGCTGGCGGTCTGCTCGTGCTGGCGAAAGCGCATCGCGCTGGCAAAGCCTACAGATTCACACGCACGGCGCCGCGTTCGGCCTCGCTGGCCGTGGCCTCGAGCATGGCGGCCGGCTTGAAGCCGAAGACGCCGGCAACCAGGTTGGTCGGCGCCTGCTGGGCCGCGTTGTTGTAGTCCAGCACACTGTCGTTGAAGGCCTGGCGGGCGAAGGCGATGCGATTTTCGGTGTGGCCGAGTTCCTCGCTCAGCTCGCGCAGCGTGGCGTCGGCCTTCAGCGCCGGGTAGGCCTCGACGACTACCGCCAGCTGCTTCATCACACCGGCCAGGGTGCTCTCGGCGCTGTGCAGCGCACCGATGCGCTGGGCGTCGGCCGGCTTGGCCCGCGCGGCATCCCCCGCACTGCTGGCGCTGTTGCGCGCGGCGATCACTGCTTCGAGCGTGTCGCGTTCATGTTGCACGTACTTGCGCGCGACGTCGACCAGATTGGGGATCAGGTCGTAGCGGCGTTTGAGCTGCACGTCGATCTGGGCGAAGGCGTTGCCGATCTCGTTGCGGTGGCGGATCAGGCGGTTGTAGGCCGCCAGCATCCACAGGGCCAGGGTGACCAGGACAACCCAGGTGACGATTTGCGTGGTGCTCATGGCTAGGCGGCTCGGTTGCGATGGCCCGCAATGTACGACAGTGCGCACCTACAATTCGAACACCATGGCAGCCAGCACCCCGAGCGCCGAAGAAGTGCGCACATTCATTGCCGCCGGCCTGGCCTGCGAGCACCTCGAGGTCGAGGGTGACGGGCGCCACTTCTTTGCCACCATCGTCGCGGCCGAGTTCGAGGGGCGCTCGCGCGTGGCCCGCCACCAACGCGTGTACGAGGCCTTGGGCGATAGAATGCGCGAACAAATTCACGCCCTGTCGATGAAGACACTGACACCGGCCGAATGGCTGGCATCCCGGGCCGGGTCCGCGGCAAGCGCCCCACCGGCACACCACCACTGACACTGCCCGCGGCGTGCACGCCGCGCAGGGTGGCCGGTGGTGCTCGGCAGCAGCGCACCGGGAGCCGGCCTCCGCAGCGCGCATGTCCGAGGGCGAACCGACAACGATCATGGACAAGCTTCTCATCCGCGGCGGGCGCCGGCTGCAAGGCGAGGTGCCGATCGCCGGCGCAAAGAACGCCGCACTGCCCGAGCTGACCGCGGCACTGCTCTGCGCCGAGCCGGTGGTGCTGAACAACGTGCCGCGCTTGCAGGACGTGGCGACGATGTTGAAGCTGTTGCGCCACATGGGCGTTGTGGCCGAGCGTGCAGGCGAACACAACGAAACGGTGACGCTAGATGCAGCGGTGGTCGCCAATCCCGAAGCGCCGTACGAGCTGGTGAAGACGATGCGCGCCTCGATCCTGGTGCTAGGCCCCCTGCTGGCCCGCCTGGGTCGGGCCAGGGTCTCGCTGCCCGGCGGCTGCGCGATCGGCTCGAGACCGGTCGACCAGCACATCAAGGGCCTGCTGGCCATGGGTGCCGATATCGAGGTCGAGCATGGTTATATCGTGGCCCGGGTGCAATGCCTGCGCGGCGCGAGGATCACCACCGACATGGTCACCGTCACCGGCACCGAGAACCTGCTGATGGCCGCGACCCTTGCGCAGGGTGAGACGCTGCTCGAGAACGCGGCGCAGGAGCCCGAGGTGACCGACCTGGCCGAGTTGCTGATCGCCATGGGCGCGAAGATCGAGGGCCATGGCAGCGGCCGCATCCAGGTGCAGGGTGTCGAGCAGCTGCATGCGCCCCGGGGTGGCCACCGCATCATCCCCGACCGCATCGAGACCGGCACCTTCCTGTGCACGGTGGTCGCGGCCGGCGGTGACGTGACCCTGCGCGGCACGCGTGCCGACCATGTCGACGCGCTGGTCGACAAGCTGCGCGAGGCCGGCGCGACCATCGAGGCCGGCGCCGACTGGATTCGTGTGCGCGCCGACGGCCGGCCCAAGGCGGTCGGATTTCGCACCAGCGAATACCCGGCGTTCCCGACCGACATGCAGGCCCAGCTGATGGCCGTGAACTGCATCGCCGAAGGCAGTGCGCGCATCAGCGAAACGATCTTCGAGAACCGTTTCATGCATGTCAACGAGCTGGTGCGCCTGGGCGCCAGGATCGAAGTCGACGGCCACACCGCGGTGGTGCACGGCGTGCCGCGCCTGTCGGGCGCCACGGTCATGGCCACCGACCTGCGCGCCTCGGCCAGCCTGGTCATCGCCGGCCTGGTGGCCGAGGGTCAGACCCAGGTCGAGCGCATCTACCACCTCGACCGCGGTTACGACCGCATGGAGGCCAAGCTGCGCACCCTCGGTGCTGACATCGAAAGGGTGACTGGATGACAGCCCCCAAGCTCACTTCGTTCGCGGCCCCCCAAGGGGGCGCAGGTCTCCCTTGGGGCGGCCCGGCGGGAGACCTGTGATGATCACGCTCGCGCTATCCAAGGGCCGCATCCTCGACGAGTGCTTGCCGCTGCTCGAGGCCGCGGGCATCGCGGTGCTGGAAGACCCCGAGACCTCGCGCAAGCTGATCCTGGCCACCAGCCGGCCCGATGTGCGCGTGGTGCTGGTGCGGGCCAGCGACGTGCCGACCTATGTGCAATACGGCGGCGCCGACCTCGGCGTGGCCGGCAAGGACATCCTGCTCGAACACAGCGGCGAGGGCTTGTACCAGCCGCTGGATTTGAAGATCGCGCGCTGCCGCATGAGCGTGGCCACGCGCGCCGATTTCGACTACGCCAGCGCCATCAAGCCGGGCTCGCGCATCCGGGTGGCGACCAAGTACACCGCCGTCGCGCGCCAGCACTTTGCCGACAAGGGCGTGCACGTCGACCTGATCAAGCTCTACGGCTCGATGGAGCTGGCGCCGCTGACCGGGCTGGCCGACGCGATCGTCGACCTGGTGTCCTCGGGCAGTACGCTGCGCGCCAACGATCTGGTCGAGGTCGAGAAGATCGTCGATATCTCGTCCAGGCTGATCGTCAACCAGGCGGCGCTCAAACTCAGGCGCGAGGCCATCCGGCCGCTGATCGAGGCCTTCGAGGCGGCGCTGCAGCCATGATTGCGCTGCGTCAGCTCGACACCCGCAGCGCCGATTTCGAGGCCGAGTTCGCTCAGCTGCGCCATTGGTCGGCCCAGGCCGACGCCCAGATCGAAGCGCGCGTGGCCGAAATCCTGGCCGACGTGCGCGCGCGGGGCGATGCCGCGGTGCTGGACTACACCTCGCGCTTCGATGGCTTGTCGCCGGCGTCGATGTCGGTGCTGGCCCTGGCGCCCGGCGAGATGCGTGCGGCCTACGCGGCCATCACGCCGGCGCAACGCGACGCCCTGCAGGCCGCGGCCGCTCGCATCCGCAGCTACCACGAGCGCCAGCTCGAGGCCTGCGGCCGCTCGTGGAGCTACCGTGACGCCGACGGCACCCTGCTCGGCCAGAAGGTCACGCCGCTAGACCGCGTCGGCATCTACGTGCCGGGCGGCAAGGCGGCGTACCCCTCGAGCGTGCTGATGAACGCCGTGCCGGCCCAGGTGGCCGGCGTCGGCGAGATCGTGATGGTCGTGCCGACGCCCGGCGGCGAGCGCAATGCGCTGGTGCTGGCGGCGGCGCATGTGGCCGGTGTGCAGCGCGCGTTCACGATCGGCGGCGCGCAGGCCGTGGCCGCACTGGCCTACGGCACGGCGACGATTGCGCGTGTAGACAAGATCACCGGCCCCGGCAATGCCTATGTGGCCAGCGCCAAGCGCAGGGTGTTCGGCGAAGTCGGCATCGACATGATCGCCGGGCCGAGCGAGATCCTGGTCATTGCCGACGGCAGCACACCGGCCGACTGGGTGGCCATGGACCTGTTCTCACAGGCCGAGCACGACGAGCTGGCGCAAAGCCTGCTGCTGTGTCCGGATGCGAGGTACCTCGACGCGGTGCGGGCCTCGATGAACCGCCTGCTACCCACCTTGCCGCGCCGCGAGATCGTTCGCGCCTCGCTGGACGGGCGTGGGGCGCTGATCCACACCCGCTCGATGGAAGAAGCCTGCGCGCTGAGCAACCGCATCGCGCCCGAGCACCTCGAAGTGTCGAGCGCCGACCCACAGCGTTGGGAGCCCCTGCTCAAACACGCCGGCGCGATCTTCCTCGGCGCTTTCACGAGCGAGAGCCTGGGTGACTATTGCGCCGGCCCGAACCATGTGCTGCCGACTTCTGGAACGGCCCGGTTTTCGTCGCCGCTCGGCGTCTATGATTTTCAGAAGCGAAGCAGCCTCATCGAAGTCAGCGCAACGGGCGCGAGCATTCTTGGGCCGATCGCGGCCGAGTTGGCCCATGGCGAGGGCCTGCAAGCCCATGCACGGGCTGCGCAAATGCGACTCGAAAGGCCTCGATCCATCGCTGCGGCCCATGTCCAATGGCAGTGCGCCATCGCGCGTGGACGGGATCAAAGGATGAGCGTGACCCCTTTGCCCGAGCGCATCGCGCGCACGATCCGCCAGGACGTTCAATCTGCCGCCGGTTATGCCATCCAGCCGAGCGCGGGAATGGTCAAGCTCGACGCGATGGAGAACCCCTTCGGCCTGCCGCCTGCACTGCAGCGCGAGTTGGGCGAGCGCCTGGGGCGCGCTGCGCTGAACCGCTATCCGCTCGGCAAGGGCGAGGTGGCGGCGGCGTTGGCCAAGCATTTCGCCGTGCCCGCCGGTTGCCGCGTGATCATCGGCAACGGCTCGGACGAGCTGATCGACCTGTTGTCGGTGGCCTGCGACGTCCCGGGCGCGGTGGTGCTGGCGCCGCTGCCGGGCTTCGTGATGTACGAGATGTCGGCGCGTCTGCGCGGGCTGAGATTCGTCGGCGTGCCGCTGACGGCCCGCTTCGAGCTCGACGAGGCCGCCATGCTGGCCGCGATCGAGCGCGAGCGGCCGGCGCTGACCTACATCGCCTACCCGAACAACCCGACCGGCAATCTGTTCGACGATGCCGTGATCGAGCGCATCGTGGCGGCGGTCGGTGCGCAGCACGGGCTGGTGGTCTTCGACGAGGCCTATCAGCCTTTTTCCTCGCGCAGCTGGATGCAGCGCATGGCCGCGCAGCCGCATGTGCTGGTGATGCGAACCTTGTCCAAGTTCGGCCTCGCCGGCGTGCGCCTGGGCTACATGGCCGGCGCCGCAGCGCTGATCGAGCAGATCGAGAAGGTCATGCCACCCTACAACGTCAGCGTGCTCAATGCCGAGGCCACCTTGTTCGCCCTCGAGCATGCCGACGTGTTTGCAGAGCAGGCGGCGTTGCTGCGTGCCGAGCGCGCACGGCTGGCCGCCGCGCTGGCGGCGCTGCCGGGCGTGACCGTGTTTGCCAGCGATGCCAATATGCTGCTGGTGCGGGTGCCCGATTCGAAGCAGGCCTTCGAGGGCCTGAAGGCGCGTGGCGTGCTCGTCAAGCACATCGCCGGCCTGCACCCGCTGCTGGCCAACTGCCTGCGCCTGACCGTGGGCGCGCCCGACGAAAACACGCAGCTGATCGAAGCCCTGAAAGCGAGTTTGTGATGTCACGCATGGCCGAGGTGCAACGCAATACGAAAGAGACGCAGATCCGCGTGCGCGTGGATCTCGACGGCACAGGCCAGGCCAAACTGGCGACCGGGATCGGATTCTTCGACCACATGCTCGACCAGGTGGCGCGCCACGGCCTGATCGACCTCGACGTCGAGGCCAAGGGCGACTTGCACATCGACGGCCACCACACGGTGGAAGACGTGGGCATCACGCTCGGCCTGGCGGTGGCCAAGGCGGTGGGCGACAAGGCCGGCCTGATGCGCTACGGCCATGCCTACGTGCCGCTGGACGAAGCGCTGTCGCGCGTGGTGATCGATTTCTCCGGCCGGCCCGGGCTGCACATGGACGTGCCGTTCAGGAGTGGCATGGTCGGTGCGTTCGATACGCAGCTGACCTTCGAGTTCTTCCAGGGCTTCGCCAACCACGCGCTGGCCACCCTGCACATCGACAACCTGAAGGGCGCCAACGCCCATCATCAATGCGAAACGGTGTTCAAGGCCTTCGGCCGTGCGCTGCGCATGGCGCTGGCCATCGACGTGCGCAGCGTGGGCGTGATTCCATCGACCAAGGGCTTCCTCTAGGTTATGTCGGGCAGCGTGGCCGTCGTCGACTACGGCATGGGCAACCTGCGCTCGGTGTCGCAGGCGGTGCTGCACGTGGCGGCCGGCAGCGGCGTCGAGGTGGTCGTGACCGCACGGCCGCAGGACGTGTATGCCGCCGAGCGTGTGGTGCTGCCCGGGCAGGGCGCGATGCGCGATTGCATGCGCGAACTGCACGCATCGGGACTGAAGGACGCCGTGCTGCACGCCGCCGCCAACAAGCCGCTGTTCGGTGTCTGCGTGGGCATGCAGATGCTGCTCGACCACAGCGAGGAGCAGGACACACCGGGACTGGGACTGATCGGCGGCCGTGTCGAGCGCTTTCGCCTGGAGGGGGCCCTGCAGCCCGACGGCAGCCGCTACAAGGTGCCGCAGATGGGATGGAACCGGGTCCGGCAGGCGCGACCGCATGCGCTGTGGGCGGGGGTCGCCGACAACGCCTGGTTCTACTTTGTGCACAGTTTTCACGCCACGCCGTCGGACCCACGCCACAGCGCGGGCCTCACCGACTATGGCGTGCGCTTTACCTCGGCGGTGGCGCGAGATAACATTTTTGCCACCCAGTTCCACCCCGAGAAGAGCGCTGACGACGGTCTGACGCTGTACCGCAACTTCCTCCTTTGGAATCCCTGATTCCAAAGCCCCGAGCGCTCCCTGCCTGCCGACCATGCTGCTGATACCCGCGATCGACCTCAAGGACGGTCACTGCGTGCGCCTCGAGCAGGGTGACATGAAGGCCGCCACCACTTTCGGCGAGGACCCGGCGGCCATGGCCGAACGCTGGCTCGCGGCCGGTGCCCGGCGTCTGCATCTGGTCGATCTGAACGGCGCCTTCGCCGGCAAGCCGGTCAACGAGGCGGCCGTGAAAGCCATCATCCGGGCGGTCGGCGATCGCATCCCGGTCCAGCTCGGCGGCGGCCTGCGCGATCTGGATACCATCGAGCGTTACCTCGACAACGGCCTGAGCTACGTCGTCATCGGCACGGCCGCGGTCAAGAAGCCGGGCTTTCTGCGCGACGCCTGTACGGCGTTCGGCGGCCACATCATCGTCGGCCTCGACGCCAAGGACGGCAAGGTGGCCACCGACGGCTGGAGCAAGCTGACCGGCCACGAAGTCGTCGACCTGGCGAAGAAGTTCGAGGATTACGGCGTCGAGGGCGTGATCTACACCGACATCGGCCGCGACGGCATGCTCACGGGCATCAACATCGAAGCCACCGTCAAGCTCGCACAGGCGCTGACCATTCCCGTCATCGCCTCGGGGGGGCTGGCCGGCATGGCCGACATCGAACGCCTGTGCGGTGTGCAGAACGAAGGCATAGACGGCGTGATCTGCGGCCGCGCGATCTACAACGGCGCACTCGATTTCAGCGCCGCGCAGCGCCGGGCCGACGAGCTCGGCGGCCCGACGGCATGACCGCCGCCAGCGGCGGTGGCTGAGATGCTGGCCAAACGCATCATCCCTTGCCTGGATGTCACCGGCGGGCGCGTCGTCAAGGGCGTCAACTTCGTCGAATTGCGCGATGCAGGCGACCCGGTGGAGATCGCTGCCCGCTACAACGAGCAGGGCGCCGACGAACTGACCTTCCTCGACATCACGGCGACCAGCGACGACCGCGACCTGATCCTGCCGATCATCGAGGCCGTGGCCTCGCAGGTCTTCATTCCGTTGACGGTGGGCGGCGGTGTGCGCAGCGTGGCCGACGTGCGCCGCCTGCTCAATGCCGGGGCCGACAAGGTCAGCTTCAACTCGGCCGCCGTGGCGCGGCCCGAGTTGATTCGCGAAGCCAGCGACAAGTACGGCGCCCAGTGCATAGTGGTTGCTATCGATGCCAAGCGCCAAAGCGGCGGCGCCTGGCATGTCTATACCCGCGGCGGGCGTCATGACACCGGCCTGGATGCCGTGGCCTGGGCGCGGCAGATGGCCGAATTCGGCGCCGGCGAAATCCTGCTCACCAGCATGGATCGCGACGGCACCAAACGCGGTTTCGATCTCGAACTGACCCGCGCCGTGAGCGATGCGGTGCCGGTGCCGGTGATCGCCTCGGGCGGAGTCGGCACGCTCGAGCATTTGGCCGAGGGCATTCGCATCGGCGGCGCGGATGCGGTACTGGCGGCCAGCATCTTCCACTACGGCGAATTCACGGTCGGCCAGGCCAAGGCACTGATGGCCCGCGACGGCATCGCCGTGCGGCTGTGAAGGGCTTCGTTCGCATCATCGGCGGACAGTGGAAGCGCAGCAAGCTGCCGGTGGCCGACCAGCCCGGCCTGCGGCCGACGCCCGATCGGATCCGGGAAACGCTGTTCAACTGGCTCGGCCAGGATCTGACGGGCTGGCGCGTGCTCGACGCCTTTGCCGGCAGCGGGGCGCTCGGCTTCGAGGCCGCGTCGCGGGGTGCCGCGGAGGTGTCGCTGCTGGAGTGCGACGCGAGCCTGGTGCGCAGCCTGGTGCAGGTCAAGGACCGGCTGCAGGCAGAGTCGGTACGCGTGATTGCCGCGGATGCGCTGGCCTGGCTGTCACGCTGTGCGCCCGAGCGCTTCGAGCTGGTCATGATCGACCCACCGTTCGACGCCGAGCTATTCGACGCCGCGCTGGCCGCAGCGGCGCCCAGCGTCGCGCAAGGCGGCTACATGTACCTAGAAGCGCCGCGGGAGTTCGCCGCTGCACCGGACGGCTATACGCGATATCGCCACGCGCGCGCGGGTGCCGTGCACGCCAACCTGTTCCGGCGCGGGCCGGGCTAAACTGCCGCCGCTCCAAGCCGCGTTTGCCATGACCTCCGTCACCCGTCTCACCGCCGTTTACCCCGGCACCTTCGACCCGATGACGCTGGGCCATCAGGATCTGATTGCGCGCGCCAGCCGCTTGTTCGAGCGCTTGCTCGTCGCGGTTGCCGTAGGCCATCACAAACGAACCATGTTTTCGATCGGCGAGCGGCTGCACCTTGCGCGCACATTGACCACGCAGCATCGCAATGTCGAGGTCTTTGAAATGCGTGGGCTGCTGCGCGACTTCGTCGTTGCCCAGGGTGGCAAGGTGGTGGTGCGTGGCCTGCGCGCGGTCAGTGACTTCGAATACGAATTCCAGATGGCCGGCATGAACCGGCAGTTGATGCCCGAGGTCGAGACCTTGTTCCTGACGCCGAGCGACCAGCACCAGTTCATCAGCGGCACTTTCGTGCGCGAGATCGCCACCCTGGGTGGCGACGTGTCCAAGTTCGTGGCCCCGCTGGTGCTCGAGAAGCTCAAGGAGCGCGTGGCGCAAACGCCGCGTGAGTAGTGCCCATGGCGCTGATGATCACCGACGAGTGCATCAACTGCGACGTGTGCGAGCCCGAATGCCCGAACCAGGCGATCTCGATGGGCCCGGACTACTACCTAGATCGAGCCCTCGCGCTGCACTGAGTGTGTCGGCCACTTCGACGAACCCCAATGCGTGCAGGTCTGCCCCGTGGCGTGCATACCGCTGCACCCGCAGCACGTCGAATCCAAGGCCACGCTGTGGGCCAAGTACCAGCGCTTGCAGCAACAGGTCGCTTTGGTGAGCACAGCTGAAAGAGGCTCGCTTTCTGCCAAGTAGGGATGATGGGCCGCAACTGGCCCATTGGCGAATTTCGAACTACTTCTTTCCCACCGTAGCGCGGCAAAGGCGCGCCCGGGCAGGCGGCAGCGCTTCGGCGTGGCGGTCTGCGCTTCGCTCCGACTGCCCTGCGGTGCTCGGCCTTGTGGCCCGTCGCACAACTCGCTGCGCTCACTGCGTTCGCTACGCTCAGACAGGGTGCGACGAGTCAGTCTACGAAGCGCGCTGCGCGCGCGGGCCACAAGGCCTGCGCTCCTCGGCGCCCCGCAGGCGCGCAGCCACCTGCCCGGGCCCGCCTTTGGGGCAACAGTCGTGGTCTTCGCTTGGGGAACCAGCCCCGGGTGCCGTCTGCCACGATACGCAGAGCCTTCGACTGAAGGCGAATTTGTGTCAGGGTTGCGTGGGCTTGGCCGGGGTGCGCTTCTTCTTGGCCGCGGCCGATGCGGATGACGCCGCCGGCTTGGCTGCTGCCGGCGGGCCGATTCTGGCGGCACCCTGTTTGGCAGCGGCAGCCTCCCTGGCCAGACGTTCGCGGGTCATCTTGTCGGCCAGCTTCTCGTCTCGCTTGAGGACCTCGGCGGCTGCCTTGCGCTGCTCGGCGCTGCGCTTGTCATCGGCGTCGACCTCGTAGCCCTCCTTGCACGGCGTCTGCGAATAGATGCGGCCATCGGGTCCGCAGCGGTACACCTTCTGCGCTGCCGCGCTCGCGCCGCCAGCCGCGATCAGCCACAGCCACGCGGCCATCGCAAAGGCCGCGCTCGATCGTGGTCGGCGCATGTTCATGGTGTTCCTGGCTCGGCCGGCTTGGGCCGCGGTGGTTTGCTGTGCACCTTCATCATGGCGCGTTCCATCTCGCCGGCCAACAGCAGGTCCAGCGACTGCAGCGACAGTGCCACGCATTTCTCGATTGCCTCGCGCTGTTCCTGCGAGGGTTTTTTCAGGACGTAGTCGATCACCTCGGCCTTCACCCCCGGGTGGCCGATGCCCAGGCGCAGGCGCCAGAAGTCGGCGCTGCCGAGCTGGGCGACGATGTCTTTCAAGCCGTTGTGGCCGGCGTGGCTGCCGCCCTGCTTCAACTTGACCTGACCGGGCAAGAGGTCGAGTTCATCGTGTGCGACCAGGATCTGCTCGGGTGTGATCTTGAAGAACCGGGCCAACGCAGCCACCGACTTGCCCGACAGATTCATGTAGGTCTGCGGCTCGACAAGCCACAGGGTGTCGCTGCCCGCGCGTGTCACTCGCGCCACTAGGCCGTGGTAGTTGCGGTCATGAACCAGTCGCGCGCCGAGCTTGGCGGCCACCGCATCGAGCCACCAGAAGCCGGCGTTGTGCCGCGTGGCCCCGTACTCGGGGCCCGGATTGCCCAGGCCGACCAACATTCGAATCGTCATGTGGCGGCGATGATAAGGGGGTCGCGGAAGCAAAAAGGCCCCGCGAAGGCGGGGCCAGAAGTGTCATCGATAGCCGATCACTTCTTGTTTTGCTTCTCGGTCTTCTTGGCCTTGGTCGGTGCCGGTGCCGCGGCAATGACGGGCGCCGCCACCGGTGCCACCTCTTCGACTTCTTCCTTGGGCACGGTCACGGCCGCGATGACCGGATCCTTCTTGCCGTGGGTGACGACCTTGATGCCCTCGCCGAGCACCAGATCGCTGACATGCAGCGACTGGCCCTTGACCAGGTTGCCCAGGTCGACGGTCAGGAACTCGGGCAGCGACGAGGCCAGGCACTGGATCTCGACGTCGGTGACGACATGGGCGATCAGGCACTTGTCGGTCTTGACGGCCGGTGAATTTTCTTCGTTGATGAAGTGCAGCGGCACCTTCTTCGTGATCCGGGTCGTCTCGTCGACGCGCTGGAAATCGACATGCAGCACGATCTGCTTCCAGGCATGCATCTGGAAGTCGCGCAGCAGCACCTTCTCGGTCTTGCCGGCCAATTCCATCTCCAGCAGCGACGAGTGGAAGGCCTCCTTCTTCAACGCGAAGTACAGCGCGTTGTGGTCGAGCTCGATCATCGTGGGCGTTCCCGCCCCATAGACGATGCCCGGGACTTTCGCGGTCAGTCGCAGGCGGCGGCTCGCTCCGGTCCCCTGCAACGTCCGCTCATAGGCGACGAATTTCATGCTTTCACTCCAATGTTGGAGCCCCGCGACCAGGGCTCCCGGTAAAGGGCCGACAAGGACCCGACAAGAAAAGGGCTGCCGACGGCAGCCCGCTCTTCCATCAAAAGTTACTGTTCTGTTCGGCGAACAGCGACGTCACCGACTCGCCATCCGAAATGCGCCGTATCGTCTCGGCAAACAAGAATGCCACCGACAACTGGCGAACTTTCTTGCAAGCCATCGCCGTCTCGCTGAGCGGGATCGTGTTGCAGATCACCACTTCGTCGAGTGCCGAGGCCTTGATGCGCTCGATCGCCGGGCCCGAGAACACCGCATGCGTGCAATAGGCGTAGACGCTTTTCGCGCCGCGCTCCTTCAACACGTCGGCGGCCTTCACCAGCGTGCCCGCGGTGTCGATCATGTCGTCCATGATGACGCAGTTGCGGCCGTCGATTTCGCCGATCACATGCATGACTTCGGACACATTGGCCACCGAGCGGCGCTTGTCGATGATGGCCAGGTCGCAGCCGAGCTGCTTGGCCAGCGCGCGCGCACGAACCACGCCGCCGACGTCGGGCGAGACCACGATCAGATCGTTGTAGCTCTTGCTCTTCAGGTCCGAGAGCAGCACCGGCGAGGCATAGATGTTGTCGACCGGAATATCGAAGAAGCCCTGGATCTGGTCGGCGTGCAGGTCCATCGTCAGCACCCGCTCGACGCCCACGGTCTCGAGCAGGTTGGCGATCACCTTGGCACTGATAGGCACCCGGGTGCTGCGCGGTCGGCGGTCCTGGCGCGCATAACCGAAGTAGGGGATCACGGCCGTGATGCGGCGCGCGCTGGCGCGCTTCAAGGCATCGACCATGATCAGCAGCTCGATGATGTTCTCGTTCGTCGGCGCGCAGGTCGACTGGATCACGAAGACGTCACGCGCTCGCACGTTTTGGTGCAGCTCAACGGTCACTTCACCATCGGAGAAGCGGCCGACCGTGGCCTTGCCCAGCTCGACACCGAGGTTGGACGCGATTTCCTGTGCCAGCGCCCGGTTGGCGTTGCCTGTGAACAGTACGGTGTTGAACAGCACGACGATGGTTTTCCAGAGCAGGCGGCGGGTCAGGGCTGGTGGGTCGCGAAGCAGAAAGTTTGGCAGGGGAGGAAGGACTCGAACCCTCGCATGTCGGAATCAAAATCCGATGCCTTAACCAACTTGGCGACTCCCCTACACAGGAGGCGGCTCGCGCCACCACCCTCAAAACCGTTTCAGCCGGCCCAGCCCAAGAGCGGATGCTGGTCCAAGCTGCGGCACATCCGACCCACCCAACCCGGCGCCAGCCGTTCCGTGGGCCATGTCACCAAGGGCTGGTCAGCCATGCCGTTCCTCGCAAACACCGCGCTGCCCGAGCCTGTCATGCGGCTGTTGCCGAAATGTCGATCGAGCCATTCGGCGGCCTGGGCCACCTCGGGGCAACGCTCTTCGGCGGGCGGCTGCAGGTCGTTTCGACCCCAGTTCGCACCCTTTTCAGCCCAAAACCCACACTGCGATGCGTCTGCAAGAAAGCCCGAGAGTATAGCAGCCGGTGTGTCGCGCACGAGGGCCGGGTGGCTGAAGATGTCGTGCGTGGCCAGGCCGGCCGCGGGCTTGACGACAGCCAGCCAGTGGCGCGGCACGCGCAGCGGCGTCAGACGCTCTCCGACGCCCTCGACGAAGGCGTTTTCCCCGCCGACGAAGAACGGCACGTCGGCACCGATGCGCGCGGCCAGCTCGAGCAGGCGCGCGCGCGACCATTGCAGTCGCCACAGCCGGTTCAAGGCCAGCAGCGTGCTGGCCGCGTCGGAGCTGCCACCGCCCAGACCGGCGGCCCAGGGCACGCGCTTGTCAATCGAAATGTCGGCGCCGTACGGCGTGCCGCTTGCGGTCTGCAAGCGCCGTGCGGCGGCAAGTACCAGATCGTCGGCCGGCAGCGTTGCGCCCAGGTCGTGGCGTTGCAGTCGACCGTCGCTGCGCCGTTCGAAGTGCAAGGTATCGGCCCAGTCGATCAACACGAACACCGACTGCAGCAGGTGAAAGCCATCGGCGCGCCGGCCGACGACGTGCAGGAACCAGTTCACCTTGGCCGGCGCCGGCACATCGAGGATGGCGCGCAGGCTCATCAGGCGACCTGCGCGCTGCGCGCTGCGGTATTCGCCTTGGGAACGGCCCGGCGGCTCATGGCGCGGCGTCCAACTTCACCCGTACCGCGAGCGCCGGGGCACGTTCACGCACCGCCAGCACCCAGCCCTGGGCGAATCGCGACAAGTCGACACGCCACTCGAGCTGCTCGAAACCCTCCGCGGTGCCGGCGCTGCGGCGCACCGGGCCAGGGTTTGCCGCGCAGCCAGTCGATCATTGCCGTCAGTGGCAGGCTCTCGCCGAGCAGATCCAGGGCCAAAGCATCGAGGTCGGCGAATTGGCGGACGCCATCGCCGGTGATCAGCTCGGCGCGGTCCGGCTGCCAGCGCGCTTGGCCGGCCGTGGTGCCCAGCGCGGTGGTCAGTCGCAGTTCGCCGGCCTGTGTGTCGCCGCGCAGTTCGAACTGGGTCGACAGGCTGCGCGCGGGCGCGCCGTCATGGGCTTTGACGCTTACCGCCAGCCGCCCGGCCAAGTCGGGTGCCGGCCGCGGCGCCGTGGTGCAGCCGGCGACCAGTGCCAGCGCGCCTAGCAGCGCAGCGGCGCCACCGCGTCGCCTCACAGCTTGACCTGAAGCCGAGTCAGCGTCTCGCGCAGCACCTCGTTGGCCGTGTCACGGTCGCGACCTTCGCGCCAGATCCGGCGCGCATCGTCGCGAGAACCGCTGACCCACAACACTTCGCCCAGGTGCGCGGCGATCTCGGGGTCGGGCCGCGCCGCATAGGCCTGGCGCAACAGGCGCACGGCCTCGTCGCGGTTGCCCAGGCGGTACTCGACCCAGCCCAGACTGTCGGTGATGAAGGGGTCGCCCGGGGCCAGCTCGAGGGCCTTCTTGATCAGCGAATGCGCTTCGGGCAAGCGCAGGCTGCGATCGGCCAGCGAGTAACCGAGCGCGTTGTACGCATGCTGGTGATCGGGCTTGATCTCGATGACCTTGCGCAGCACTTGTTCCATCTCGTCGATGCGCATCAACTTTTCGGCCATCATGGCCTGCTCGTAGAGCAGGTCGGCATCGTCGGGGAAGCGCTGGCTGGCGCTGACCAGCACATCGTGCGCCTCCTTCCAGCGCTTGACGTCGCGCAAGACCTGGCTCTCGGCCAGCAACTTGGCGCGCACATCTTCAGGGCGGCGCTCGGGTACCTGCTGCACCAGCAGGCGCGCCTCGCGCAACTTGCCTTGACGCGCCAGCAGGATCGCGCGACGCGTCTGGACCTCCAGGGCATGCTGCGGGTTGTCGATCTTGTCCAGCCAGGCGTTGGCGGCCTTGCTGTCGCCGCGCTCTGCGCTGGCCTGGGCGAGCATCAACCAGGCCTGGGTCTGGCCGCCGTCGTCGCCGCGGCCGCTGTCGGTGTCTTCGTCGTCGTCTTCGGCCGGCGCCGCAGCCGGCAGCGCGCTGCGCGCGCGCGTTGCACAGGAAACGCTGCAGCGAGACTTCGGCATCGCGGGGCTGGTGCAATTCGAGTTGCAGCGCGCCCAGGGTCAACCAGGGCGTGGCGAGCTCGGGTTTGCTGCGCGTGACGCTGTGCAGTTGTGCGACCGCGTCGACGTAGCGCTGTGCGCCACTCAGCGCGCGCACATAGGCCAATTGCACCGCCACGTCGGCACCGGGCCGCTGCAGGTAAGTCGTGACCAGCCTTTCCGCAGCGGGCGCAGTGGCCATCAACTCGAGCGCCAGCAGCACCGGGGCGGAGGCCGAGGGGTCGTCGGCCTGCGCCCGCTCGGCCAACTGCAAGGCCCGTGCGCCATCGTTGGCCAGCCACCAGGCGCGGCCGCTGGCCACCCGTGCAGCGGTGCGCACTGTCGCCGGCTGCGGGCTCGCGGTGTAGGGCAGCAGCAGGTCTTCGAGCAAGCCGGCGGCCTGGCGTTTGTCGGTTGCGCGCTGGAACAGGCGCGGTAGCGGCGCGATGGTCGCTGCGCGTTCGGCATCGGGTGTGCGTGCGAGCAAGAGCTTGACCGCTTCCGCCAATTCGGCGCTGCGATTGAGTGCCGCCAGCAACTGAATTTCATGGCGCAAGGCATCGATCGACTGCGGCACTGCCTGCCGCCAGGCACGCGCCGCGGCCAGCGCCTGCTCGCCGGCGCGCGCCTGCAGTGCGACATCCAGACTGCGCTTGAACAAGGCCTCGTCGTGCGTGCGCCGTGCCGCATCGAGCAGCACCGCGTAGGCGTTGCCGGCCTCGCCGGTGCTCAACTCGATCTCGCCGATCAGCACCTGGTAGAACAGGGGCGCGTCCAGCGCCGACCGTGCCGCCTCGTTGGCCGCGGGGGCTGGGTCAGCGGCCTGTGCCGCGCTCGCCGGCGCGGCCGCGCCGGCGAGCGCGGCGACAACCAGGGCAAGGACGCGGCGGGCAGACCGTTCGCGAAGTGGGAGCGTGGCGTGGGCGGACATCGGGATCCTTCGCGGTTCGGGCATTCTAGGCATTCGAGCGCGGCGCCACGCCGGCGTTCAATGTTCCGGCACCTATCATCGCCGGCATGCCTGAATTGCCCGAGGTCGAAGTCACGCGTCTCAGCTTTGCCGAGCGCATCGCCGGTGCAAAGGTGTTGTCGGTGCGGCTCGGGGCGCCATTGCGCTGGCCGCTGGGATGCCGGCCGGCCAAGCTGCTCGATCGCACGGTCGGCATGGCCACGCGGCGCGGCAAGTACCTGTGGTTGCCGCTGATCGACGACCGGGCGGGCGGTGACGGCGGTGGCTTGCTGCTGCATCTGGGCATGTCCGGCTCGTTGGCCTTCGACGCCAGCGCGGTCGCGACGCGCCCCGGCAAGCACGACCATTTCGATCTGGTCACGACGCACGGCATGTTGCGATTGACCGATCCGCGGCGCTTCGGCGCGGTGGTCTGGTCCGCGGCACTCGACCTGCCGCCGGCGGCGACCTTGCTGGCCCGGCTGGGCGCCGAGCCCTTCGATGCGGCGCTGACGCCGCTCGGCTTTCACGCCGCATTGCAGCGCCGCCGCACGGCCGTGAAAACCGCCCTGCTGGCCGGAGACATCGTCGTCGGTGCCGGCAACATCTACGCCTGTGAGGCATTGTTCGCCGCCGCGATCGACCCTCGTACGCGGTGCTGCAAGCTGTCGCGCCCGCGCGCAGAGCGCCTGCTGGCCAGCCTGCGCACGACACTCGCCCGGGCGCTCGAAGTCGGCGGCTCGTCGCTGCGCGACTTTCGCGACGCCCATGGCAGTGACGGCGCCTACCAGCTCGAGGCCCGTGTCTACGGCCGCGAAGGACAGCCCTGTAGCCGCTGCGGCGCCACCCTGCGACGTATCGTGCAGGCCCAGCGATCGACGTTTTTTTGCCCAGGCTGCCAGAAACGCTGACCACTTTGCGGCGCCCGTGCGACAAGGCGCACGCATTGTCGGCATGGCCTGTCAGCAGATGTATCGCAGGCGGTGGTGACTCAGGCCCTTGCGCTAGGATGCCACGACGCCAGTTTGGCGTTGTTCGATCGCATGCAGGTCCTCCTGGATGGAATTCTCCCTCGCCGGTCAACTCGATGCGCTTGCCGTCTGGCGCCGCGGCCTTGATCGCCAGGCGGCGGATCTGGGGCGTTTCCTGCTCGACCACGACCTGCTGGACGATGCGTGCGAGCGCAATCTGGGCGCACTGCGCGAACGACTGGCGACCGACCGGCTGTGCGTGGCCTTCGTCGCCGAGTTTTCGCGCGGCAAGTCCGAGTTGATCAATGCGATCTTTTTTGCCGACACCGGCCGGCGCATCCTGCCGGCCACGCCGGGCCGCACCACGATGTGCCCGGTGGAGCTGGGTTACGAGCCCAACACGCCGGCGCTGCTGGCGCTGTTGCCCATCGACACCCGCCTCGAGGCGCAGTCACTGGCCGACTTGCGTGAAAGGTCCGAGCTCTGGACCCGCATCCGGCTCGATGCCGATTCGCCCGATCGCCTGGCCGAAGCGCTGGGCGAGGTGACACGCACCAAGGCGGTCAGCGTCGACACCGCGCGCGCGCTCGGCCTGTGGCACGACGACGCACCCGAGGACAACCCGCCGCTCATCGCCGAAGGCCTGGTCGAGGTACCGGCCTGGCGCCATGCGGCGATCAACTATCCGCACCCGCTGTTGAAGCGCGGCCTGGTCGTGCTCGACACACCGGGGCTGAACGCCATCGGTGCCGAGCCCGAATTGACCCTGTCGCTGCTGCCGGCGGCGCATGCGGTGGTCTTCATTCTGGGCGCCGACACCGGGGTCACCAAGTCCGATCTCGCAGTCTGGCGCGACCACCTCGGCGGCCAGTCCATGGCCCGCTTCGTGGTGCTGAACAAGATCGACGCATTGGCCGATCCGTTGCTGCTGCCGCAGGCGGTGGCCGAGCAGATCGAGCAGCAATGCCGCACTGCGGCGGCCACACTCGGCGTAGGCCGCGAACGCGTGTTTCCACTGTCAGCCCGGCAGGCTCTGGCCGGCCGCATCGACGGTGATGCCGGCGCCCTGGCCGACAGCCGCCTGCCGGCCCTCGAAAACGCATTGGCCACCCAGTTGCTGCCGCGTCGGCGCGAAGTGATCGAGCACATGGTGGCCGAGACCGCACAGTCCATCGAACATCAAACCTCGCGCCGCCTGGCCGACCAGCGCCGACTGATCGCCGAGCAGATGCTCGAATTGCGCGGGCTGCGCGGCAAGAGCGGTGGCAAGGTGCAGACGATGATCGTGCGCGTCGACCGCGAGGTGCAGGAGTTCGAGCGCTGCACCGAGCGCTTGACGGCGTTGCGCATGGTCCACGCGCGCATGCTGCGCGAGTTGATGATCGGCTTGTCCAGCGACGGGTTGCGCGACGAAGTCGCGCAAATGCAGCGCCAGGCCAGCGGCACCTTGTTCAATCTGGGCGCGAAGAAGGCCTTCGTGGCCTTGTGCGAACGCCTGCGCGAACGGGTCGAGATGGCACGCCGCCGGGACCAGGAAATCCACGACATGCTGCAGGCCAGTTTTCGCCAACTCAACAGCGAATACGGTTTTGCACTGACTCTGAACAGGCTGCCGTCACTCGAACGCTGCGACCGCGAGCTGGAACTGATCGAACGCAGCTATGCCCAGTACCTCGGCCTGTCGCAGGCCTTGCGCCTGGCCGAGCCGCGCTTCATGGAGCAGTTTCGACGCATGCTGCTGTCCAAGCTGCGCATGGCCTTCGAGAATGCCAGCGCCGAAGTCGAGTTGTGGCACAAATCGGCCTCCAACCAGGTCGATTCGCAGTTGCGCGAGCGGCGCCGCGGCTTCAAGCGCCGGCGCGACGGCCTGGAGCGTATCCAGGCGGCGGCCGGTGATCTCGACCAACGCATTGGCGACCTGGAGGCCCAGGACGCACGCTGGCAGCATCTCATCGCCCGCGTGCGAGAAATCGCTGCGGCGTTGAGCGCAAGCGCCTCGGCGCCCTCGCCCGAGGGCGACGGCGAGGGCAATGTGCCGCTGCGCGCCGTACCCAACCTGTCGCTGGTCCCGACGCGCAGCGCGGCGGCGTGATTTACGCCGCGCCGGCGCCGTCCTTGGGCGCAAGGGGTTCGGTGTGATGGCGGCGCGCAATCGATCCGGCGCCGACCTGGCCGCCAAGGTGATCGCCTGGCAGCAGGCCCATGGCCGCCATCACCTGCCCTGGCAGCGCCGCCGTGATCCGTATCAAGTCTGGCTCTCGGAAATCATGCTGCAGCAAACGCAGGTGGCGACCGTGCTCGACTACTACCCGCGCATGCTGGCCCGCTTTCCGGACGTGCACGCGCTGGCGGCGGCGTCGATCGACGACGTGCTGGCCCTGTGGAGCGGCCTGGGTTATTACAGCCGTGCGCGCCATCTGCACCGTTGCGCGCAGGTGGTGGTTGCCGAGCATGGGGGCGTCTTCCCACGCAGCGCGGCGGCGTTGGCCGGATTGCCAGGCATCGGCCGTTCCACCGCGGCCGCCATCGCTGCGTTTTGTTTCGGCGAACGCGTCGCGATCCTCGACGGCAATGTCAAGCGGGTGTTGTCGCGCGCGCTTGGTTTTGGCCAGGACTTGGCCTACAGCGTGCACGAACGCGAGCTCTGGCGGCGGGCCGAGTCGCTGTTGCCGGCCGACGGCATCGAGGCTTACAACCAGGGCCTGATGGATCTCGGCGCCTCGCTGTGCAGCCTGCGTCGGCCGCAATGTCCGGCCTGTCCCTTGGTCTCGCTGTGCGTGGCCAGGCAACAGGGCCAGCCCGAGCACTACCCGGTGAAGACGCGCCGCATCACACGCGGCCGGCGCAGCAACGCGCTGCTGTGGTTGCGCGACGGCCAGAAGCTGTGGCTGGTGCAGCGCCCGCACCGCGGCGTCTGGGCCGGGCTGTGGACACCTCCGCTCTACGCCGCACTCGACGAGTTGCGTGCACTGGCCGCCGCCTGGCCGGGGCAGGGCCAAGCACTGGCGCCTATCGATCACCCGTTGACACACTTCGATTGGCAGCTTCAGCCCTGGCGCCAGCAATTGCCCAAGCGATTGTCGGCGGCGCGTCGCGAGGCGCTCGAAGCGCAGTTGCCGGCCGGGCGTTGGTTCTCCGTCGAGCAGGCGCTGGCGGTCGGGCTGCCCGCGCCGGTGCGCAAGCTGCTCGCAGCGCCTGGCGCGACGTGAGCGGCGCTTACAGCACGCCCTTACCACGCAGATATTCGTCGACCAGTTTCAGGCGCAACTGCGGCTCGGCCAAGACCATCAGACGCTGCTTGGCGGCGAGCGGGATGGGCAGGATCTCGCACCAGCGGTTGGCGACCCAGCCTGCGTCGTCGAAGCGGTAGGGCGGGGTGAAGGGCGTGCTGCCCTGCTTGCGCAGGGCGGCGATCGCCGTGGCCAAGGCTTGCACGGAGGGCAGCAACGCGGCGTCCGGCGCCAACGGGTCGTCGTCGGCCAGTACGTGGACATCGGCCAGCCACAGGCCATCGCTTTGCCGACGCGGCTCGCCGTCGATCGCGAAGCGCTGGCCGCCGCTGCAGCGCACGCGCAGGATGCCGGGCTGCTCCGCATCGACCGCATCGATGCGGGCCAGCACACCCTCGCGCTCGAAGCGCACCATGTCGCGACCGACCTCGGTGCCTTGGCGCAGACAGACCACGCCGAACGATGTGTTTTCGCGCAGACAGCGGCCGACGAGGTCGAGATAGCGCGATTCGAAGACTTTCAACTGCAACAGCGCACCGGGAAACAACACGCTCTGCAGCGGAAACAGGGCCAGCGTGCCGCTGCCCGCCGAACCGCCCCAAGGGTCGACCGTGGGCGCTGCGGGACGCGCAGGGCTGTCCGCGCTCACTCGCGCGCGTCCTGCTCGCGGTGGCGCACCAGGGTGGCCGTGCGCGGCGCGAACCGCGCCGCGAGATGCTCCGCGGCGTAGACCGAGCGGTGCTGGCCTCCGGTGCAGCCCAGCGCCACGGTCAGGTAGCTGCGCTGGTCATCGATGAAGGCGTCGAGCCAGCGCGCCAGAAAGGCCTCGATCTGGGCCAGCATCTCGCCGACCTCGGGTTGCGCCTGAAGGTAGTCCGCCACGGCAGCGTCACGGCCGTCGAGCGGCCGCAACTCGCGGATGTAATGCGGATTGGGCAGCACGCGCAGGTCGAACACGTAGTCCGCATCCAGCGGCACGCCCTGCTTGTAGGCGAAGGACTCGAATACCAGCGTCAGCCCCGTGCGCGCCGCGCCCACCGCCTGGCGCAGCCACAGGCGCAATTGCGCCGGGCGCAGCTGGCTGGTGTCGATGACGATCGAGACTTCGCGCAGCTCGGCGAGCAATTCGCGTTCCAACTCGATGGCTTCGGGCAGTGCACGCTGGATATCGCCGCCTGCGACCCCACCGCACAGCGGATGCGGGCGCCGCGTTTCGGAGAACCGCCGTACCAGCGCGTCGGTGCCGGCGTCGAGAAAAAAAGCCTGGATCGAGACACCTTCGCGGCGCAGTTCGTCGATCAGCGGCAACAGATGCGGCAACGATCCCGCGCTGCGCACGTCGACGGCGATGGCCACGTGTCGGATGCCCGCACTGCCCTGGCGCTCGAGGCGCAAAAAGTCGCGCAGCAACTCGGGCGGCAGGTTGTCGACGCAAAAGAACCCGGCATCTTCGAGCGCGTGCAGGGCCACCGACTTGCCCGATCCCGAGATGCCGGTGATCAAGACCACGCGGTGTTCGGCACCTGCAAGGGCCTCGTCGGCCGCGGCGATCATGATCCGGCTCGGCTGCGACGCGGCTTGCCCGCGGTGGGCGTCGCCGCGGTGGCCTGGGCGATCAATTGCTGCGCATGGGCCAGACTGGTGGCCAGGCGCTCGCCGCCGAGCAAGCGCGCGACTTCCGCCACCCGCGCTTCGCCAGCCACCGGCTGCACGTCGCTGACCGTGCGGCCGCCGGCCTGCAGCGCCTTGGTCACGATCAAGTGCTGGTCGGCGCAGGCGGCCACCTGCGCCAGGTGCGTCACGGCCAGCACCTGGCGCTCGCGCCCGAGCTGCTTCATCAGCCGACCCACCGTGTCGGCCACCGCGCCGCCGATGCCGGCGTCGATCTCATCGAAGATCAGCGTGCCCGCATGAGTCGCCTGGTCGCGCATGGTCGACACCGCGATGGCCAGGGCCAGGCGCGACAACTCGCCACCCGATGCCACCTTGGCCAGTGGCCGCGGCGTGCTGCCGGCATGGCCGGCGACGCGCAGTTCCACCGCCTCGAGGCCGAAGGACTGCGGCTCGGCCTCGGGCAGCAGGGCGACCTCGAAGTGCCCGCCGGCCATGCCCAGCGACTGCATGGCCTGCGTCACGGCCTCGCCGAGCCTGGGTGCAGCGCTGGCTCGCGCCGCGCTCACACGCTCGGCCTCTTGGCGCAAGGCGCGTTCGGCGCCCGCCAGTGATTGCTCGAGGGCTGCCGTGTCGGTCGCCGCGACCAAGGCACGCAATTCGCCTTGCCACTCGGCCAGCTGCCCGGCCATCTCCGCGGGCGCGCGCCGGTATCGACGCGCCAGGCCGATCCAGGCCGCCAGCCGCGCATCGAGTGCAAGCAGGCGCTCGGGGTCGACGTCGGTGTGCTGCAAGTAACCCGACAAGGTGTGCGCCGCGTCCTGCAGCTGGGCCTGCACGCCTTGGATCACTTCGAGCACAGGGGCCAATCGGGCGTCGAAGTGCGCCACGCCTGCCAGCGCGTCAATGGCCTGCTGGGTCATCGACGCGGCGTTGGCCTGCGCCTCGGACAGCGACTCGAGCGCGGTGCGGGCCGCATCGATCAAGGCCTGGGCATGAGCCAGGCGTTGGTGCTCGGCGTTCAACTCGTCCCACTCGCCCACGGCGGGCGCCAGGCGCTCGACCTCGCCGACCTGCCAGGCCAGGCGTTCCCGTTCGCGCTCGATCTCCGCACTCTTCGTGCGCGCGCGCTCGAGGGTTGCGCCGGCGGCCCTGGCCTGCGACCACAGCGCGGCCAGCGGCCGCACATCGACGCCGGCCTGCGCGTCGAGCAACTCGCGCACCGCGGCCGGCCGCGTCAGGCTTTGCCAAGCATGCTGGCCATGGATCTCGACCAAGTGGTCGGCGGTGTCGCGCAGTTGGGTGATCGTCGCCGGGCTGCCGTTGATCCAGGCCCGGCTCTTGCCCTGGTTGTCGATGATTCGACGCAGCAGCAAGGTCTCGGCGTTGTCGAAGCCGGCCTCGTCGAGCCATGCGGCCAGCGAGGCCGGTGCATCGAACTCGGCCGCGATCTCGGCGCGCTGGGCGCCTTCGCGCACCACGCCGACATCGCCGCGGCTGCCCAGCGCGAGTTGCAAGGCGTCGATCAGGATCGACTTGCCGGCACCGGTCTCGCCGGTCAGCACCGTGAAGCCGGCGCTGAAGTCGACTTCCAGCGACGACACGATCACGAAGTCGCGCAGATTCAGTCGACGCAACATCTCACCAACCGACCTGGAGTGCGCGCCCAAGCGACCGCCGCGGATCCGGCTTTGCCGGGCCGCCAGCGGTGCCCCCTGGGGGGAGCGCCGAAGGCGCTACGGGGGGGGTCACACAACACCCTCGTACCAGCGCAGCTTGCGCCGCAAGGTGGCGTAGTAGCTCCAGCCGCGCGGGTGCAAAAAGCGCACCTTGTGCACCGAACGCCGCACGCGCACCTGGTCACCGTGCTGCAGACTGGCCAGGCTTTGCATGTCGAAGTTGGCCGAGGCGTCGCGGCCGGCGACGAGTTCGATGCGGATCTCGCCGGCGTCGGGCAGAACGATCGGCCGGTTGGACAAGGTGTGCGAGGCAATCGGCACCAGCACCCAGCCGCCGATGCCGGGATGCAGGATCGGTCCGCCAGCCGACAACGCGTAGGCGGTCGAGCCGGTCGGCGAGGCGACGATCAGGCCGTCGGCGCGCAGGTTGGCGACGAATTCGTCGCCGATATCGATCTTCAACTCGACCATGCTGGCAGTGGCGCCGCGGCTGACCACCACCTCGTTCATCGACAGGCCTTCGAACAGGCGGGCGCCATCGCGCCAGACACCGCCTTCGAGCATCGAGCGGTGTTCCTCCGCATAGTCACCCGCGACCATCGGCGCCAGCGCCTCGCGAAACTGACCGACCGCGATGTCGGTGATGAAACCCAGCCGGCCCTGGTTGATGCCGATCAGCGGGATGTCGTGGCGCGCCAATTCGCGTGCAATGCCGAGCATGGTGCCGTCGCCGCCCACCACCACCGCCAAGTCGCAGCGCGAACCCAACTCAGCGGTGTCCACGACCTGGTATTCGGTCAGGCCGGTGTACTGCGCCGTGGTGCGCTCGAGCGACACCTGCAACCCAGCCTGGATCAGGAACTGCGCCACCTCGTCGAGCAGCGCACGCATGCCTTGTGCCTGGTGCTTGCCCACGATCGCAGCATGACGGAAGGCCTTGGACATTCGAAGAATTACACCATAGGGCCTGCCGCCTACAATGAAATTAACGCCATGGATGACCGCGCCAGAACCCTGCTCAAAGCGCTCGTCGAACGCTACATCGCCGACGGCCAGCCGGTCGGCTCACGCACGCTGTCCAAGGCTTCGGGGCTCGAGCTGAGTCCGGCCACGATCCGCAACGTGATGGCCGACCTGGAGGACCTGGGCCTGATCGCCAGCCCGCACACCAGCGCCGGCCGGGTGCCCACGGCGCGCGGTTATCGGCTTTTCGTCGACACCATGCTGACGGTGCGCACGCTCGATCTGGACCATGCGCCGCCGGAAATGTCGGCCGCCCGCGGCCAGTTGCAGGCCGACCAGCCGCAGCGCGTGATCGCCAATGCCGCGCACCTGCTGTCGAGCCTGTCCAATTTCGTCGGTGTGGTCACGGCCCCGAAAAAAGCCGGCGTCTTCCACCACATCGAATTCCTGCGCCTGGGTGAGCGGCGGGTGTTGTTGATCCTGGTCTCGCCCGAAGGCGACGTGCAAAACCGCGTCATCATGACTGCGCACGACCACCCGCAGGCCGAACTGATCGAGGCCAGCAACTACCTCAACAGCCACTATGCCGGGCTGACGCTCGACGCGGTGCGCGAGCGCCTGCGCCACGAGGTCGAAGCCTTGCGCGGCGAGATCGCGACGTTGATGCAGGCCGCGGTCCAGGCCGGCACCGAGGCCATGACCGAATCCACCGAGCAGGTGGTGGTCAGCGGCGAGCGCAACCTGCTCGCGGTGCAGGATTTCGGCCACGACATGGGCGCCCTGCGCAAGTTGTTCGACCTGTTCGAGCACAAGACGCAGCTGATGCGCCTGCTCGAGGTGAGCAGCCGCGCCGAGGGCGTGCGTATCTACATCGGCGGCGAGAGCCGGGTGGTGCCGTTCGAAGAGTTGTCGGTGGTTAGTGCGCCCTACGAGGTCGACGGTCAATTGGTCGGCACCTTGGCGGTGATCGGGCCCACGCGCATGGCCTACGAACGCATGATTCAGATCGTCGACATCACGTCGCGACTGGTTAGTAACGCTTTGTCAGCGCCGCGATGACGCCGCACCACAACGCCGACCATGAAGCCGATCTAGGTGATTGCCCTAGGGCCCTGCGGGGAGCGCCGGTTTTTTACTGGAAAGTGACTGCGGTCAATCGTTTTTCCGGTCATCGGCCGGACCATCACGCCGCGTTTGCTAGCTGACCGCGGCGCCGCTATTCTTGGCCACCGTTTGCTTCCCCCATGCACCCTCAGGAGACATGATGATGAAGATTGGATACCTTGTGCGCGGCGCCTGTGTCGCGGCTGCCGTGCTGATCTTGGCCGCCACCGCGCAAGCGGCGTGGGAGCCGAACAAGCCGGTCGAGCTGGTGGTGCCGGCCGGCACGGGCGGCGGTGCCGACCAGATGGCCCGGCTGATCCAGGGCATCATCGTCAAGCACAAGCTGATGAAGGAGTCGATGGTCGTCGTCAACAAGGCGGGCGGCGCCGGCGCCGAGGGTTTCCTGTCGGTGAAAGAGGCCAAGGGCGACCCGCACAAGTTGATCATCACCCTGTCCAACCTGTTCACCACGCCGATGGCCACCGGCGTGCCCTTCAACTGGAAGGACATGACACCGGTCTCGATGATGGCACTCGACCAGTTCGTGCTGTGGGTCAATGCCAGCACGCCTTACAAGAATGCCAGCCAGTTCATCGCGGCGGTCAAAGCCGCCGGCCCGAACAAGATGAAGATGGGCGGTACGGGTTCCAAGCAGGAAGATCAGATCCTGACCGTCGGCATCGAAAAGGCCACCGGCACGAAGTTCATCTACGTGCCCTACAAGGGCGGCGGCGAAGTCGCGGTGCAACTGGTCGGTGGCCACATCGACGCCACGGTGAACAACCCGATCGAAGCCGTGGCCCAGTGGCGCGCCGGTTCGCTGCGTCCGTTGTGCGTGTTCGACGACGCGCGCATGCCGTACAAGGCCAAGGTCACCGACAAGGAGTCGTGGTACGACATTCCGACCTGCAAGGAGGCCGGCGTCCCGACTGACTACCTGATGCTGCGTGGCTTGTTCATGGCCCCCGGCGTCACGACCGAGCAAACCGCTTTCTATGTCGATCTTCTGAAGAAGGTGCGCGAAACACCGGACTGGAAGGATTACATGGAAAAAGGCGCATTGAACGCCACTTCGATGTCCGGAACGGACTATGTCAAATGGCTCACCAGTGCCGAGTTGCTGCACCGCCAATTGATGACCGAGGCCGGCTTCCTGGCCAAGCCGTAATCAGCGGATCATGAGCACATCGCGCGGCACGACCGCGCGATGGCGCCCGGGATTCAAGCCGCCGGCCCGCCGGGCCGTGCACGGAGCGGGGCCGTTCGGCCATTTGCTGGAGCACATCTTGTCAGACCAATCACCCCCTGAGTCAGCCGGCAGCCCCGCCGTGGCCAAGAATTGCACCGTCGATACCGTCGTCGCGGCGGTTCTGTTTGTCATCGGCGCGGTGGTCGTCATCGAAGCCCGGCGTCTGGGCGCCACCTGGACCAGCGACGGCCCGGGGGCGGGCTACTTTCCGTTCTTCATCGGGCTGATCGTCTGTATTTCGGCGCTCGGCATCCTGGTCCAGTCGCGTTTGAAGTCGCGCGACCACGACACCTTCGTCGACCGAGAGCAACTCGGTCGTGTGGCGTCGGTGCTGCTGCCGGCGATGGCCTACGTGCTCGTGGTCTGGTTCCTCGGCCTGTATGTGGCCTCGGCGGTCTACATCGCGCTGTTCATGATCATCCTGGGCAGGTACTCGCGCATCAAGAGCGTGCTGGTGGCGGTGATCGTCAACGCCGTCTTCTTCGTCATGTTCGAGGTCTGGTTCAAGGTGCCGCTGTACAAGGGCACGCTCGAGCCCTTGAGCTTCCTCGGTTATTGACCGCACGGCCCTTATCGGAGCTCACAAGAATGGAAGAACTCAACGCACTGATGCAGGGCTTTGCCGTCGTGCTCACGCCGATGAATATCGGCCTGATGCTGGTCGGCATCGTGCTCGGCGTGGTGATCGGCGTGCTGCCCGGCCTGGGCGGCGCCAATGGCGTGGCCATCCTGCTGCCGCTGACGTTCACGATGTCGCCGACCTCGGCCATCGTGATGCTGTCGTGCATCTACTGGGGCGCCCTGTTCGGCGGCGCGATCACTTCGATCCTCTTCAATATCCCGGGTGAGCCGTGGTCGGTGGCCACCACCTTCGACGGCTATCCGATGGCGCAGCGTGGCAAGGCCGGCCAGGCCCTGACGGCGGCCTTCACCTCGTCCTTCGTCGGCGCGCTGGTCGCCGTGCTGATGATCACCTTCCTGGCCCCCCTGGTGGCCAAGTTCGCGCTGAAATTCGGTGCACCCGAGTTCTTCGCGGTGTATCTGCTGACGTTTTGCAGTTTCGTCGGCATGGGCAAGGGCTCGCCGTTCAAGATCCTGGCGTCGATGGCGCTGGGCTTCGCACTGGCCGCCGTGGGCATGGACACCGTCACCGGCCAGTTGCGCCTGACCTTCGGCCAGGCCGAGCTGATGCGCGGCTTCGACTTCCTGATCGCGGTCATCGGCCTGTTCGGCATCGGCGAGATCCTGCTGTCGATGGAGGAGGGCCTGCAGTTCTCCGGCAAGTCGGCGCGCATCAACCCCAAGGTGGTGTGGGAGACGTGGAAGGAGTTGCCGCGCTACTGGGTCACGTCGCTGCGCAGTTGTCTGGTCGGCATCTGGATGGGCATCACGCCGGGTGGCGCCACGCCGGCCTCGTTCATGAGCTACGGCCTGGCCAAGAAGTTCTCCCAGAACGGGGCGAAATTCGGCACCGGCGAAATCGAAGGCGTGATTGCGCCGGAGACAGCCGCCCACGCCGCCGGCACCAGTGCGCTGCTGCCCATGCTGGCCCTGGGCATTCCCGGCTCGCCGACTGCGGCGGTGCTGCTCGGCGGGCTGCTGATCTGGGGCCTGCAACCCGGCCCGCTGCTGTTCGTCGAACAGAAGGACTTCGTCTGGGGCCTGATCGCCAGCATGTACCTGGGCAACCTGGTCGGCCTGGTCGTAGTTTTGACCACCGTGCCCTTGTTCGCCTCGATCCTGCGCATCCCGTTTTCGATCATCGCGCCGGTGATCATCGTCATCTGTGCCATCGGCGCCTACACCGTGCACAACGCGATGCTCGACATCTGGTTCATGATGGGCTTCGGCGTGATCGGCTATGTCTTCAAGAAGCTGGACTACCCCCTCGCGCCGATGGTCCTGGCCCTGGTGCTCGGCGACAAGGCCGAGGATTCGTTCCGCCAGGCGATGCTGATGTCGCAGGGCGAGGTCTCGATCATGTGGGCCAACCCGCTGGTCGGCTCGATCACGACGCTGGCCCTGCTGATGCTGTGCTGGCCCTTGATCTCCAAGGCGTTGCATGCCGTGCGGCCGCCGAAAGTGGACCCGATTGCCGCCCAGCGGCCGGTCGATTGATTGCAAAAAGGGGGCCGACATGCCTGTCATCGCATTGACCCAGGGAATGGGATCACTCGCTCAGGACATCGCCGAGCAATTGGCCGGCGAACTGGGCCTGAGCACGCTGCAGCACGAGGTCAGCGAACGTGTGGCCAACAAGATGCACGTCTCCAAGAGCCTGATCAACCGGTTGCGCGCGGGCAAGGCCGGTCCGCTGGAGCGCTTGACCGCCGATCGCGCCAGCATGGCCCTGTACAGCGCGGAGGAGGTGCTGGAGGTGGCTGCCCGTGGCAACGTCGTGCTGCGCGGCTGGGGTGCCACCTGCCTGTTGCGCCCGGTGCCGCATGTGCCCTGCGTGCGCATCCTGCGCCCGTTGGCGCAGCGCGTGCAGTGGCTGATGACCGCACTCGACACCGACGACGCCGAACTCGCCGAGGCCGAGATCCGGCGCAGCGACGAGGCCAATGCCTCGCGCATGCGCGAACAGTTCGGGGTGAAATGGGGCGATCCGGTGCTGTTCGACCTGGTGCTCAACACCGATCGCCTGTCGGTCGACAGCTGTGTGCAACAGATCAAGGCGCTGATCGCGCGGCCCGAGTTCGCCGAGACCGCTTCGTCGCGCGCTTTGTTGCTGGACATGGCCTTGCAAGCCCATGTGCGCGCGGCGTTGCGCGCCCACGAGTCCACGCAGGCCATCAACATCACGATCGACAGCGTCGGCGGCCAGCTCAGGCTGCGTGGCATCGTTCTCAACGCCGGCGAGCGCAGTGCGGCCGAGCAGGTGGCGGCCGCGGTCCCGGGTGTCACCGCTGTCGACAACCTGCTGCGCGTGATGGAAACCTCGCGGCTGTTCCCCTCGGCCCGCGCCTGATCAGATCTTGCCGCGCTGCTTCAGGCGGCTCAAGGTCTCGGCCGAGAGGTTCAGGTAGGCGGCGAGTTCCTTCTTCGGGATGCGCTCGGCGAGATCCGGGTGCTTGCGCTCGAAACGGTGCACACGGCCAGGCCCGTCGAGCAGGTGCAGCGTGATGGTGTGGGCCATGATCTCGCTCATCAAGCGCATGACTTCGTACTCGAAGCCGACCTTGAACTTCGGGTGCCGGTCCAGGAATTCGACCCACGCCGGCATCGGCAGCTTGGCGACTCTGGCCTTGCTCAGGCAGACGATGCTGTAGGGCGTGGGCGTATTCAGCCGCCAGGCGGCGTAGCTGGTCTCGATGTCGCGCTCGTCGGCGAAGCGCAGGATCATTTCCTTGGCGTCGGCGTTGGTCACCACCCGCTTGAGCACGCCGTCGAGTACGAAGTACTGCTCCATCTCGTGCACGCCCTGGTGCAGCAGCACATCGCCCTTGTGGCAGTCGACGATGGCCAGTTGTTCGTCGAGGTCGCTGCGCTCGGCCTCGGTCATCTCCTTGAGAACGACGTTTTGCCTCAACTGGACGCGGATGACGTTGCGTTCCGGGTGGCTGTCTATCGGGGTCGAGATCATCGGCGCAAGGACTCAAATCCCGAAAGTTGACCGCGGTCAACGGTGCTCTGGCGGGCGGATTTTTATCATACGTCCAACCCGAACAGCAGGAGAGACAGGCATGTCGTCCGAAATCAATGGCGCCGACGGCGCCGCGCAGACCGACGGGTTCCATCTGGTCATCGATGCGCTCAAGCTCAACGACATCGATACGATCTTCGGCCTGCCCGGCATTCCCATCACCGATCTCACGCGCAAGGCGCAGGCCGCGGGCCTGCGCGTCATCTCGTTTCGCCACGAGCAGCATGCGGGCAATGCAGCGGCCGCGGCCGGTTTCCTGACCCGCAAGCCCGGCATCTGCCTGACCGTGTCGGCGCCGGGCTTTCTGAACGGCCTGACGGCTCTGGCCAATGCGACGGTGAACTGCTTCCCGATGATCCTGATCAGCGGCTCCAGCGAGCGCGAAATCGTCGATCTGCAGCAGGGCGATTACGAGGAGATGGATCAACTCAACGCCGCCAAACCGTTCTGCAAGGCAGCCTTTCGGGTCCTGCATGCCCAGGACATCGGCATCGGCATCGCGCGCGCGATCCGCTCGGCCTTGTCGGGCCGCCCGGGCGGCGTCTATCTCGATCTGCCGGCCAAGTTGTTCGCCCAGACCATGGATGCCGCGGCCGGCCAGCGCTCGCTGGTCAAGGTTGTCGATCCGGCGCCGCGCCAGATTCCTGCCCCGGATGCGGTGCAGCGTGCGCTCGCCATCCTGAAAGGCGCCAAGCGCCCGCTGATTCTGCTCGGCAAAGGCGCCGCCTATGCCCAGGCCGATGCTGAAATCCGCGCGCTGGTCGAGAAGTCGGGCATCCCGTATCTGCCGATGTCGATGGCCAAGGGTTTGCTGCCCGACACCCACGCCCAATCGGCGTCGGCCGCACGCTCCTATGTGCTGGCCGAGGCCGACGTGGTGATGCTGGTCGGCGCGCGCCTGAACTGGCTGCTGTCGCATGGCAAGGGCAAGACCTGGGGCGCGCCAAATGCCAAGCAGTTCATCCAGATCGACATCGCGCCGACCGAGATCGACAGCAACGTGGCCATCGCCGCGCCGCTGATCGGCGACATCGGCTCCTGCGTCTCGGCGCTATTGGCCGGCATGGGCGCCGCAATGGGCCAAACCCCCGGCTGACTGGACCGGCGGCATCGCCGAGCGCAAGGACAAGAACCTGTCGAAGATGGCGGTGACATTGGCGCAGAACCCCGCGCCGATGAACTTTCACAGTGCCCTCAACGTCGTGCGCGAGTTGGTCAAGGCCAACCCGGAACTCATCGTCGTCAACGAAGGCGCCAATACGCTGGATTTCGCGCGCAGCATCGTCGACATGGCTGTGCCGCGCAAACGGCTGGATTGCGGCACCTGGGGCATCATGGGCATAGGCATGGGCTTTGCCGTCGGCGCCGCGGTGATCACCGGCAAGCCCGTGCTGGCCATCGAGGGCGACAGCGCCTTCGGATTTTCCGGCATGGAAATCGAAACGATCTGCCGCTACAACCTGCCGGTCTGCGTGGTCGTCTTCAACAACAATGGCGTCTACGGCGGCATGGATGTCAACCCGACCGGCGGCAGCGACGTGGCGCCGACCGTCTTCGTCAAGAGTGCGCGCTACGACAAGATGATCGAGGCCTTCGGTGGCCGCGGCGTGCACGCCACCACGCCCACCGAACTGAGCAAGGCCATGGCCGAGGCCGTCGCGTCGGGCCGGCCGACCCTGATCAACGCCGTCATCGACGAGCGCGCCGGCACCGAGAGCGGCCGCATCACCAGCCTGAACCCGCAAAGTGCGGCAAAGAAGAAATAATCCGCTTCCCCTAAGGAGAAATCACATGACCAAAGCACTCGACGACATCAAGATCATCGACTTCACGCATGTGCAGGCCGGCCCCGCCTGCACCCAGATGCTGGCCTGGTTCGGCGCCGACGTGATCAAGGTCGAGCGCCCGGGCTCGGGCGACGTGACACGCAGCCAGTTGCGCGACATTCCGGACGTGGACGCGCTGTACTTCACCCAGCTCAACAGCAACAAGCGCTCGCTGACTCTGGACACGAAGGTCAAAGAGGGCAAGGAAATCCTCGAGAAGCTGATCAAGGTCTCGGACGTGATGGTCGAGAACTTCGGCCCCGGCGCGCTGGACCGCATGGGCTTCACCTGGGAGCGCATCCTCGAACTCAACCCGAAGATGATCCTGGCTTCGGTCAAGGGCTTCTCCGACGGCCACCACTACGAAGACCTGAAGGTCTATGAAAACGTCGCCCAGTGCGCCGGCGGTGCGGCTTCGACCACCGGTTTCTGGGACGGCCCGCCGACGGTCAGCGCCGCCGCGCTCGGCGACAGCAACACCGGCATGCACCTGGCCATCGGCATCCTGACCGCGCTGCGCCAGCGCGACAAGACCGGCCGCGGCCAGAAGGTGGCCTGCTCGATGCAGGACGCGGTGATCAACCTGTGCCGCGTCAAGCTGCGCGACCAGTTGCGCCTGGATCGCCTGGGCTACCTCGAGGAGTACCCGCAGTACCCGCACGGCAAGTTCACCGACGTCGTGCCGCGTGGCGGCAATGCCGGCGGCGGCGGCCAGCCGGGCTGGGTCCTGAAGTGCAAGGGTTGGCAGACCGACAACAATTCATACATCTATTTCACGATCCAGGGCCAGGCCTGGGCGCCGATCTGCGACGCCATCGGCAAGCCCGAGTGGAAGAACGACCCGCTGTACATGACGCCCAAGGCGCGCCAGCCGCATATCACCGAGATCTTCGCCACGATCGAGGAATGGCTGGCCGACAAGACCAAGTTCGAGGCCGTCGACATCCTGCGCAAGTTCGACATCCCCTGTGCGCCGGTGCTGACGATGAAGGAAATCGCCAACGATCCGTCGCTGCGCAAGAGCGGCACCATCGTCGAGGTCGACCACAAGGCGCGCGGCAAGTACCTCACCGTCGGCAGCCCGATCAAGTTCTCCGACATGAAGGTCGAGGTCACCGGTTCGCCGCTGCTGGGCGAGCACACCGACGAAGTGCTGGCCGAGCTCGGTTACAGCAAGGAAAAGATCGCTGCGGTCCACGCCGCCAAGGCGGTCTGATCCCGCGGATCCGGCCGCGTCGGCGGCCGGTTGATTCGGTGGCGGCGCCCCGATGGGGCGCCGTCTTTCCTTCCAGATGCTCGACGAGGCCCACATGCGCAATGACATCGACTTGAACGCCCTGGTTGCGGCCGTCGGCGATGGCGTGATGGTTTGCGATGCGCAGGGTGCGATCACGCTCTGGAACCCGGCCTGCGAGCGTATGTTCGGCCATACCCAGGCCGAAGTGCTGGGCAAGACGATGGACATGATCATTCCCGAGCGCCTGCGCAAGCGCCACTGGGAAGGCTACGACAAGACCATGGCCACCGGCATCACCAAGTACGGCCACGATGTGCTGCGCGTGCCGGCCGTGCACAAGGACGGCCACTCGATGTCGATCGCCTTCACGGTGGCGATGCTGTACGCACCCGATGGCAAGGTGAGCGCGATCGCCTCGATCATCCGCGATGAAACCAGCCGCTTCAACGACGAGCGCGCGTTGAAAAAGCGTGTCGCCGAACTCGAAGCCCAGGTCGGGGCCAAACCCTAGGAGTCGCGATGAGCCAGGCTCTGCACGGCGTTCGCATCCTCGACTTCACGCATGTGCAGTCGGGCCCGACCTGCACCCAGTTGCTGGCCTGGCTCGGCGCCGACGTGATCAAGGTCGAGCGGCCGGGCGTGGGCGATGCCACGCGCGGCCAGTTGTGCGACATGCCCGGTGTCGACAGCCTGTACTTCACGATGCTCAACCACAACAAGCGCTCGGTGACGATCAACACCAAGAGCGCGCAGGGCCTGGCGGTACTCGACCGGTTGATCGCGACCTGCGACGTGCTGGTCGAGAACTTCGCCCCCGGCGCGCTCGACCGCATGGGCATCACCTGGGACCATGTGCAAAGCGTGAACCCACGCTTGATCGTGGCTTCGGTCAAGGGTTTCGGCGCCGGGCCCTACGAAGCCTGCAAGGTCTACGAGAACGTGGCCCAATGTGCGGGCGGCGCGGCCTCGACCACCGGCATGCCCGACGGCCCGCCACTGGTCAGCGGGGCTCAGATCGGCGACAGCGGCACCGGCCTGCACCTGGCACTGGGCATCGTCGCTGCGCTGTACCAGCGCACGCATACCGGCCGTGGCCAGAAAGTCCTCGCGCCGATGCAGGACGCTGTCCTCAACCTGTGCCGCGTCAAGCTGCGCGACCAGCAGCGCCTGGCACGCACCCATACCATGCACGAGTACCCGCAATACCCCGACGGCAAGTTCGGCGACGCGGTGCCGACGCGCCGGCAATGCCTCGGGCGGCGGCCAGCCCGGCGCGATCCTGAAGTGCAAGGGCTGGGAGACCGACCCCAACGCCTACATCTACTTCATCACCCAGTCGGCAGTGTGGCCCGCGGTGTGCGAGGTCATCGGCGAGCCCGACTGGATCGATGACGAGGCCTATGCCACGCCGCAGGCCCGGCTGCTGCACCTGAAGCCGATCTTTGCCCGCATCGAGCAATGGACCATGAGCAAGGACAAGTTCGAGGCCATGGAGATCCTCAATCGACACGACATCCCCTGCGGGCCTATCCTGTCGATGAAGGAGCTGGCCAGCGAACCCTCGTTGCGCGCCAGCGGCACGGTGGTCGAGGTCGATCATCCGACCCGCGGCAAATACCTGTCGGTCGGCAACCCGATCAAGATGTCCGACAGCCCGACCGAAGTCACGCGCTCACCGCTGCTCGGCGAACACACCGACGACGTGCTGGCGCAACTGGGCTTCAGCCGCGACGAGGTGGCCGGCTTGCGCGCCGTCGGGGCGGTCTGACGAAAGCACCACCATGAACGCCAGAACCATTCCCATCCTTGCCGAGGGCGCCAGCCGGCAGCGCAAACGCGAGGCGCCAAAGGGGCGAGTGGTCGATCCGGCGGCCGTCGACGAAGTCCGCGCGCTGCTCGGCACGCTGCCGCGTGCCCGCGAGCTGGTTGATCGAGCATCTGCACCGGCTGCAAGACCGCTATGGCCACCTCAGTGCACGCCACCTGGCTGCGCTGGCACGCGAGATGGGGCTGGCGCAGACGGAAGTCTATGAAGTCGCCACCTTCTATCACCATTTCGACGTGGTCAAGGAGGGTGCAGACGCGCCGGCAGCCTTGACGGTCAGGGTCTGCGATGGTCTGTCGTGCGAGATGGCCGGCGCACAGGATCTGCTGGCTCGCCTGCCGGCCTTGCTCGGGCCGTGAGGTGCGCGTTATCGCCGCGCCCTGCATCGGCCGCTGCGAGCAGGCTCCGGCCGTGGCGGTGGGCCAGCATCCGGTTGCGCAGGCGAGCTGCGAGGCGGTGCAGGCCAAAGTGAAGGCCCGGGCCATCACCCACCGTCCAGAGGGCTTCATCGACCGCGCAGCCTACGAGGCGCAGGGAGGCTACCGCCTGCTCAAGCAATGCATCGGCGGCGAACTCGAGGTCGAGTCGGTCATCAAGACGATGGAAGACTCCGGCCTTCGTGGCCTGGGCGGTGCGGGTTTCCCGGCCGGACGCAAGTGGCGCATCGTGCGCAACGAAGTCGCGCCGCGGCTGATGGCGGTGAACATCGACGAAGGCGAGCCCGGCACCTTCAAGGACCGTGTCTACCTTGAGCGCGATCCGCACCGCTTTCTCGAAGGCATGCTGATCGCGGCCTGGGCGGTCGGCATCGCGCGCATCTACGTCTACCTGCGCGACGAGTACCACGGCTGCCGCGCGTTGCTCGAAGCCGAGCTCGCCGGCCTGCGCGCCGCGCCGCCGTACCCCGGCATGCCCGAGATCATCCTGCGCCGCGGCGCGGGCGCCTACATCTGCGGCGAAGAGTCGGCGATGATCGAATCGATCGAAGGCAAGCGCGGCATGCCGCGCCTGCGGCCACCCTATGTGGCACAGGTCGGGCTGTTCGGCCGGCCGACGCTGGAGCACAATTTCGAGACCCTGTACTGGGTGCGCGAGTTGCTCGAAAAGGGCGGCGCATGGTTCACCTCGCAGGGCCGGCACGGGCGCAAGGGTCTGCGCTCGTTCTCGGTCTCCGGCCGCGTCAAGAGTCCGGGCGTGAAGCTGGCACCGGCCGGCATCACGATCCGCGAACTGATAGCCGAACATTGCGGCGGCATGCAGGACGGCCACGCGTTCTACGCCTACCTGCCGGGCGGCGCGTCGGGTGGCATCCTGCCGGCTTCGATGGGCGACATCCCGCTCGACTTCGACACCCTGCAGCCGTACGGCTGCTTCATCGGTTCGGCGGCCGTGATCGTGCTGTCGGACAGTGACAGCGCCGTCGGCGCGGCACGCAACATGATGCGCTTCTTCGCCCACGAATCCTGCGGGCAGTGCACGCCCTGCCGCAACGGCACGGCCAAGGCCTCGGCCCTGATCGACCAGCCGAAGTGGGACCTGCCGCTGCTCGAAGACCTCTCGGCCGTGATGCGCGACGCGTCGATCTGCGGCCTGGGTCAGGCGGCGCCGAACCCGGTCGATTGCGTGGTCAAGTATTTCCCCCAGGAATTGGCATGAATGCGATCACGCGCAAGGAAGCCGCGGCGATCGATGCGCCTGTCGTCAGCTTCGAGATCAACGGCCGGCAGGTCAGCGGCCGCGCCAGCGAGACGATCATCGAGATCGCCGATCGCGAGGGCGTGGCGATCCCGCGCCTTTGCTACAAGCCGGGCCTGGAGGAAGTCGGCAACTGTCGCGCCTGCGTGGTCGAGATCGGCGGCGAGCGCGTGCTCGCGCCGTCGTGCTGCCGTCATCCTAGCCAGGGCATGAAGGTCACGACCGACAGCGAACGTGCCGTGAAATCGCAGAAGCTGGTGCTCGAACTCTTGCTAGCCGACATGCCCGAGCGCGAGTACACGCGCCACAACGAGGTCGACCAATGGGCGGCCAAGCTCGGTGTCGGCAAGCCTCGCTTCGCAGCGCGTGCGCAGCCCGCGCCCGACCTGTCGCACCCGGCCATCGCGGTCAACCTCGACGCCTGCATCCAGTGCACACGCTGCCTGCGCGCCTGCCGCGACGAGCAGGTCAACGACGTCATCGGCCTGGCGCTGCGCGGCGAACACGCGAAGATCGTGTTCGACATGGACGATGCGATGGGCGCCTCGACCTGCGTGGCCTGCGGCGAATGCGTGCAGGCCTGTCCGACCGGCGCGCTGATGCCGGCGCGCGACGCGGCGCTGGCCGTGCCCGACAGGCAGGTCGAGTCGCTGTGCCCGTTCTGCGGCGTCGGTTGCCAGCTGACCTACCACGTCAAGGACGACAAGATCCTCTACGTCGAGGGCCGCGACGGCCCGGCCAACCAGGGGCGGCTGTGCGTCAAGGGCCGCTACGGTTTCGATTACGCGCACCACCCGCAGCGCCTGACCAAGCCGCTGATCCGCCGCGCCGATGCGCCACCGAAGTCGGCCATGATCGGTGGCGATTTCGTGATGGACCCGACGCGGGTGACGGACATTTTCCGCGAAGCCAGTTGGGACGAGGCCATCGCCTTTGCCGGCGGCGGCCTGCGCAAGATCCGCGACACGCATGGCAAGCAGTCGCTCGCCGGTTTCGGCTCGGCCAAGGGCAGCAACGAAGAGGCCTACCTGTTCCAGAAGCTGGTGCGCACGGGCTTCGGCAGCAACAACGTCGACCATTGCACGCGGCTGTGCCACGCCTCGTCGGTGGTGGCGCTGCTCGAGGGCATCGGCTCCGGCGCGGTCAGCAACCCGGTGATGGACGTGACCCAGGCCGAGGTGGTGATCCTGATCGGCGCCAACCCGACGGTGAACCACCCGGTGGCGGCAAGCTTCATCAAGAACGCGACCAAGACCGGCACCAAGCTGATCGTGCTCGACCCGCGGCGCTCCGACTTGTCGCGCGTGGCGCACCGCTTCCTGCAGTTCAAGCCCGACACCGACGTGGCGATGCTGAACGCGATGATGAACGTCATCGTCAGCGAGGGCCTGGTCGACGAGGGTTTCATCGCCAGCCGCACCATCGGCTACGAGGCATTGCGCAAGAACGTCGAGGGCTACACGCCCGAGGCGATGGCGCCGATCTGCGGCATCGATGCCGAGACGCTGCGCTACGTGGCGCGGCTGTACGCCAAGAGCCGGGCCTCGATGATCCTGTGGGGCATGGGCATCAGCCAGCATGTGCACGGCACCGACAATGCGCGTTGCCTGATCGCGCTGTCGCTGATGACCGGGCAGATCGGCCGCCCCGGTACCGGCCTGCACCCGCTGCGCGGCCAGAACAACGTGCAGGGCGCGTCCGACGCTGGGCTGATCCCGATGATGTTGCCCGACTACCAGCATGTCAGCAACGCGGCCACGCGGGCGCGTTTCGAGGCGGCGTGGAAGCTCGCACCCGGCACGCTCGACGACCAGGTCGGGCTCACCGTCGTCGAGGTCATGCATGCGATCAAGAAGGGCAGCATCCGCGGCATGTATGTGCAGGGCGAGAACCCGGCCATGTCCGACCCCGACGCCAACCATGCGCGCGAGTCGCTGGCCGCGCTCGAGCACCTGGTGGTGCAGGACATCTTCCTGACCGAGACCGCCTACCTGGCCGACGTGATCCTGCCCGCGGGCGCCTTCCCGGAGAAGACCGGCAGCTTCACCAACACCGACCGCCTGGTGCAGATGGGCCGCCAGGCCGTCGACCCGCCGGGCGACGCGCGGCAGGACCTGTGGATCATCCAGCAGATCGCCAACCAGCTCGGCTGCGGCTGGAATTACGGCCATGTGTCGGAGGTCTTCGACGAAATGCGGCACACGATGGCCAGCATCGGCGGCATCACCTGGGAGCGGCTCGAGCGCGAGCATGCCGTGACCTACCCCTGCGTGCACGAGGGCGACCCGGGCCAGTCGGTGGTCTTCACCGAGGACTTCCCGCGTGAAGGCGGCAAGGCGCGCTTCGTGCCGGCCGACATCATCCCGGCCGACGAGCGGCCCGATGCCGAGTACCCGATGGTGCTGATCACCGGCCGTCAGCTCGAGCATTGGCACACCGGCAGCATGACGCGCCGCGCGACCATGCTCGACGCGATCGAGCCCGACCCGACGGTGCTGATCCACCCGCTGGACCTGCAAGCCCTGGGGGCCGGGCCGGGCGCGGTGGTGACGATCGCCTCGCGCCGCGGCGAGGTCTCGCTGTACGCGCGCGCCGACGACGGCACACCGCGCGGCGCGGTGTTCGTGCCCTTCTGCTACTACGAGGCGGCGATCAACAAGCTGACCAATGCGGCGCTGGACCCGTTTGCCAAGATCCCCGAGTTCAAGTACTGCGCGGTGCGCGTCCAAGCCGGCGGCGTCGCGCCGCAACAGGGCAGCTACGGCGGCGGCCAGGCCCTCGCCGGCCGCCGACAGGGAAGAGCCCGACGCGCATCGCGCCTGAGGAATCATGACCATGTCGCTGTCGAGCCCGGACTTCTGGATCGCGCTGGCACAGATCATCGGCGTGAACATCGTGCTCTCGGGCGACAACGCGGTGGTCATCGCGTTGGCCGCGCGCAGCCTGCCGCCGCAGCAGCAAAAGCGCGCCATCGCCTGGGGCAGTGGTGCGGCGGTGGTGATGCGCATCGTGCTGACGATCGTGGCCGTCGAGCTGCTGCGCCTGCCTTACCTCAAGCTGGTCGGCGCCGCGCTGCTGCTCTGGATCGCGGTGCAACTGCTGCTGCCCGAGGGTGAGGGCTCCGGCCGTGCGCCGGCCGGCGGCAACCTGGCCGCGGCCATCAAGACGATCCTGATCGCCGACCTGGTGATGAGCCTGGACAACGTCATCGCCGTGGCGGCGGCGGCCAAAGGCAGCGTGATGCTGCTGGTGGTCGGCCTGGCGATCTCGATCCCCCTGGTGGTCTTTGCCAGTACGCTGTTGCTGACGCTGATGACGCGCTATCCGCTCATCATCACCGCCGGGGCAGCGTTGCTCGGCTGGGTGGCCGGCGAGATGGCGATCAGCGATCCGGCGGTCAACACCTGGGTCGATGCGAACGCGGCGCTGCTGCATTACGCGGCGCCGGCGCTCGGGGCGATCGCTGTGGTCTTGATCGGCAAGCTGCTGGCCCGCCGCGCCGAAGCCGCGCAGGCCAGCGCGATGCAACTCGGTGCGCCCACCCATGCTGCCGCGGGCCTGCAGCGCGTGCTGCTGGCTGTCGACGGCTCGGCGCACGCGGCGCGCGCGGTGCAGCAGTTGATGACCATCCGCGCTGCGCTGCGCGACCCGGCCGGGATCGAACTGCATCTGGTCAATGTGCAGCGCTTCTTGCCCGGCGACGTGTCCAACTTCATCGACAGCAAGACGCGCGAAGACTTCCACCGCGAGCGCAGCGACGCCGCACTCGCACCGGCGCGTGCCCTCCTCGACGCCGCAGGCCATCGATACCAGATCCACCAGCAGGTCGGCGACCCGGGGACGACCATCGCGGCTCTGGCCGCCACGCTGGGTGCCGACTTGATCGTGATGGGTACACGCGGCCTGGGTACACACACCGGAGCCCTGATCGGCTCGGTGGCGCAAAGCACGGTCGAGCACTCCGGCGTACCGGTGCTGCTGACCAAGTGAGTGGGCCGCGCGGCCGACCACTGACAGCGGGTCTCTAGAATCGCCGCCACGGGCCGTTAGCTCAGTTGGTTAGAGCAGAGGACTCATAATCCTTTGGTCGTTGGTTCGATCCCAACACGGCCTACCAATCAACGTCCACCCACGCCAGGAGCGATGCCATGGCCCAAGCCGCCTTCGATGCCGATGCACTGATTTCCATGTTCGAAAAGGCCAGCCAGGGCGGCAGCGCCAAGCTGCGCGGGGCGGTCGAGAAGGCCACGCTGGCGGGCCTGCAGGGCCGCGAGCTGACGCTGAAGAACATCCGTGGCGCTCTGGAGACGGTGACCAAGGCGGTCAGCCAGGGCGCGGCGAAGAACCTCGCCGGCGTCGATGCCGCCAGCCTGCTCGACAAGGCCGTGGCCGGTATGGACGACGCCCTGCTCAAGGCCGTGCAGGCGAATCGCACAGCCCTGCAGCAATTCGTCGACCGCGGTGCCGACCTGCGCGAAAAGCACCTGAGGAAGGCGCTGGACGACCTCGACAAGTTCGAGGACACGCTGATCGGCGCGGTGAAGAAGGCCGCCGAGGGAGCGGGCCCGCTGGCCGCGCCGTGGCAGCAGATGCTCGACAAGATGCAGGCCGGCGGCACGCTGTCGGGCCAATCGGCGGCCCACACTGCCGAGCAGTTCGCCAGCCAGATGCAGCAGGTGCAGGACACGTTGCGCAGCGGTCGCGCCGCCGGGCTGCGCGCCGCACAGGTGCTGGCCGAAGGTTACGCGGCGATGGCCAGCGGCGTGCTGGTCGGCCTGCTGGCGGCAATGCAGCCGGCGGCCACAGCGCCTGGCACGGCAACCAAGACGGCGCGCAAGAAGCGCTGAGCGGCGCTCGCGCTTCTTGCGCGCACGCGGTGCCGTGACCCGCATCGAGACCGACAGCTTCGGGCCGATCGAGGTCGCGGCCGACGCGCTGTGGGGCGCCCAGACCGAGCGCAGCCGGCGCTTCTTCGCCATCGGCAGCCAGCGCATGCCGCTCGAGCTGGTGCATGGGCTGGCCGAGATCAAGCGCGCGGCGGCCATGGTCAATCGCGAACTCGGCCTGCTCGAGCCGGCGAAGGCGCAGGCCATAGACGCCGCCGCGGCGCGTGTGGCCGCTGGCGAATTCGACGCCGAGTTCCCACTCTCGGTCTGGCAGACCGGGTCGGGCACACAAAGCAACATGAACGTCAACGAGGTGATCGCCCATCTGGCGTCGCGTGCGCTCGGCGGTGGCGTGGGTGGCGATCGGCGGGTTCATCCGAACGACGAGGTCAATCTCGGCCAATCGTCGAACGACGTATTCCCGACCGCGATGCATATCGCCGCGGTGCTCCAGATGCGCCCCTTATGGGCCGCATTGGCGCGCCTGCGTGGCGCGCTGCAAGACAAGGCCCTGGCGTTTGCCGACGCGATCAAGATCGGCCGCACGCATTGGCAGGACGCCACGCCCGTCACGCTCGGCCAGGAGTTCGGTGGCTACGACGCCCAGCTGGCGATCGCCGAGGTCACGTTGCGCCAGGCGCTGGTGCCTGTTCACGCGCTGGCCATCGGCGGCACTGCGGTGGGCACCGGCCTGAACACCCACCCGGAGTTCGGCGTGCGCGTCGCGGCGGTGCTGGCAGCGCGCCTGGGTGCCCCGTTCGTCGTCGCCGGCAATCACTTCGCGGCCATGGCCGGCCACGAGGCGCTGGTCGGCCTGCATGGCGGGCTGCGCTTGCTGGCGGTGGCGCTGAACAAGATCGCCAACGACATCCGCTTGATGGGCAGTGGCCCGCGCGCCGGGATCGGCGAGCTGCGATTGCCGCAGAACGAGCCCGGCAGCTCGATCATGCCGGGCAAGGTCAACCCGACGCAGGTCGAGGCCCTGACGATGGTCTGCACGCAGGTGATGGGGCATGACGTGGCGATCGGCATTGCGGCCAGCCAGGGTCACTTCGAACTCAATGTCTACAAGCCGCTGATCGCGTACGACGTGCTCGACAGCCTGCGCCTGCTGGCTGACGCGATGCTGAGCTTTGCCGCGCATTGCGTCGAAGGCATCGAGGTCGACCGGCAACGCACCGAGGAACTGCTCGGCCGCTCGCTGATGCTGGTGACGGCATTGGCGCCGCATATCGGCTATGACCGCGCGGCGCAGATCGCCAAGCACGCACACCAGCAAGGCCTGGGCCTGCGCGAAGCCGCGCTGGCGGTCGGGGGCCTCAGTGCCGAGCAGTTCGAGGCCTGGGTCGATCCGCGGCGAATGTTGGGCCCGGGCTAGGTTCGCACCGGCACGACCTTTTGCTCGATGGCGCCGAAGATCGACTGGCCGTCGCCGCCCTTCATCTCGATGCGGATGGTGTCGCCATACTGCATGAACGGCGTTTTCGCGGCCCCTTCCTCGATGGTTTCGATGCAGCGCTTCTCGGCAATGCAGCTAAAGCCCTTGCTCCAGTCCTTGTTGCTGACCGTACCCGAGCCGACGATCGAGCCGGCGCGCACATTGCGCGTCTTGCCGATGTGGGCAATCAGCTGACCGAAGTGAAAGCTCATCTCCGGACCGGCCTCGCAGGCGCCGACCTGCCTGCCGTTCCATGTCGAGTTCAGGGTCAGGTGCACCCGACCGCCGCGCCAGGCTGCGCCGAGTTCGTCGGGCGTCGCGGCCACCGGACTGAAGGCGGTGGCCGGCTTGCTCTGGAAAAAGCCGAAACCCTTGGCCAGTTCGCCCGGCACCAGGTGGCGCAGGCTCCAGTCATTGGCCAGCATCAACAGCCGCACGCCTTCCAATGCCTGCTCGGGCGTGGCGCCGTTGGCCACGTCGCCGGTGATGACCGCCACCTCGGCCTCGAAGTCAATGCCCCAGTCGGTGCTGGCGAAGGGGGCGTCGTCGCGCGGGCCCAGGAAGTCGTCGCTTCCGCCCTGGTACATCAGCGGGTCTTCATAAAAGCTCGCGGGTACCTCGGCCTTGCGCGCCTTGCGCACCAGCTCCACATGGTTCAAGTACGCCGAGCCGTCGGCCCATTGGAAGGCGCGCGGCAGCGGCGCGGCGCACATTTCGGGCACGAAATCGAAGGCATGGCGAGCCTTGCCTTGATTCAAGGTCACGTACAGGTCCTGCAACTGCGGCGACAGGAAGTTCCAGTCGTCGAGCAGCTGCTGCATGCGGCTGGCGATGCCGGTCGCAAAATGGGCGGTCGTGAGGTCGCGCGAGACCACGATCAGTTGGCCGTCGCGCGAGCCGTCTTTGTAGGTGGCGAGCTTCATGACGCCATTGTGATTCGAATTGTCTTGCCGACCGCCGATCTTGCCCGCCACCGCACGTTTACGCTGGACCATGCTGTGCGCCATCGCCGTGGTGGTGCTGGTGCTGCATGGGCTGGCCTTGTCGGCGCTGGGCCCGGGCCGGTTCGACGCCGAGGCCCCGGCCACGGATGCGGCGCAACGGTGGGTCCGCAGCGTGTTTCTGCTTGCGCCTGGCGCCTTGCCGCCGCCGGTTGCGGCAACGCCGCCGGCGCAGGCGCCGCCAACCGCGCGCCGCCTGCCTGCACCTAGCCCTGCGGTGGCGCCGGCCGCGCGGACCGCGCAGGCCGTGCCCGACACAGCGCCCGCCGCTGCTGCATCGCCCCCGCTCGCCGCCGAGCCGGATCAGAGCGCATCGGCGGCCGTGGTCGACGTGCCTGTCTATCCCACCCGGTTGCCACCGGCCGGGCGCTGGCGCTATCGACTGCAGCGTGGCTTGGCGGTCGGCACGGCCGAGCTGGAATGGGCGCCGCAATCCGACGGGCGTTATGCGTTGCAGCTGCGCGGCCAGGTCGCGGGCGCGACGACGATCGATTGGGCCAGCCAGGGCCTGCTCGACGAGGCCGGCGTGGCCCCGGAGCGCCTTGCCGTGCGCCGGCGCGGCCGCGACACCCACGCCGTGAACTTCCAGCGCGAGGCCGGCAAGATCACATTCTCCGGGCCGACCTACGAACGGCCCTTGTTGCCTGGCGCACAAGACCGATTGAGCTGGATGCTGCAACTGCCGGCCATAGTCGCCGCTGCGCCCGAGCGCTTTGTCGGCCAGGCCAGTGTCGTGTTGTGGGTTGTCGGCGCGCGTGGCGACGCCGAGGTTTGGACCTTCGTCGTCCAGGGCATGGACCGGGTCGGCGACAGGCCGGCGCTCAAGCTGCTGCGCGAGCCGAGCCGGCCCTATGGCATCCGCGCCGAGGTCTGGCTGGATCCGGCAGAGCACCACCTGCCGCTGCGCATCGTGCAAACCCCTGCCGGCGCCGGGGTGGGGCTCGAGCTGCTGCGTGAGCCGCCCTGAGGCCCGGCGTGTGCTCGGCCCAGGTCGATCCAGCCGTGTCGTCCGTCGCCTTGAATTCGGCGTTCCTGCACTCAGATGGACGCCAAGGAGAACCTGGCATGCTCATGCTTTACAACTCGGACAGCTTTGCCGTGGTGCAGTTCGACCTCGGCGATGCAGGCGCGGCAGATGCCACGCCGCGGCGCGGGGGCTACGAAATCGTCGACAAGTTCGCGCGCAAGGAAATCTTCCTCGACGGTGCCGCGGCACTGCAATTCAAGGCCGCGGTCGACGCGCTGGTCCAGACCGGGCCGAGCGAGGAAGAGCTCGACGAGCTGATCGGCCGCTACACCAGTCTGGCGCAGCAGCCGCTGGTCCTGCACTGAGCAGGTTGACGTCGACCGGCGTCATTTCATCGTTGAACCCGGGCGCGGCAGACACCACGGCGTAGGCCGCATGGCGTCGGTGTGAGAGCCAGGCGGCTTGGCCATGCTCGCCGCCAGCGCCCTGGCGAGCAGGCGCCGGTCACTGCTCGCACTTGCTCGCTTACCCGGTCTGGTGCCTCGCCGACACTCGGCAACAATGCGGGCGCCATGACCCACGACCACCCAAGACCTAGGCGATGGCCCCGGCAATGTTGAACGCCCAGGTGCTGTCGCTGCCCTTCCTGGCTCTGCTGTTTGCCGGCGCAACGGGCGCGGCGTGGGTCTTGGCGCATTCGCTGCGCGAAGTGCGTGCGCACGACTGGGTGGTGGCCCTGGGCTGGGGATTCGGCGGGTCGTTCGCCTTCGGCAGCGCCATTTGGGCCCTGCAGTTGGCGCTCTGGCGTGCGACGCAAGACGCGGCGTCGGCCTGGTTTGCGGTCACACCGTTCGTCGCCGCCCTGCTGCTGGCGGTGGGCGGCAGTGCGCTGCTGCTGGTCAGCGCACGCTGGCTGCCGTCGCAGCGCTGGTTCAACCTCACCATCGCAGCCTTGTTGGTGCCGTTGTTGTGCCTGCTCTTCGTGGCGCTCGGCGAGGCGATGGCCGTGCCGCCGCGTTGGCAGGCCGCCGCCGCCATGCCCACCGTGGCCGCATTGGCATTCACCGCGGCCGGTGTCTGGGTTGCCGTGCAGTGGCTGAACGGCCCGCTGCCCGCTGCCGGGCGGGGTTGGCGGCGGCTGGGCGGTGCGACCCTGTTTGCGCTGGTCTGGCTGGTCGGCCAGTGGCTGGGCCTGGCCGTCGCACTGCCGCCGCTGACGGTCGCCGACGTCGCCGTGCTGACCGGGCCTGTGCCGCCGTCGGCCGTCGATGCGAGGGCCGTGCTGCTGGCCCTGGGTTTTGGCGGCTCGGTGTTGGTCATGGCGCTGGCCTGTGTGGTGGTCGATGCCAGGAGCGGGCGCCACACCCGCACACTGGCCAATTCGCTGCGTGATGCCAACCAGCGCCTCGAGCAGCTGACGTTCCAGGACGCGTTGACCGGCCTGCCCAACCGCGCCCACTTCGAAGAGCGGCTGCATGGTCTGCTCGACCAGGCCGGGCGCAGTCCAACGGCGATGGCAGTGCTGTTCATCGACATCGACGGCTTCAAGGCGGTCAACGAATCCTTCGGCCACGCGGCCGGTGACCAGGTGCTGCAGGAAGTCGGTCGGCGCCTGTCGGCGCTGGCCCGACCACAGGACATGGCCGCACGCATCGGCGGCGACGAATTCGTGCTGCTGATTGCCGCACCGGGCTCGCAAGAGGCCGCTGCGGCTGTCGCCCAGCGCACGCTGCACACCTTGATCTCGCCGTACTCGCTACCCGGCGGCAGCGAGGTTCGCCTGTCGTGCTCGATCGGCATCGCCCTGTGCCCGGAGAACGGCGCGACGACGCATCTGATCGGCAACGCCGACGCGGCGATGTTCGACGTCAAGCGTACCGGCGGCGCCGCCTTCGCCTTCTTCGAGCCGCGCATGGAGCTCGATGCCAGCCATCAACTGGCGCTGCAGACCGACTTGCGCCAGGCCATCGAGCAGGGCGGACTGACGCTGTCGTACCAGCCCAAGGTCGATGCGCGCAGCGGCAAGTTCGCCGGCGTCGAAGCCCTGGTACGCTGGCAGCACGCGACACGTGGTGCGGTCGGGCCGACGGAGTTGATCGCGGTGGCCGAGCGCTTCGGCCTGATCGGCGCCCTGGGTGAATGGGTCTTCGACGAGGCCTGCCGCCAGATGCGTGTCTGGCAGGACGCCGGCCTGCGCATGCAGGTGGCGGTCAACCTCTCGGCCCAACAGTTGCGTCAGGACGACCTGGTGCAGCGCATCCACCGCACGGTCGCCCGGCACCAGATCGACGCCACGCTGTTGACCTTCGAGATCACCGAGAGCGTGGCCATGGAGGACACCGTGGCCACGCAGCGCGCATTTGCCCAGCTCGCGCAGGCGGGGGCGTCGCTGTCGATTGACGACTTCGGCACCGGCCACTCGAGCCTGGCTTACCTGCGCACACTGCCGGCCAAGCAGCTGAAGATCGACCGCAGCTTCATTGCCGACCTGGGCCGCAGCGGCGACGCGATGGCCATCGTCGATGCCGTGATCCGCCTGGCCCATGCCCTGGGTCTGCGCGTGGTGGCGGAGGGCGTCGAATCCGAGCGCCAGCGCGACATCCTGCAGACCCTGGATTGCGATGAATTTCAGGGCTACCTGTTTGCGCGCCCTATGCACGCCGATCGTCTGGCGCAGTGGGTGGCCAGCGAAGAGGGCACGCGGCTGTTCGTCGAGCGGCGCGCCGCGCCGCGTGACACCGTGCCGCCGATCGGCAGCGAGCCACCGACCTTGCAGTAGCACGGCGCCGAAACGGCGGCTCCTTTCTACAATCGGCACATGAACCCGACATCGACGTATACCCGCGGCGCGGCGCTGCCGGCGCTGCTGGCCCGACGCATCGCCATCATCGACGGTGCCATGGGCACGATGATCCAGCGCTACAAGCTGGGCGAGGCGGACTACCGCGGGCAGCGCTTCGTCGATCACCCCAAGGACTTGAAGGGCAACAACGAGTTGCTGCAACTGACGCGCCCGGAAGTGCTGCGCGAAATCCATGCGGCATACCTCGCCGCCGGCGCCGACATCATCGAAACCAACACCTTCGGCGCAACCTCGATCGCCCAGGAGGATTACGGCTTGGCGCCCTTCGCGCGCGAGATGAACGTGGCTGCCGCGCGCATCGCGCGCGAAGCCGCCGCGGCGGTCAGCACCACCGATGCACCGCGTTTCGTGGCCGGTGCGCTGGGCCCGACCCCACGTACGGCAAGCATCAGCCCCGACGTCAACGACCCCGGCGCGCGCAACGTGAGCTTCGAGCAATTGCGCCTGGCCTACCTCGAGCAAGCCGAGGGCCTGCTCGAGGGCGGGGTCGACCTGTTCCTGGTCGAGACCATCTTCGACACCTTGAACGCCAAGGCCGCGATCTTCGCGCTCGACGAGTTGATGGAGTTATCCGGAGAACGCCTGCCGGTGATCATTTCCGGCACCGTCACCGACGCGTCGGGCCGCATCCTGTCGGGCCAGACCGTGGCCGGATTCTGGCACTCGGTGCGTCACGCGCGGCCCTTGGCCGTGGGTCTGAACTGCGCGCTCGGCGCGGCGCTGATGCGGCCTTACATCGAAGAGCTGGCCAAGGTGGCTGGCGACACCTACGTCTCCTGCTACCCCAATGCCGGCCTGCCCAACCCGATGAGCGAGACGGGCTTCGACGAAACGCCTTCGGTCACCGCCGCCCTGATGGGCGAGTTCGCCAAGAGCGGCTTTCTCAACATTGCCGGCGGCTGCTGCGGGACCACACCCGAGCACATCGCGGCCATTGCGCGCCAGGTCTCGGACTACCGGCCGCGCACGCGGCACGACCCGCTGCTGACTCCCCTGCTTGCGGCCTGAGTCGATTCGTCCGGCCTCTGCCGCACGCTGATGCCGGCTGCGCAGGCGTCAGCGTGTGCCGGTGGCCGCTGGCGCCGTCCCTGTGCGCTTGGCGCCGGCGCCAGTTCGCGGCAGGGTGGCGTCGTCGAGTTGCTGGATCAAGGGCGCGACGGCGACCAGGCGCAACTGCAGCGCCGTGCCGGCACGCCCCGTGCCCAAGCCCGTCGCGCGGGTACTCGCCACGCCGCGTGCGAGCAACTGCTCGCGAACCTGTTGCGTGCGGCCGGCGGCCAGCGTCGCCGGGCCATCGCTGTCGGTCGGCGCGGTAATCGTGAGCCGCAAGGTGGCCTGGCGACGCAGGCTGGTGGCCAGGCGATCGAGCACGGCCGCCAACGCCGGCTTGACCTCACTGCGGCCGGGGGCAAAGCAGTGACCCAAGGGCACATCGACAGTCAGAGTTTGGCTGTCGTGCATCTTGACCAACACGGGCGTGCCGCGGAACCAGTCTTCGAGCCAGTGCTGCTCGGTCAGCAGCGCTGGTGAGGCGGGTGCCGGGCCGGCAGTCTGCGTAGCGCAGCCGGCCAAGAGCGCCAGCAGCACGAGCACCAGGGTGATCTTGCCGCGCGCCGGGCCAGCCGAGTCACTGCGCGAGTCGAGGGCGTTCACTTGCTTACCAGGGTCTGGCGCCGAGCGACAGCCCGGCGCCGCGGGAGGCGGGTGTGCGATTGGAGCCGACGGGGCCGTTCGCGCTGCGCAGGTGTCGGTAAGCGTTGTGATGGTTGGTGACGCGCGGCTTCGTCCGATCGCGGCTGATGGGCCGGCCAGGTTCGGCGCCGCCGGCAAACCCTGGCGCGGCCGGGCAAACCTGCGGGCGGGCTAGCGTTGCGCGCGTTGCGATGGTGGGCGCTGCGCCACCTGCACCTTGAGCTCGACCGCGCGTTCGCCGCGCTGCACGGCGATGAGGGCTGGGTTGCCGGGCTTCAACGCTGCGACGGCATTGAACAGTTGCGCGGTGTTGGCGATGTCCTGTTCGGCGATCTTCACGACCACGTCACCGGGCTTCATGCCGCCGTTGCCGGCCGGGCCGTTCTGCAGCACGCCGGTAATGAGCACGCCGCTCTTGACCGGCAGGCGCAGCGAGTCGGCCATCTCCGGCGTCAGGTCGCGCGGCTCGACCCCGATCCAGCCGCGGACCACACTGCCGTCGCGGATCAGGCTCTCCATGACCAGGCGCGCCGTATTGGCGGGTATCGCGAAGCCTATGCCCAGGCTGCCGCCGCTGCGTGAAAAGATGGCCGTGTTGATGCCGACCAGGTGGCCGGCCGTGTCGACCAGCGCGCCGCCGGAATTGCCCGGGTTGATCGCGGCGTCGGTCTGGATGAAGTTTTCGAAGGTATTGATGCCGAGCTGGTTGCGACCCAATGCACTGACGATGCCGGCAGTGACGGTCTGACCCACCCCGAAGGGGTTGCCGATGGCCAGCACAGCGTCGCCGACCTGCAGATTCTCGGTGTTGCCGAAGGTGATGGCGGGCAGCTTGGTCAGACCGATCTTCAATACGGCGACGTCGCTGTCGGGGTCGGTGCCGACCAGCTTGGCCTGCGCCTGGCGGCCGTCGGCGAGCTGGACTTCGATTTCGTCGGCGCCTTCGACGACATGGTTGTTGGTGATCAAGTAGCCTTCGCTCGACACGATCACGCCCGAGCCGAGGCCGCGCTGTGGTTGGTCCTGCGGGCTGCGCTCACCGAAGAAAAAGCGGAACCAGGGATCATCGGTTTGCGGCCGGCGCGGATTGGCTTTGCTGGCAACGATGCTGACCACCGCCGGTGCCGCGCGCTGGGCCGCGGCGCGATAGCCGCCGGGCGAGGCCGCGGCAGCAGAGGCTGGCAGGCCTGGTGACTGTGCGATGGACACGATCTGCGGCAACATCTGGCCCGGCGCGCGGCCCAGCCATTCGGGCTTCAAGGTCGCGACCACGAAAAGCACGGCCAGCGCCACGGTGACGGCCTGCGAGAAGATCAACCAGGTTCTGCGCATAAGGTGGATGTGAGGGCACGATGGCCGCAAGCAAGCAACGCGACGAGATCGAGGCCTACTTGCACAGGCTGCTGGAGGTCGATCGTTTCGAGGATTATGGGCCGAACGGTCTGCAGGTCGAGGGCCGCGCCGAGCTGCGCCGCATCGTCTCGGGCGTGACGGCGAGCCTGGCCTTGATCGATGCTGCGGTCGCCGATGGCGCCGATGCCATCGTCGTGCACCATGGCCTGTTCTGGCGCGGCCAGGATGGGCGCCTGGTCGGCTGGCTCGGTGAGCGCGTACGACGGCTGATGGCGCAGGGCATCAACCTGTTCGCCTATCACCTGCCGCTCGACGCGCATCCCGAGTTCGGCAACAACGCCCAGCTCGGCTTGCGTCTGGGGCTGCGGGCCGATGCGCGTTTCGGCAAGCAGGGCCTCGGTTTCGCCGGCCCGGCCGGCGACAACACCAGTCTGGCGGCGTTGGCCGCACGAGTGCAGTCGGCGCTGGGCGGCCGTGCGCCCCTGGTCCTGCCCGGCGACGGCCGCGCGCTGGCGCGCATCGCTTGGTGCACCGGCGGGGCGCAGGCTTATTTCGAGGCCGCCATCGCGGCCGGCGTCGACGCCTTCGTCACCGGCGAGGCATCGGAGCCGCAAGCCCATCTGGCCCGCGAAACCGGCGTCGCGTTCCTGGCCTGCGGCCACCACGCCAGCGAATGCTTCGGCGCACCGGCGCTGGCCGCGCATCTCGCCGAGCGCTTCGGCCTCGAGCACCGCTTCATCGCCATCGCCAACCCGGCCTGAGCCGACAATCCAGGCATGAACCCGACACCACGCACATTGTTGCTGACCATGGGCGACGCCTGTGGCATCGGGCCCGAGATCATCGTGCGCGCGTTCGAGTGCGGCGCGGCCGCGGGCTGCGTGGTGGTTGGCGACATGTCCGTCATGCGCCGCGCCACCGCGCTCAGCGCGCAGCCGCTGCCGCTGGCCATGCTCGAGACCTTGGCCGATGCGGCCTCGTGCCCTCCGCGCTGCCTGCCGGTCTGGCAGCCCGAGGGCCTGCCCAGCGGCCTGGCACAGCTGCCGTGGGGCCAGGTCGACGCCCGTGCCGGCGCGGCGGCGGCGGCGTGCATCCAGGCCGCGGTGCGGGCCGTGCAGGGCGGGGAAGCGGCGGCCATCGTCACTGCGCCGCTGCACAAGGCGGCGCTGGCTGCCGCCGGTGTGCCCTACCCGGGGCATACCGAGATGCTGCAGGCATTGGCCGCCGCGCCCGGACAGGCACCGCCGCCGGTGCGCATGATGCTGGCCAACGACGAATTGCGCGTCGTGCTGGTGACGATTCATCTGTCCTTGCGTGCAGCGATCGAGGCCGTGACCCTGGACGCCGTGCTCGGCACCTTGCGCATCGCACACGCCACTGCGTCAGCGCGTCATGGGCCGCCGCGCATCGCGGTGGCCGGGCTCAATCCGCACGCCGGCGAAGGCGGCTTGTTCGGCGACGAAGAGCAACTCATCATCGCACCGGCGATTGCCGCTGCGGTGGCCGAAGGCATCGACGCCCGCGGTCCGTTCGCACCCGACACGGTCTTCATGCGCGCACGCCGAGGCGAGTTCGACCTGGTCGTGGCGATGACGCATGACCACGGCCTGATCCCGGTCAAATACCTGGGCACGGAGCAGGGCGTGAACGTGACGCTGGGCCTGCCGTTCGTGCGCACCAGCCCGGACCACGGCACGGCGTTCGACATTGCCGGCCGCGGCATCGCCGATGCGCAGAGTATGTTGGCGGCGATCGGCTGGGCCCGTCGCGCCGCTGCGGCTAGGGCCGAGTGAGCGGCATGCCCGCCGTCGAAGTGCCGCCGCGCAGGGCGGCCAGTTGCTTGCGCGCCCGTGCCGTCGCGCGCTCGATCAGATAGGCGTTCTCGAAGGCCCGCAGACGGCCGGTTTCGCACAGGCGAAAGAGCATGCGCGCCGTCATCGAGATGGCATGCTGGTGCTTGCTGCCACGGGTGAAGACAAAAAAGGTGCGCCCCGGACTGATGTGCGACAGCCGCACCTTGTGCCATTGGTCTTCGAAGTGCATGCGGTACGAGAAACCGATCTGCACATGGTCGGCCAGCGATGCGCCATGCGTGGGTTCCACCGGTTCGGGTGGCGGCAAGCCGTCGATGTTGATGTCGAGTTCGCTGATCTCGCCGTCGCCGTCCTGCTCGGCGCTGAGGTCGATGTCGACCTTGCCCGACCAGTCGATCGCGCTTTCCTCGACCAGGCCGATGCGTGCCGCCTCTTCGGGCGTGAAGCCCGGGCCCGAGATCACGTCGTCGAGCACGGGGATGGCACTGGTGCCGCGCACGGCGTCCTCGGGCCGAGGCAGAGGCGTGGCCAGGATCGCATCGAGTTGCTTGGCCAACAGGTTGAAATCCAGCGTGCGCAACGACTCGCCCTTCAGCGACTGCGCATGGGCCGGCATCAACTTGTCGAAGAAGTCCTTCTTCGCCGCCTCGGGCCAGCCGATCAGCGCCAGGCCCTCGTTCAGATCCTTCATCAGATGCGGCAAGCGCACCAGGAAGGCCTTGCGGTCGGCCGGCGAGCCCTTGGGCTGCACGCTCATGACCAGGTCGCGGCCGGCGACGCGCAGGCGCTTGATGGCCTCGCTGTCGACGCCGTGCAGCGTGGCGGCTTTCATCAGCGCCTGGCTCCAGACCTGGGTCAGGAACTGGCGCATGAAGTCATCCATGGCCACCGGCGCCATCGCCGCCTGCAATTGCTGCATGAAGCGCTGCTGCAGCAGCAGGTCGGTCTCCCTCTTGTCGAGCAGCGACGAGGCCTTGCTGTGGTCCTCGACGTCGCGTTGCGCCTGCTCGGCAACGAAGGCCTCGATCTTGTCGAGCGAGTCCTCGTACAGCGCCATCTGGTCGAAATCGCCGCTGACGATGTCGTCGACCAGGTCACGAACCAGGGTCAGGAAATGCTGCCCAGGGCCCTCGGAGAAATCGTCGAAGGCGACGGCCAGCGAGGCCATGCGGTTGACCAGCCGGCGCACCGGGTGGCGGCGTGACGAGAAAAAGGTCGAGTCGCCGAGCGCCGCGCGCAGCACCGGCAACTGCAGGCGGGCGATGTGGCGCGCCATTTGCGGCGGCACCTTCGGGTCGGACAGAATCTGCTCGAACAGGCTGCCGACCACGTCGATGACCATGTGGTCGAGTGATCCGGTGGCCGCGTTGCGCAATGCCTCCCGGTTGGCCAGGATCAGGTTGGCCATCGGCTGCAGCCCGCCGGAGCCGGAGCTTCGCACCGTGCCGACGGCACCATGGGCGGCGTCGACCTGGGTGTCGACCGCAATATTGCCGAGCATGGCCAGGCGCCGGATCAGGTTCATGACCTCGCTGTCGACCTGGCCTATGGTGGCCGTCGATCGCGGCACGTTGCCGCTGGTGCCCAGACCGGCGCGGCTGGGCAGGCCGCCGCCGCCCGTGTCGATCGCGTCGACGCCGAAGATCGACTTGGGGTGGGTGTCGTAGCCGGTATTGGTGAACTGGCCCAGTTCGTTGCCCGGGCCTTGCACCGTACGCACCGACAGCTCGGGCGGCTTGATGCCCGCGGCTTTCATCTCGGCGACGATGCTGCTGTACAGGGCGGCCATGGCGGTGGCCAGCACACGCGAGATGTTTTCGGCCATCACCTTGCGCACCGGTTCGCGGTCGCAGATGGCGTCGCAGGCCGCAACCATGGCCTTGCCGATGACTTCGGGGCGCAGCGGGTTGCGCGCTTCGACCGTATCGCGCTTGGCACGCGGCGTGTGCAGCAGCCCGATCATCAATGCGTCGAGTTCTCGCAACTCCCACTCGCAATCGTGCTCGAGCGTCAGCGCGAAGCGATCGGCGCTGACCTGGATCTCGACCTCGCGGTCGTCGACCAGGGTCAGCGACTGCCAGGTCGAGCCGCCGCTGCTGGTGCGCTGGCTGCCTTCGCGGCGGCGATAGTCGATGGCCAGGCTTTCGTCGAGCCGTTCATTGAAGGTGGTTGCAAACATCGACAGTTTGCGGCTGAGCTCGAACTGGGCCGCCAGCAGTAGCTCGCGTTCGCTGTTGCTGACGCTGTTCAGCACGGCGACACCCAAAGCGTCGACACAGCGCTGCGCCGCCTCGCGGGCGGTGACCTTGATTCGTTGCACTGCCGCGGTGAGGGCGGCAGGCAGTCGCGGCAGCGGTGGATTCATCGGCAGGCTCGCGTGCAGACGCCAGTGCGGCCCGCCCCGGCACCCAGGCCAGACGCCGCACACGACCTAAAGTATGGGGCCAAACCGGCCGCCACCAGGCGTCTACTTTTTCAGCGAATCGCGAATTTCGCGCAGCAGCAACACGTCTTCGGTCGGCGCCGAGGGCGGGGCCGGCGGCGCTTCCTTCTTCAGGCGGTTGATCTGCTTGACCATCATGAAGATGATGAAGGCCAGGATGATGAAGTTGATGGCCACGGTGATGAAGTTGCCATAGGCGAACACGGGCACACCGGCCTTGGCCAGGGCCTCGTAAGTCATCGGGCCCTTGAAGTCGGCCGGCGGGCTGCCCAGCGTGATGAAGTAGTTGGAAAAGTCCAGCCCGCCCAGAAGCTTGCCGACCAGGGGCATGATCAGGTCGCTTGACGATCGAGTCGACGATCTTGCCGAATGCGGCGCCGATGATCACGCCGACGGCCAGGTCGACCACGTTGCCCTTCAGCGCGAAGTCTTTGAATTCGCTCGTAAAACTCATCGGTCGGTCTCCGGTAGTTGCTCGGGGCGCGGGCGGCGCGTGAAGGGGCCTGCCCGGCGCGCAGTATTGCCCAGAAGCTCGCTGAGTCAAGCCCGGGCGGCGAGCCGCACATGCGTCCGCTAGAATTACAGGTTGACCCTCAGACTGTCGACTTTCCCAGCGAGGAATTGACATGAGCAATGACGCCAGTCGACCCCGGCCGCCGGACCTGGATTGGCATCGCCTGCGGTGCCGGTGCCATCGGCGCGGTGGCCACTGCGGTCCCCTTCGTCAGCCAGCTTCGCGCCGTCCGAACGCGCCAAGGCCGCCGGTGCGGCGGTCGAGGTCGACATCAGCGACTTCAAGCCCGGCGAAAAGATCACCGTCGAGTGGCGCGGCAAGCCGGTCTGGATCCTCAAGCGCACGCCGGAGCAGGTCGCAGTCGCTGAAGAAGACCGACGCCGCTGGTCGCCGACCCGAAGTCGCAGCGCAAGGCCGACGAGTTGACCCCCGAATACGCACGCAACGAGTACCGCTCGCATCAAGCCCGAGGTCTTGGTGGTGGTGGGCATCTGCTCGCACCTGGGCTGCTCGCCGACCGACAAGTTCCAGGCCGGCGCGCAGCCCTCGCTGCCCGACGACTGGCAGGGCGGCTTCCTGTGCCCCTGCCACGGCTCGACCTTCGACCTGGCCGGCCGCGTCTTCAAGAACAAGCCCGCGCCCGACAACCTCGAGGTGCCGCCGCACATGTACCTGTCCGACAGCCGGCTGCTGATCGGCGAAGACAAGAAGGCCTGAACCGTCAATCGATTGCCGAGGCAAAACAACATGGCTGAATTCAAGCAAGCGCCCGCGGGGGCGTCGATGGTCGACAAGCTGACGACTGTGGACGACAACCGCTTTCCGACCGCATTCGACGCTCTACCACGACCACATGTCGGAGTACTACGCGCCGAAGAACTTCAACTTCTGGTACATCTTCGGCTCGCTGGCGATGCTGGTGCTGGTGATCCAGATCGTCACCGGCATCTTCCTGACGATGCACTACAAGCCCGACGCGGCGCTGGCCTTCGCCTCGGTCGAGTACATCATGCGCGACGTGCCCTGGGGCTGGCTGATCCGCTACATGCACTCCACCGGGGCCAGTCGGCCTTCTTCATCGTCGTCTACCTGCACATGTTCCGCGGCCTGATCTACGGCAGCTACCGCAAGCCGCGCGAACTGGTCTGGATCTTCGGCTGCGCGATCTTCCTGTGCCTGATGGCCGAAGGCCTTCATGGGCTACCTGCTGCCCTGGGGCCAGATGAGCTACTGGGGCGCTCAGGTGATCATCAACCTGTTCGCCGCGATTCCCTTCGTCGGCCCCGACCTGGCGCTGCTGATCCGCGGCGACTACGTGGTCGGCGACGCGACGCTGAACCGCTTCTTCGCCTTCCACGTGATCGCCGTGCCGCTGGTGCTGCTGGGCCTGGTGGTGGCGCACCTCCTCGCGCTGCACGATGTCGGCTCGAACAACCCCGACGGCATCGAGATCAAGGCCAAGAAGGATCGCCAAGACCGGCATCCCGCTCGACGGCATCCCGTTCCACCCCTACTACACGGTGCACGACATCTTCGGCGTGGCCGTGTTCCTGATGATCTTCTCGGCGATCATCTTCTTCGCGCCCGAGATGGGCGGCTACTTCCTCGAGTACAACAACTTCATCCCGGCCGATCCGCTGAAGACGCCGCTGCACATCGCGCCGGTCTGGTACTTCACGCCGTACTACTCGATGCTGCGCGCGACCACCGACCCGATGGTCAACGTGCTCGTGCGTGCTCGTCGGTCTGGGCGCCGTGACTGGCGATCTGGAAAGGCGGGCTGTCGCGGCACGGCCAAGATGGCCGTCGCGGTCGCCGCGCTGGTCGCCGTCGCCCTGCTGAAGACGCTTCGACGCCAAGTTCTGGGGCGTGGTGGTGATGGGCGGCGCGGTGTTGATCCTGTTCTTCCTGCCCTGGCTCGATCAGCAGCCCGGTCAAGTCGATCCGCTACCGCCCGAGCTGGCACAAGGCCGTGCTACGCGCGTGTTCGTCGTCGTCTTCCTGGTCCTGGGCTACCTCGGCATCGCAGCCGCCGTCGCCGGCAGGCGACATTGTTCTCGCAGGTCGGCACGCTGTTCTACTTCGGCTTCTTCCTGCTGATGCCCTGGTGGAGCCGGTTGGGCGAATTCAAGCCGGTGCCCGAACGCGTGACCTTTCAGGCGCACTGACCGGAACGACGACCATGATCAAGCAACTCTTCAAGTCCATCGTCCTGTCGCTGTGCCTGGCTGCCGGCGCCGCGCAGGCTTCCGAGGGCGGCCTTGTCCTGGGACAAGTTTCCGGTCGAGAAACTGACCGACGACGCCGCGCTGCAGCATGGCGCCAAGCTGTTCGTCAACTACTGTCTGAACTGCCATTCGGCCAGCTTACATGCGCTACAACCGCTTGGCGCGACATCGGCCTGACCGAGGCCGCAGATCAAGGACAACCTGCTGTTCGCCACCGACAAGGTCGGCGACACCATGAAGGTGGCGCTCGATGCCAGGCAGGCCAAGGCCTGGTTCGGCGCCGCGCCGCCCGACCTGTCGGTGATCGCGCGCTCGCGCTCGGCCGCTGGACAGGGCAGCGGCGCCGACTACCTTTACACCTACCTGCGCAACTTCTACCGCGACGACAGCCAGGCCGACCGGCTGGAACAACCTGGCTTTCCCGAACGTCGGCATGCCGCACGTGTTGTGGGAACTGCAGGGCGAACGGCGGCCGGTGTTCGAGAAGAAGAACGAGCACGGCCATGACATCGAGGTCCTCAGCGGCTGGGAAATCACCAGGCCCGGCACGCTCGCGCCGCATGACTACGATACGGCGGTGGCCGACCTGGTGGCCTTCATGCAATGGGCCAGCGAACCGGTGCAGAAGCTGCGTGTGCAGCTCGGCGTCTGGGTGCTGTTGTTCCTGTTCATCTTTACCCTGATCGCGTGGCGCCTGAACGCAGCGTACTGGAAAGATATCAAGTAGTTTCCGCCCGCGCCTGCGGCGCAGTGGATGCGGTGTTCCGCATCCGCTGCGCTTCGTGTTTTGCGATCCGCCCAAAATCCTGATTTTCTGATCACCAGCAAGGGAGCCCTCCACCATGATGGTGCTTTATTCCGGAACCACCTGCCCCTACTCGCATCGCTGCCGTTTCGTGCTGTTCGAGAAGGGCATGGATTTCGAGATCCGCGACGTCGACCTGTTCGCCAAGCCCGAAGACATCGCGCTGATGAACCCCTACAACGAGGTGCCGATCCTGGTCGAGCGCGACTTGATTCTGTACGAGTCGCACATCATCAACGAGTACATCGACGAGCGCTTTCCGCATCCGCAGTTGATGCCGGGCGATCCGGTGGCGCGGGCGCGTGTGCGCCTGTTCCTGTTCAATTTCGAAAAGGAGCTGTTCGCCAACGTCAACATCCTCGAGGCCCGCAACGGCATCAAGGGCACGGAAAAGCAGCTCGAAAAGGCGCGTGGCCAGATACGCGACCGCCTGACGCAGCTCGCGCCGATCTTCTTGAAGAACAAGTTCATGCTCGGCGACGACTTCTCGATGCTCGACGTGGCCATTGCACCGCTGCTTTGGCGCCTCGACTACTATGGCATCGACTTGTCGAAGAATGCGCTGCCGCTGCTGAAGTATGCCGAGCGCATCTTCTCCCGCCCGGCCTACATCGAGGCGTTGACACCGTCCGAAAAGGTGATGCGCAAGTAAATGACCCCCCCCCCGAAGCGGCTTCGCCGCTCCCCCCCCAGGGGGGCCGAGTCCCGCGGCTCCAGGCCGACCTGCGTCGGCTTGGACGGGGCGAGGAATGGCCGCGTCTCGCGGCCATGCGGCCTGCATGGCACCCCAGCGGCCCGGCAAAGCCGGTTCCGCGGCGTCCGCTTGGTTGCTTGGGTGACACGGCGGCCAAGCAAAGCCGGTTGCGTGGCGTGTGCCCGCTTGGTTCGGTGACATGGCAACGACCCCCATGTCTCCGGAAGGCCAGGGCAGCTCGACGCGGCCGTACCTGATTCGCGCCCTGCACGACTGGTGCACCGACAACGGGTTCACGCCCTATATTGCGGTCTTCGTCGACGCCAAGGTCCAGGTGCCGCAGGAGTACGTCAAGAACAACGAGATCGTGCTCAATGTCGGCTTCGAAGCCACCAGCGGCTTGAAACTCGGCAACGAGCAGATCGAGTTCAAGGCCCGTTTCGGCGGCAGCGCCCGCGAAATCGTGGTGCCTATCGACCATGTGGTGGCGATCTACGCCCGCGAGAACGGTCAGGGCATGGCGTTTCCGGTGCCTAGTGCGCCGGGCAGCGTCAGCATCGTCGGGCCCACACTGCTGCCCGCCGGCGCGCCGACGCCACGTACCGCCCCGCGCCTGACGGCGGTGGACAGCCCACCCTCGGGGCCGGCAGAGGTGGCGCCGCCAGAGCCACCGCCGCCGGCGCCGTCCGCGGGCGGCAAGCGCCCGTCACTCAAGCGCGTCAAGTGACGGCGGTGCCGCACGGCCGCGGCCTAGAATCGCTGCCGACAGCGCCGACTTAGCTCAGCTGGTAGAGCAACCGCCTTGTAAGCGGTAGGTCATCCGTTCGATTCGGATAGTCGGCACCACGACCGCGTCCGGAGCGGTCAGCCCGTGCGAATGCGCACGCGGATCGGCAGTTCCGGCCAGCCCTGCTCGCGCAACGTGTCTGACAATCGCGGCAGCAGGTGGCGCAACTTGGCGGCAGCTGCCGCATTGGAGGCCAGCAGCGACCACGCTTCGTCGTCGATCGGACCGGGCCGCACCTGGGCCCGCAGCGGCTCGGGCAGATGCATGCCAATCGCGGCGTAGCGTGCGTTGGACTGCGCCAGCCGGCGTGCCAGGTCGGCCAGGCTGGGGTTGTGCTCCAGCGCCCGGGCCAGCGGCTGGCCCAGCGGCACGCTCGATGATGACGGCTTGGCAGTGGCCATGCAAAGGAGTTTAGGCGCATGCATATCCTCATCACCCACAGCAACCGGGCGCAAACCCGGGTGCTGCGCTTCAACCGCTGGCAGCTTGCATTCGGGCTGCTGGCGCTCGGTGTGTCGCTGCTGGGCCTGGCGGGCGTGACTTACCACTTCGTGTTCGTGACTGCCGCGCGCGAAGGCTGGCCGGTGGTCAGCCCGATCGTCAAGCTGGTGGTCCGCGACGAGTTCGCGCAGCGCGACCGTTTCCTGCGCGAAAACCTCGACGTCATGGCCAAGAAGGTGGGCGAAATGCAGGCCAAGCTGCTCAAGCTCGAGTCGATGGGCGACCGTGTGTCCAGCCTGGCCGGCGTCAAACCCGAGGAATTCAAGCCGCTGCTGCGGCCAGCGGCACCAAGCGCGAGCGCACCGCCCAGGGCCGGCATGGGCGGGCCCTTCATTCCGGCATTGGGCAGCGCCGAGCTGCAGTCGCTGGACAGTCTGAATGCCCATGTCGGGGAGCTCGACGAACGCACCGACCAGACCACCGATCTCTTCACGTTGATCGAGTCCAGACTGCTCGAAGGCCGCCTGGCGCAACTGATGGTGCCCAGTTCGGCGCCTATCGTCGGCCCGGTGGGTTCCGGCTTCGGTTTTCGCACCGACCCATTCACGGGCCGCCCGGCCTTGCACACCGGGCTCGATTTCCCGGCCGACGTCGGCACCGTGATCCATGCCGCGGCCGGGGGCGTGGTGGTGACGACGGACAGGCACTCGGACTACGGCAACATGATCGAGCTCGACCATGGCAATGGCCTGATGACGCGCTATGCCCATGTCTCGAAGCTCCTGGTAAAGACGGGAGACTTGGTCAAGCGCGGCCAACCGGTGGCCGAAGTCGGCACCAGCGGCCGCTCCACCGGCCCGCACCTGCACTTCGAGGTGCTGGTGGCCGGCGTGCCGCAGAACCCGGCTCGGTTCCTTGCCGGGCGTGCGGGCGAGCCGCGGGCCCTGGCCGGCAACCGGCGCGTGCCCTGAGCCCCGGGTAAACTCCAACGCTTTGTGCGTTTGACGCACGCTGGGGGTGGCGCGGCCCCAACCGCCATCGCGGCCTGACTTGCGATCGCGCCGATCCGCCCCACCTCGCATGGGCCACGCACGCCCCACGACAAGAAACGCCCACGCCGCATGTTGCCAAAACTCCTGACCTCCATCTTCGGCAGCCGCAACGACCGCCTGCTCAAGCAGTACCGCGTCGTGGTGCAGAGGGTCAATGCACTCGAAGCGGCGTTCGAAACCCTCGACGATGCGGCCCTGCGCGCCAAGACCGGCGAATGGCGTGAGCGTGTGGCGGGCGGTGTCAGCCTCGAGGACCTGCTGCCCGAGGCCTTCGCCGCGGTGCGCGAGGCCGGCAAGCGCACGCTGAAGATGCGTCACTTCGACGTCCAGCTGATCGGTGGCATTGCCCTGCACGAAGGCAAGATCGCCGAAATGCGCACCGGCGAAGGCAAGACCCTGATGGCCACGCTGCCGGTGTACCTGAACGCGTTGGCCGGCCAGGGTGTGCATGTGGTCACCGTCAACGACTACCTGGCGCGTCGCGACGCCGAATGGATGGGGCGGCTGTACACCTTTCTCGGCCTCACGGTCGGCGTCAACGTGCCCGGCATGTCGCGCGAGGAGAAGCAGGCCGCTTACGCCGCCGACGTGACCTACGGCACCAACAACGAATTCGGCTTCGACATCCTGCGCGACAACATGGTCTACGAGCTCGCCGACCGCACCCAGCGCGGCCTGAACTTCGCCATCGTCGACGAGGTCGACTCGATCCTGATCGACGAGGCCAGAACGCCCTTGATCATCAGTGGCCAGGCCGAAGACCACAGCGAGCTCTACGTGCGCATCAACGCGGTGATCCCGCAGCTGAAGAAACAGATCGGCGAACTCGACCTGCGCACCGGCGAAGGCGTGATCGAGCCGGGGGATTTCACCGTCGACGAGAAGGGCCACCAGGTGTTCCTGACCGAGGACGGCCATGAGAATGCCGAGCGCATCCTGGGCGAAGCCGGCCTGCTGGTCGAAGGCGCCAGCCTGTACGACCCGGCCAACATCACCTTGATGCACCATGTCTACGCCGGATTGCGGGCCAAGCATTTGTACAACCGCGATCAGCACTATGTGGTGCAGAACGGTGAAGTCGTGATCGTCGACGAATTTACCGGCCGCCTGATGACCGGCCGGCGCTGGAGCGACGGCCTGCACCAGGCCGTGGAAGCCAAGGAGGGCGTGCAGATCCAGAGCGAGAACCAGACCATGGCCTCGATCACCTTCCAGAACTACTTCCGCATGTACGCCAAGCTGGGCGGCATGACCGGCACGGCCGATACCGAAGCCTACGAGTTCCAGGAGATCTACGGTCTGGAGACGGTGGTCATTCCGCCGAACAAGCCGACCATCCGCAAGGACGACCTCGACCTGGTCTACAAGACGGCCAAGGAAAAGTACGACGCGGTGATCGAAGACATCCGCGACTGCCACGGCCGTGGCCAGCCGACACTCGTCGGCACCACGTCGATCGAGAACTCGGAGCTGCTGTCCGGCCTGTTGGAAAAGGCCAAGCTGCCGCACCAGGTGCTCAACGCCAAGCAGCATGCCAAGGAGGCCGAGATCGTGGCCCAGGCCGGCCGGCCGGGCGTGGTCACGATTGCAACCAACATGGCCGGCCGCGGCACCGACATCGTGCTCGGCGGCAACGTCGAGAAGCAGGTCCAGTTCATCGAGGCCGACGAGGCCATTGTCGCGGACGAGAAGGCGCGCCGCATCCAGCAGTTGCACGATGAATGGCAGGGCCTGCACGACAAGGTCAAGACCGAAGGCGGGCTGCGCATCATCGCCACCGAGCGCCATGAAAGCCGGCGCATCGACAATCAGCTGCGCGGCCGCTCGGGCCGCCAGGGCGACCCGGGGCAGTCGCGCTTTTACCTGTCGCTGGAAGACCCGCTGATGCGCATCTTTGCCGGCGACCGCGTGCGCGCCATCATGGACCGGCTGAAGATGCCCGAGGGTGAAGCCATCGAGGCCGGGATCGTTACGCGCAGCATCGAGGGCGCGCAGCGCAAGGTCGAGGCCCGCAACTTCGACATGCGCAAGCAGCTGCTCGAGTACGACGACGTCAGCAACGACCAACGCAAGGTCATCTACCAGCAGCGCAACGAGATCCTCGAAGCCACGTCGCTCGACGAACAGATCACCAATTTGCGCAAGAGCACGATGAGCGATGTGGTGCGCAGCTTCGTGCCTGCCGAAAGCCTCGAGGAGCAGTGGGACCTCGACGGGCTGGAGAAGGTCCTGCGCGACGAGTGGCAGCTCGACGTGCCGCTCAAGGCGCTGGTCGACGCCAGCGATTCGATCGCCGACGAGGACATCGTGGCCAAGGTCGTGGCCGCGGCCGACGAGGCCTTTACGAGCAAGCTGGCGCAGGTCGGCAGCGAGCAATTCATGCCCTTCATGCGCATGGTGCTGCTGCAGGCCATCGACAGCCATTGGCGCGAACACCTTGCGGCGCTGGACTACCTGCGCCAGGGCATCCATCTGCGCGGCTACGCCCAGAAGAACCCGAAGCAGGAATACAAGCGCGAGGCGTTCGAGCTGTTCTCGCAATTGCTCGATGTGGTGAAGATGGAAGTCACCCGTGTGCTGATGACGGTGCGCATCCAGTCCCAGGAGCAGGTGGTGCAGGCGGCCGAGGCGATCGAGGAGAAGGCCAGCCAGGTCACCAACGTGACCTACACCCACCCCAACGAGGATGGCAGCGTGTCGCAAGAGCCCGACCCGACGACCCAGGTCGCCGCCGTGCCCCGCGTCGGACGCAACGAGCCCTGCCCCTGCGGTAGCGGCAAGAAGTACAAGCATTGCCACGGTCGGCTGGCCTGACCCGGAATTGGATGGCCGTCAATCTCAGCGCCCCCAAAGCCGCCGATCTGCACCCCGTGGCCGGGGTCCAGGTCGGCATCACGATGGCCGGCATACGCAAGGCCCAGCGCAAGGACCTGGTGATCTTCAAGCTCGCCGAGGGCTCGGCGGTGGCGGGTGTGTTCACGCAAAACCGCTTTTGCGCAGCGCCGGTGCAGGTCTGCCGCCAGCATTTGGCTGCGGGATCGGGCATCCGCGCGCTGCTCATCAATACGGGCAATGCCAACGCCGGCACCGGCGACGATGGCCTGGCGCGTGCACGCACGAGCTGCAACGCGCTGGCACAGCCCCTTGGGCTCGCGCCCGAACAGGTGCTGCCGTTTTCCACCGGCGTGATCATGGAGACGCTGCCCGTCGAGCGCCTCGTGGCCGGCCTGCCCGCCGCGCTGGCCGATCTGGCACCCGACCACTGGCTGGGCGCGGCCGAGGGCATCATGACCACCGACACCTGCCCGAAGGCGGCGTCGCGCCAAGTCACCATCGCCGGCAAGACGGTGACCGTGACCGGCATCGCCAAGGGCGCCGGCATGATCCGGCCGAACATGGCCACCATGCTCGGCTTCGTCGCCACCGACGCCGTGATCGCGCCTTCGCTGCTGCCCGGCTTGCTGCGCGAGGCCGCCGACCAGAGCTTCAACCGCATCACGGTCGACGGCGACACCAGCACCAACGACTCGTTCGTGCTGATCGCCACGCAGCAGGCGGGCCACGCGACGATCACGCAGCTCGAATCACCCGAGGGTGCCCTGCTGCGCGAGGCGGTGTTCACGGTCTCGCGCCAGCTTGCACAGGCCATCGTGCGCGACGGTGAAGGCGCAACCAAGTTCATCACCGTGCGCATCGAAGGCGGGCAGACCAAGCAAGAGTGCCGGCTCGCCGCCTATGCGATCGCCCATTCGCCGCTGGTGAAGACGGCGTTCTTCGCCAGCGACCCGAATCTGGGCCGCATCCTGGCCGCAGTCGGCTACGCCGGCATAACCGACCTCGACCAGGGTCTGATCGACCTGTTCCTCGACGACGTGCACGTGGTCGTGCGTGGCGGCCGCCATGCCGACTACAGCGAAGCACAGGGCCAGCGCGTCATGCAGCAGGCCGAGATCACGATCCGCGTCGACCTGCATCGCGGCCCCGCGCACGCGACCGTCTGGACCTGCGATCTGTCGCACGATTACGTCAGCATCAACGCCGACTATCGAAGTTAGGGGCATCACGGCTTGCCCGTAGCCGCGCGGCACTGCTAGGATGGCCGCACCATGAAACGCCGGAGCCCGCCATGACCACCCACGACATCCCGAACCGACGCTGCCGCCGCGGCATGCCGGTGCTGGGTGCATCGGTGGCAGCCAGCTAGTCCGTTCTCGGCATCGCCCCAACCGGGCCTGCGCCGAGAGATCGGCGTCAGGCCCTTCGTCTTTTTGCCTGGCGCGTTCGCTGCGGCCCACAAGGTCGCCTTGCCGAAGAGAACTTCATGATCCGCCAATTGCTCAAGTCCCTCAGGCAGCGTCTGTCGTTGCCACTCGACGATCTGCTGCGCGACGCCGTATTCCGCCGCCTGTGGAGCTCGATCGTGATCAGTTCGCTCGGCGGGCAGATCACCATGCTCGCGCTGCCACTGACCGCCGCCGTGTTGCTGCAAGCCAGCCCGACCCAGATGGGTGTGCTGGTGGCGATGGAGATCGCGCCTTTCGTGCTGCTCAGCCTGCCCAGCGGCGTCTGGCTCGACCGTGTGCACAAGCTGCCGGTCTATATCGCCGGCGAGGCCGCGCTGGGCCTGATCGTGGCCAGCGTGCCGCTGGCCTGGGTCCTGGGTTGGCTGTCGATGCCGTGGATGTACGCGGTCGGCTTCGTGATGGGTTGTGTCTACGTCGTTGCTGGTTCGGCAGCGCAGATCGTGCTCACGCAGGTGGTGCCGCGCGAGCGTCTGGTCGAAGCCCATGCCCGCAACGCGTTGGCCAGCTCGGGTGCCGAGGTCGCGGGGCCGGGCTTCGCTGGCGCGCTGATCAAGGCCACGGGCGCGCCCTTGGCCTTGCTGGTCGATGCCTTGATGTTGATGGCTTCGGTGGCCATCCTGCGCGGCGTAAAGGTCCGTGAACAGCTTGCGCCCGCCCATGACGCGCACTTCTGGCGCGACTTGCGCGCCGGCCTGCGCTTCGTGCGTGGCACGCCGCTGCTGATGACGATGGCGCTGACCGTCGGGGTCTGGCAGATGTGCCATCACGCAGCGCTGGTGGTGCAAATCCTGTTCGCCACCCGCACGCTGGGTATGAACGAGTCGCAGATCGGCCTCGCCTTCGTCGGCCTGGGCATCGGTACCGTCCTGGCCAGCACGCTCGGCCACCGCATCTCGGCGCGCATCGGGCCCGGGCCCAGCCTGCTGCTCGGGCTGGCGGTCTGCGGCGCGGGCTGGTTGCTGCTGGCCGTGGCGCCGGCCAATGCCGTCGGCCAGTTCATGTTCGCCGGCATGCTGGTGTGTTTCGGCCTGGGCGCGGTGCTGATCTTCATCAACTTCCTGGCCCTGCGCCAGGCCGTGACGCCGGCACCGCTGCTGGGTCGCATGACCAGCACGATGCGCTGGCTGATCTTGCTGCCCGCCGGCCCCGGTGCATTGCTGGGCGGCTGGTTGGGCGAGCATGTCGATCTGCGAGCGTCGCTGGTGTTCGCGGGCTGTGGCGCGCTGGTCGTTTCGCTCGTCGCCTGGCGCCACACCTTGCTGCGCGGTGTGCACAGGCTGCCGGCGCCCGAGACGGGCGACGAGCAACTGGGCGCCGAGGGCCTGGTTGTGCTTCCGTCGGCCGGCCAGAGCGCCTGACGCGCGCAGGCGGCGTCAGGCTGCGAAGCGATCGACGGCGTCGGTGATCAACCCGTCCAGGCCCAGGCCGAGCAGTTGCTCGGCGGCCGCCTCGTCGTTGACCGTGTAGGCCAACGCGCGCAGGCCGCTGGCGTGCAAGCGCTCGACCAAGGCGCGGTCGAACAGCTTGTAGTTGGCCACCACGGCCACGCAGGCCAGCGCCTGCGCACGCTCGAACCAACCGGGCCACAGCGTGTCGACCAGCAAGGCGCGCGGCAACTGCGGCGCACTGGCCATCGCTCCGGCCAGGGCTTCGGGCTTGAACGAACTGAGCAACGGCGGCCGGGCTTGACCTGCCCACCGCGCCGCCGCTTCGCGGGCGACGACCTCACCTGTCCTGCGTTCATCGCCAGGCGACGGCTTGATTTCTATGTTCAGCGCATGGCCATTGCGCAGGCAATAGGCGGCGATCGCTGCGAAGCTCGCCAGGGGTTCCCCGGCGAAGGCGCGGCTGTGCCAACTCCCGGCGTCGAGTTGTGCCAACTCGGCCCAGGGGCGTTCGCCGGCAATGCCCTGGCCGTTGCTGGTTCGCTCCAGCGTATCGTCGTGCAGCAGGAACGGCACACCATCCTGGCTCAGTTTGACATCGCACTCGAAGCCGCGGTAGCCATGCTGCGCACCGAGGCGAAATGCGGCCAGCGTATTCTCGGGCGCCAGCTTGCCGGCGCCGCGGTGGGCGATCCAGAGTGGGTACGGCCAGGCGGCAAGCGTCATATGCGCCGCTGGGTGTCGCGGTCGAACCAGTGCAGGTGCCTGGCCGCGACTTGCAGCTCGATGCTGTCGCCGGGGTGCGGCGAGGGCAGGGTCGCATCCATGCGCAGCGTGAAGGCAGCGTCACCGAGCCGGCCGTAGACCAGGCGTTCGGCGCCGAGCATCTCGACCATCTCGACCGCCAGCGACCAACCGGACGGGCCTGATTCAGCGTGTTCGGGCCGGACACCCAAGAGCAGGGGCCCGCTGCGCGGTGCCGCCTGTGGCAGCACCAGCGTGGTGGCGCCCAGCGTGAAGTGGCTGCCGTCGGCCACCCCCTCGAGCAGGTTCATCGGCGGGCTGCCGATGAAGCTGGCCACGAAGGTCGTGGCCGGCCGTGCGTAGACCTCCTCGGGCGTGCCGATCTGCTCCATGCGCCCGGCGTTCATCACGAGCATGCGCTGGGCCAGCGTCATGGCCTCGACCTGGTCGTGGGTCACGAACAGCGACGTGACGCCCAGCTCGCGATGCAGCTTCTGGATCTCGAGCCGGGTCTGTGCGCGCAGCTTGGCGTCGAGATTGGACAGCGGTTCGTCGAACAGGAAGACCGCCGGCTGGCGCACGATGGCGCGGCCCATGGCCACGCGCTGGCGCTGGCCGCCCGACAACTCGCGCGGCTTGCGCGCCAGGTAGGGCGCCAGCTGCAGGATCGCCGCCGCCTTGCCGACGCGCGCCTCGATCTCGGCCACCGGCACCTTGGCGATCTTCAGGCCATAGGCCATGTTGTCGAACACGCTCATGTGCGGATACAGGGCGTAGTTCTGGAACACCATGGCGATGTCGCGCTCGCTGGGTTCGATGTCGTTGACGACCCGGCCGGCGATCGAGATCTCGCCGTCGCTGATCTCTTCCAGGCCGGCCACCATGCGCAGCAGCGTGCTCTTGCCGCAACCCGAAGGCCCGACGATGACGATGAACTCGCCGTCGGCGATCTCGGCGCTGACGCCGTGGATGACCTGATTCGCCTTCGGCCCCTTGCCGTAGCGTTTGACCACATTGCGGATGCTGATTGCGCCCATGCTCGGCTTTCTTATTTTTCGGTGTCGACCAGGCCCTTGACGAACCAGCGCTGCATCAGCAGCACCACCAATGCCGGTGGCAGCATGGCCAGCATCGCGGTGGCCATCACGGTGCCCCATTCGGTTTGCGCGTCGCCGCCGGAGATCATGCGCTTGATGCCTATGACCACCGGGTACATGTCTTCGCTGGTGGTCACCAGCAGCGGCCACAGGTACTGGTTCCAGCCGTAGATGAACTGGATCACGAACAGCGCCGCGATGCTGGTTTTCGACAGCGGCACCAGCACGTCCCAGAAGAAGCGCAGCGGGCCTGCGCCGTCCATGCGCGAGGCCTCGGTCAGCTCGTCGGGCACGGTGAGGAAGAACTGGCGGAACAGGAAGGTGGCCGTGGCCGAGGCGATCAGCGGCACGGTCAGGCCGGCATAGGTGTTGAGCATGCCCAGATCCGACACCACCTTGTAGGTCGGCGCGATGCGCACCTCCACCGGCAGCATCAGTGTGACGAAGATGGCCCAGAAGAAGAACATCCGGAACGGGAAGCGGAAGTAGACGATGGCGAACGCCGACAACAGCGAGATGGCGATCTTGCCGATGGAAATCACCAGGGCGGTGATCAGGCTGACGATCATCATGCGGCCTACCGACGCCGTCGATCCGCCGCCCTCCTGCGTGCCGGTCAGCACCGCCTTGTAGTTCTCGATCATGTGCGAGCCGGGCGTCAACGGCATCGGCGGGTGGATGATGGCGTCGTTGGCGTGGGTCGACGCTACGAAGGTGATGTAGACCGGCAGGGCGACGATCAGCACGCCCAGGATCAGCACTACATGGGCCAGGATGCCCAGCGTCGGCCGTCGCTCAACCACGGTGCTCGGCCTTCATCAGTAATTCACCTTTTTCTCGACGAAGCGGAACTGGATCACCGTAAAGATCACGACGATGAACATCAGCACCACCGATTGCGCCGCCGACGCACCCAGGTCCATGGCCTTGAATGCGTCGTAATAGAGCTTGTAGACCAGGATCGAGGTGTCCTTGCCCGGCCCGCCGGAGGTGGCGGCATCGACGATGGCGAAGGTATCGAGGAAGACGTAGATGACGTTGATCACCAGCAGGAAGAAGGTGGTCGGCGACAGCAGCGGGAACTGAATCGTCCAGAAGCGCCGCCACGGCGTTGCGCCGTCGATCGCTGCGGCCTCGATCAAGGACTTCGGAATCGACTGCAAGCCGGCCAGGAAGAATAGGAAGTTGTAGGCGATCTGCTTCCACACCGCCGCCATCACGATCAGCGCCATGGCGTGGTTGCTGTTGAGCAGGTGATTCCACTCGAAGCCATGTTCGCGCATCAGGTAGGACACGATGCCCACGCTGGGCGCGAACATGAACAGCCACAGCACGCCGGCCACCGCGGGGGCTACCGCGTAGGGCCAGATCAGCAGGGTGCGGTAGATGCCCGAGCCCTTGACCACGCGGTCGGCAAAAACTGCCAGCAACAGCGACAACGACAACCCCAGCCCTGCCACCAGCACCGAAAACACCGCCGTGGTCGAGAACGACGCCAGATAGGTCTCGTCGTTCCACAGGTTGCGGAAGTTCTCCAGCCCGATCCACTCGCACCGAGGTGCCGAATGCGTCGGATTGCTGCAGCGACTGCACCAGCGCCTGCCCCGCGGGCCAGAAGAAGAAAACCGCAATCACCACCACCTGGGGTGCCAGCAGCACCCAAGGCAGCCAGGGGGAGTGGAAAGTGACGCGCTTCTCGGCGGCCATTTCGTCACCTTCCCGCCAAGGCCTCAGCCTCCCTTGTTGGCCTTTTCGAAGCGCTCAAGCAGTTCGTTGCCGCGCTTGACGATCGAATCCAGCGCTTCCTTGGCCGATTTCTTGCCGCCCCACACGTTCTCGAGTTCTTCGTCCTCGATGGTGCGGATCTGCACGTAGTTGCCGAGCCGGATGCCGCGCGACTTGTCGGTGACCTTGCGCACCATCTGCGTCGGTGCGACCTCGGTACCCGGGTTCTCCTTGTAGAAGCCCGATTTCTCGGTCAAGCGCAAATGCGGCATTGGTGATCGGTAGGTAGCCCGTGCGCTTGTGGCTGGCCGACTGCACTTCGGGGTTCGACAGATAGTTGAAGAATGTGGCCACACCCTTGTATTCGTCGGGCTTCTTGCCCGACAGCACCCACAGGCTGGCACCGCCGATCACGGTGTTCTGCGGCGCGCCGGGCACGTCGGGGTAGTAGGGCAGGGTGGCCAGTGCGAAGTCGAACTTGGCGTTCTTCTTCACGTTGCCGTAAAAGCCCGACGAGGTGGTGATCATCGCGCACTCGCCCGAGATGAAGCTGGCCTCGGGCACGTTGGCACGGCCCTTGTAGATGAACAGGCCCTGCTTGCTCATGTTGGCCAGGTTCTCGATGTGGCGCACATGCAGCGGCGAATTGACTACCAGGCGCGCGTCCAGGCCCTTCAGGCCGTTGCCTTTGGTGGCGAGCTCGACGTTGTGCCAGGTCGAGAAGCTCTCCAGCTGGGTCCAGCCTTGCCAGGCGATCGTCAGCGGGCATTTGTGGCCGCTGGCCTTCAACTTGGCCGCGGCCAGCGCCACTTCGGGCCAGGTGGTCGGCGGCTTGCTGGCGTCGATGCCGGCGGCCTTGAAGGCGTCCTTGTTGATGTAGAACACCGTGGTCGAACTGTTGAGCGGGAAGCTCAGCATCTGGCCGTTCGGTGCGGTGTAGTAGCCGGCCACGGCCGGGATGTAGGCCGCGGGGTCGAACTTGTAGCCGGCGTCCTTCATCACCTGGCCGACCGGCACGATGACACCCTTGCTGGCCATCATCGTCGCGGTGCCGACCTCGAACACCTGCAGGATGTGCGGGCGCCTGGCCGGCGCGAAAGGCGGCCACCGCGGCCGTGAACGACTCGTCGTAGCTGCCCTTGTAGGTCGGCACGACCTTGTAGTCCTTCTGGCTGGCGTTGAAGTCCTTGGCCAGGTCGTTGACCCATTCGTTGTTGACGGCGGTCATCGAGTGCCACCATTGGATTTCGGTCTGGGCCTGGGCCGATGCGCCGGCCAGTGCGAGCAGTGAGGCGAGGGCGAGCGATTGCAGTTTCATGAGAACTCCGTAGGGGAGAATCGTTGGGCGCTGAGCGATGCACGACGTGCCACTGTGCGCCGATTCTGATGACAACCCCGTTTCTGTCATGGATGGGTAGCGGCGGGCAACGGGGATAACCCGCGCGCAGCGCACTTGCCATCGGGTACCATGGCGAGGCCTCATTGCTGCACTGCGGTAGGATCGCCGCTCGAGTGCTGCCGCGGGCGTGCCGACTGCGACCGGCGCCTCGATCCGATGAACGCACCCCTGCCCCTGCATCGCGGCACCGCCGTGGCCGACGAATGCCGTTGCACCGCGCCTGCGCGAGATTCCGTACAACTACACCTCGTTCTCCGACCGCGAGATCGTGCGCCGGCTGCTCGGCGAGCGCGCCTGGGAGCTGCTGGCCCTGTTGCGCGACGAGCGACGTACCGGCCGTTCGGCGCGCATGCTGTACGAGGTGCTGGGCGACATCTGGGTCGTGCAGCGCAACCCCTACCTCGAAGACGATCTGCTCGACAACCCCAAGCGCCGCGCCCAGTTGATCGAGGCCTTGCACCACCGTCTACGGCGAGATCGAAAAACGCCGCACGCCTGCCGACGACGCCGAGCGCGACGCCCTGGTCGGTGAGCTGCTCGCCGCCGCGCGTCACGCGGTCGAGCGTTTCGCCGCACATTTCCGCGCGGTATGGGACTTGCGCCAACTGACCCGCCGCGTCCTCGGTCGCCACACGGCGCGTGACAACATCAAGTTCGACGGCCTGTCGCGCGTCTCGCATGTCACCGACGCGACCGACTGGCGCATCGAGATGCCGTTCGTCGTGCTCACCCCCGACAGCGAGGCCGAGATGGCCGGCCTGGTCAAGGGCTGCATCGAGCTGGGCCTGACCATCATCCCGCGCGGCGGCGGCACCGGCTATACCGGTGGCGCGGTACCGCTGAGCTGGCGCAGCGCGGTCATCAACACCGAAAAGCTCGAGGCCATGAGCGAGGTGCAGATGCTGCAACTGCCCGGTGTCGAGCAGCCCGTGGCCACGGTCTGGAGCGAGGCCGGCGTGGTGACCCAGCGTGTGGCCGACGCCGCCGAGCGTGCCGGCTTCGTCTTCGCCGTCGACCCGACATCGGCCGAGGCCAGCTGCATAGGCGGCAACATCGCGATGAATGCCGGCGGCAAGAAGGCCGTGTTGTGGGGCACCGCGCTGGACAACCTGGCCAGCTGGCGCATGGTCACACCCGAAGCGAAGTGGCTCGAAGTCACGCGGCTGGACCACAACCTGGGCAAGATCCACGACGTCGAGCTTGCGAGCTTCGAGCTGAAGTACTTCGACGCCAGCGGCAAGAAGCTCGAACGCACGGAGCGGCTCGACATCCCCGGCGCGCATTTTTCGCAAGCAAGGCCTGGGCAAGGACGTCACCGACAAGTTCCTCGCCGGTTTGCCAGGCGTGCAAAAGGAGGGCTGCGACGGCCTGATCACCAGCGCGCGCTGGGTGGTGCACCGCATGCCTGCCGCATGTGCGCACGGTGTGCCTGGAGTTCTTCGGCCCTGCCAGGGATGCCGTGCCGAGCATCGTCGAGATCAAGGACTACCTGTTCGCGCAGCGCGAGGTCAAGCTTGGCAGGCCTGGAACACCTCGACGACAGATACCTGAAGGCCGTCGGCTACGCCACCAAGAGCAAGCGCGCGGCCCAGGGCAGCGGCCTGCCCAAGATGGTGCTGTTCGGCGACATCGTCGGCGACGACGAGAACGCGGTCGCGCGCGCCGCCAGCGAGGTGGTGCGCATCGCCAACTCGCGCCATGGCGAAGGCTTCGTCGCCGTCAGCGCCGACGCGCGCAAGAAGTTCTGGCTCGACCGCAAGCGCACGGCGGCCATCGCCAAGCACACCAACGCCTTCAAGATCAATGAAGACGTGGTCATCCCGCTCGAACGCATGGGTGAGTACAGCGACGGCATCGAGCGCATCAACATCGAGTTTTCGCTGCGCAACAAACTCGAGCTGGTCGAGGCCTTGGCGCATTTCTTCGCACGTGGATCATTGCCGTTGGGCAAGGGCGACGACGCCGGCGAGATCCCCAGTGCCGAATTGCTCGAAGACCGTGTGCAGCAGGCGTTGGCCTTGCTGGCCGATGTGCGTGCGCTGTGGTCGGGCTGGCTGGCCGGACTCGACGTGGTGCAGGTCGAGCACGGCAGCGAAAGCTTCTTCGCGCTGATGCAGGACGATCGCCTGCGCGCTTCGTGGAAGACCCAGGTCCTGAAGCCCTTGCAGCAACTCTTTGCCGGCGCCGCCTTCGTGCCTTTGCTCGATGAATGCCGCCGCATCCACAAGGAAGTCCTGCGCGGCCGTGTCTGGGTCGCGCTGCACATGCATGCCGGCGACGGCAATGTGCACACCAATATCCCGGTCAACAGCGACAACTACGCCATGTTGCAGGCCGCGCACGGTGCGGTCGCGCGCATCATGACGCTGGCCCGCAGCCTGGGTGGTGTGATCTCGGGCGAGCATGGCATCGGCATCACCAAGCTCGAGTTCCTGAGCGACGCCGAACTGCAGCGACTTTGCCGACTACAAACGACGCGTCGACCCCGAAGGCCGCTTCAACAAGGGCAAGTTGCTGCGTTACGCGGCCGGCGACGGCGAGCATGCAGCCGACCTCAGCCACGCCTACACGCCGAGCTTCGGCCTGATGGGCCACGAGTCGCTGATCATGCAGCAGAGCGACATCGGCGCGATCAGCGACTCGATCAAGGACTGCCTGCGCTGCGGCAAGTGCAAGCCGGTTTGCGCCACGCATGTGCCGCGCGCCAACCTGCTGTACAGCCCGCGCAACAAGATCCTGGCCACCTCGCTGCTGATCGAGGCCTTTCTCTACGAAGAGCAGACCCGCCGCGGTATCGCCATCCGGCACTGGGAAGAGTTCGAGGACGTCGCCGACCATTGCACGGTGTGCCACAAGTGCGCGTCACCGTGCCCCGTGGCCATCGACTTCGGCGACGTGTCGATGAACATGCGCAACCTGCTGCGCAAGATCGGGCGCAAGAGTTTTCGCCCCGGCAACGCGGCGGCCATGCTGTTCCTCAACGCCACCAACCCACAAAGCATCCGGCTGCTGCGCCGGGCGATGGTCGACGTCGGCTTTCGCGCCCAGCGCTTCGTGCACAGCCTGCTCAAGCTGGCGGCCAGGCGGCAGACCGGTGCGCCGCCGGCCAGCGTCGGCCGCGCGGCGCTCAAAGAGCAGGTCATCCACTTCATCAACAAGAAGATGCCCGGCGGGCTGCCGAAGAAGACCGCGCGCGCGCTGCTCGACATCGAAGACGCCCACTACGTGCCGATCATCCGCGACCCGGTGGCCACCACGGCCGACACCGAGGCGGTGTTCTACTTTCCCGGCTGCGGCTCGGAGCGTCTGTTTTCGCAGGTCGGCCTGGCCACGCAGGCCATGCTCTGGCACGCCGGCGTGCAGACCGTGCTGCCACCGGGTTACCTGTGCTGCGGCTACCCGCAGCGCGGCAGCGGCCAGTTCGACAAGGCCGACAAGATCATCACCGACAACCGGGTGCTGTTCCACCGCGTCGCCAACACCCTGAACTACCTGGACATCAAGACCGTGCTGGTCTCCTGCGGTACCTGCTACGACCAGTTGCAGGGCTACCGCTTCGAAGACATCTTCCCCGGTTGCCGCATCATCGACATTCACGAGTACCTGCTCGAGAAGGGCATCGTGCTCGGCGCGAACCAGGGCGGCGCCTACCTGTACCACGACCCCTGCCACAGCCCGCTGAAGCTGCGCGAGCCGATGCAGACCGTGCGCGCGCTGGTCGGCGACCACGTGATCAAGAACGAGCGCTGTTGCGGCGAGAGCGGCACGCTGGGCGTGACGCGGCCCGACATCGCAACCCAGGTGCGCTATCGCAAGGAGCAGGAGTTGCGCCAGGGCGAGGCGTCGCTGCGTGCGGCGGCAGCGCTGCCGGCCGCGGCCAACGTCAAGATCCTGACCAGCTGCCCGAGCTGCCTGCAGGGCCTGTCGCGCTACGAGGATGACTTGCAGAACGGCCTGCTCGAGGCCGACTACATCGTGGTCGAGATGGCGCGCAGGATCCTGGGCCCGTCCTGGCTGCCCGACTACGTGGCGCGCGCCAACGCCGGGGGTATCGAACGCGTGCTGGTGTAGCCCGCGCCGTCAGTGCACCGCGGGGGCGCCGCGCACGGGCAGCGGCAGGTTGGTCGCGTCGTCGACCACGTGCGCCGCGAGCGCGGTCTCCTCGAAGTCGCGCTCGTTCTCGTTGCGGCTGCCGCGTTCGCGCGTCTCGACAAACAAGGAGGTGGCAAAACTCTGCGCATGCTCCTTGCGGTCGTCCAGGGCCCACAGCAGCAGGGCGCGGGCGGTCATCGGCTTGGCGAACAGGAAGCCCTGCAGCTCGTCGCAGCCCATCTTGACCAGGATGCGCTGCTGGCGCTCGTTCTCGACCCCTTCGGCCACCACCTTCAAGCCCAGCGCGTGGGCCAGCTTGACCACCGCGTTGACCACCGCACGCGCGTCGGCGCTGTACTCGACGTCGGCGACGAAACTGCGGTCGATCTTCAACTCCTCGGCCGGCAGCTTGTGCAGGTAGGCCAGGCTCGAGTAGCCGGTGCCGAAGTCGTCGATCGCCAGGTGGATGCCGGCGGCACCGAGCTCACGGAAGGTCGTCTGCGTGGCCTTGGTGTCTTCCATCGCCACCGATTCGGTGATCTCGCAGGTCAGCAGCGAGGGGTCGACATGGTGCCGCGCCAAGGAGCCCTCGATGCGTGCCACGATGTCCTCCTGCCGCATCTGCACGGCCGAGAGGTTGATCGCCACGCGCATCTTCAAGCCCTTCTTGCGCCACACGCCGGCCTGGCGGCAGGCGTCTTCGATGACCCACTCGCCGATGCTGCGAATCAGGCCGAAACGTTCGGCGATCGGGAATGAAGACCACCGGCGAGACCATGCCGCGTGTCGGGTGCTGCCAGCGCAGCAGGGCCTCGGCGGCGGTGACCTTGCCGGTCGCGGCGTCGATCTTGGGCTGGTAGTACAGCTCCAGCTCCTTGTTTTCCAGCGCCAGGCGCAGATCGCGCAGCAGGTCGAAGCGCGCCCGGGCGTCGTCTTCCATCGCCGGCGTGAAGAAGCTGAACCCGGCGCCGCCGGCGCGCTTGGCGGCGTACATCGCGGCATCGGCGCGGGCGATCAACTTGGCGTGCTGGCCGCTGTCGGGGTAACAGGCAATGCCGATCGAGCAGCCGACGCCGACCTGGCGGTCCTCGATGTCGAACGGCTGCGCCATGGCATCGATGATCTTGCGCGCGCGTTGCGCCAGGTCTTCCTGGCTGCCGGCGTTGGGGATCAGCACCAGAAATTCGTCGCCGCCGACGCGCGCGATCACGTCGCCCTTGTGGGCGCAGGCCTTGAGGCGCTTGCCCACGCTGCGCAGCACGCGGTCGCCGCTGCTGTGGCCGAAGGTGTCGTTGACCGGCTTGAAGCCGTCGAGGTCGATGAACAGCAGGGCCAGTTTGCTGTGGTTGGCATCGCAGGCCACCACCGCCGCGGCCAACTGGGTTTCGAGGTGGGTGCGGGTCGGCAGCCGTGTCAGCGCATCCTGGATCGGCTCGGCGGCGCGCAGTGGCAGGCGCGCGCCACTGCGCGGCATCGTCAGGCGCTGATCGCGCAGCATGGCCAGCAGGGCCGCGCCGAACAGGGCCAGGGCCCAAGTCGGCCACATCGCCGGATGGATCCAGGCCGCGGCCAACTGGCCCAATGGCACCGGCGCGAGCACCAGCGTCGCCGCCGCGGCCAATGCGGCGGGAATGCGCCACTTTGCACGCCGGCGCTTGCCGGCTGCAGGCCGCGACAAAACGATCAGGGCCGCCGTCAACACCCCGGCGCCGATGACGGCACGCCAAAGCGGGCCCGGCGCGCCCGAGGCGCTGGATACGACGGCAATGCCCAGTGCAGCGACGATGAGCGCCGCGCAAGCGGCACTCAGGCGCCGCATGCCGTGCCAAGGCTGGTCGCCGGAGGCGGCTTGCGTGGTCAAGGTCGGCAACCCGAATGCCAGCGCCATCAGTGAGATTTGCCACACCACCTGCGCCGGCCCCTGGCTCGCGTTGGCCGTAGCCGCCAATTGCAGCGGCCACCAGATCCCCACTGCGCCCAGGCCCAAGGCCAGGCTGCGCAGGCTGCGAGTGGACTGCGCCGCATCGTCGAGTGCACGGGCGTGCACCGCGGCTGCCAGCCACAACAGGACTGCGCTGGGAGCGAGGCTGCCAAGAGCGTTGATCAGGCTGTGCAGGTAGTTCAAGGCTTGACTTCAGTGCGACCGAGTCGGTCGAGCGTGGCTGCCGGCTGCATGCTGGCGCCCGTGTCTGAATTCTGTGCGAGCGCGTGTGGCCAGGTGCGGCGAAGTGCGTGAACAAAGTCCTCGCTTTGCCTGGGTCTACACTGGCGCATGGCCGACAAACCCCGCCCGACCGCGCTCACCTTGCACCAGCAATCCAGGGTGTTCGAGATCGGCTTTGACGACGGTGCGACGTTCCGCATCCCGTTCGAGTTGATGCGGGTGTATTCGCCGTCGGCCGAGGTGCAAGGCCATGGCCCCGGGCAGGAAGTGCTGCAGACCGGCAAGCGCGACGGTGAACATCGACGGGCTCGAGGTGGTGGGCCATTACGCCGTGCAGCCGAGTTTCAGCGACGGCCACAGCTCGGGCATCTTTGCCTGGGACTACCTGTACCACCTGGGTTCGCAGCAGGACGAGCTGTGGCGTGACTACGAGGCGCGGCTGGCGGCGGCGGGCCTGTCGCGCGATGCGCCGATGGTCGAGGCGGCGGGCGCTGCGTTGCGGCCACCATCACTGAGATGACTGAGCAGGCCAAGACCCATTTCGGCTTCGAGTCGGTGGCCGAGGCCGAGAAGGCGCGCCGCGTGCGCGGCGTCTTCGATACCGTGGCGGCGAAGTACGACGTCATGAACGACCTGATGTCGCTCGGCCTGCACCGGGCCTGGAAGGCCTATACGGTGGCGGTGGCCAACCTGCGCGACGGCGACCGCGTGCTCGACATTGCCGCCGGCACGGGCGACCTGGCCCGCGCCTTCGCGCGCCAGGTCGGCACCCGCGGCCTGGTTTTGCACACCGACATCAACGAGGCCATGCTGCGCCAAGGCCGCAACCGCCTGATCGACGAGGGCCTGGTATTGCCGACCCTGCTCTGCGACGCCGAACGCCTGCCCCTGCCCGACGCCTCGTTCGACCTGGTCAGCGTGGCCTTCGGCCTGCGCAACATGACGCACAAGGAGTTGGCGCTGGCCGAAATGGCCCGCGTGCTGCGCCACGGCGGGCGCCTGTTGGTGCTGGAGTTCTCCAAGGTCGCCGCGCCGCTGGCCAAGGCCTACGACTGGTACTCGTTCAACGTGCTGCCGCGCCTGGGCCAATGGGTGGCCGGCGACGGCGACAGCTACCGCTACCTGGCCGAGTCGATCCGCGTCCACCCCGACCAGGCCGGGCTCAAGGCCATGATGAAGACCGCCGGCTTCGGCCATGTCGATGTGCACAACCTCGCGGCCGGGGTGGTGGCGCTGCACGTCGGGGTGCGCTGCTAGGGATTGACCGCGTCGGCCGCTCGGCGGCGCAGGCTCGCGCTCGGTGCGGCAGGCAGTGTGCATTAGTGCCAGTAAGCACGTTTTGCACATGCAGGCTCCCGCGCCTGCGGGTGATGTCGCCCCCTGTGCAATGGCTACACTCGGCGGCCTTTGGTGCCTGCCGCTCGCCGACGGGAGGGCGGCGCCACGGTGAGCGCCATCGATGCCGAGACGATCAAGAAGGGACTGGGCCTGAAATGACACCGATACGGGCCTGCCTGCGCGCCCCAACCGTCTGGCTGGCGCTGTCGATTCTGGCCTGGCTGCCCATGCCTGCCATGGCACAGACGGCGCCGGGCGCGACCGCGGTGGTGCAATACCGGATCGCCCTCGGCGACACGATTCGCATCACCGTCTTCCAAAGCCCCGACCTGTCGCTCGAAACGCGCATCACCGAGGCCGGCGTGATCTCGTACCCCCTGCTCGGCAGCGTGAACCTGGCGGGGCTGACCGTGGCCGAGGCCGAGCAGCGCATCGCCAGGGGCCTGCGCGAAGGCAACTTCGTCAAGCAGCCGCAGGTGTCGATCAACGTGGTGCAGGCGCGCGGCAACCAGGTGTCGGTGCTCGGCCAGGTCGGCCGCCCCGGCCGCTACCCACTCGAAACCGGCGAGGTGCGCCTGACCGACATGCTGGCCACCGCCGGCGGCGTGGCCCCGGGCGGCAGCGACCTGATCGTCGTCGTCGGCACGCGCAACGGCCAGCCCTACCGCGCGGAAGTCGACTTGCCGACCGTGTTCGGCCCGAACCGCCGCAGCGCCGACATTTCGCTGCAGAACGGCGACGTGATCTGGGTCGAGCGCGCACCTACCATCTACATGTACGGCGAGGTGCAAAAGCCCGGCGCGATGCGCCTGGAGCGCAACATGACCGTGATGCAGGCCCTGGCCAGTGCCGGTGGCCTGACCCTGCGCGGTACCGCGCGCGGCCTGCGCGTGAGCCGCAAGGACGCGAGCGGCGCGACGCGCGAAATCGAACCCGCCATGACCGACATGCTGCACCCCGACGACGTGGTGTTCGTGCGCGAGTCGGTGTTCTAGAGGTGGCCATGGATTTGAGCTATCGCCAGGTTCTGCTCATCCTGCGCCTGCGCTGGTGGGTGGTGGTGGGCGTGCTGGCCTTGGTGCTGGGGGCTGCCGCCGCGGTCAGCCTGTACCTGCCCAAACAGTACACGGCGGAAACGTCGGTCCTGCTCGATGTGAAGACCGATCCACTGCTGGCGACGCTGATGCCCTCGCAAGCCGGCGCCTCGTTCATGGCCACGCAGGTCGAGATCATCCGCAGCGAACGCGTCGCGGGCCGGGTGGTGAAGATGCTTGGCCTGGCAAACAACCCGGCTGCCGTGGCACAGTGGCGCGAAGCCACCGAGGGCCACACACCACTCGAGGCTTTCTTCGGCAACCAGTTGCTGAAGGGTCTGACCGTGGATCCAGGCCGCGGCAGCGCGCTGCTGACGCTATCGTTCACCGGCAAGGATCCGAAGTTCGCCGCCGCGGTGGCGAACACATTCGCCCTGGCCTACATCGACCTCAGCGTCGAATTGCGCGTCGGGCCTGCGCGTGAATACGCCTCGTTCTTCGACGAGCGGCTGAAGAGCCTGCGTGAAGACCTGGACGCCGCGCAGGCGCGCCTGTCGGCCTTCCAGCAACAGCGCGGCATCGTGATTTCCAGCGAGCGCGTCGACCAGGAGTCGGCGCGCCTGAATGCGCTGGAAGCCGCGCTGGCCGTCGCGGTGGCCGAGTCGGCAGACACCTCCAGCCGGCAGCGCAATGCGGGTACCGAGACTTCGGTCGACGTGCAGCAGAGCGCTGCAGTGCAGGGCCTGCGCAGCGAACTCGGCAAGGCGGAAACACGGCTGAGCGAGGTCAGCGCCAATTACGGCAGCAGCCACCCGCTGCGCATCGAACTGGAGACACGCATCGGCGAGTTGAAGCAGCAGATCGCCGCAGAGATGCGCCGCGTGTCCGGCACGACGGCCACCGTCAATCGCATCGCGACACAAAAGATCGATGAACTGCGCAGCATGGTCGAGGCCCAGAAACACACGGTGCTGAACCTGCGCACGCAGCGCGACGAGGCCGGCGTGTTGTTGCGCGAAGTCGAAACCGCCCAGCGCGCCTTCGACGCGGTGGCCCAACGCCGCACGCAACTGGCCAACGAGAGCCAGTCCGAACAGCCGCAAGCCCGGGTCCTGAGCCCGGCGACCGAGCCGCAACGGCACTCGAAGCCCGATATTCCCAAGATCCTGGCCGCGGCGGCGGCCCTGGGCCTGCTGGCAGGTTTGGCGGCCGCGTATCTGCTCGAGATGACCGACCGGCGCGTGCGCAGCGCGGAAGACCTGTTCAATCCCGAAGGGGTGCCGGTGCTGGGTGTGATGTCGACGCGCGTCGGCAAACCGCCGTTCGCGCCGCGCCTGGCGTTCAACCGCCGAGCGGGGCCTGCCATGCCGCCGCAACTGACCGTCAACAGGCGACCACCATGACCCCCGTGACGATGATGTCGACCAAGGTCCGGAACGCCGACCGTGCGATAGGCGCCATCCTGATCGACGCCGGTCGTCTGTCGGCGCAGGACGCCGAGCGCGTGCTCAACTTGCAGAAGCAATGCGGCCTGCGCTTCGGCGAGGCCGGCATCGAGATGGGTGTCATCTCCGAGTCGGACGTGCTGTACGCGCTGTCGATGCAGTTCGACTACCCCTACCTGCAGTCAGGCCCCAACCAGCCGATCAGCGGCGAAGTGGTGGCCGCGTACCGCCCCTTCAGCCCGGAAGGCGAGGGCCTGCGGGCGCTGCGCAGCCAGCTGCAGCTGCGCTGGATCAGGGAGCGCGGCACGAACAACAGCAGCCTGGCCATCGTGGGTGCGGCACGCGGCGAGGGCCGCAGTTACCTGGCCGCCAACCTGGCCGTGACCTTTGCGCAACTGGGTGAGCGCACCCTGCTGGTCGACGCCGACCTGCGCATGCCGCGCCAGCACAAGCTGTTCAAGATCGAAAACCAGATGGGCCTGTCGAACCTGTTGGCGGGCCGCATGCAGGAGCAGGTGGTGACCTTCGTGCACGGGATTCCGGGCCTGGCGGTACTGCCCTCCGGGCCTACGCCGCCGAACCCTGCCGAGCTGCTCAGCCGGCCCGCGTTGGAGCGCATCCTGCAGCAGAGCATGTCCACCTTCGACGTGGTGTTGGTCGACACGCCGGCCATCACCAGCGGCACCGACGCCATGATGCTGGCGCGCGCCGCGGGGGCCGTCATGATGGTGGCGCGAACCAACATGACCCGCATGGCCGACTTCAACGAAGCCGTGGGTGCGATGAGCGCCGCCGGCCTGGACGTCGTCGGCTCGGTGCTGGTGGATGTTCCCGCCGGCAAGAACGCGTCGCTGGCCAAGGACGCCTGAGGCGGCGTTTGCGTTGCGCCAGCCGTGGCTGAGCCGGGCGGGCGCGCCTTGGTTGCTGGTGCTCGTGGGCTTCGCCGCGATGTACCTGCCGAGTTACTGGGCAGCTGCGAACGGCCTGTGGCAGAGCGACGACTTCGGCCACGCGCCGATCATTCTGCTCATCGCCCTGTGGCTGTTTTGGCAGGTGCGCGAGGCGGTGCGGCTCGCGCCCGATAGGCCGAAGTACGCGGCAGGGTGGACGCTGCTCGTACTTGGCCTCTTGACCTACAGCTTCGGCCGCCTCTTGGAGTTGCCGAACTTTGTGTTCCTGTCGCAGCCACTGGTCGTGGCCGCGGTGCTGCTGCTGATGAAGGGCAGCGCGGCATTACGCGCCGCGTGGTTCGCGGTGTTCTATTTGTTGTTCATGGTGCCGCTGCCGGGCATGTTGGTCGACACGCTCACCGCACCGTTGAAGGAGTGGATTTCGCTCATCGTCGTGGAGGGTTTGCACGCCGCCGGCTACCCGATTGCGCGCGCCGGCGTCGCCATCGGCATCGGGCAGTACCAACTGCTCGTTGCCGATGCGTGTTCCGGCTTGAATTCGATGTTCAGCCTGTTTGCGCTGGGCACACTCTTCATGCATGTGGTGGCGCGCGCCGGCGTGATCCACAACGCCATCATGTTGGCGTCGATCATCCCGATCGCGTTTACGGCAAACATCGTGCGCGTGATGACGCTCGTGCTCGTGACCTACCACTTTGGCGACGAAGCGGGCCAGGGGTTTCTGCATGGGGCGGCCGGCATCCTATTGATGCTGGTGGCGTTGGCCGTATTGTTTGCTACCGATGCGCTGCTGTATGCCCTGGGCAAGAGACTGCGAGCGCGGGCCGTGCCTTGACTTGTCAGCGGGCTGCGGTGCCCACCAGATGTTGGCGGCCCACTGGGCCGGCCGCAATCAGCAGCTCCGCAATGAACTGGTCTTGGCGCAGGAAGGCGCGGTCGCGCTGATCGTCGATCGACGAGACCCGAAACAGCAGTCCGTCGGGGACGTGACCGCTGAGCGCAAATCGCAACTCCACCATGCGCCGGCCCAGGCTGCTCGTGCCGCCCAGGGCTTGGTCGCCCAGCTTGAACCAGTAACTCACGGGTTCGAACCGCGCGCCCATCTGTGCTTCCATGCGCCTGACTTCGAGCGGCCCATCCGCAGTTGCTACGGCTGATTGGCTGCGCGAGTGGATGCTGAAACCCTGCGCCGGGTAACAAAGCTCAGGCATGTGCGCCTGCAGCCCACCGCGCTGCTCATCCCCGTAGGCTACCGAAAGCATGATTCGATAGCCATCCGCGCTTGCGTACGTGCGGGTCAACACTTGGCTATAGAGCTTGTCCAGCAGCTGCTGCGCTTGCGGGTTGACGACCTCGGCGCCACGCGTTTCCGCCACCCGCCAGCTGCCAAATCCGGCAGGAATCAACTCATCGAGCACGAACCGCGGTGCAGATGGCTTGCCGCTTGGTGACAATCGCACGGCGTAAGGGGCGATCGCGGCAGCAATCATCAGCAGCGCCATCAGCAACGGCACCCTGAGTGGTCTCATCGTCAGTGCGCGCTCTAGGGCTTCCGTTCCAAGGTGCTGCCTTGCGACGCAACAGGCTCAACCCAAATGTCACGCCAGTAGAGATAGTAGGCACGCGGGCACAGCTTGCGACATTTCGCATAGCGGGCTTGGCAAACGACCTCGTCCAGAATGAGGCAACCATTCTTGAGCGTCAACATCTTGCCTGTCTTCTCGTCGATGATGCGGTTGACGCGCTTCAATACCTTGTATTCGCCGTTGGTGTACGGAACCATTTCGGCATCGAAATAGAGGCCGCGATTCTTCCATTCTTCATTCAGTGTCTTGAGAATCTCGCGATAGTCCTTGATGCGAACGACATCGCCCTCTTTGATATCCAGCTTGGCCGACGGTGTCGGCGCCCCCATTGGAACTTCGCCGATGCGCCAAGGGTAAGGCGAGCCGCCAATCAACCTCTGGAAGAGATCGTAGGCCCACCGCATGGCCGAGCCGAATCCGAGTCCAATGTTCGCTAGGTTGTGGTAGATCCAAAATGTCAGTGCCGAGAGCATCCGAGCGATTGTCGCGTTGCCGGACCGGATATCCTCAAGATACTGCCTAGCATCCCACCACGGTAGTGCGGTAGTCGCCGCTGCAACTTGCGTTGCCTGGCAAACATAGGTTGAGGCATCAGCGTTCGCTGGCGTTGTCGCCAGGACCGTACCGCGCTGCAGATCTTCTTCGGTGCACCCCTGGAACCGGACATGAGAGTCGTCCAATGGGGTCGGTGAAGTCGCAATCGTGCCGTCAACAGATTGCAGCCAAGCCTCCTTCCAGAACAACAAACAGCCTGCCTGGCATCCTCCATGAGATGCACCGTCGCAACGCAATCCTTCGAGATGCACCGAGTCGGTCAGCCGGCGGCTTTGCAATCCATTGACGGGGTCGCATGTCTTGTGCGCTCGCTTGCCCACCCGGAATGTCTTTCCGCAGTGCTCCAACATTTCCGGCATGAAGGGCATCTGCTCCAGGAGTCCATCCTTGTCGAGCGTGCTGAAGATTTCCTGCTTGGAACGGACCTGTACACAATCGCCAGCGCGCAGATTGAGTCGCTGCGGAATGGGACGCTGGATCATGGGCGATTCCATTGGAGGTCGGATTAGTGTTCTATTGCAATTGACGGCAAACTTGCTTCGAGGTCATTCAGGCATTGGCGGCTTGGGGTTAGATTCGATCCCGTCAACCTGGCTTGTAGGTTTGACCTTGCGTATGCGCCAAAGAACGGCTCCGCAGAGTCCCGCAATGAGGCACGCCAAAGCCAAATATTTGGCGGGACTTCGAAAGCTTCCCCAGAAAACCAGATAGGCCAACCAGCCCAGGCCGACCCCCGCGAGCTTGCGCCACTGATATGAGTCGTGGCGCTTGGCCACGGTTCGGCGGCGCGCCCAGACGGCACGGATGGAGGAGGAGAAGGGGAGGAGCCGCCGTAGGATGGCTGGCACCAACCGCATGCCAGCCAGGGCCACGAGCAGGAATAGCAGGATCATCCATTGATCGCTTTCGACTCCGCCGACCCAAACGTAGAGTGGCATCAATGAGAATCCGATGACGGTGCGATAGAAGATGTCCAATGGCGGACCATCCAAAGCAAGCAATGTCGCCGCTGCAGTGCCGTGCTTTTCCGTTGTCGTCATGTCTGAACTTTGCAATGCGGTTGCGGCGATGTCGATGAAATCGGGAGAGATGAGGCCTAAGCCTTACAACCCGAACGTAAAGAGCGATCGGCCGGCAAACAGTGTGATGACCTGCTTGCCATCAATCGTGTATGTAATCGGCGCAGCAAGCGTTTCGCCTCCAAGAAAGATTCGCCACACCTCATTCCCAGTAGCCGAATCAATCGCAAATGCGAATCCACGCGCGGCCCCGAATACAAGGCTGCCTCCAGTTGCAAGCAGGCCACTGTAGGACAGGTGGTACTCGTCTGACATCGGCGCGAATCGTTCCCACTTTCGGGCGCCAGTGGCGGCTTCGAGCGCGCGTACTACACGAACAACAGGCTTGTTGATGGTGCCCAAACTTCCTAGGTAGATCCCATTCTCGCCGCGCCTCGGGTTGCGGGACTTCGTGAACACCGAAGCACTTTCGGTTGCAGGCACGAAGACAATTCCTCTCTGGGGATCGTATGCCGCGTTCTGCCAATTGGTACCGCCGGACAGGCCTGGTGTTGTTAGTCGGCCGGCGTTCGAGACGCCGCTCTCGTCATTCAGAATTGGACGACCTCTTGGATCGAGCCCGCGCGCCCAGTTTTGCGCGACGAACGGCGTTCCTGAGAGGAACTCTCCACTTGTCCGGTCGAGAACGTAGTAGAAGCCATTTCGGTTGGGCCAACAGATGGCCTTACGCAGCGCTCCGTTGATCGCGATGTCGGCAAGGATCGGTGTCTGCGTCGAATCCCAATCGTGTTCATCGTGCGGGGTGAACTGGAAATGCCACGCAAGTTTCCCCGTATCCGCATGCAGGGCTACTACGCTGCTGCTGAAGAGATTGTCGCCAGGACGAGGATCTCCAGCGAACCCCGGGGCCGGGTTTCCGATCCCCCAGTAGATCAGTCCGAGTGCTGGGTCAAAACTTCCCGTGATCCAAGCGCCGCCTCCGCCTGTCTTCCACGCTTCGTTCTCCCAGCTGTCGTGGCCAAACTCGCCTGGGCCAGGAATCGCGTTGAACTTCCAGATCTGTCGGCCAGAATCAGCGTCGTAGGCAGTGATAAATCCTCGTATTGCAAATTCACCGCCGGCGACACCCACGACGACTTGCCGATTGACGACAAGTGGCGCTCCGGTCAATGAGTAGCCCTCTGCATGGTCGGCGACCTTGGATTCCCAGATCTTTCGACCGGTGTTTGCATCAATTGCAGTCAAGTATCCTTCCAAGCTAGCGAAGAATAACTTGTTGTCGAGAATTGCAACTCCTCTGTTCACCCGCCCACAGCAAAGTGGAAGATCCACCGGAACGTTGCGTTGATAGGACCAATATTCGGCGCCGGTTCTTGCGTCCACCGCGATCACTTTCGCAGGGGGTGCCGTCACAAACATGACGTTGTCAACGACGATCGGCGTGGCTTCGAACTGCGCTTCGACTGTGTCGAATTGCTTGCTCCACAGCAGGCGAAGCTGGTGAGCGTTCTTCGCAGTGACCTGCGCGAGCGGCGAGTAGCGCTGACCGTTGAGGGAGCCTGAATAGGTCAGCCACTCATCGGGCCTACTGCCTGCCTTGAGTAACCTCTCACTGGGCACGCGAACGTCGAGGCGTTTCGCGCTTTGACTCTGCGATGCCGACCCGCGAATCTGAAGCTGTTTGACATAACCGACTACCTGCCAGCGTTCCGCAAAGCTGAGGCCGAGTGACTTCATGTTGGTATTCGGAATGCCATCCCGGACCACTTTGTAGAGCGCCAGGTCGCTGTCGCCGTGCTTCAGGCCGCTCTTGTTCAGTGGGGGGGCGTGCCACCCCACCCCCTCACCGCCGTGGCACGTCGCGCAACGCTCACGATAGATCCCCGCGCCAGCCTGCAGGTCCGCTTCGGTTACGAACGGACTGGAGACACTTCCCTCGAGACTGACCTCGCCGTTGATGGCTGCGGCGAGTCCATAGCCACGGCGTGCGCGTGCCATTTCCGACAACTCCGACCAGGATAGGTCCGGGATGTCGCCCGACGCCTTGCGCATGAACAACTGGGCTCGCCACGAAAGAGAGCGCAAGTTCTTAGCTTGCAGCGATGGGTATGCCGATTCCGAATCACGCGAAGCAAGCTCACTCATGGCAAAGGCCAATGCGAGCGCGAGGACTAGCAATATCGCGAGAGCGATCCAAACAGCGCGTCGCCTTGGGGCCGTCGACCGGCTTGACTGTTTCAAGCCGTTGCCACGCTTGTGTCGTTCGTGGACACGATACCGTGACCGATGAACACCCCATCATCTACCACCACGCCCTCGCAGATGAAGCTGTGCGAAGGGATCTTGCACCGGCGGCCGATCACCGCGTTTTTCTGAATCTCGACGAACGTGCCGACCTTCATGATGTCGCCGGCAGAGCAACTGTACCGGTTCACCCTCGGCGCGTGAACGTTCTTGAAGTCCTGACCGAAGGCGGTGCTTTCGAATATCGGCATTTCTATGAGTCTCGGGCCAATCAATTGGCGGTTGGCATGATAGTTTGAAGAGCGTTCGCGATTAGTCGAACGCCGACATGACCAACGTCAATTGGTGCAATTCAACGCTGGGATCTACTCTGTCCGAGCCACGAGACTATTTGAGCGCTTCGAACCTCCTGAGACATCGTGTCGACAGTCACTCCAGGATGCCAGTACGTGATTGACCTCGCTTCAAGTATTACCGATCGATTGTCAGGCGCATCGCGGCGCAAGTCACATGGCCGCGCGCCACTGCTTCCCTACCGAGCCGAGCGTTAAAGGGATGGGCAAATCGGCGTGTAGCGACGCCTGCGGCTCGTTTCGGGATTGGATGAGGATGAGCGATCGTTGGAACTTGTAAAAACTGCTGACTGTTGCACATTCTGATACATCTGACCCCCACGTTCGTGGGGGGTGTGAGAGCCGCTGAAAGAGGCGCTCACTCACGATCGTTGGCGCGTGGTGACCCCCTAGTTAGGGTTTTCACCTGTTACATCAAGGCCTGTCCGTTACGAGCCGCGTAGCCTAGCTAGGTACCTTCACGTCCGATGCTAACTGGTGGCAAAGAGTGCGCTGAAGGAAGTTTGTCAGTGCGACACATGAACGGCGGCTGCCCATCGAATTCAAACGCGGACGAGACAAACCGAAGATCGTTTTTTAGTGCGTCAGGACATTGGGAATGAAAGATCGACAGAATCGAATCTCGTTGCTGGTCGCGCATGCGATGGCTCTATTGGCGCTGGCTGGCTGCGGCGGAACCAACGAGGCCGCTGTCAGCGCCGGGGACCCCCCGGTCGCACCCGCACCCGCACCCGCACCCGCACCCGCACCCGCACCCGCACCCGCACCCGCACCCGCACCCGCACCCGCACCCGCACCCGCACCCGCACCCGCACCCGCACCCGCACCCGCACCCGCACCCGCACCCGCACCCGCACCCGCACCCGCACCCGCACCCGCACCCGCACCCGCACCCGCACCCGCACCCGCACCCGCACCCGCACCCGCACCCGCACCGACCAGCTCGGCGTCGCTTGGCTGGACGATTTCTACGAGTACTACCGTTGTCGGATACCGCGTGTACTATGGATCGGCATCAGGTTCATACTTGCAGCCTCGCGGCTCGGGCATGAACGCAGGGAACGCGACCACGTACACGGTGTCAGGACTTCTGAGTGGGCGTGCCTACTATTTCGCGGTCTCTTCGGTCGACGCCGTAGGCAACGAAAGTGCGTTCTCAAATGAAGTCAGCAAGCAGATTCCCTGATGCTCTGCCATATCAGGGCAAATGCACGATGCACAACAGCTGCTGTCCTAATGGCACGATCGACGATCAGATGACCCAATTCAGAAGAGTACTTTTTGGGGTCGTGTTGTTCGCAATGCACTGCCTGGCCGTCGCACAAGCAAACCCAATTGATGCTAACCGACGCATAGATTGGTCGCAAGCCGGAACGGCAGGCGGTCCGCAAAGCAGGACGACAGTCTGCGCTTCACTGACGCCGTCTAACACACTCGCTCAGATCAACGCAGCGATCGCCGCATGTCCGGCTGGCCAGGTGGTGCAGTTCGCAACAGGCACCTACAACTTAGCGAGTGGAGTCGTGGTCAACGGGCGCAACAACATCACCTTGCGCGGGGCAGGACCGGACAGGACTTTCCTTGTGTTCAGCGGACAGGACGGCTGCGGCGGTCTAGGCGGGGCGCTCTGCCTGCGCGCCAGTTCGCTCAACTATGTAGACGATCCGGGCAACGTCAAGAACTGGACCGCTGGGTACGCGAAGGGGTCCACGGCGATCACCCTCGATAGCACGGCCAACCTCCAGGTTGGTGCGCTATTGATGCTGGACCAAGTTAATGATTCTGCGATCGACGATAACCAGATCTGGATTTGCAAGACCGCGGGACCCTGCTGCATCGAGTGCGCGACCCCTGGCAGATCGAGTGGTGGCGAACGATCACAGGTGCAGGCAACGCGCGTGATGGCCATCAACGGGAATCAGGTGACAATTTCGCCGGGTGTCATCTGGCCGAACTTCGGAGAATCAGGGCGGAGCCCCCAAGCGTGGCACGCCTCTGGTGCTGCGCTGACCGGGGTCGGCGTTGAGGACTTGTCGATCGATACCGAAGCCGCCGGAAGCGGCCGGGGCGGATCGCTCTTCCTGTACAACGTCAAGGACAGTTGGATCAAGAACGTGCGCGTGGTCCATTGCCTCAACAAGTGCGCATGGCTGTATCAGACCGTCGGGGTCACGGTTCGTGACTCCTACTTCTACGACAAGTACGGCGCGGACTCCGCACAGGAGGGTAGTGAGTCCTACGGGGTCAATGCGTACCTGTCATCGATGTGGCTGACGCAGAACAACATCTTTCACCACATCACGTCGCCGACGATATGTGAGTCCGGCGTGGGCGGGGTGGTGGGCTACAACTACACGTTCGACGACTTCTACAACCTGAAGGATCCCGATTGGGGGCAGGGCTCCCAGTACATACACGGCACATGTGCCTACTTGCTCTATGAGGGCAACAATGGCTTCGGGATGATTCAGGACAACGTGCACGGGCAGAGCTACTTCGTCACCGCATTCCGAAACCGCTGGGAAGGTTGGGAGTCGGGCAAGTCGCTTCAGACCGTCCCCGTCCACATCTACGCCAGCAACCGCTACGCGAACATCATTGGCAATGTTCTTGGAACGAGCGGATATCACAACAAGTACGAGAGTTATCCTGGTTCGGCCACGAACTGCGATACGTCGATCTTCGCCCTCGGCTTCGGTGGAAACTGCGGAAACGGCACGATGGCCAACAAGCTCGATGTCCGGACCACGTCGATGCGATGGGGAAATTTCGATGTCGTCAACAATGCAACAAGGTTCCTCGCGAGCGAAATTCCGAGTGGCGAGGCCAACTTCCCGAATAGCGTGCCGGCAAGTACGGCGATGCCGGGTTCGATGTACCTGGCGTCGCGGCCAGGCTGGTTCCCGGTGGCGATCCCGTTCCCGGCGATCGGACCCGACGTGACGGGCGGCAACATTACCGGTGTGGCAGGTTTTGCGAACAAGATCCCCGCGCGGGTTTGCTACGACAGCTCTACGAAAGTGAATGGCATGTTGAACTTCAACGCTGCCAACTGTTACGGCGCCGACGTTGCGAACGGTCTGCCCGCGCCCGTGCTGAGACTCGTGAACTGATCTCGTCCCGCGACGGGAACGCCTGCGAGGGATCGTGGGCACCCGCGCGGCAGCCAAATGCGCGACGCGGGCGGTTGTTGTATTGAAGGACTATCGAGACATGCGTAAATTTCTCTTCGTAATCGCGCTCCTGTGTTGCCAAGCGGCGAACGCCGCAGATCGCAATGCGACGAGTTGCTCTCTCGCCGACACGACGACGGCGTACGACGCTGCCACGGACGGGGACCGCGTAAACATTCCAGCAGGTGTGTGCAGTTGGAACGCTGCACTTACCGTTTCGAAAGCCGTGCAGGTCGTCGGCGCGGGGGTGGGTGCAACGACGATCACCGGCGCACGGTTCAACGTCACTGTCCCGAGCGGCAAGGCTTGGCGAGTGTCGGGGTTCGGCACATCGGGAACGGCGGGCTTCAACATCACTGGGCACTCGAAGTCCGGACGCATCGATCACATCCTGTTCACCAGCGTGGTGGGCTTCACCGAGAACCGGATCATCTGGATCAATCCGGCGACCGGCGGCTACTCGACGGGTCTCATCGACCACGTGACCGTCGTCGATCCGCAGGGGATCAACATCCATGTTCGCGAGGACTGGGGCAACGGCAACCAGTCGTATATGCGCGCGCTCGACTTGGGCGGGCCGGACGCCTGGTACGTGGAGGACAGCAACTTCTCGCAGAACACCGGTTCGTACAACATCTCGACGACAGCTACGGACTGCGACGGCGGTGGGCGACTCGTCTTCCGCAATAACACGATCGACAACAACTACTTCGAGATGCATGACGCGATCATCTCAGGACTGCGCTCGTGCCGTAAGTGGGAGATCTACAACAACACGTGGACGAGTACACAGAGCAACCTTAACTCCACCGGGCAATACGCGCAGATCGCGATCCGCGGCGGCACGGGGGTCGTCTTCAACAACACATTCGCGGCGACGTCCGGATACGACATCATCTTCTCCAACTATCGGTCGGGCGGGCAGACGGCCGGCACACCATGGACGTCGACCTGCCAGACATCCAGCGCTGCGAAGGCCTGTCTCAACGTGGCCAGCACGTCGCCCAGAAGCTGCTCGGCCGACTCGGACTGCGGCGGTGTGAGCGGCTCTTGCGTCAAGATCGACGGCTCGAGCAGCCTTCTGACAAACTACCCTTGCCGCGACCAAATGGGAACGGATGGAAACGCGCCGCAGCTGATTCGACCGGCGTTGTTCTGGAACAACCGCATCGTTACGGCGCAGGTTGCACCGTCGCAGCAAGACTACTCCGACACGCGCTACCTTGCCGAAGGTCGTGACTATTGCGTCGGCACGACGGACCAGCCGACCACCTGCGGCGGTGTGGCCGTGCCCTACACGCCGTACGCCTATCCCCATCCGCTCCAGGGTGGCACGGTTCCACTGCAGCCTCCGCTCAACGTCTTCGTCCGGTAACCAATTACCGGCGCGCGGAGGTTTCGATGGTCTTCATTGCCTCCGCGACGCCGAGGATCCGCGCCCCGGAATCGGCGGCACAGCGGACAATGTCTTCGAAGAACGAAGGTGTGCATCCGTAGGGTGTCGGCGATTCGCAGATGTCGTGCGTAGAGAAGATGAGCCAGCCATTGACGCCGCGGCTGGCGTCGATGGCTCGTACGACGGCTCCGGCATCTCCCTTGCTCTTCTCGAGAAAATAGGAATTCAGCAGTCCGAGATCGGCAGTATTGCCGTTGTGAGTCTGCCCACCACCGCGGCAAATGCGGAAGCGCGCTGAGGCCTTTTGCTTGATGCCTGGCCGTGGTTGCGTGATGGGATAGCTGAACGATGTGAACGAGCAGTCCGGGCGATGCTGCCGCAGGGCATGGTCATTTCTCTCCATCGATGCTTCGAATTCAGCCGGATCAGTTTCCCAGGAATGACAGTGATCGAACGTGTGGCATCCGAGTTCGTGCCCGTGGCCAAGCAGCACGGGAATGTCTTCAGAAGTGAAGATTTCGCCAGTGGGTGCTGCCATTCCCATCAGCCCGAATGACGCGTAGTAGGTGCCGCGGGCACCGAAGCGACCGAGGATCTCGCCTCCGACGTGAAGCGCCGAGCGAGGGAAGTCGTCGAACGTGAACGAGATGATCGGTTTCGACAGGTGAAACTCCAGCGGACGCCTGTAGAAAAGCCGGCTGATGGTACGCTGGTAGCGCCCGTTGATTCGCAGAGTGATTCGTTCTAGCGCGTCGGCTGCCATCGTTGGTCTCTTTCGCTGAGCGAAAGCCTCGCTGAGGCTTCTTGAACCGATCGGGGGGCTTTGACGATGGCCAGCAGTAAGACCACCCAGATGGGAGACATCTTGCCGAACATGGCTTCCGACCAGCAGTAGACGGTGGCTGTGAAGAAGAACGCCGCGAGAAGAAAGCTCTCGGGCCTGCGCTCGACCAGATCGCGCTTGATTCGCACCGCTGCCGCGATCAGGGTCATGAGGATCAAGATCAGGCCGATCCAGCCACCGTTGAGGTAGGTCTCGATGTAGGCGTTGTGGGCCTGATTGGGGTGGAAAGGATACTTCACCCAGAGACGTTCGATCAACGAACGCTGCTGCCAGAAGCTCTCATACCCGGCACCCAACAGAAGATTGTTCGGCTCTTCGAGGACGTCTTGCCAGATGGCGGTGCGGCCGGTCAGGGTCACGTCTTCACCGAGAAACTCGAGGACAGACTCCTTGAGCGTGGGTGTGAAGTAAAGGATCAGGGTGGCAAGAATCAACAGCGACGCGTACCTGCCGAAGTTTTTCAGTAGCTTCTGGCTGCCTCGTGCGGAGCGTCTGGTGACGAATACAACAGCCGAGCCGAAGACCAGGCACAAGAGTGCATTGGTGCTGTCGGCTGTGTAGACCAGCCATAACACCATACAGAGCAACGTAGCCTGTACGAGGAGGTCGACCTTACCACTGCTGGCAGCGATCCGTGGAGACGCAGGATCACGGTCGCTGCGTGCGCGAGTAGAGGGGCGGGGCGCCCGTCCCTCAATTCGCGCGGGCGGTGGCGGATCGACTTGCGCAGACAGCTCAGCGGCCCGGCGTGCAAAGACGAGGTGGTCCCACACAATGTACAAGCCGCAGATGAACGCGACCGCGCCAAGAGCGTTCTTCTCGGTGGCGACACCAGAGTAGCCCGGTGTCCACGTGAACTGGTGGTAGTAGCGACCGAGGTTTGGCCAGTACTTGATGAACAACACCGAGAGGGGCACGACGATGTTTGTAAGTCTAGCGAACATCGCGCGAATCGCGTCGGCGGGATTCCTCTCCGTCAGGACGATCAGCACCATCAAGACGTTGCCGAAGTCCTTGATCCATCGCTTGAAGGAGACGAATGGAAAGTCGGACCACAGCAGGCTGACAAGGAAAGGAAGAAGTAGGAGGTACGGTTAGAAAGTGACGTGGCGTGGAGACGAAGGAAAGGAAGGTGAGGGAAGAAAGAGGTGTAGGGGAAAGTAGAGGGAGAGGGGGCGACCACCTCAGGTACGGAATCCTGTTTGTCAGACAGGGTAGGCACCGGTAGTAGAAGTAGCCGCGCTTTCCCACATTCTAGACATGGCCCATCGCAGCACTGCATTGGCCGTTGACACGCTGTCCGGGTCGAGGTGCCGGAACGTCATCAGCGTAATGACGCTCTGCGCCACGCAATGAATGTCGATGGGGTAGGTCTTGTCGTGAAAGTAACTCGGCGTTCCGTCCGGCGAGAATGAAGTGTTGACGATAGAAATCGAAACCGCGGCGGAGTGCAGGATCGAACTCCCGCGTGCCGCGCGACCGGTGGATGTCCCGCAGCGCCCGAGGATTGTAGCCGGTGTGGAAGTTGTCGACCCATTGCTGCGTTCGGCCTCGCCGTAAGCCCACGATCCGTCGGTGCGCTGTCGGTCGGCCGAATAGCGCGCCGACCTGAGCGCGGGTTCATGAATCCGGACTCGCCGGTCAGCTGGCGACTCGGCAGAAGCAGGGCGCTCCCAGCAGATTGGCGTTGTGGATCTGGACCGGCATCGAGGACAGCGGGTATGCAAAGCACGGACCATCTCGCCCGTCGCTTCGGTAGCAGCTCGTTCAGAGTGTAGTCGGCGGCGCTGCCGCCGTCACCGAGGCATCGGCGGAGTCGCCGCGCAACTCGTAGGCGTCGAGGAGGGCGTCGGCGACGAATGACGGTGCACACCAGGTTGGGCGTCGCGCGCGGCACCACGCACCGTCCGCGTCTGCCACGGAAAGCTGTAGCCCCAGCACCAGTCGTCGATCGACGGGGAGCGAAGCTGGACAAGCCTGTCGGCCACGGCGTCGATCTGATCGGTGCGAACGAGCAAGCCGAGCCTGTGCAGACGGATCTGCGACCCGAGAATGAGGGCGAGGGCCTTCGGGTTCTGCGTCTTCGGGATCGACAGCAGCGACCGCAGGTTCCACGGCAGGCGCTTGAGGAGCTGGGTCAGAACGAGCCGCGGGATGCGCCGGTCGAGCATCGGCAGAATCGTGAACAGCCGGCTGTTGAGCGCATCGTATGGATCGTGACCTGCCCATTCGTTCGCCCGGCAGTGATCCAGCAGCTGCAGCGCGATGCCCAGGCGCGCGGCGAACTCACCTTCGCGTCGAGCACTGGCTGTCTCTCCTGTTTCAATCATCACGGGCCTCAGCGAGGAGGATCCTTCCGCGTCGTGGCGGCAGTGCGATCTGCCTCACGCGCATCGGAACGAACGAACAGATGCCGCAGCCGCGCCATCTGCTCACGCCGGCGAAACTGCATCAGTTGGGAGATACGGGCCGCTCCACGCCACGCAGCATGGACGACATGTAGCCGAACAGGATCATCGCCCCGCCAAGCAGCAGAGGTGGCTTGGTCGTCTGATACGCGCAACGGAAAAGTTCCCACAATGGATGCCCACCCAGCGCGTAGTCGAGCTTGCCGATCTGAAACTTCATTCGCAACGGACCGTGCTTGGCACTGCCCATCTCGCGATGGTGGCGCGAGAACTTCTCCGTGAAGGTGCGCGTCTGCCACCCCTTCATTCGCGCTGTCAACACAGCGACATGATCGATGCCGCCCCCCTTCATGGGGACGTAGCCGCCGATCTCTTCGAAGCAGCAGCGACGAAACAACTGGCATGCGCCCGACACATGTTCGATGCTGACGTAGCGATAATCGTAGCTTACATCGCCTTCCCGGAACGGCGTTCCCACGAGGCCGAGCCGGGCGTTGCCGGCGAGCTGGTCGAGCAAGAACTCGAAGTGCGTGTCATCGAACGTGATGTCGGCATCAAGGCTGGCGATACAGTCGTAGTCGAGTCCCCGCAAGCGCGCATAGCCGGCGTTGAAGGCGTGCACCTTGCCGGCGAAATGGCGCTCGTTGCGCTCGGGGGTCCGCTCGAGCGTGATCCAGGGGTGCACATCGCAGTAGCGACGGACGATTTCGTCGGTGCGATCCGTCGAGCCGTCGCTGACGATGACCCATCGCAGCGGCTTCACCGTTTGCGCGATCACCGACTTGATCGTCGCTTCGATGAAGCGCTCCTCGTTGCGCGCGGGTGTCACGATCACAAAGGTGAGAGCGCCGGATCCGTCCGTGGTCGTTTCGCGAAGTTGGCTCGTGATCGGCTTGTCGCCCGGGAGTTCGGTGCTGTTCATGATCGCGACGTCTCGCCGATGCGGAGGGCGGTTCGCCGCCAGCGGCGGGCGGGCGCGGCTCGGTACTTCGTTCTGCGGCTCGGCCTGCGCGGGCGTTGTCCTCGAGGAGGTGCCGGTGGATGAGTTCGACCGTGAGTGCCCGATGAATGTCGAGAGTGTGGTTGGCGGCGCCCCGGATATGGTCCTCGACCATCCTGGCCAGCGCATCGCCGCGAAAGTAGTTGCGCACGGCGGCGGAGGGCGACAGCAGAGTGTCCCGGAGGTAGGGCGCCAGCGGACGTCGATACCAGGTCCGGAAGTGGTAGAACTTGTGTCGTCCGAGAAACATCCGCTCGAGTCGCAACGCCGACAGGGCGTTGTCGATCTTCGCCACCCGGTGAGGCATGCCGTAGTCGTAGGCGTACTCGGCCTTGAAGGTGAAGTCCAGCCAGGCCTGGTTCAACCTGTCCACGATCGGGACGCGCGGGTACCGGTAGCCGCGGTCGGTCGGGATTTGAGTCAGGGCGGGTTTGCCGTCGTGGATGAGTCGCAGGGACGGTTCCCTGCCGCCGGCGACTGCCGGCGAGGCGCGATACATCAACGCGACGAGCCGGTTGTCGAGGTACGGTGAACGCACGGTCAGTTGCGACTGCTCAACTGCCAGGCGTGCGTGGTGGTGCCACGGAACCTGCTTGAATGCGATGAAGGTCAAGTCGCGCACGTTGCGTTCGCCACGATAGGTCACCTCGGCTTTGGCGATGCGCTGCTGCAATCCAGGGTCCAGGATGTTCGCGGTCAGTCTGCGGGGCCGGAATGCGACGCTACTCCGAATGATCTCGGAGCCGTAGTTTCCCGTGATGCGAACAGGGCAGACCGCGCGCGCTTCGCGGTTGACGTACATCTCTACAGCTCCGGTCACGTCCATTGCGCCGCTGGAAACCTGGATGCAGCGCGTCGCGAGGTCGGGGAATCGAACCAGCATGTCGCCGCCGACGGTGAAGGTCTGGTGCGGCTGCTGGCACGCCTGTGCGATCGCGCGAGCGAGGCGCACGTCCTCGCAATCGCGATAGGTGCTGCCGAACGAGTAGCAGGGCAGTGCCCCTGGGGCTGCGTCGGCCAAGGCCATGATCATGCGACCATCGAGCCCGCCGGTCAGCGACATGGCTGCGGTCCCGGGCGCTCCGATGTATTGCGGCAGCAGCGTTCGGAACGTGTCCTTCAAGCGAACGTAGAACTCCTCGTCTGGCAGTGCTTCTTGGGCCTCCCACCGACCGATGTCGAAATAGGTGCCCGGTTCGACGACGCCTTGTCGGTCGATCGTCCAGCGCGATGCGGGTGGCAGCAGCGTGATGCCGTGAAAGAGGCTCCGATTCTGGACGACGCAGCCGAACGAGAAGGTCTCGGCGAGTGCGTCGGCGTCGATTCGGCGCGTCTCGGGCAGGACTTGCAGGAGTGAACTCGCGTTCGAGGAGAAGTACAGGCCGGCCTCGGTGCGGTGCACGTAGATGCGCCCCATCCCGTAGCGGTCATTGAAGAGGATCGCCGTCGACTGGCGAAGGTCCAGCAACAAGCCGCTGAACCAGCCGTTCAACTCGTCGACGAACGAGGCGCCGCGCTCCTCGTACAAGTGGACCAGATGGCTGGCGTCGTCAGGTCGGAAACGGTGACCGCGGGACTTGAGTTCACCCAGTTGCACCGGGTCGGCGTGGACCTCGCCCGCAAGGAACAGGCAGACGTCACGCGTCTCGTTCCACACGGGAAGGCAGTCGGCGAACGAGCCCCGATGCTGTGCCGCAGCCGACGTGCGCGCGAAGCGTGACGTTCTCGTACGTGCCGGTCGCGTCGCCCAATTCCTGCGTCAGCGCTGCGACCATCGTGTGCAGTTGTCGCGCTGCCGCTGCGTCAGGCGAAATGATTCCTGTGATACCGGGCATACTGGCGTGTCCGTTCCGAAGGTCGTCGTTCGAGTCAGGCCGCGCGGCGCGTCCTTGATCGAGCGATTTTGGTGAGAAGGGTGAGTCGAGGTAAACACCTATCTGGCGTCGACCGGGTTCATTCCGAGCGCGGCCAGCAACCGGCCGGCATGGTCACAAAAGCGGATGCAATACTTCATGAACACGTGCTGGCCGATGACGAGAGTGAATGGCAGCATGATCGAGTAAGCCGGGACAGCCACCATCGACTTGGCCAGTCGAAGTGCGTGACTGCCCGGTAGCTTCAGCGTGTTGCGCCCGCGCAGCAGCGCTCGCCGGAGCATGTAGGAACGCGTCCAGCGATTCCTCGGGACGGTCTCGTAGACGACGCCTTCATTGCACCAGCGAAACACGTGCCCCTCGTGGGTTAGGCGGAAGAAGAAGTCGACGTCCTCGCCGCCGGTGCCGAATTCTTCCTTGAACGGCGGCGTCTCCGATTGAAGGATGATCGATCGCCGGAACAGCAGATTTCCGGTTCGACACTCGTTCCAAGGCATTTCCCGCCCGGTCGGATGCTCCGGTCGCTCGCAGAAGGCGCCCTTGATGATCCAGGCCGGCGGCGTTTCATCGAAGTGGGGTCGGACCGGTCCGAGCACGCCCGCGGTGCCGAGGCGCTCGCAGGCGTCGAGCATTGTCAGAAGCCAGTCCGGTGACGGGAACTCGTCGTCGTCGATGAACGCGACGTGGTCGCCACGACTTTGGCGCAGGGCCTCGTTGCGTGCCAATGCGATGTTCTGTCGAGGTTCCGAGGCATAAGTGACGACCAGCGCGGACCGAGACGAAAACTCGTCGCAGACCGGGCGGGCTGAGTGTTCCGCGTCGTTGTCGGCAACGACGACCGCATAAGTGAACCGGCCCGTCGTCGTCTGCTGCTCGAGCCGAAGCAGCAGGCGACGCAGCAGATCGGGCCGCTTGTAGGTACAAACGCAGACGGTGATGTGTGGGGTCATCTCGACGCTGACGGACTGTTTGCGCGCTTTGGCCCGCACACGCCCTCGACCAGGATCGGCTCGCGGCCCAGAGATAAGTTCGTATCTCCAGCCGGCGCGCCGACGACAAAGTCGAGTGGATCATAGGGCGGGTACACCTTCGTGCCACCGCCTGGATAGGGTCTCGTGCCGTGAAGCAAGTCGCGCCAGGGTGGCAACTTTTCACACAAGAGAGCGCGGTGGCAAAAGTGTAAGCGCGCGTGTCTCTCGAGTGTTGCCGACTTGAGCGTCGGGGCTCCCCGTGCATGGGCTCATCGCAGGCAGCTTCCCCCGCTCGCGGGCCGCGCTGCGCCACGCCACTGGCGGCCGACGACTTGGCAAGCTGCACGCAAGTCCCGGCCTGCGAGCCTTGCACCGCGTTCAGTCGGGGGCAATGACTGGTAACACGGGATTCGGCCACGATGTGAAGATGACGTTGTCACGCGGTCCTATCACCAAGAACTTTCTGCTGTCAACGCTTGGTACCCGCTCAGGTCGGTGGGCGGGGCGACCGATGGACAGATGTGCGAATGCTGCGTTGGGCGGACCCCCTCCAAAGTACCGAACACATGACCAACACGAATCAACCCAAGGCGCTCTACGTGCTGTGGGCGGTCGCCTTGGCCGCTTGCGGCGGCGGCGGCGGCGGCGAAATCGCCACGGCAGGAACACCGCCGACTTCGGCGCCGACACCGCCTCCGGCGCCGGCGCCTAGCCCGGCGCCCGCCCCGCCGCCGGTGACCGTGTCGACGGCGACCCTGCAGTGGACTGCGCCCAGCGACTCCCGCGTGCAGGGGTACCGTGTCTACTATGGAACGAGTTCGCGCGCCTATCTGCAGACTCGGGGCGCAGGACTCGATTCAGGATTGGCAACGCAGCTGGTCGTCAGCAATCTTCAGTTAGGACGCACCTACTACTTTGCGGTGGCCTCGTACGACGCTGCGGGCAACGAGAGCGACTACTCGAACGAAGTCACCAAGCAAACCAACTGACTTCGCGCCGGGACGTGCGGGCGCCGACGGGGCGCGCTAGCCGTGTGGAAGTGGCCGACACCCCCTGGTCGTGGGCTGTCCCCGAACGGCACGCGCCGCGTAACTTGGCCGATGCCGGCTCACAATGTCGCAATGATCAGTGTCGACGGTGCGTTGCCGTGCCGGATGCACCGGATCGCTCGCCGACCGCCGCACAACCCGCCACCTGCATGGACGAAACACGATCGCCGGTCTGTCCCAGTCGCGGTCGACTCAGGTCTCTCGATGTCTTCCGCGGACTGTGCATCGGAGCGATGGTTCTTGTGAACAACCCTGGCTCGACGGAGCAGACCTACGCGTGGCTCGTTCATGCGAAGTGGCAGGGTTGGACCTTCGCCGACACCATCTTCCCGGCATTCCTGTGGATCGTCGGCGTCGCGATTACGTTGTCGACGGCACGCCGCGTCGAACTCGGTGAGTCCCGCGGTGACCTCTTGTTTCACGCCGCTCGACGAAGCGCGATGCTGTACGTCTGTGGCCTCGCCCTCGAAGGTTTGCCGCACTTCGACTTGGCGAGCTGGCAGGTGACGGGAGTGCTTCAGAAGACTTCCGTCGCGTACCTGCTCGCGCTGGTGATATTTCTGTGGACCACGTGGCGGGGTCAGGCCTGCGCGCTGCTCATCAGCTTCGCCATCTACCTGGGAGTGATGGTCTGCTATCCCGTGCCCGACTGTAGTTCTGGCCTCTGGTCGGCGGAATGCAATGTTGCCCGGTACGTGGATGGACTGGTGCTCGATCGCCATACTTGGATGACGCCCACGCACAACGATCCCGATGGCGTCGTGAGCGTACTGTCATCCACGACGACCGTCCTGTTGGGGATGCTGGTCGGCCAGATGATGCGCAGAGACCGGGCAGCCGCCCGCCGGGCACGCGCGCTGCTGGTGTCCGGCATTGTCCTGGTGGTGATGGGTGGTGCAATGTCGCGCTGGATTCCGGTGTCGAAGATCCTATGGACGCCTTCCTTCGCCGTTCTCATGGCCGGCCTGTCGTCTCTCGCCTTCGGAGCACTTCATTGGGCGGTCGAAGGGCAGAACCTGGGTGATCGGTTCAAGCCGATCGAGATCTTCGGCCTCAACGCCATCGCGGCCTACATCGCGTCGCGCCTCATCGCGTTGCCGTTGAAGGTGCATCTGATGGGCAAGTCGCTCTATGGCGATTTGTTCCTGCCGATTGTCAGCCCGGTCAACGCGTCGCTCCTCTTCGCGCTGCTCAACGTGCTCTGTGTCTATCTGCTCGTCTGGTGGATGTATCGGCGCAGGATCTTCGTGAAGTTCTAGAAGGTCGTATGGCGACGCGCGTCGATCCGTGGTGGATCGGGTGTGGATCGGGTGCGCACCGCATGTACACTCGCCGCGGCCAGCGATGGACCGACCTAGAGACGTCTGTCGGTGATTCGTCGGCAACCGGCCCCGATGCTCACCTCGGAGCCGCACATCGGGCCGTTCCGTGAACATTCAAAGCACCACCGACCCACGTGTCTGCATAGTCAGCCTGCGCGGTGCGAATAAGCACGCAGCATGGTGTTCCAACTACGAATTCGAGGACGTGATCTGCGACATTGACGATGTCGACCTGTTCAGCCTGACTCCGGCGACAGCTCACGAGGCCCGCCAATGGTTTGCAAGACGGCTGATCTGGAAGCCCGGAATTCGGCAGCTCGCGAAGCACCTCAACCCGGGTCTGCAGCCGGTCACGATCGAGAAGGACTACGACCTCTTTGTCTATGTCTGCATGAATCCGGCCGACCTCATCTACCTCAGCGCCGTGAAGGGCTGGGAACGTTGCCGACGGAAGATCTGCTTCATGGTCGAGTTCTACGCTGGCTGGCTGAAGGAGTACGCCTTTCATCTGAGCCTGCTCGAGGACTTCGATCACGTCGCGCTTTGCTTCAGCGGAAGCGTCGACGCAGGTCAGGCGGGCTCCGGGGTGCCTTGTCACCACGTGCCGCTCGGTGCCGACGTCTTCCGGTTCAGTCCGTTCCCGAATCCGCCGGATCGATGCGTCGACGTCTACAGCATGGGGCGCCGGGCCGAGGCTATGCATCTGTCGCTGCTCGAAATGGCTGCCCGACGTGAGTTGTTCTACGTGTACGACACTCTGCCGGGACTGCTGGTGCGGCCGACGGACCATCGCCAGCATCGCGACCTCGTCGCGAACTTCGCGAAGCGAAGCCGGTGCTTTATTGCCTACCCGGCGAAGGTGGGCGCCGGGGACGAGACACGCGGCCAATCCGAAGTGGGTGCGCGATTCTTCGAAGGAGCGGCGAGCGGCGCAGTTCTCATCGGCCAGGCGCCGACCGCGCCTGCGTTCGCCCGCGACTTCGATTGGCCCGACGCGGTGATCGGCGTGGACTCGAGCAATGAGGGTGTGCAAGCCGTACTGGAGTGCTTCAGGACCGACCCGGAGCGAATGCGGTTGCTCGGCAAGAAGAATGCGAGTGAAGCGATTCGCCGATTCGATTGGGCGTATCGCTGGAAGGAACTGCTTCGCATCGTCGGCATGGAACCGACACCTCGTTTGTCGCAGCGGGAAGTCGAACTCGCCAGGTTGGCCGCGCTGGCAGATTCTTCGAACTGAGGCCAGAGTGCGAGGTCAGTGAACTTTGTGGCGAAGGCACTCTCAAGGTAGAAGGCTCGGAACACCTACGCTGACATGATTGATCGCATCATGGAGGGAAACCGCAGCGTCGATCGCGCTAGCTTCTAGATTCTGAAAGAATCTACACGCTCGAGACTGGCCACATTGCCATAAATGCCCACCGGATGATCACGATCCCTAGCCTAGACGATGGAGCCGGCGGAGGGAATCGAACACCCCATCTGCCAAAAACGATTTGGCTGCTTTACCACTAAGCGACACCGGCACTATTGCTAGTGTAGCTATACGCGGATGGCATCTCCATCCCGCGAATCCGGGTCGGGCTCGACTGACGAGGTGGCGTGATGTCATCCCTCGTTGGAGGTGCGGCTGGCGTTGGCAGGCGAGTCCGCCAAGCGAACCAGGCGAGCGCGTGCTGCGATGCCCTGCTCGAGTAGCCAACTCGGGAGAAGCGCGGTGAGTCCTTGATGCAGGCGTAGACGCAGCGCAATCCGGCCCAGCATCGTCAGCGGCACGAAGTAGCGCGGAAAGTCCAACTGACTAAAACCCAAGCGGCGCTTGAACTCTGCCAACGTTGAATCGGACCGCCGCCCGTACGAAAACTTGCCGTAGATGAGGTAGCGGCATCCGCGCTTGTGGCTCACTTCTGCGGCGGCGTTTATCAGAGCCACGATGGGGCGACTATCGCGTTCTGAATTTAGGCAGACGATCTGCATCATCCGCGCATCTGCGCCAACGTAAACAAGTTTGACGAACCCGATCAAGCGCTCTTCTCGGTAGGCTCCCAGAAAGTCGCATCGATCTAGAAATGTTCCGTTCTCTTTCGCGACGATGTCCAGACTCTTGCCATAGTGCCAGAATCGCCTTCCTTGCCGTACCGGCGATTCGTCGTAGATTGACTTGATCCCGGCAACGAGTTCCGAACTGAACGGCGCCGCCCGGATCGTGACACCGCGCTTACCTGCGCGTCGAACATTTTTGCGCGCCTCTTGCGGCAAGGAGGCCCACCACTTCTGGTAGTCACCGACCTCGGCGACGGCGACGTTGTCGGGTTCGGTTCGGGCCTGGTTCGCCGCCAGCCCGAACCCGCCGTCAAGGTCTGAAAAGGCGAACAGATCTGCCACGAGTCCGCTAGTAGTGACTTGGCGCGCGAACGCCAATGGATCGGCAAGGCCGGCGTCGCCGTACCAGTCCTGGTCCTTGATCACGGCGATCTTGAGGAATCGGCCCGTGACCACGATGTCATGGCCACCGATGCTCGTCCCCGCGACGGCGATCTGCTTCCCACGCACGCTGATGAAATGGTTGCTGGACGTCATGGTGAAGAAGTCTCCAATGCACGGAAAGGGCGCTGGCAACTCGGCTTGGTGCCGAAATCTGTGCGGACTGCCGGCGGGCTGCTCAACCAGCGCGACGCAATCGTTCGACGGCGCGCTGAGCCGCGCTCTCGCCGCTGACGAAGGATTGATCTGTCCAGATGTACGCCCAATCACCGTAGCGACCGCAGTATGAAATGCCAACATCGTCGAGATAGGCATGCACGAGTTTCGTGGCCGGGCCGCTCTCGAGATCGAAAATGACATTCGCGTACGGAATGTGCATGGCGTGTTTGAACAGGATCTTGTCGCTCTCGCGCAGGACACCGGTGCGGATGAGGTCACGGATGACGGGTTCGATGCAGTCATCGGGCTTTCGATCCAGGGGGCGGTACTTGCTCGAGTAGTAGCACTCGGCCTGTAGGCTGCCGCAGCCCGGCGGAGCGTTATTAGGCGACTGCAGGTGCGGTGTCGATAGGCGCGTGAAGAACACGTCTCGATCGTAGAAGTACGACCAGTGCGCGTCGCAAAGATCTTCCCGGTCGATGCCCAGGCAAACGATTACGACCTCCGTGCACGCGAGCCGCGCGGCGGCGTCGCGCACGTCCTGTGGCGCGTTGGCGATCATCGGAACGATCTCTGGCAGCGCGATCGTCGAGACGACGGCCTCGTACGGCTCGATCGCGCCATTGCTGAACCGCAGGGTGCGTCCGGTGGGGTCGATGTGTACCAGTCATGACCCGAGCTTCAACTCGCTCATGCGCACGAAGGGGGGGAGATACGCCGCAAAGCCCCCGCGGGTCGGATAGCGGAAGTGGCTGATGTAGTGGACATCCGGAGAACTCGGTTCGAGGGCGCCCCGGATCACCTCCTCCAGCTTTGGACGATACAGCCGTGGCCCGATCCACTCCGTGTTCATGTTCGCCGCGGTCGTCGTGTGGTACTTGATCGTGTACCCCATTGGGAAGGTCTCGGCGAAGGTGTTGCCATAGCTGGCACGCAACCATTGCTCGTAGTTCTCCACTGGCACCTCGGGAGCTTTTTGCGCCTCGATGAATTCGAGCAGCACTCTCGTCACGAGGTCCGTCGGCAGGCCGTGAAGATTGCACTGGGCAGGATGCTTGATCCAGTGACCGCGCCAGTAGTTGTTGACCCGGGTGTCGAGCGTCTCGTACTTGCCGCCGATGTTCTCCGAGAGCAGATCCTGGATGCGCTTGTCCTGGGTGAAGGACACGTGCGGCCCCTCGTCGAACAGCCAGCCGCCCGGGAATTCGTACGACGCGGTGTGACCACCGATGTGGTCCGCCTGGTCGTACATGATGGACGGGATCCCGAGCTGCTTCAGGCGATAGGCCGCACCGCATCCGGCCATGCCCGATCCAAGGATTGCAACGTTCTTCATGTTGATTGTTCCGCCTGTCTCTCGAGTTCGTTGCGCCACCAGTCGACGCTTGCCGCGAGTCCGTCGCGTAGCGAGATGCGCGCGCCCCAGCCGAAGTCTCGCGTGGCGGCGAGCGCGTCGCCCACGACCAGGGGGGCGTCGTTGGCGCGAGCCGGAATGGCGCCGATCCGCAGCAGGTCGCTGCGCCCGACGAGCTCGCCGAGCGTCTGCACGATCGACAAGATCGACGTGGCCTTGCCGCTCGCGATGTTGTACGCGCCACGCGCCGACGAATCAAGCAGAGAGACCAGTCCATCGGCGGCATCCTGCACGTGGCAATAGTCGCGTATCTGCCGCCCGTGCGAGGACTGGGCCGGCTCGCCCTTCAGCAGCGAAAGGATGACCGCGGGCACGAGCCGGCGCGGATGCTCCTTCGGACCATAAAGGAAGAACATCCTGCCCCACGCACCCGACATGCCCGTGGCCGCGCAGTAGCCGAGCATGATCTCGGAGAGTCCCAGCTTCGCCGAACCGTAAAGCGTATCCGGGCGGCACGGCGTCAGCTGTTCGTTGCAGTACCCGTAGCGCCAGTCGTATTCGTAGCAGGACCCACCCATCACGCAGCGCTCGCCGCCGGTGGCCTGAAAACGGCGCAACAGTTCGATGCTGGCGCTGCACCAGGCCAGATTGTCCGGATGGCTGATCAACTTGCCCGGCTCGACATACCAGGCCAAATGCAGCAGGTAGGAGGGGCGCGCCCGATCGACGAGCGGGCCGATCGTGCTCGCGTCGAGTAGGTCGGCCTGCAGCCACTGCACGCCATCGATCGGCTGCGGTGGGCGGGTGTTGTACGTGGCAACGACCTCGAACCCCCGCTCGAGCAGCCCCGCGATGCAGTGCGATCCGATGAATCCGGTCGCACCGGTGAGCAGCACGCGTCGCTCGGCACGCCCGTTCTCCGGCGGCGGCGTCATGCGACCGCCCGATCCAGGCGCAATGCCATCTCGTCGGTGAACGCGGGCCAGGTCGAGTCCGCACTCGAGATCAAGGTCACCGGCGAGGGCCATTCGACCTTGAACGCTGCGTCGTCGTGTCGCACGCCGCGTGCGCTCACGCCGTCGTAGGCGTGCGAGGTGAAGTACATCAGCGCGCTGTCGGATTCCAGCGTGAGGTAGCCATGCGCGCAACCCTCTGGAACGTACATCATCAAACCGTTGGCCGGGGTGAGGGTCATGGCTGCCCAGCGTCGATAGGTGGGCGAATCGCGCCGCAGATCGATGACGACGTCGAACACGGCCCCGGCCGTGCAGTGTGCAATCTTCACCTCGGCGTGGGGAGGAAGCTGGAAATGCATCCCGCGAAGTGTTCCGGCGCGCGGGCTGAAGCCAGTGTTCACCTGGGCTAGCCGGCTGGTCAGGCCCTTCTTCGCGAGCTCGTCCTCGCACCAGATGCGCGCGAAGTGACCACGGTCGTCGCGGCGCGGCTCGGGCCGAATGACATACGCACCATGCACCGCGAGTTGATCAAACTGCATTCATTCACTCCTTCCGGCTCAGTGATCCCAGACCATCCAGGGGCACTGGCCGCGGGCTTCCATGCGATCGAACGTGATCTTGTCCTTGAACGTGTCCATCGCGCCCAGAAACCGAAGTGCTTGCTTGCGCCCACAACTTGCGCTCCGTCATCAGGCGTGGCAAACGGCTGCTCGACGAGCTCCTCCCCGTCTTGCATGTAGTCGAAGATCTCGCGACGCAGGCAGAAGAAGCCACCGTTGACCCAGGCGTCGGATTGCGAGACGGCTCGATCGACGCCACCATGCCGTCGTCGGGGTCAAACCGCACGGCGTGGAAGCTCTGCGACGGTCCGACCGCCAGAAGCTCGCGACGGCACACGACGCGTACGCGCCTCGTCGATGTACGGGGCCAGATCGATGTCGCGTCAGGCCGTCGGAGTAGTTCGCCAGGAACATCCTCGTCCTGACAGCAGCTGGCGCACCCGCATCAGGCGCTGGCCGAGGTTGGAGTGCATGCCGGTGTCGACGAAGGTGATGCGCCAGTCCTGGGATGTCGTCTGCCAGGAGCTCGATCCGTCGCCTTCCTCGGACGACAGGACGAAGTCGTTCGACATGCAGTCGCGGTAGTAGCAGGAAGTACTCGCGGATCATGTCGCCGCGATAGCCGAGGCCGAGGATGAAGTCCTTGTGGCCGTAGTGCGCGTAGTAGCGCATCAGGTGCCAGATGATCGGCCGGAGCCGATGTTGACCAGCGGCTTCGGGATCGTGTCCGAGTGCTCGCGCAGGCGCGTACCGAGGCCACCGCAGAACAGTACGACCTTCATGCGCCGACTCCTCGTCGTCTTGTACGTGTGTCGCTAATGCGCCGACGCCTTCGTAGCGTGGCACCGAAGTCGGCGCGGCAGCATGCGCCGCCCGTCGACGAGCAGCGGCGGTTTCGCGCAAGGCCGAGCAGCTCGGGCAGCCGCGGAACTCGTGCCCAGCGCGTGACGAGCATCACGCGTCGGCACCCGTGACTCGCGTCTTCGAGAGCGTGCTCGCAGGACGCACCGCCAGCCGGCATCGACGGCGCGCGCGGCGTCGGTGGCGATCGGGTCGTAGGCGGCGACCGACTGCGCCGGCTGCGAGCAGCGTCTCGACGATGCGGGATGGCGGCGACTCGCGCATGTCGTCGGTGTCCGGCTTGAAGGCCAGGCCGAGCACGGCGACGCGCAGGCCGGCCAGCGAGCGGAAGTGGCGCGTCCAGCAGCGTCGAGCATCCTGGCCGGCTGGCGAGGTTGGTCGTTGATCGACGGCGTCGAGCAACGGCATGGCCACGCCGTGCAGCCGCTGCCGTGCGCCGACGAGCGCCTTGACGTCCTTCGGGCAGGCAGCTGCCGCCGAAGCCGCAGCCGGCCCCGAGGAACGAGGTGATCGGCCGCCGCACGCCGGCCGTCGCCGCTGGCGCGCGCGTGAAGTAGCGCGCCAGGTGCACGCCCTGCATCACGTCGACGACGTCGACGCCGCCGAGCGCGCTGCACAGGTTGCCGATCTCGTTCGAGAACGAGATCAGCGTCGCCAGCAGCGAGTTGGAGGTGTACTTGATCATCTCGGCGGTCGCGTTGTTGGTGCGGAGCGTCGGGCATGCTCGCTGAACAGTGCGTAGACCTCGCGCTGCGCGTCGCTGTGCGCTCGTCGATGCCGCCGAGCACGATGCGGTCGGGGTGCATGAAGTCGCCGACCGCGTCGCCCTCGGTGAGGAACTCGGGGTTCATGCCGACGCCGAAGTCGACGCCGGCGCGCTTGCCCGACGCGCTCTCGAGGATCGGCGAGCACGACCGCGTCGGTCGTGCCGGGCACGACGGTGCTCTTCACGACGACGACGTGGTAGCCGGCCTTCGTCGCGCAGCGCCTCGCCGATCTGGCGCGCGCGCCGCGCGCGACGAAGCGTGAGGTCGATGTCGCTCGTCCGTCGAACGGCGTGCCGACCGCGATGAAGGTCAGGTCGGTCGCAGCACCGCCGCGCGCAGGTCGGTCGTGGCGCGCAGGCCGCGTGCCGACGTGCGCCGCAGCAGCTCGTCGAGGCCGGGCTCGTGGATCGGCGCTCGCCGCGGTTGATGCGATCGACCTTGGCTCGCGTCGACGTCGACGCAGACGCACGTCGTGGCCGATCTCGGCGAGGCAGGCGCCGGTGACGAGTCCGACGTAGCCCGGTGCCGATGATCGGAGATGCGCATCAGGCCTCCTCCGCCTCCCGGTTGTCGCGGTACCAGATCAGCGAGCGGCGCAGCCTTCGTCGATCGGAATACCTGGGCGTCGTAGCCGAGCTCCGTGCGCGCCTTGTCGATGATCGGGCAGCGGCGGTTCGGGTTGTCGACCAGGTAGTCGGCCTCCGGGGCCGGGCCTGGCGCACCACCTTGCCCTTGTAGCCGAACAGCTCGCCGGCGGTGCGATGACGCGCTCGGCGAGCTCGGCCATCGAGATCTCGGGCTTCTCGATGCCGATGTTGTACGCCTCGCCGGCGTGGCCCTCGCACCAGCACCTTGTAGTAGCCGGCGATCGCGTCGGCCGACGTAGCAGAACGTGCGCGTCGGCGAGCCGTCCGAGAGCATCACGATGTCGCGGCCGGCGAGGATGTCGCGGGCGAAGTCGGGGATGACGCGGCGGTCGGTGATCTTCAGGCCCGGGCCGTAGTTGTTGAACGGCCGCGCCATCTTGATCGGCACGCCGTGCTGCTGGGCGAAGATCACGCACAGCGTCTCGCCGAAGCGCTTCGACTCGTCGTAGCAGGCGCGCGGGCCGGTGCACGACACGTATGCCGCGGTAGTTCTCGGGCGTCGGGATCGCGTCGGGCGTCGGGTCGCCGTAGATCTCGCTCGACGAGTAGAACAGGAAGCCCCTCACCGGCTTGCCGGCTTGCCGCTCGTGCCACGCAGTAGTCGAGCAGGTTGCGCAGGCCGTTGATGTTGGCGTCCATCGTCTCGATCGGGTACTCCCGGTAGTACGGTCGGCGAGGCGATGCCCGCCGCGTGGATGATGTAGTCGAAGTCGGCCATGGGCGCGGCAGGGCTCGATCAGATCGTGCGCTGCACCACCAGATGTGGCGTGCCGTCGAGCGCGGTCAGCCAGTCGGGCACGCCGCGGATGAAGTTGTCCCACACGGTGACTGGATCGGCTGCGCGCTGCGTGCGGTTGCAGTGCAGCGCCGCCTGCACGAGGTAGTAGCCCAGGAAACCGGCACCGCCGGTGATGAGCAGGCTGGACCCGGCCATGCGCCGAACTCCTCTTCAGATTGGCGCAGATGTAGTCGAGATCGGTACGCAGGAAGTCCTCGAGATCGGGGATGGAAGACTGGGTCATGGGGGATGGTCGTTTCGTTGAAATCAGAACGCCAGGCTGAGCTTGCGGCCATAGAACGCCTCGGCGATACCCTTCCGGCGCATTGCATTCGATGCCGCGCAGGCGGCTGCAAGCGCTTGGAAGGTATCGCGGTGTGAACCAACTGCGCGACTGGCTTGCGAAGGGAAGCACTCGATCAGCACGTCGGACTTGAGCGTGCGACTCTGCGCTCGCGTCAGCGGAACATAACACGTTCGGCACGCCGAGGTCGCCGTCGAACTTCGGGATCTCGTACTCGAGCACTGGCGTGGTTGCGGAAGGTGTTCCAGGTCAGCTCGTTGGTGACGCGGTGGTCCTGGTGCAGGTCGTGCCGGCAGTGAGTGAGGATGAGGTCGGGGCGAACTCTCTTCAGGCCCTCGACGTACTCCTTCAGCTCGGCCGCAGTGCGGAAAGTAGCTGCCGCGGAATCGCTTCGACCAGGACCTCGACTTCGACCGCAGCCCGAGCAAACCCACCGCGGCGGCGCGGGTCTCGGCCTCGCGTTCTTCGTCGCACTGAGAAGCACCCAGTCGAAGCGTGCAGCCGCGGATGGCGGGACGCAGACGCTCCACAGGGCCACCGCAACCGATCTCGATGTCGTCGCAGTGCGCACCCAAGAGGATAACGACGCAACTTTCTCTGGTCGGTTTGGAAGCAATAGTTCAGCATAAGTTAAGCGAGCAGGCGCCTATTCAATTTCGGAGATGATCGTCACACCCTATTGAGGTCCGGAGGCGACGTGCCGACGACTACGTGCCCCGCGGATGTCTTGAAGCAACCGTTGCAGTTCCGAGCGCCCCCCGGTACGAGCAACCACGCCAAGGCGTAGGTCGCGAACCCCTCGACGGCGATACCGGCCGTCAGGCTCATGAGCGGCCTGCCGACATGTACGGCCGCCTCGTACGCCAGCAACGTCAAGCCCATAGCAGCGGTCGCGGCAAGCGGCGTCTTGATGGCCAAAAACATCGTCCTACCGCTGACCGGCGTGTCCTTGAAGCTGAAGCGAATCCGCAATGGAATGAACACGACGGTAGTCATCACGAAGGCGATGGCCACTGCCACCGCACTGATCTGGGAGGCCGACAACGACAAAGAGTGCGAAAAGCAGGCTGTTCGCCAGTTCGAGCCCGATCAGCGGCTTCGTCTTGCCGAGGGTGACGAGAACCATCGTGCAACTGTGAATAGTTGGTCGCAGCGCCATGGCAAGCGCGAATGCGCGGACGAACGGTGCAGCCTCGGCCCACTTGGCCCCGAGCAGCACCAGGGTGAACTCCGAACTGTCGGGTAGATGGCGAGGAATACCCCGATCGGCATGGTCACCATGGCTACGAAGCCGGTCATCCGCTGGTAGTAGCGGCAGTAACGACCAGGCTCTGCGTCGACAGCGCATTCACCTTCGAGCGATCCCGAATCTGGTGGATGATCGGCGCAACCTTCATGAAATTGGGACGCGCGCCGGCGACGATTAGCAATCGAATGTTCTTAGTCATGCTCACCGCCCCTAAGTACGGGCGCGTCATTCGCACTTTGTTCGGCTGCCGCGACGATATAACCGACTATGGCTTCTAGCGCGAGGCCATTTACTGGCGAGCGTGCACTTGAAGATGCGCGCTTCGCCACCAATACCCTTTGCCGCACGTCATCCACTGATTCCAGAAGCACTAGGCGACCCTTAGATGCCAAGTATCGATCTACGGCTCCGATGGGTCCCCTGAATGTGCTGTAAACCGGGACACCGAGGGCAGCGGCTTCTCGATTCATTGTCCCGCCACCGCTGATCACAAAGTCAGAGTGCCATACTAGGTTCAAGCCATCGACGGCTCGGTCCGGAATGATCATTCTTCCGGCTTCCAAGAGGTGCGAATACCGTGCCACGACTTCTGCCTTCTGCTGGCGGTTACGCGGCAACAGAACAATCTTGACGTGGTTGTTTTCACTCAGCAGTTGCAGGGACGCTGCGGAGAGTGCTTCGCTTTCGGGGTTGTGATAGTGTGCCTCGGTCGCTGGAGGACGAAAGGTCACGACGATTTCGTCTTCGCCAAGTCCCAGTTCGCGTCTGATGGATGCATCCGGCGCAAATGTCGGCACATAGACATCTTCCTTGATCCCTGGGTACTTGTGAATTCGGCTCTGGAATGTGCCGCCATTCTCGGCTTGTATGACTTCTGGAAGAACCAGATGGTCCGGTCGCGTCACGTGCGTGACGTGCTCATAGTCAGCAATCACCATCGATGGAATTCGTAGCAGTTTTGCTGCCAGAGTTTGCGCACGGGAGCCATGCGAAACGGCAAGGTGAGGCCGTTTTCTCGCGGCCAGAGGAAGCAGTTGGGCTGCACGAACCCCGAGGCCGAGCACCTTCATCAGTTTGTTCTTGCCGAAGTGGCGGCCAATCGTCGTGCACTCGACGTTGTGCAGTTTGAGCAAGTCAGTGACGTTGTAAGCGTCTCGGGCCGTGACAAAACAGAATAGCCCTGGCGCTCAAGGGCGGTGATGATTGGGCGGAAGAATGGGACGTGAGGCGAGTTATCCAGATCGACCCAGACAACTCGATTGCTTGCGGTCATTTCACTTCCAATTCGTAGCGTGCCCGCGTGATCGGTGAATCCTTAGGCTTGATCTGGCCATTAAATTTCTCGCGGGCCGGCCTGATTTGCGCGTCCGAAGGCGTCCTCCATTTGCTGAAGCTTCTGAAAATCGGCATGGAAGAGCACAATAAGCAAGAAAGACAAAGTTAAAGACTGCACTCGGTACACACTGGTGTTCGAGCTGGAGGCCGTGCGGCTGGCTAAGACAGCCCAAAAGGCGTCGGTTACAGCGCATTCCGGATGTACCCGGAAAGCGATCCTGGGTAATTGGATTCTGGTGGCTGAGAAGGCGGTACTCCAAGGTGTGGGCGATCGGCCGGTGAGTGCCGAGCAAATGGAACTCCTTCGTCACGCTCTTCAACGCTGCCCGCTCATCCATCAACCGCGATTTGGCACCGAGGTCATCGACAACGAAAACCAATTCAGCTTGACAAGGTGAGCAGTGTCTGTAAGGGGTTATGGACTACGTCGAACGAGGGCAAACTCGCACTGGCGCCGCACATAGAACGCGCCCAACCGATCGCGACATATTCGCCAGCATATGACGATCGGTCATCTAGCGGGCTCCGTCGCAGCGCAGTACGACCAGGACGGTCTTCAAAAGGATCTTCAGATCCAGCGCGAATGAGCAGTTGCGTATGTAGCGCAGGTCCATCCTGACCATGTCATTGAAGGTGACCTTGCTGCGGCCCTCCACCTGCCACAGGCCGGTGATGCCCGGCTTGACGCTGATGACCCGCCGCAGGTGCCACGGCTGGTACTCGGCGGCCTCGTAGGGGATCGGCGGCCGCGGGCCGACGAGGCTCATGTCGCCCTTGAGCACGTTGAAGAACTGCGGCAGCTCGTCGATGCTGGTCTTGCGGATGAAGCTGCCAATGCGCGTGATGCGCGGGTCGGCCTTCAGCTTGTAGCTTGCAGTCTCGCCATCCGCCGCCGTGCCCTGCGCCTGCTCACCCTTGATCAGGTTTGCCACGAATGCGCGATGGATGGCGTCGTTGCCATTCACCACCATCGACCGAAACTTGTAGAACGTGAACGGCACCCCGGCCTTGCCGAGCCGGGTCTGCCTGAAGATGATCGGCCCGCGGGAGGTTAGGGCGATGGCCGCGGCCACCGACAACATCAGTGGCCCGAAGATGCAGAGGGCAAAGAGTGCTCCCGCAATATCCAGGCCCCGCTTCAGCGCGTAGGCACTCGTCTTGTGGCCGACCCCATCGGCTACAAGGTAGGGCTTGACAGCCGGCTGAATGTGAGTGCCTTTGGCCAGGTTTTCAACCAGGTCGTCTGGGTATGTCGAGGCCACCGCCGTGAACGGCAGGTTGCCCGCACTCGCTTCGATCTTGCGCATGAAGCTCTTTGCGCCCTGCTCGTCGGTGTCGGGGCACAGCACGGCGATCATGTTGTCGCCCATGTTGCCGAGGGTGTCGGTTTCGCGCTTCGCGCTCTGCAGCAACTCCAGCAACCGGTTCGCGTGCGGGGGGTCGTTGGCCGCCTTGTCGGCCACTCGGTAGAGCACCAGCGATAGTGCGGCTTGCGAGCGCTCTGCGCGGCGCTTCTCGCGCTGCAAGTCGCGCAGGAAGTCGCTGTGCGGCAGGGCGTCGTCGAGGCGCACACGCGCGGGCACTTGCGCGGCGGTCGCGTTGCCGACGGCCACGCGCTGCGCAGCGCCACCGCGGCGCGACGCAAAGCTGCGCGCCATTGCGCTCATCTGCCGATTCACGGACGCGAAGGGCGGTCCATGCGGGCCGAGGTCGATCACACTGGCGACCGATGACCCGTTCTCATTGCTCATGCAGCGCTCCAAGAAATGCCGCGAATAAACTCGGAAAGTATTGCCACCGCAATTCAAACTGCGCTGGGCTGGATTGGGATTGACCACGGAAAGCTGCGCTTTCCGCCGAAGCGACATCAGTACTTGCTGCCGCGTTTAATGTGAAGTAAGCATGCATGGCGTGCTCGCATCGTGCAATTCCTCACACGGGTGGAGACCCCCAATCAGGGGGGCGGTAAGTTGGTTTTGCGCACCATCAGTTTGGTCGCATCGCCCATTTGCGCATCACCTTTTGTGGTGATTTCCAGCGAATTGCTTCCCGTCTATATGACAGGCGACATGCCATCGACGCGATGGCTGCGGGTCGTGTCCCGCGAGATGGCCTTAGACGGCGCAAATGCGTCGACGAGTGTCAACCGAGCCTTGGTCGAGAAGTGTCAAACGGTCTTGTGCCGACGCCTTGCAGCTAGGGTGCCTTGGCAAGATCTCGCTTCTGTACGCCGCCTGCAACGAGGCCCTTGACTGCTCGCGTCACTTCTTCGCACTGACTCTCGGTAATCTCAGGGAACATCGGCAGCGACAGTACTTCGTTGGCCGCACGCTCCGAATGCGGGAACTGGCCTGCGCGGTAGCCCAGATCGGCGAATGCCGGCAGCAGATGAACCGGTGTCGGGTAGTGGATGCCGGACTGGATGCCCTGAGCCAGCAGCGCGTCTTGCCACGCCTGCCGGTGCGCCGTGCGAATGGCGTAGATGTGATAGACGTGGCGGCCGTATGAACTGGCTTTGGGCGTGGGAACGCCGCTGCCGGCGAACAGCCGATCGTAGTGCGCCGCAGCGGCACGTCGCGCTTCGGTCCAGGCCTCGAGGCGGCGCAGTTTCACCCTCAGCACCGCACCTTGAATGCCTTCCATGCGGAAGTTGTAGCCCTTGAGCACATGGTGGTACTTCTTCTCGGCGCCCCAATCGCGCAGCATGCGGATGGTTCGCGCGTATTCGGGGCTGCCGGTGACGACCATGCCGGCCTCGCCGTAGGCGCCCAGGTTCTTGCCCGGGTAGAAGCTGAAGCAACCCATGCTGCCCATGCTTCCGGCGCGCCGGCCCTTGTACTCGGCGCCATGGGCCTGGCAGGCATCTTCGATCACGATCAGGTCATGGCGCTTGGCGATCTCGAGGATCGGGTCCATGTCGGCGCATTGGCCATACAGGTGCACCGGAATGATGGCCTTCGTCTTCTTGGTGATCGCCGCTTCCAGCGCGGTCGGGTCCATCGTGAAGGTTTGTGGGTCGATGTCGACGAATACGGGCGTGGCGCCGGTGTAGTCGATGGCCGACACGGTGGCCACGAAGGTGAACGGCACGGTGATGACTTCGTCGCCGCGGCCGACCCCGGCCGCCAGCAATGCCAGGTGCAAGGCGCTCGTGCCGGTGTTCACGCCGACACCATGGCTCGCCTGGCAATAGGCCGCGAACTCGGTCTCGAAGGCCGCAACCTCGCTGCCCAGCGTGAACTGGCAGCTGTTCAAGACACCCTGGATCGCCGCATCGACCTCGCCCTTGATGGAAAGGTATTGCGCCTTGAGGTCGATGAACGGGATCACGATGCTTTCCTCCGCGATTGGATATCGATGGTTTCGCCGTTGCGCCGCACCTTGCGCCGCATCGACTGGCTCGTGGCCTCGATGAGTTCGACAACCCGCAAGCCCAATTGGCCATCGGTCTTGGGCACCTTGTTGTTTGCAATGCAGTCGACGAAGTGCGCGCCTTCCACGGCCAGTGCCTCGGTTGCCACCAGCTTGGGCGCCCACATGTCGCCGGTGCGATAGCCGACGCGCATTTCCTGGATTTTTTCAGGGTCGTCGGTGAAGCTCACGCCCTTGTCGTAGACCTTGACCTTCTCGCTGGGCTCGAGGTCGTCGTAGGTGATCATCTTCTTGCTGCCGCCGACGAGGATCTGTCGCACCTTCACCGGCGCCAGCCAGCTGACGCTGGTGTGGGCGATGACACCCGAGTCGTAGAACAGCGTCACGTAGGCAAGGTTTTCCGGCGTGCCGGGAAAGTGGTTCGTGCCGTTCGCGGATACGGCCACCGGGTGTTCGCCCAACAGGTAATCGAGGATCGAGAAGTCATGCACCGCGAGGTCGGAAATGACGCTGACGTCGCGCTGGAACAAGCCGAGATTGACGCGGATCGAGTCGTAGTAATACACCTGACCGAGGTCGCCGCTCTTGATGATCTCGTTCATCTTGGCCACCGCGCCGGTATAGATGAACGTATGGTCGACCAGCAGCACGCGACTGCGCCGTTGCGCCTCGTCGATGAGTTGCCGCGCCTCGTCGGAGGTTTCGGTCATCGGCTTTTCCAGCCAGACATGCTTGCCTGCTCGCAGCGCGGCCAGCGCCAACTCGAAGTGGGTGTTGACCGGCGTCGCGATGGCGATCGCGTCGATGGCCGGGTCGTTGAGCAGTTCGCGAAAGTCGGTCGTGGTCTTGGCTGCCGGAAAGCGCCGCTGCACCACCGCGAGCTTGGCCGTATCGAGATCAGCCACTGCAGCCAGATGGGCACCCGGTGTCTCGGCGAAGTTGCGCACCAGGTTAGGCCCCCAGTACCCGTAGCCAATCACGCCAATGTTGATCACCGTGGTTTCCTTCTCGAAGCGGCGCGTTCAGCGCCGCGTCCTCGTGTCGCCGATGACACGTGCGGGTACACCGGCCACGATGGCGTGGTCCGGAACATTCTTGGTCACCACGGCGCCGGCACCGACCAGTGCACCTTCGCCGATGGTGACGCCGGAAACGATGGTGGCGTGGCTGCCGATGGAGGCGCTGCGTTTCACGTGCGTGGCCTCGACCTTCCAGTCGGCTTCGGTTTGCAGGCTGCCATCGGGGTTGGCTGCGCGCGGATAGCGGTCGTTGGTGAACATCACGCCGTGGCCGATGAAGACCTCGTCTTCGATGAGCACACCTTCACAAATGAAGCTGTGCGACGAGATTTTGCAGCGCGCACCGATCGCGGCGCCCTTCTGGATCTCGACGAAGCTGCCGATCTTCGTGTCGTCGCCCACCGAGCACCCATACAGGTTGACCTGGGTCGGATGAAAGATCTTGACGTTCTGTCCGAGCTTTACGCTGTCGGAGACGGGCATTGCTTAGTCCTTCCTCACAGGCGCCAGACGTGCAAGCCGCTTTGTTCCAGCGCGGCCTGGTCATAGCTGGCCTTGACGTCGACGAAGCAGCCGTTCTTGATCACCTTGCGGCAGAGATCATCGGCACTCAAGTCACGGTATTGGCGGTGCGCCACCGCGGCAACCATTGCGTCGCCGCGCGGCAGCTCGTCCCAGGCGGTGAGGCGCACGCCGAACTCGTGCAAGGCTTCGTCCGGGTCGGCCTCGGGGTCGTGCACGAACACCTCGGCACCGAAGCTCTTCAGCTCGTTGATGATGTCCACCACCTTGCTGTTGCGCAGGTCGGCGCAGTTTTCCTTGAAGGTCAGGCCCAGCACGTTGACCTTGGCGCCCTTGATGTAGCTGCCGTTGGCGATCATCTGCTTGATGGTCTGCTCGGCGATGTACTTGCCCATGCCGTCGTTGATGCGCCGCCCGGCCAGGATCACCTGCGGGTGGTAGCCCAGCATCTCGGCCTTGTGCGTGAGGTAGTAGGGATCGACGCCGATGCAGTGGCCGCCCACCAGGCCGGGCTTGAACTTGAGGAAGTTCCACTTCGTGCCTGCGGCTTCGAGCACCTCGCTGGTGTCGATGCCGACCTTCTCGAAGATGATGGCCAGTTCGTTCATCAAGGCGATGTTGAGGTCGCGCTGGGTGTTCTCGATCACCTTGCAGGCCTCGGCCGCCTTGATGCTGCTGCAGCGGTGCACGCCGGGCTTGACGACCATCTCGTACAGCCCCGCCACCTTGTCGAGCGTCGCGGGCGTGTCACCGGCCACCACCTTCAGCACGTTGGTCAGCATGTGCTCGCGGTCGCCCGGGTTGATGCGCTCGGGGCTGTAGCCGACGAAGAAATCGCGCTTCCACTGCAGGCCCGAGGCCTGCTCCAGCACCGGGATGCAGACTTCTTCGGTGGCACCGGGGTAGACGGTCGACTCGTAGACGACGGTCGCACCCGGCTTCAAATGCGGGCCGATGCTCTTGCTTGCGCCGACCAGCGGGCCGAAATCGGGGATGTGCGCGGCATCCACCGGCGTGGGCACGGCCACCAGGATGAAGTCGGCCTCGCGCAGCATCGCCGCGTCGCTGGTGTATTGCGCGTGCACCGCGAGGCGCATCTCGGCGTCAGGGATTTCGCGCGACGGGTCGGTTCCCGCCCGGCACTTGGCCACCTTGGCGCCGTCGATGTCGAAACCGATGGTGCGCGTCAGCTTGCCGAACTCCACCACCAGCGGCAGGCCCACGTAGCCCAGGCCGGTTACTGCGACGGTCACCATGCTGTTTCTCCCATTCTTCGAGTTTGTTGCATCTTTCATCCTGCCAGGCCCCGCCAGCGTCCGCACTCGCTACTGTCGCATCGTTTTCAATTCCTAACGCGCCCCCCCAAGTCATGGCTACAAACTTGGGCCGACATGTTCCACAATTTGTACTAACTCGGCTTTGTTTGTCCTCCGAGGCACCCCATGCCCGGCCCACAACCCACCAAGCCCGACCGCCCACCCGGATCGATCGATTTCGAGGTCACCGACTTGCCTTCCGCGCGACAGGCACTGGATGAACTGCCTGCAGGCGTGATGCAAGTCAAGCACATGCAGCCGGGATACTGGGAACAGCTGCGGCGCAAGCCGACGGTGACCGACCGTGCGCTCACAGGGCCGGCCATGGACTGGGTCATCAGCCTGCCGCCGTCCCTCAGGCCCCATGTCACCTGCGAGCAATTTCCACGTGTCGTCAATGCGATTTCGTCGGCCTGGGCCAACACGGGCTACAGCGTGCAAGTTCTCGACCACATGATCAACGACTACCGCGGCGGCCGGCGCGGCTTTCCGGAGGCCGTTCAGCGCGAACTCCGCGCCTTGCGTGCACACCAAAGCACGCGCTCAGGCCGCTGAATAACCGCTGGGATTCAGACGCTGCCAGCGCCAGCTGTCGGCGCACATCTGGTCGAGCCCGTACTGCGCGCGCCAGCCCAGCAACTCACCTGCGCGTCGCGGGTCAGCGTAGCAGGCGGCCACGTCACCGGCGCGGCGTGGCAACAGGTCGTAGGGTACCGGCCGCCCACTCGCCTGCTTCGTAGGCCCGCACCACCTCGAGCACGCTGTGGCCCACGCCGGTGCCCAGATTGACGGTGAACGAACCGGGCGCATCGAGCAGGCGGCGCAGGGCGGCCACATGGCCCTCGGCCAAGTCCATGACGTGGATGTAGTCGCGCACGCCGGTGCCATCGGGAGTCGCGTAATCGTGGCCGAAGACACGTAGCCGTGGCAGCCGGCCCACGGCCACCTGTGCCACATAGGGCATCAGGTTGTTGGGTACGCCGCGCGGGTCTTCGCCGATTTGGCCGCTTTGATGGGCCCCTACTGGATTGAAGTAGCGCAGACACCCGGTCTGCCAGCCAGGCTCGGCGGCACCCAGGTCGCGCAGGACTTGCTCGGCCATCAGCTTGGTCTGGCCATAGGGATTGGCGGCGGCCAGGGGTGCGTCCTCGTCGATAGGCAAGCGCTCGGGCTCCCCGTACACCGTGGCGCTGCTGCTGAAGACCATGCGGCCCACTCCGTGGCGGCGCATGGCCTCGCACACGCTGATCAGGCCGCCGAGGTTGTTGGCGTAGTAGTGCAGGGGCTGCTGCACCGATTCGCCAACGGCCTTGGCGGCGGCAAAGTGCACCGTGGCGTCGATACCGTGGCGCGTGAAGATTGCGGCCATTGCTGCCGCGTCGCGGACATCGGCGCGTTCGAACGCCGGTGCGTGCCCGAGCAATGCTTGCAGGCGCTCCAGCACCTGCGGTGAGCTGTTGCTGAAGTTGTCGACCCCGACCACGGCAAAGCCGGCCTGCGCAAGCGCCAACCAGGTATGGGAGCCGATGTAGCCGGCTGCACCGGTGAGGAGGACAGTCGGCACGGGCGTGTCGTCAGTCGAGTACAACCTGTCCTGAACAGCTGAAACGGTTGACGTCGTAGGCAGAAGTTCCTGCGCCGCTGGCCGTGCGCGATTCGCGGCTGGCCCGGCATCCGAAGGACATCGTGCGCGTCGCGGCCCAGTTCGCACCGATCGTCAGGGCCGTCGTGGCGTCGTTGCCGGTGGCGCCGGACAGGCGATCGACGAGATCGCGCCGCGCGTAGCCGACGCCCCCCGTCAGCGAGACCTTGCCGCTGAGTTGGTAGGTGGCATGGACCGTCAATGCATTGGTGAGCTGGCTGAAATCGCTTGCCGACACCGTGCTGCCCGTCACCAGCCGCTGGAAGCCGCTCTCCTGACCGGTGTCGCGCGACAAGGTGGTGGTCAGACCGAGCAGGCCCGTCGGCTTCCAGGCCCAGCTCAACGCGCCGGTGAGGCCGTCGAAATTGCTGTCGGTCGCGAGGGTGTACTCCGTCTTGCCGTAGTTGATGCGGGCGTCGACCGTGCTGGCCCCGGTGGGCACCCAGGTGGCCGTGACGTACAGGTCCCTGCGGTCGCTGCTGTCGGCCGCGGCCTGGCCGGGCACTGGCGCCTCGAAGCGCGTGTGCTGAGCGCTGATGCCGGTGCCCAGCGTCAGGATGCCGCTGGCCCGGTAGCTGAGGCCCAGGTTACCGCTGTCCTGCTTGTATTCGTTCGCTGCGTACTCGGGTGCGGAGAACGACACCTGGCGCTGGCCGAGCCCCGCTTCGAGCGACACCGCGGTCACCATGCCCACGCGCACACGGGCGTTGAACTCGTCCGTGCGTTCGATGTTCGCGAGGGTGACGGGCGTGATGCCGCCGACGTTGTAGTCGGTCAATTGCTTGTTGGAATTGAGCGTGAAGTTGCCCGACAGGCGTTCGACCGTCGCCCAGTCGAGCCCTGCCGCCAGCGAGTAGCCGCTGTTGTTGCGCGCATCGACGTTGCTGAAGCGCTGCTCGTTCAGCGTCGCGTTGCCATAGGCGCGCTGGCGCCCGAACGGCACATTGAAGCCGCCGCGCAGCGTGGTTGTCGAGATGGTGTCGCTGGTCTCGCTGCCCGATGGGCTGCTGAGCACGTTCGAATCATGGGTGAAATCCTGCCCCAGGCCGAGGTACCAGGGGCGGTCGGTGGCTTGCGCGCAGGCGGCGCCGCTGAGCGCCAGGCCGGCAGCCAAGGCAAGAAGGGTCGGGCGAATGGCCATGTCGGTCTCCGTGGTCTCGGTGGGGTCGGGCGCGAGTGTCCTGCCGATCGTATGCGACATGCGCCGACATCGAAGACAGGCGTCTCCGTTTCGCCACGCGCATGCGTTCCCGCGGTCGTGGGGGACCCATTGCGGCTGCCTACAATCGGCGCAAATGCTGGAATCGATTCGCTCGTTGCTCGTGCCCGCCGTCCTTCAGCGCATTACGCTGCTGGTCAATCACCTGCTGTCATCGGAGCCTGCGGCCATGGCGCGACTGTTGCCGCATGCCGGCAAGCGGCTGAGCGTCGAGCTGACCGATTGGCCCAAGCTGCTGCCGGCGCCGCCGCGGGCCTTGTTTCAGGTCACGCCGGCCGGGCTGCTCGAATGGTGCGGTGACCTTGACCCGGCCCAGGTTCCGGCGGCCGAGTTGCAGTTGTGCGTGGCTGCCGCCAACCCGGCGCTGCTGATGTTGCGGCTGGCCGCGGGTGAGCGCCCCGAAGTGATGGTCCAAGGCGAGGCCCCGTTCGCTGCCGACGTGCATTGGCTGGCCGACAACCTGCGCTGGGATTTGGAAGCCGACCTGGCACGCATCGTCGGCCCCATGCCGGCCCGCCAGCTGGCGAGCCTGGGTGCCGCGCTGGCCGCAGGCCTTCGGCGCTGGGTGCCGCCTCGATGAGAGGCGTACGGGCGCGGGCCGAGCGCCGGGCCGCTCCCAAGCCGACCCGCGTCATCCCCGCGGGGGATCGGCAAACGTACCCGTTTGACGAGGGGCTCCAGTGACCCAGCTGGCGCGCCTGGTCTTCATCGCCTTCACGCTGCTGCGCTTCGGGGTCGACGACATTGCGTTGTCGGGCCTGCGCCAGCGCTGGGTGCGGCTGTTGGCGCGCATCGTCATGGTCGGCCGCCGCTTCGACGAGCCGCGCGGCGTGCGCCTGCGCCGCGCGCTCGAACGCCTGGGCCCGATCTTCGTCAAGTTCGGCCAGGTGCTGTCGACCCGGCGCGACCTGCTGCCGCTGGATGTGGCCGATGAACTGGCCAAGCTGCAGGACCGCGTGCCGCCGTTTCCCAGTGCCGAATCGATCGCGCTGGTCGAGCGTGCATTCGGCCGCCGCATCGACGAAGTCTTCGCCGCGTTCGACGCCGAACCCGTGGCCAGCGCGTCGATTGCACAGGTGCACTTTGCCACCCTGCATGGCGGGCGCGAGGTGGCGGTCAAGGTCTTGCGCCCGGGCATGCTGCTGGCCATCGAGGGCGACCTGGCGCTGCTGCGCCGCCTGGCCGCGTGGGTCGAGCGCGTCAGCGTCGACGGCAAGCGCCTGAGGCCGCGCGAAGTGGTGGCCGAATTCGACGTCTACCTGCATGACGAGCTCGACCTGGTGCGCGAAGCTGCCAATGCCGCGCAACTGCGCCGCAACATGGCCGGCCTGGCCCTGGTCGAGGTGCCGGAGATGGTCTGGGACCTGTGCAAACCCAACGTCATGGTCATGCAGCGCATGCACGGCGTGCCGATCAGCCAGACCGATCGCCTGCGCACCGCCGGCGTGGACCTGAAGAAACTCGCCCGCGACGGCGTCACGATCTTCTTCACCCAGGTCTTTCGCGACGGCTTTTTCCACGCCGACATGCACCCGGGCAATATCCAGGTCAGCACGGCGCCGGGCACCTTCGGCCGCTACATCGCGCTGGATTTCGGCATCGTCGGCACGCTCACCGACAGCGATCGCGACTACCTGGCGCAGAACTTCACGGCCTTCTTTCGGCGCGACTACAAGCGCGTGGCCGAGCTGCATGTCGAAAGCGGCTGGGTGCCGGCGGCGACGCGCATCGACGCCCTCGAGAGCGCCATTCGCACCGTCTGCGAACCGCTGTTCGACCGCCCGCTCAAGGACATCTCGCTAGGCCAGGTGTTGCTGCGCCTGTTCCAGACCTCGCGCCGCTTCAACGTGCAAATCCAGCCGCAGCTGGTGCTGCTGCAAAAAACCCTGCTCAACGTCGAGGGCCTGGGCCGCCAGCTCGACCCCGAGCTCGACCTGTGGAGCACGGCCAAGCCCTTTCTCGAACGCTGGATGGACGAGCAGGTCGGCTGGACCGGCCTGCTCGAGCGGCTGAAAGACGAGGCTCCGCGTTATGCCCAGCTGCTGCCCGAGCTGCCGCGCCTGCTGCACGCCGCGCTGCAGCCCAAATCGGAGGCGGCCACCTTGCTGGCGCTGCTGGACGAGCAGCGCCGCACCAATCGGTGGTTGCGCGCGGCGGCGTGGGTCTGCTTCGGGTTCGTCGTCGGCCTGGTGGTTGCACAGTTGTCGCTGCACTTCAGCACCCCGTGACCACGACTACGACCGGGGGGTGCACCCGCGCCCCACCGGCCCTGCGTGTCCGTGTTCCGATCAGTGCCCGGCCTTGAAGTTCGTGAAGGTGCGCGTCATCAGGCGGCGCGTGGCCTGATCGGGGACCCCCGGCAATATCATGGTTTCCAGGGCACTGGGATCGGGGAACACGGCCTTGTCGTTGGCCAACTCGGGCTTGACGAACTTTCTGGATTCCCGGTTCGGATTGGCATAGAAGACGGCATTCGTCAGTGACGCGTGGACTTCCGGTCGCAGGATGTAGTTGATCCACTTGTGTGCGTTTTCAGGATGTTTGGCGTCCTTGGGAATGGCCATCACATCGAAGAACAGCAAGCTGCCCGCTTTGGGCAGCAAGACTTCCAGCGCCTGAGGGCGCTTGGCTTTGGCCGCACGGTCTTTGGCGATGTAGATGTCGCCCGACCAACCGACCACGGCACACAGCTGCCCCCGTGCCATCTGGTCGATGTAATCGGAGCCCGAGCCCGAGAATCGAGTCACGAACGGTCGTATGCGATTGAGCATCTCGCCTGCGGCCTTGTAGTCGGCGGCGTCCTTGCTGTGCGGGTCCTTGCCGATGTACTTGAGGGCAATCGGGACCACTTCGGAGGCCGTGTCGAGGAACGACACGCCGCAGCCCTTCAACTTCGAGGCGTACTCCGGCTTGAAGACCAGATCCCAGGCGTTGTCGGGCATCGGCAGCGCACCGAGCGCCTTCTTGACCTTGTCGGCATTGATCCCGACCGTCGTATAGCCCCAGAGCCAGTCGACCAGGAAGTCGTTGCCCGGATCGAGTTTCGCCAATTGAGCCTGGACCGAGGGGTCCAGGTTCTTCAGGTTGGGCAGCTGGCTCTTGTCGAGTTTCAGCAGCAGGCCGCCGTCGATTTGCATCTTGGCGAAGTGCGAACCCGGTACGACGATGTCGTATCCGGTTCGGCCCGCCACCAGCTTGGCTTGCAGCACCTCATTGCTGTCGAAATTGTCGTAGCGGACCTTGATGCCGGTTTCCTTCTCGAAATTCTTGATCGTGTCGGGCGCGATGTAGTCGGCCCAGTTGTAGATGTTGACCACCTTCTCTTCATCGGCCAGTGCATTGGCGCCGAAAGCCAGCGCGGCGAGGGTGGCCAAGCAGCAGGACAAGGTCGTGACGCGAAATGGGAACGGCCTCATGGGTTGGTCTCCAAGTTGCAGAACGAACAGGGTTCGCGATCCGCGGCCGAGATGCGCTGATGCCCATTGCAAGCCCGGCCGCTGGCGGCATTATCGGATCAGCGGTGTCGCTTCCCTATAATTCCATACTTTGCCGCGACTTTTTGCGGCTCGATGGTACTCATGCCGATCTACGCTTATCGCTGCGCCGCCTGCGGGCACATGAAAGACGTGCTGCGCAAGTTGTCCGATCCGCCGCTCGCCGATTGCCCGGCCTGCGGTGAGCCGCGCTTTGAGAAGCAGCTCACGGCGGCAGGTTTTCAACTCAAGGGCTCGGGTTGGTACGTGACCGACTTCCGCAATCCGCAAGCCGCACCGACCGCAGCCAAATCCGACGGCGACAAGCCGGCTGCCGAGAAGGTTGAGAAGGGGAAAAGGGCGAAAAGGGCGAGAAGGCCGGCGACGCAGCGCCCGCGGCACCCGCCGCTGCTGCGACACCCGCTGCCCCGGCGCCGGCAGCCGCGCCGACGCCCGCCGCGCCGGCAACCCCGGCCAGCACCCCCAACCCCTCCGGCAACGCCCACTGAGCCAGACCACGCCATGAGGAAGTACATCATCGCGGGCCTGCTGGTGTGGCTGCCCTTGGCCGTCACCATCTGGCTGCTGAGCACCGTGCTGGGCATGGTCGATGGCCTGTTCGGCTGGCTGGTCAGCGCCACCCAGGCCGTGCTGCCCGACGAGGCCCATGGCTTTCTGGAGATGCTGCGCCATGTCTACGGCCTCGGCGTGCTGGTGGTGGTCGTGGCCTTGCTGCTGACGGGCATCTTTGCCGCCAACTTTGTCGGCCAGTGGTGGCTGCAACAGGGGGGTCGCCTGGTGCAGCGCATTCCCATCGTCAAGTCGATCTACAGCTCGATCAAGCAGGTCTCGGACACCCTGTTTGCGTCCAATGGCAACGCCTTTCGCGAAGCGGTCCTGGTGCAGTACCCGCGGCCGGGCTGCTGGACGATCGCCTTCGTCACCGGCAAGCCGGGCGGCGAGGCTGCCGAGCATCTGCATGCCGACTACCTCAGCCTGTATGTGCCGACCACCCCGAACCCGACTTCCGGTTTCTTCCTGATGGTGCCGCGCGCCGACGTGGTGGCGCTGCGCATGAGCGTGGACGAAGCGCTGAAGTACATCATCTCCATGGGTGTCGTGGCGCCGCCGTTGACCGCGCCGCCGGACGCCGCTGCCGCCCGAAATTGAAGCGGCCGAACGCACGGCGAGCGTTCTGGCCGGTTGCAGCGCCAACATGAACCCCAATCTGTCGCCCACCGAGGCGGCACACCGCACCCCGAATCTGGAGCGATCCATGCGAACAACCTACTGCGGCCTGGTCAGCGAAGCGCTGCTCGGCCAGAGCGTGACCCTGATGGGCTGGGCCCACCGCCGGCGCGACCATGGCGGCGTGATCTTCATCGACCTGCGCGACCGCGAAGGCCTGGTGCAGATCGTCTGCGACCCCGACCGCGCTGCGACCTTCGCCGCCGCCGAGGGCGTGCGAAACGAGTTCTGCCTGAAGGTGGTCGGCGTCGTGCGCGCGCGCCCGGCCGGCACCGCCAACGCCGACCTGGTCAGCGGCACGGTCGAAGTCCTGGCGCACGAACTCGAGGTCCTCAACCCCAGCGTCACGCCGCCGTTCCAGCTCGACGACGAGAACCTGTCGGAAACCGTGCGCCTGACGCATCGCGTGCTCGACCTGCGCCGCCCGGCCATGCAGCGCAACCTGCGGCTGCGCTATCGCGTGACGATGGAGGTGCGCAAGTTCCTCGATGCCAACGGCTTCATCGATATCGAAACGCCGATGCTGACCAAGAGCACGCCCGAAGGCGCGCGCGACTACCTGGTGCCCTCGCGCGTGCACGACGGCATGTTCTTCGCGTTGCCGCAATCGCCGCAGTTGTTCAAGCAGTTGCTGATGATCGCGGGCTTCGATCGCTACTACCAGATCACCAAGTGCTTCCGCGACGAAGACCTGCGCGCCGACCGCCAGCCCGAGTTCACGCAGATCGACATCGAAACCTCGTTCCTGGCCGAGGACGAGATCCGCAGCATGTTCGAGGGCATGATCCGCAGCACCTTCGAGCATGCCATCGGCGTGCCGCTGCCGGCCTTCCCGGTCATGACCTACGCCGACGCGATGCGCGTCTACGGCAGCGACAAGCCAGACCTGCGCGTCAAGCTGGTGCTCACGGAAATGACCGACGTCATGCGCGAGGTCGACTTCAAGGTCTTCGCCGGGCCGGCCAACAGCCCCGACGGGCGTGTCGTTGCGCTGCGCATCCCGGGCGGCGCCGAGATGAGCCGCGGTGAGATCGACGGCTACACCGAGTTCGTCAAGATCTACGGCGCCAAGGGCCTGGCCTGGATCAAGGTCAACGACGCGACGACGGGGCGCGAAGGCCTGCAGTCGCCGGTGGTGAAGAACCTGCACGACAAGGCCCTGGCCGAAATCCTCGCGCGCACCGGCGCCGCCAGCGGCGACCTGATCTTCTTCGGTGCCGACAAGGCCAAGATCGTCAACGACGCCATGGGGGCGCTGCGCGTCAAGGTCGGCCACAGCGAGTTCGGCCGCGCCCGCGGCCTGGTGCAGGGCGAATGGGAGCCGCTGTGGGTGGTCGACTTCCCGATGTTCGAGCATGACGACGAAGCCGAGCGCTGGGTCGCCGTGCACCACCCCTTCACCAGCCCCAAGGATGGCCACGAAGACTGGCTCGAAACCAACCCCGGCGCCTGCATCGCCAAGGCCTACGACGTGGTCTTGAACGGCATCGAGCTCGGTGGCGGCTCGGTGCGGATCCACCGCGAGGAGGTGCAAAGCAAGGTCTTTCGCGCCCTCAAGATCAGCGTCGAGGAGGCCCAGGCCAAGTTCGGCTTCCTGCTCGATGCGCTGCAGTACGGCGCGCCGCCGCATGGGGGCATCGCGATCGGGCTGGACCGCTTCGTGATGCTGCTGACCGGTGCCGAATCGTTGCGCGAGGTCATCGCCTTCCCGAAGACGCAGCGCGCACAAGACCTGCTGACCAACGCGCCAGGCCCGGTCGACGAGAAACAATTGCGCGAACTGCATATTCGCCTGCGCAATACGCAGCCGGCCTGATGAGGTGAGTGGCTTCGGCGTGCATTAGCTAGAATGGCTGGTCTGCGTAAGGAGACGAGGCCATGAACCTGACTGCGACCGAAGCCAAAAATCGCCTCGGGCAAGTGCTCGAGCTTGCGCAACGCGAGCCGGTGTTCATTGAGAAGTCTGGGCGACGGCACAGCGTCGTGTTGTCGGTCGAGCGCTACGACCAGTTGCTTGCGCAGCAAGAGCGCATCAAGCCGGCCGACCTGGGTAAGGCGTTTTACGACCAGTACAAGGATTGGGTCGACATGCAGAACGCGCTGGTCGAGCAGTACGGCATTCCCGGAGAAGAGTTCCGCGCCTGGTAGCTGCAGGGCCCGCGACATGGCGCAATTCGACGCATATGCCAACCCGAACGTTGCGCAGCGCGAGGCGTTCCCCTACTTCGTCGTCTTGCAGAGTGACCAGTTGAGCCAGCACTCGACGCGGTTGTGCATGCCCCTGGCGCGTCTGCCGCGCCCGCCCGTGGCCATGCCGCGGCGGTTGACGCAGTCGGTATTGATCGACGGTGAGCGCTTGTATCTGGCCGCTCACCTGTGTGCGGCATTGCCGGCCAAACTGCTCAAAGGGCCGCGGCTCGCGCTGCGAACCGAGGCGGCTGCGTTTACAGACGCCCTGGACGCTGTGCTCAGTGGCGTTTAGCCGCGGTGGCGGGATGACGGCGCGTAGACACAAGATTCCCGAATCCGTGCTGGTGGTCATCCACACGCCGGCCCTCGAGGTGCTGTTGATCGAGCGAGCCGACAAGGCCGGCTATTGGCAGAGCGTGACCGGATCGCTGGACGCCATCGACGAGCCGCTGGTGAATACCTGCGTGCGCGAAGTGGCCGAGGAAACCGGCATCCTGGTCGGCGGCGACGCCGTTGCGCTCAGCGCATTGCGCGATTGGCAACTGCGTCAACGTCTATGAAATCTACCCGGTCTGGCGCCAGCGTTATGCACCCGGCGTGACGCACAACACCGAGCATGTCTTTGGCCTCACGGTGCCGGCGGGCACTGCGGTCCAGCTCAACCCGCGCGAACATCTGAACTTTGTTTGGTTGCCATGGCGCGAAGCGGCCGACCGCTGCTTCTCGCCGAGCAACGCCGAGGCCGTGCTGCACCTGCCGGCGTTCGCGCCATGAATCCGCTGCGCACCAGCCAGATGCCATTGCACACCGGTCTGCATGACCGGCTGCGCGTGGCGACCTACAACATCCACAAGGGTGTGCGCGGCATGGGCCTGGGCAAGCGCCTGGAAATCCACAACCTGGGCCTGGCCATCGAGGCGCTCGACGCCGACCTGGTGTTCCTGCAGGAGGTGCGGCTGCACCACAGCCGCGATGCGCGCCAGTTCGACCGCACCTGGTTCGGCTGGCCGGCCCAGGGCCAGGCCGAGTTCCTGGCGCCCGAGGGTTACGCCGCGGCCTATCGCAGCAATGCGGTCACGCGTCACGGCGAACACGGCAATGCGTTGCTGTCGCGCTGGCCGCTCGGCGACATCGGCCATCACGACGTCAGCGACCACCGCTTCGAGCAACGCGGCCTGCTGCACGTGCCGGTGCATTGGCATGGCCGTGCCGTGCACACGGTGGTGGCCCATCTGGGGCTGATGCACGCCGGACGCATGCGCCAGGTGCAGCGGCTGGCCGCGTTCATCGCCGCCGAGGTGCCGACCGGTGCGGCGCTGATCGTCGCCGGCGACTTCAACGACTGGGGTGAAAAGCTCGATGCACCGATGCGCGAGATCGGCCTGACACGCGCGCTCGGCGAGGGGCGCCGCGCGGTGCGCCGATCGACCTTCCCGTCGCGAGTGCCGATTTTTTCGCTCGACCGCATCTACACCAGAGGCCTGAGCTGCCACTCGACCTTCGTGCCCCGTGGTGCGACATGGGCGCGCATGAGTGATCATTTGCCGCTGGTCGGTGAATTCGACTGGTCATCGCCATGAACTTGGGCAAGGCGCACGAGAGCGCCTGGTACGCCCGTCGCGACGCACTGTTCAGTGGCGGCAACGAGGTCGAGCTGTTGACCGGCGGCGATCAGTTGTTCCCGGCCATGAGGGCCGCCATAACCGCCGCGCGCCACGAGGTCTGGCTGGCGACCTATATTTTTCACGACGACGGCGCCGGCCGCGCCGTGGCCGACGCCCTGCAGGCTGCCGCGCGGCGCGGCGTGCGCGTGCGCGTGGTCGTCGACGGCTTCGGCTCCAAGGCCAGCCTACCCGCCCTGCGGCGCTGGTTCGACGGCAGCGGTGTGGCGTTGGCCGTGTTTCGGCCCATAGACCGCTGGTACTCCTGGCTGCAGCCCGGCCAGTTGCGGCGGCTGCATCAAAAATTGCTGGCCACCGACAGCGAGCGTGCCTTTGTCGGCGGCATCAACATCATCGATGACCGCAACGACCTCAATCACGGCGTCACCGTCGAGCCACGGCTCGATTTCGCGGTGGCGCTGCGCGGCCCGGTGGTGGTGCCGGTGGCGCAGACCGCGCGCGCCATGTGGACCCGCGCCGCCTTCGGCCGCGACTGGCGTGACGAAGTCATCGCCCTGGCCAAGAGCACCGAGCCGGTGGCGCGCGCGCGCTGGCTGATGCAGCGGCTGCGCCTGAGCAAGGGGCTCGAGCCGCCCGCGGCCGATACCACCCCGGTGCACGCTGCCTTCCTGGTGCGGGACAATTTGCGCCAGCGCCGCGCCATCGAGCGCAGCTACATCGAGGCGCTGCGCCGCGCCCGCCGACGCATCGACCTGGTTTCGAGCTACTTCTACCCGGGCCGGTCCTTCCTGCGCACCTTGCGCGCCGCTGCCAAGCGCGGCGTACAGGTGCGTCTGCTGCTGCAAGGCAAGCTCGACTACCGCATTGCCGGCCTGGCCGCCAGCGTGTTCTACGACGAGTTGCTGTCGCGCGGCGTGCACATCTACGAATACACCCCGGCCTTCCTGCACGCCAAGGTGGCGCTGGTCGACGACGAATGGGCCACCGTCGGCAGCTCGAATATCGATCCCTTGTCCCTGCTGCTCAACCTGGAGGCCAACGTCGTCGTGCGGGACCGGGCCTTCACGGCCGCGCTGGCCGCAGCCTTCGAGCGTGCAGTTGCGCAATCGCGCGAAGTCTCGGCCCCCCCGCTGGCCCGCGGCTGGACGGCGGCCATGCGTCGCGCCTTCGTGGCCTGGCTCGCGCAGTGGTACCTGCGCCTGGCCGGCATTACTGGCCAGTATTGAGGCCTGCCTCGGGCTCGCCAAAGCGGTTGGCGCCGGTACTACCCCGCAGCACGCCGTTTTCGACCAAGGCCCACAACCAGCCGATCAGCGGGACCAGCACCACCAACACCCACCAGCCGCTCTTGTCGCGGTCGTGCCAGCGCTTGACGCTGACCGCCACCGTGGGCCACAGCAGCAACAGGTTCACTGCGACCTCGGTGCCACGGGGCGACAACCCGACCACCCGCAGCACGACCGTGAAGTACAGCGCCAGGCCGAGCGGCATGAGCACGCCCCAGCACCACCAGGTGCGCCGCGTGACGCGACCGTCCAGGCGCACCAGGAGCCATCGAATGTCGGCAGCAATCAGATCGCGCATGCCGCGATCCTAGGCCGGGTTCAACGCCGCGACGAGAGGGTCTTGCCGAAGCACACGCTCATGGCGTCACCCACATACGGTCCCCAGGGTGCGATGCGGCGCCAGCCGCTCTCGCTGTACAAGGCGATGGCAGCCTGCTGGCGCGCACCGGTTTCCAGGATCAGGTGGCGATAGCCCAGCGCCTGCGCCTGTTGCTCCAGGCTCGACAGCAGCGCCCTCGCCACACCATCGCGGCGTGCCCGGCGGGCGACGAACATGCGCCGCACTTCGCCCGTGAACGCATCCTGTTGGCGCAATGCGCCGCAACCCACGGCCTGGCCGTTGCGCTTGGCGACGAGGTAGATTTCGCGTGCCCGCAGCGGTGCGTTGGCGGGCGCCGGCGCATCGACCGCGAACAGCTCGGGGTACAGCGCGCGCGCTTCTTCGGCCGCCTCGGCCAGCAGCGCCAAGGCCTGGGGATGCTGCGGGTCGATGGCCTCGATCTGCAGCGCGGACAGGCTCTGCATCATGGCCGCCAGTCGATCATCGCCCGCACCAGCGCGCGCAGCAGCGGCGTGACCGGCGCGGCGCGTTCGGCCTGCCACTCGGCGGGGTGGGCTTCGTCGAGGTAACAACGCCAACACATTTCGAGCTGCACGGCGTGCAGTTGCTCGTCAGGGCGGCCGTAGCGACGGGTGATGGTGCCGCCCTTGAAGCGGCCGTCGATCACGCAGTCGTAGCGGGTTTGACCACCCAGCACGGCAGCCAGCGCGGCCGTCAGCGCCGGCGCACAACTGTGGCCACCGGCGGTGCCCAGATTGAGGTGCGCCAGCCTGCCCTCGAACAACCAGGGCAACTCGGACTTGATGCTGTGCGCGTCGAACAGGACAGCGTGGCCATGCAGGGCGCGCAGGCGCGCCAGCTCGGCTGCCAAGGCGTCGTGGTAGGGCTGCCAGTAGAGCGTCACCCGCTGGGCGATTTCGGCGGCGTCGGGCTCATGCCCCGCGCGGTAGAGCGCATCGCCGCTGAAGAACTGCCGCGGCACCAGGCCGGTGTTGTTGACCCCGGGGTACATCGGCGTGTCCTCGCGCGGCCGATTCAGGTCGATCACGTAGCGACTGAAGTGCGGCACGATCAGACTGGCGCCGTAGCCGCGCACGAAGCCGTACAGCCGGTCGAGGTGCCAGTCGGTGTCTTCCAGGCCGGCGGCCCGCTCGTGCATGCGCTGCAACAACGCGCTGGGCATATCGGTGCCGGCGTGCGGCACACTGACCAGCAGCGGTGCGCTGCCCCGGTGCAGGGTGAATGTCGCGGCTGGAATCAAGGCAGGTTGCTGGCGTACAGGCACAGCGCCGAGATCTCGCGCTCGACGTCGATCGGAAATCCGCGCCGGCCGACCCGCCGGTCGTTGAGCAGGTGATCGAACATCACCGCGCGGGCTTCGGCGTCGGCCCAGGTATCGGCCAGGGCATTGATGATGCGGGCATAGCGGTGGATGGTGGCTCGCGGGTGGACATGGGCCGGCAATTCCGCAGCCCACTTCATGGCCCGGCCGGTCAGGGCGCGGTCGGTGGCCAGCGGCGGGCGGCGATTCTTCTGCCAGAAGCCGGGTACGGTCTCCAGCACACGCGCCACATCGCTCGGCAGCTCGTCGAGCGCGGCGCGTGCACTGTCGATCGACACCGGTTCGAACTCCAACATTCCAGACGCGGTCGGTTGGTACTTGGACGGGGGCTTGGGCGGGCTCATGACAGGGGCTTGTTCCTCTGATTCTGGCGCTGCCGCCTGGCAGGCCAGCGGCAATGTGTCACGCCCCGCCAGGGTTTGCGGGCCGTGCCAACCGGCGCAGCGAGGCATGGGCCGCCAGGCGTCCGACCTCCAGGCCACGCCAGTTGCGCAAGGGCAGGGTGGACAAACCGGCGAGCAGCTCGCGTTCGGTGTCGCCATGCAGCGGCACCAGGGCTTCGATCAACGCTGCCATGGCCACCTCGCAGGCGCGCGCGGTGTTGCCGTCGTCGATCTTGATCGCCACGCCCAGGCCGGCCTGCGGCAGTGCCGCGCAGTACATGCCCTCGGCACCGACCTTGCAATACACGCGCTCGCCCAATGCCTGCATGACCCGGGTGTCGAAGCGTGCGCTGCCGGCGGCCATGAAAGGCGCGCGCGCCACCGCGCGGCGCAACCTGGCGGCGGCAGCGGCGCGTGCCGGCGTCAGGCCGATGCCGGTGGCTGCGCGTGCGAAGCCCTGGGCCAGATGGCGCAGGGCAATGGCATAGGTCGGGATCGAGCAGCCATCGATGCCGCGCGGCATGAGCGCCAGCTTGCAGCCGGTGCTGGCCTCGATCGAGGCGCTGACCTCGCGCATCACGGCGTGCTCGGGCTGCACATAGCCGGCGAGGAAGCCGCGGCGTTCGCCCTGGCCGGCCAGCACGGAGCCCAGGCAGACGAAGCCGGCGTGTTTGCCCGAACAGTTGTTGTGCAATGCTCCGGGCGCGAGGCCTGCGGCGGCCAGCGCGCGTGCCGAGGCCTCGTGGTACGGCGCATGCGCGCCGCATTCGAGCACTGAATCGTCGAGCCCGGCTTTGGCCAGCATGGCCGCGGCGCAGCGTGTGTGCGCCGGCTCGCCGTTGTGCGAGGCGCAGGCCAGCGCCAGTTCCTCGTCGCTCAGCTGCAACTGGTCGGCCGCACCACTCTGTACTAGCGGCAGCGCCTGCAGCAGCTTGATCGCCGAGCGCGGGAACACCGGGCGATCGATGTCGCCGAGCGACGCGACCAATGTACCGTCGCCGTCGACCACGGCCACGGCGCCGCGATGAAACGACTCCACGGTGTCGCCGCGCCACGCTTCGACCAATACCGGGTTCATGCCGCGATCCTCGTGCCTCGTCTGCTGCGCGACTGTAGCGCGGTCGGGGGCGTGGACAATGGCCCATGCCTTTGACCGCCCTGGCGCTGGTGCTTGCCGCCGCGCTGTTGCATGCGCTGTGGAACGTGGTTGCCAAGCGTGCCGGGGGCAACCATCACTTTGCGCTGATGACCGTGCTCATTTCCTGCGTGTTGTGGGCACCGGTGGCGCTGTGGTTCGGGCTGCGGGGCTGGTCGGCCTGGGGCCTGCGCGAATGGGCCGTGCTGCTGGTGAGCGCCCTGCTGCATGTGCTTTATTTCACGGTTTTGCTGACCGGTTACCGCAAGTCGGATTTGACGGTCGTCTATCCGGTCGCGCGCGGCAGCGGCCCCCTGCTGGCCGCGCTGGCGGCCGTACTGCTGCTCGGCGAACCACTCAGCTTGATCGGCGGCGCCGGCGTGGTGGCGGTCTGCGGCGGCGTGTTCCTGATTGCGGGCGGGCCGGCGCTGTGGCGAGGTTCGCAGGACGCTGCCGCACACCGCCGGGCCTTGGCCGGCGTGCGCTGGGGCGCCGCGACCGGCGTGTTGATCGCCGGCTACTCCGTGATCGACGGCTACGCAGTCAAGGTCTTGCTCATCGGCCCGGTGATCGTCGACTACGTCGGCAACCTGCTGCGCGTGCCGCTGCTGGCGCCCGGCTCGCTGCGCGATCTGCCGGGCCTGTGCCGGGCCTGGCGCAGCCAATGGCGTCATGCGCTGGTGGTGGCCGCATTGGGTCCGCTGGCCTATGTCCTGGTGCTGTACGCCGTGACCATGGCCCCGCTGTCGCATGTGGCGCCGGCGCGCGAGGTGTCGATGCTGTTTGCCGCCCTGCTCGGCGGTCGCCTGCTCGGCGAAGGGGACCGCGGCCTGCGCATCGTCGGTGCCCTGTGCATCGCCGCCGGCGTGATCGCACTGGCGACGGCCTGAATACGAGGCGGCCGCAATATCGACGCGGCCGCTCGTCGCGCACCCCCAGCGCAGCCCGCGACAATCGCTGCATGCCATCGCCGCCCACGTCGCCGCACTTGCCCAGGGTCATCGGCGTCGACTTCACCAGCGCGCCGAGGCCGAGCAAGCCGATCACCGTGGCCCGCGGCAGCCTGCGCGGCACGCGTGTGTTGCTGCAGCGCGTCGACGCGTTGCCGACTCTCGGCGCCTTCGAAGCCCTGCTGCGTGAGCCCGGCCCCTGGCTCGGCGTGTTCGACTTTCCGTTCGGCCTGCCGCGCGAGTTGGTCGAAACACTCGCCTGGCCCAGCGAGTGGCGCCGCCTGGTGCAGCACTACGCCGGTCTGACACGGCCGCAGATTCGCGCCACGTTTGCCGCCTTCTGCGCTGCACGGCCGGTGGGTGCGAAATTCGCGCACCGCGCCTGCGACATCCCGGCGCGGTCGAGCCCGTCGATGAAGTGGGTCAACCCGCCCGTGGCCTACATGCTGCATGCCGGCGCACCGCGGCTGATCGCCGCCGGCCTGCACCTGCCGGCGCTGCACGACGGTGACCGCGCACGGGTCGCGCTCGAGGGCTACCCGGGCCTGTTGGCGCGCGAGGTCCTCGGTGTGCGCTCGTACAAGAGCGACGCGCGCGCCCGGCAAACCCCCGAGCGCCTGATCGCGCGCAAGGACCTGGTCGACGCCCTCGAACAGGGCCGCACGCGCCTGGGCCTGAGCCTGCGCCTCACGCACGCACAGCGCGATGCCCTGGCCGCCGACGCGGCGGGAGACCGGCTCGACGCCGTGTTGTGCCTGATGCAGGCGGCCTGGGCCGTGCAGCGGCCCGCCTATGGCCTGCCGCTCGACGTCGATCCTCTCGAAGGCTGGATCGTCAGCGCGGTGCGATAGCCCGCCCGCCCGGGCGGGGCTGGTGATCTGGGTCGCCGTGCTGCGCGTAGGAGCGAGCGCTGGCCCCCAAATCCAGCCGACAGGCTGGCAAGAATGCTCGCCCGGTCGCTGGCCGTGCGGCCTGCAGCGCACTTTGCCCCGGCCGTCCCTGTAAGAATCGACCCGACGATGGCCTCACTCACCAATCCGCTGCAATGGGCCCACCCGGTGCGCCTGGCGACGACGCTGCTCGCGCTGTGGCGGCTGTTCAAGCATGCCGACGCACCATGGGCCCCCAAGCTGGTAGCGTTCGCCGTGCTGGCCTATGCGGTCAGCCCGATCGACCTGATCCCCGACTTCATCCCGGTGCTCGGCATGCTCGACGACTGGCTGCTGATTCCGCTGGGCGTGGCGCTGGCCGTCAGGCTCACGCCGCCAGCGTTGTGGCAGGCCTGTCTGGACCAGGCCCGTGCAGGCGCCAAGGCCTTGCCGCAGCTGTGGTGGGGGGCCGCGGCCGTGCTGTCGATCTGGCTGCTGCTGCTGGGCGCCCTGGGCCGGTGGGCGTGGGCACTGTGGGCTTCGGCGGGGAGCGGGACATGAACCAGAAGCTGTGGATCGCGCTGGCACTCAGCCTGACGGTCGACTTGCGCGGTCGCGGCGCAGAAGAGCAAGCCCGCGCCGGCCAAGCCCAAGCTGCTGACCGGCACCGTCAGCCGCGTGGTCGACGGCGACACCTTGTGGCTGCAGACACAGGGCAGCGGCACGCCGGTCGTGGTGCGCATCGAGGGCATCGATGCGCCCGAGAGTTGCCAGGAGGGCGGCAGCGAGGCCACCGCGGCGCTGAACGCGTTGGCATTGGGCCACGCCGTGACCGTGCGCGTGGTGGCCAGAGACGAGCATGGCCGCACGGTGGGCAAGGTCTACGACGGCGGCAAGGACATCGGCAACCGCATGGTGCGCGACGGCCAGGCCTGGTCATTGCGCTACAAACACGACCGCGGGCCCTATGTCGCCGAGGAGCGCATGGCGCTGTCGTTGAAGCGCGGCTTGCATGCTGCCGGCGACGCGATCGTGCCGCACGACTTTCGCCTGCGACATGGCCCGTGCAAGGGCATGGCGGCCGCCCCGGCGCGGCCGTACCCTGGCGGCCACAGGCAGCGCCACGGATTTGTCGCGCGCAGCTAGCGCACGCTTTACGGCGATGCGGCCTGGCGCCGCAGAGGCGCCGAGCAACCCGCTACTTCGCGATCGGCCTGGCGCGCATCAGCGTGCTCTTGCCGAACAACGACTCGATCAGGTCGACCGCCAGATCGGCGGTCTTGTTGCGCACGTCCAGGGCCGGGTTGAGCTCCATCACGTCCAGGCTGGCCAGTTGGCCGGTGTCGGCGATCATTTCCATGCACAACTGTGCTTCGCGGTAGCTCGGGCCACCGGGCACCGTGGTGCCGACGCCGGGGGCGATGTCGGGGTCGAGGAAGTCGACGTCGAAGCTGACATGCAGGTGCGTGTTGGCGTCCATGGTGGCCAGGGCCAGTTCCATCGTGTGGCGCATGCCCATCTCGTCGATGTAGCGCATGTCGAAGACTTCCAGACCTTGCTCGTGGACCAGGCGCTTCTCGCCGGCGTCTACGCTGCGGATGCCGATCTGGCGCACCGACTTCGGGTTGATCGCCGGCACCGTGCCGCCGATCTCGATCAAGGGTTGCGGCCCCAGGCCGCACAGGCAGGCCACCGGCATGCCATGGATGTTGCCGCTGGGAGTGAGCGTGCTGGTATTGAAATCGGCATGCGCGTCGAGCCACAGCAGGCGCAGCTTCTTGCCGTTTTCGCGGCAGTAGCGTGCCACCGCACTGATGCTGCCTATGCCCAGGCAATGGTCGCCGCCGAGCAGGATAGGCAGGCGGCCGAGTTGCAACTCGGCATACACCGCGCCGTGCACGGCCTGGTTCCACTGCACCACCTCGGCCAGGTGGCGATAACCGCCGACCGGCGCCCGCCAGGGGTTGGCCGGGCCGACCAGATTGCCGCGATCGGCGACGGCCAGGCCGTGACCCTCGAGCGTCGGCACGATACCGGCCACCCGCAGCGCTTCGGGCCCCATGCTCGCGCCGCGGTCGCCGGCGCCGATGTCGGTCGGTGCGCCGATGAGGGAGATGGCTTGCTTCATGGGGCGGAATTGTCGGGCAACACTGCCGGCATCAGATGTCGTCGGCGAATTCACCGGTTTCGGTTTCCGGCGCATCGAGCGAGAAGGCCTGCACCAGCACCTGCCAGGCCTCTTCGGCACTGTCGACGAGGTGAAAGAGCTGCAGGTCGTCGGCGGCGATCATGCCGGTCTCGACCAGCCATTCGAAGTTGATCAGCTTGGCCCAGAACTCGCGGCCGACGAGCACGATCGGGCGTTTGCGCACCTTGCCGGTCTGGGTCAGGGCCAACACCTCGAACAACTCGTCGAGCGTGCCGAAGCCACCGGGGAAACACACCAGCGCCACCGAGCGCATCAGGAAGTGCATCTTGCGCAGCGCGAAGTAGTGGAACTGGAAGCACAGCTTGGGGGTGATGAAGGCGTTGGGCTGCTGTTCGCGCGGCAGCACGATATTGAGGCCGATGCTCGGGCCGCCGGCTTCGCTGGCGCCGCGGTTGCCGGCTTCCATGATGCCCGGGCCACCGCCGGTGACGACGACGATCTTCTCGTCCAGGCGCTTGCTGGCATGGGTGACGAGCGCGGCGAATGCACGTGCCGCTTCGTAGTAGCGCGACATTTGCAAATCCATGCGTGCGCGGGCCAGGGCCTGTGCGTCGCGGCCGAGTTCGGCCGCCTCCACGCGTGATTCGGCCACGCTGCGCGGCACCAGCCGGGCACTGCCGAAAATCACCACCGTGGCGGCTATGCCTGCTTCGCTGAGCACCATCTCGGGCTTGAGCAGTTCGAGCTGCATGCGCACCGGGCGCAGTTCTTCGCGGAGCAGGAAAGGCGTGTCGGTGAAGGCCAGGTGGTAGCTGCTGTCGCTACCTTCATAGCGCGAGTGCAACTTGACGGCGGCGGCGTCCTCTTCGGCGGACGGGAAGTTGCGTGCGGTGAGGGGGGGTGGCTTGGGGCTCATGCCGGCAGCTTACTGCGGGCCGGACCCCAGGTTGACGTTTTCAAGCCGGGCGGCATGGCCCTAGACTGTCGGCCATCGCAGACATTTCGACGGGAGCAGTGAATGATTCACTTCGTACTGCACGACGCCAAGGACACGGTGGCCGTGGTGGTGGTGGAGGGTGTGAAGGCCGGCATGGAACTGCAGGGCTGGATCATGGACGCCGACCAGATGACCCATGTCGTTGCCAGGCAGGACATCCCGATCGGCCACAAGGTGGCGCTGGCGGCGATGAAGCCCGGCGACACGGTGTGGAAGTACGGCATCGACATGGGCAAGGTCGTGGCCCCGATCCAGGCCGGCGAGCACGCCCATGTCCACAACATCAAGACCAAGAGGTGGTGAGCATGAGCATGATTTCCAAAGACACCACGTTCCTCGGCTACCGGCGCGAGAACGGTCGCGTCGGCATTCGCAACCACGTCATCATCCTGCCCCTGGACGACTTGTCCAACGCGGCGGCCGAGGCCGTGGCGCACCACATCAAGGGCGCGCTGGCGATCCCGCACCCCTATGGCCGGCTGCAGTTCGGCGCCGACCTCGAGCTGCACTTCCGCACCCTGATCGGCGCCGGCTGCAACCCCAACGTCGCGGCAGTCGTGGTCATCGGCATCGAAGACAGCTGGACGCAGAAGGTGGTCGACGGCATCAAGGCCACCGGCAAGCCGGTCAGCGGCTTCGGCATCGAATTGCACGGCGACCACGACACCATTCTGCGGGCCAGCAAGGCGGCGCGCGAGTACGTGCAATGGGCCAGCGAAAAGCAGCGCGAGGCCTGCGCGATTCCCGAGCTGTGGGTCAGCACCAAGTGCGGCGAGAGCGACACCACCAGCGGCTGCGGCGCCAACCCGGCGGTCGGCAATGCCTTCGACAAGCTGCACCCGCTGGGCAGCACCCTGTGCTTCGGCGAAACCACCGAGCTGACCGGGGGCGAGCAGATCGTGGCCGCACGCTGCGCCAACGATGCGGTGCGCAAGCAGTTCATGTTCATGTTCGACCGTTACCAGGACGTGATCAACCGCCACAAGACCAGCGATCTCGCCGACAGCCAGCCGACCAAGGGCAACATCGCCGGTGGCCTGACGACGATCGAGGAAAAGGCGCTCGGCAACATCCAGAAGATCGGCAAGAAGTGCACGGTCGACGGCGTCATCGACAAGGCCGAGATGCCGACCCACCCCGGCCTGTGGTTCATGGATTCGTCATCGGCTGCGGCCGAGATGGTGACGCTGTGCGCCGCCTCGGGCTACGCGCTGCATTTTTTCCCCACCGGCCAGGGCAACGTGATCGGCAACCCGATCCTGCCGGTCATCAAGCTGTGCGCCAACCCGCGCACGGTGCGCACGATGAGCGAGCACATCGACGTCGATGTCACGGGCCTGCTGCAACGCGAACTCACGCTCGACCAGGCCGGCGACAAGTTGCTCGAGTGCATGCTGCGCACCGCCAACGGCCGGCTCACGGCGGCCGAGGCGCTGGGGCACCGCGAGTTCGTGTTGACGCGGCTTTACGAATCAGCCTGAAGCGGCTCGATGGCCCGCATCGTCATCAGCGAATTCATCGACGAGCGCGTACTGCCGCAGCTGCGCGCCAGGCACGAAGTGCTGTACGACGCCAGGCTCGTCGATGACGCGCTCGCGCCTGAGGGCAGAGGCAGCGACGGCCGATGCGCTGATCGTGCGCAACCGCACCCAGGTTCGCGCTGAACTGCTCGCGGCGCTGCTGCGTTGCAAGGTGATCGGACGCCTGGGTGTCGGCCTGGACAACATCGATGTCTCGGCCTGCGAGGCGCGTGGCATGAAGGTCATCCCGGCCACGGGTGCCAATGCGCTGTCGGTGGCCGAGTACGTGATCGCCGCGGCGATGCTGCTGCTGCGCGGCGGCTTTCTGAGCAGCGCCGCGGTCGCCGCCGGCCATTGGCCGCGCACGGCGCTGTCCAACGGCCGCGAAACCGCCGGCAAGACCATGGGCCTGATCGGCTTCGGCTCGATCGGCAGGCTGACCGCGACACTGGCCCTGCGGGTCGGCATGAAAGTGCTCGCCTTTGACCCCTTGTTCACGGGCCAGGCCTTACCCGCCGATGGAACGGATTTGCGGATGACGAGTTTGGATGAGGTGATCGCCGACGCCGACGTCATCAGCCTGCATGTGCCGCTGCTCGACTCGACGCGCAACTTGTTCGACGCGCGGCGCATCGCGGCGCTGAAGCGTGGCGCCGTGCTGATCAATACCGCGCGCGGCGGCATCGTCGACGAAACGGCCTTGGCTGCGGCATTGAAGAGCGGCCAGCTCGGCGGCGCGGCCATCGATGTCTTCGCCAGTGAGCCCCTACCGGCCCGCGCGCATTTCGCCGATTGCCCGAATTTGCTGTTGACGCCCCACATCGCCGGCGTTTCGGCCGAGAGCAACGAGCGCGTCAGCTTCATGATTGCCGACCAGGTACTGGAGGCGTTGCGGTGAGCAAGATGGCTGTCGCCGAATTGCGCGCGCTCGTGCAACGCAGCTTGCGGGCGGCCGGCGCCAACGAAGCGATGGCCGTTGCGACGGCGCGCGCCTTGGTGCTCGCCGAATCGCAGGGTCTGGGCTCGCACGGCCTGTCGCGTGTGGCGCAGTACGCCACGCATTTGCGCAACGGCCGGGTCGACGGGCGCGCCGTACCGCGAGTGAGTGCCTCGCGCGGCGGGGCGGTTTGCGTCGATGCCGGCGAGGGCTTGGCGTTCGCGGCCTGCGAGCTGGCCGTGCACGAGGCGATCGCGCGGGCGCGTGAACATGGCGTGGCCTTTGCCGGCGTGATCAACAGCCACCATTGCGGCGTGCTCGTCGATCACCTGCGGCCTGTCGCTGCGGCCGGCATGGTCGGCCTGGCCCTGACCAACTCACCGGCGGCCATGCCGGCGGCCGGCGGCCGGCACCCCATCTTCGGTACCAACCCGGTGGCCGCGGCTTTCCCGCGCCGGGCGAGCGAGCCGCTGCTGATCGACCTCAGCCTGAGCGAAGTCGCCCGCGGCAAGGTGATGCAGGCGGCCAAGGCCGGGCAGGCGATTCCGCTGGGTTGGGCACTGGACGTCGCAGGCCAGCCGACGACCGACGCCAAGGCTGCGTTGACCGGTTCGATGCTGCCGCTCGGCGCTGTGTCGTCGCCCAAGGGCGCGATGTTGGCGCTGCTGGTCGAACTGCTGGTCAGCGCCTTGATCGGCGCGCAATTCGGCTTCGAGGCCTCGAGCTTCTTCGTCGACGAGGGCAACCGCCCGCGCCTGGGCCAGGCCTTCATCGTGGTCGACCCTGCTGCGCTGGCCGGCTCGGCGTCTTACCTCGATCGCGTCGACATGCTGGTCGCCGAAATGCTGAAGGACGACGGCGTGCGCCTGCCCGGTGCGCGGCGCGAGGCCCTGCGCCGCAGCGCCGAGGCCGGCGGCATCGACGTGCCCGACGCGCTGCTGGCGTCCTTGCGCGCCTGATTCAGCGCTTCGAGCACGCAGCGCAACCCGGGCTGCGCTGCATGCGGATCTCGGTCCACTCCATGCTCCGCGCATCGAGCATTTGCAAGCGGCCGGCGAGCGATGTCCCGACGCCCGCCAGCAGCTTGAGCGCCTCGGCCGCCTGCACCGAGCCGATGATGCCGACCAGCGGCGCGAAGACGCCCATGGTCGCGCACTGCACTTCCTCGAAGGTGGCTTCGGCGGGGAACAGGCAGGCATAACAGGGCGACTCGGCGTCGCGCGAGTCGTAGACCGAGACCTGGCCGTCGAAGCCGATCGCCGCGCCCGATACGAGCGGCCTGCGGTGCCTGACGCAGGCGACGTTGACGGCATGGCGGGTGGCGAAGTTGTCGCTGCAATCGACGATCACATCGGCCTCCTGCACCAGCGCGTCCAGGCGCGCTGCGTCGGCGCGCACGACCAGCGGCCTGACCTGCACGTCGGGGTTGATGGCGGCGATCGTGTCGCGCGCCGACTCGGCCTTGGGCTTGCCCACGCGCGCCAGGTTGTGCGCGATCTGGCGCTGCAGGTTGGTGACGTCGACCGTGTCGTGGTCGACGATGCGTCAGCGCGCCCGACGCCGGCCGTGCCCAGGTACAGCGCCACCGGCGAGCCCAGGCCGCCGGCGCCGATCACCAGGGCATGCGCGGCGAGCAGCCGCTGCTGGCCTTCGATGCCGATCTCGTCGAGCAGGATGTGCCGCGAATAGCGCAGCAACTGCTCATCGGTCATGAACGCTTCGCCAACAGGAAAAAAGGCCCGCTTGGCGCGGGCCTTTCAAGGGGATGCGCTGCGCGCCTCATTCAGTCTTGGCTTCGGCCCGGCGTTCGACGGCAGTCTTCGAGGCCATGACGGTCTTGCCCTGCAACTGGTTCAGGGCCTGGCGCAGCGGAAAGTCTTCGAGGCTGCCGAACTCGGGCAAGGGCTTGGGCGGCTCCTTGCTCTTGGCCAGCTGGTCCTCGAGCTTCTTGCGCGCGTCGTCGCGGGCCTTGATGCGGGCGTCGTCCTTCTTTTCGTCGGGCTGGGTCAGGTGCTTGTCGAGGTCGGCCTCGCGCAGGCGCAGCGCGGCGAAGACATTGCCGTCGGCGGTTTCATCGAGCCAGACGTCGGGCACGATGCCGGTGGCCTGGATCGAGCGGCCCGACGGGGTGTAGTAACGCGCGGTGGTGATCTTCAGCGCGGTGTCGGCGGTCAGCGGGCGCCAGGTCTGCACCGAGCCCTTGCCGAAGGTCTGCGCGCCCATGATCGTGGCGCGTTTGTGGTCCTGCAGCGCGCCGGCGACGATTTCGCTGGCCGAGGCCGAGCCTTCGTTGACCAGCACCACCAGGGGCACCTTCTTGATCGCTTCGGGCAGCCGGCGCAAAGGATCACTGCCGCGGCGGGCGTAGTACTCGGGTGCGGCCTTGAAGGTGGCCTTGGAGTCGGCGACCTGGCCGTTGGTGGTGACGACCACCGCGTCGGCGGGCAGGAAGGCGGCGGTGATGCCGATGGCGCCATCGAGCAGCCCACCCGGGTCATTGCGCAGATCGAGTACCAGGCCCTTCAAGTTCGGATCGGCCTTGTAGATCTCGTCGAGCTTCTTCGCGAAATCGTCGATCGAACGCTCCTGGAACACGCTGATCCGCAGCCAGGCGTATCCGGGCTCGACGATCTTGCTGCGCACGCTTTGCTGGCGGATCTCTTCGCGCACCAGGGTCACCGGGAAGCTGCGCGACTCGTCTTTGCGGAACACCGACAGCGTGACCTTGGTGTTGGGCTCACCGCGCATGCGCTTGACGGCCTGGTCGACCGTCAGGCCCTTGACCGGCGTGTCGTCGATGCGCGTGATCAGGTCGCCGCTCTTCAGCCCGGCGCGAAAGGCCGGCGAGCCTTCGATCGGCGTCACGACCTTGACCAGCCCGTCTTCCATCGCCATCTCGATGCCGATGCCGACGAACTTGCCGGTCGTGCCCTCGCGAAATTCGCGAAAGCTCTTCTTGTCGAAGTACTGGCTGTGCGGATCCAGGCCAGACACCATGCCGCCGATGGCGTCGGTGATCAGCTTCTTCTCGTCGATGGCTTCGACGTAATCGCTCTTGATCATGCCGAACACGGCCGCCAATTGCTGCAACTCTTCGAGCGGCAACGGCGCGAAGCTGCCACGCGCAAAGGCCTGCAACTGCATCGTGGTCAGCGCGCCGGCCAATGCGCCCAGCGCACACCAACCGGCTACTTTCAACTTTGCGCCCATGGCCTCGGCTCCTGAATTCTCTGCGCCAACTATACGCTGCAGCCCGCATTCGAGCTTGTTAACAACGGCAAAGTTCGGCCCCCATTCATGGCGTGGCGGCCGGCGTGCGGTCGAACGTCACGACATGGTCGACCACCGCGCGGATGCCGATCCATTCGCCGATCTGGTGGTCGTGGTGGCTGGGCACATGCGCCAGCAGCCGCTCGCCGCTGGCCAGGCGCAGCGTGTACAGGAACTCCGAGCCGCGAAAGGCCTTGCGTTCGATGCAGGCCTTCACCGGCGCCGTGTCGTCGTGGACGATGTCGTCGGCGCGCAGCAGCACGTCGCATTCGCCGCCGGGGTAGGCCCCGGGCAAGGGGCATTCGGCGGCGTCGGCCAAGGCCCCGAGGGCGGTCTGCACACGGGGGCCGTCGGCGGTGGCGACGATGCGCGCCGGCGCAAACACGCCGTGGCCGATGAAGTCGGCCACGAAGCGTGTGGCCGGCCGGTGATACAGCGTGTAAGCGTCGTCCCATTGCTCGAGGCGGCCCTGGCGCATCACGCCGATCACGTCGCCGATGGCATAGGCCTCGATCTGGTCGTGGGTCACGAACAGCGCGGTCGTGCCGGCCTGCTGCAGGATGGCGCGGATATCGTGGGCCAGGCGCTCGCGCAGGTCGACATCGAGGTTGGAAAACGGCTCGTCGAGCAGCAGCAGCTGCGGCTCGGGGGCCAGTGCGCGCGCCAGTGCCACGCGCTGTTGCTGGCCGCCCGAGAGCTGGTGCGGCGCGCGCTTGGCGGCGTGGGCCAGGCCGACCAGTTCCAGCACCTGGGTGATGCGCTGCTCGCGCAAGACGCGTGGCAGGTCGCGCACGCCGAAGGCCACGTTGTCGCGCACGTTGAGGTGCGGGAACAGCGCGTAATCCTGGAACACCATGCCGATGCGCCGCATCTCCGCAGGCACATGGGTTTGCGGGTCGGCCAGCAGGCGGCCGCCCATCACCACATGTCCGCTGGCCACCCGCTCCAGGCCGGCCACGGCGCGCAGCAGCGAGGTCTTGCCGCAGCCCGAGGGGCCGATCAGCACGCCGATCTGACCCCTGGGCAAGGCCAGCGAAACGCCCTGCACGGCGTCATGTGCAGCGCGGCTGGCGGCGTAGCGAACGCCCACTTGGTCGAGCGCGAGAAACATGCCCGTATGATAGCTTCGACCTCGAAATGCGGATTATTCGCATTTGGAACCCAGACCCACGATGCGTCCGCTGCTGACCCTGATTTGCCTGCTGCTGGCCTTGCCCGTGCTCGGTGTGCTCGGTGCCTGGCTGGCCTTCGACGCCCAGGCTTGGAGCCTGCTGGTGCATCAGGCGCACACGGTGCTCGCCGGTTACGCGCTCGACTCCCTGCTGCTGGCGGCCTTCGTCGGTGTGGGCGTGGCCCTGCTCGGCGGCGGCGCGGCGGCGGCGGTGGCGCTGTTCGAGTTTCCGGGCCGGCGCGCCTTCGAGTGGGCGCTGCTGCTGCCGATGGCCATGCCGGCCTACGTGCTGGCCTACGCCTATACCGATTTCCTGCAGTTCAGCGGCCCGCTGCAAGGCGCATTGCGCCGCCTGACCGGCCTGCAGGGCGCCCTGTGGCCCGACGTGCGCAGCCTGCCCGGCGCGGTGGTGCTGTTCGTGCTCTGCCTGTACCCCTATGTCTACCTGCTGGTGCGCACCGCCCTGGCCGAGCGCGGCGTGCAGATGATGGAAGCCGCACGCCTGCTCGGCGCCGGCCTGTGGCGGCGCGTCGGCGCGGTCGCGCTGCCGCTGTCGCGGCCGGCGCTGGCGGCGGGGGTGGCGCTGGCGCTGATGGAAACCCTGGCCGACTACGGTGTCGGCGCCTATTTCGGCCTGACCACCTTCTCCACCGGCATCTACAAGGCCTGGTTGGTCATGAACGACCAGATCGCCGCGGCCCAACTGGCCTCCGCGTTGCTGCTGCTGGTGGCGCTGCTGCTGTGGGCCGAGCGCCACGCGCGCCGCCATCTGCGCTTCGCCGCGACGCGCAATGCCGCCCTGGCCCACAGCAACGAGGGTCGGGCCGTCGTGCTGCATGGTCGATTGGCCCTCCTGGCCTGGAGCCTGTGTGCGCTGCCGGTGGTCTTTGGTTTTGCGCTGCCGGTGCTGTGGTTGGCCGTGCGGGTCTGGCAGGAGGCGCGCTTTGGTGACTTCGGCCTGCCCTTGGCGCGCTTCGCGCATTGGTGTTGGAACAGCTTTCAGCTCGCCGCCATGGCCGCGCTGCTGGCCGCGGCCCTGGCCCTGGCGCTGGCATTCGCGCTGCGCCTGGCGGCCTCGCGGGCCGAGCGCGGCTGGCGCACGCAGCTGCTGGCCGCCGCGGCGCGCACCGTGTCGCTCGGTTATGCAGTACCGGGCGCGGTGATCGCGGTCGGCATCCTGCTGCCGGTGGCCGCGGTGCAGGCCTTGTGGCCCAGCGCGCCGCTGGGCGCCATCGTCACCGGCAGCGTGGCCGGCCTGCTGTATGCCTACCTGGTGCGGTTTTCGGCCGTCGCGCTGCAATCGCTCGAGGCCGGCTACGCGCGCCTGCCGGCCAGCCTGGACGACAGCGCGCGCATGCTCGGCGCTTCGCCGCGCCGTTTGCTGGCCGAGGTGCACGCGCCGCTGCTGCGCCGCTCGGTACTGGCTGCGGCGCTGCTGGTCTTCGTCGACGTCATGAAGGAGTTGCCCGCGACCCTGGTCTTGCGCCCGTTCAACAGCGACACCCTGGCGGTGGTGGCTTTCAACCTCGCGCGCGACGAACGCCTGGCCGAAGCCGCGCTGCCCTCGCTGGCGATCGTGGCCGTCGGCCTGCTGCCGGTGTTGTTGCTGTCGCGGGCCATGCGGCGTTGAAGGCGGGCGCGGGAGCCTGACCGATGGTGCCTCCGACAGGAATCGAACCTGTATCTGGCGCTTAGGAGGCGCCCGTTCTATCCATTGAACTACGGTGGCATGGCCGCGGATTGTAGGAGCCGCTGCGGCGAGCGTCTGCGCGTGACGGCCGCGGTCAGTGCGCGCTCGGCGGCGCGGCAGCGCTGGCCTGCTCGAGCCCCTGGTAGCAGGCGCGCACGGCCTTGTCGGCATCGCGCAGCAGGGCTTCGCTGATTGCGGCGGCCTGTGAACGGTCGGGATTGCAGAGTTGCCAGGCCAGATGGTCTGCGGCATAGACCAGTTCGAGCAGCGTCGATGCGTGGCCCCTCTGGCCCGGCTGTGCGCTGGCTGCGGCGGCAACGGCCGCCGGGTCGGGCAATAACCACTGCCGGGCGACGATCGCGAACAAGCGGTCGCGGCGTGTGCGCAAGGCAGTCACGAACCCCGGGCTGAGGCGCCAGGCCAGGTCGCCGTCGACCTCGTCCATCACCCGCAGCACCGCAGACCAGACCACGTTGTGCGCCAGCCCGGCCAGGCAGCCGTCGAAGGGCTCGAAGCCGTGGCTGCGGGCCAGCGCGGAGCACAGCTGCGACTTCTTGTCGCTGTGCTCCCACAGCCGGGCGGCGCTGCTGACGACCAGCTTGCCGCCGCGCGCGTCGATCAAGGGCTTGAGCAAGGCCCGCATGATCGCGCTGCGCAGGCCTTCGACGCCGAGGACCCGAATCGCGTGGTCGAGGTCGGCGACCACGGCCTCGCGCCGGTAGTAAGGGCTGTTGGCCAGGCGGATGACCTCGGCCACCAGGGTCACGTCGCGCGACACATGCTGCGCCAACTCGGGCAAGGACAGTGCCGGGTTGCGCAGTCGCGCCAACAGCGGCGGAATCACGGCCGCAGCGCGCGGCAGGAGCCGGGCATGCGAGGCCTTGTCGGCGATCAATCGGTCGAGTTGCTGCACTACTTCACGTTCGCGCAGACCGGCCGGCGCGATTTCCAGGGCCGGGCTGTTGGCCATCCAGGCCAGGAAGGCCAGGTCGAGTGAGGTCTGCTCGATCACCGGCGGCGCGGCGCCGGGCTGCCGCGCCGCATCCTCGGGCGCGTGGCCGGCCACCACGGGCTCGGCCAGCACGCCCGGTGCGAGCGGCGCCCGCGCTCGAGCCGCAGCGGGGGCTTGCCGCGGCGTGATCAGGCGTTCGAGCCAGGCGGGCATGGTGGGGGGCCTTTGCGTAGGGGGATAGTCGTCGCGAACGGGTCATCGGCCCGCGGCGGCCCGAACTTGAGCCGCAGCCCGCACCGTGCTCAGTTCCAGCGCCAAGTCCAGATCGCATCCAGCGCGTTGTCTTCGCCGGCCTGCGCGCGCAGCGTCAGGCGCTGGGCGATGCGGTAGATCAGCTGCCAGGTGCCCGTGGTGGCATTCACGCCGCGCTCGTAGCCGACGTACCAGCGCCGCGACAGCTGCTTGCCCAGCGTGACCACGGTTTCCTTGACGTCGCCGCTCTCGGTCTGCCGGACCGAGAAGTCGTCCAGCCCGATGTTGGCCAGCAAGGCCTGGTTCGGGCTTTCGCCTTCGCCCGCCAGCAGGGCCAACGCGGCGCGCTGCAGCAGCGCCGTGTCGGTGCGCGCCAGGCCGTCGGGGGCGCGGCCGAGCACCAGCCACGACAAAGTGTCGGTGTCGCTCATCTCGGGTTCGCTGTACAGGCGCACGCGCGGCAGCTGTGCGCTGCCGCTGACATGCACGCCGACCCGCTGATCGAGGTTGGGCCGCAAGGCCAGGATGTCTAGGCGCGGGTTGTCGGCCGGGCCGCTGAACTGCAGCACGCCGCGCTCGATGGCCAGTTTCTGGCCGTAGGCGGCGTAGCTGCCGGCCTCGGTGCGCACGCTGCCATTGACGCTCAGGCGGCCACCGGGCGTCGACAGGGCCAGATTGCCGCGCAAGCGCGTGTCCAGGCCGCGACCGCGCAGTCTGAGGTCCTGCCCCAAGTCGACTTGCAGCGCGACCTGGGCCGCGCGTGCCGTCGCGCTGCCGGCGACCGGCTCCGCGGCCTCGACCGCTTTGGCGACCGAGCGGCCGCCGCGCACGACGATGTCGCTGTCCAGGCTGGGCACATCGACCCGACTGAAGTCGATCAGGCCTTCGTCGACACGAAAACGCCCGTCGAGCTTGAGCGTGTGGGGCGCCAACACCAGCGTGGCATTGCCGCTGGCCGCGATGCGGCGGTCGAAGCGGCCCAGCAGCTGAAAGTGTTCCGCAGCCAGCTGCAGCCTGGCGCTCGGTTCGGCCCCCAGGCTGGCCGCACCCGTCAGCCGCAGCTCGCCGCTACCGCCCTTGAACACGAAGCGGTCGATCGAGGCCTGATTGCCGCGCAGCGACAGCGCGAGTTCACCGTCGCGCACATCCACGCCTTGCAGCAGGTTGCGCACGGCGAGCCGCTGCCCGCTCAGGTCGCCGGTGATCTCCGGGGCGCCGAAGGTGCCCCCCAGCGCGGCCCCGGTGCGCAGCGCGCCCGACAGCCGCCAGCCCGCCGGCGTGAAGGGCGCCCAGGCGCCGAGGTCGGCGATCTGCCACTCGAGCACGCCCTGCATCGCCGTCTCGGGCAGCGGCCATGTCGCCTGCGGCGGCAGGCGCAGGCTCTGCGCACCGGCCAGCACGCCCATGTTGCTGCCGGCCAGGGCCTGCGTGAAGTGCCAGATGCCGTCTTGCGCGGCCAGGGCCAGTCGCAGGTCGCTCAGGCCGAAGGCCTGTGTGCCGGCGTCGTCGGTCAGGCTCAGATCACCGCTGCGGCGCTCGAGCACCACGTCGGCGCTGACCTTGGCGCCCAGGGCCAGCCGAGCATGACCGGCCACGATCAGGTCGCCACCCAGGCCGGCCGCCGGCTGCAGGCGCGTCAGCCAGGGTGCGATCGACAGTGGCTCGAGCTGGGCATCGAGCGTGGCCTGGGTCGGTGCGCTTGCGCTGCCCGCGCGCCATTGCGCATCGGTCCAGCGCAGGGCGGCACCCAGGGCTTCCAGGCGACCGGGCTCGAGACGCACCGACTGCAGCTGGCCTTGCTCATCGATCTGCAGCTGCAGCTCGAGTTGGTGCGCACGCAGCCACGCCGTGCCGCCGGCGCTGCGATCGCGCGCTTCGAGGTCCAGGCCGTGGCCGGACCAACGGCCTGCCCAGCCGCTATGGACGGGCTCGGCGCCCTGCCAGCGGCCCTGGGTGCGCAGCAGCACCCGGCTGCCGCCGGCGCTGCCACCGAGCAGGGGATCGGTCCAGGCCGGCGGGCGCATCGGGCTTTGCAGGTCCAGGCTCAGGCGATGCTCGGCCAGGCTGCCGTCGAGCCGCAGCTGCAGCATGTCGACGGGCCAGGCACCGAGGCTGGCGTGCTCGGCGTCGAGCTGCAGCGCCAATGGGGCATCGACACCGGGCCCGGCCTGCCCCTGGGCATGCAGCTGCTCGGCGCGCAGCGGGCCGGCTTGCAGCGCCGACGCGCGCAGGTCGGCGTTGACGGCCAGCGCGGGCCAGCGCCCTTGCGCCTGCCATTGAGCATGGAGCTCGCCGGCCAGTGGGTGGCCGGCGGTGTCGCGGCCGATGGCCTGCAGCCCGGCGCCGTGCAGGGCGAGCAGGGGCCGCAGCGCCGCCAGCGCCGGGGCGTCGACATCGACGCGCCAGTGGTCGTCGCCCGCGCGCGGCGCCAGCCGCCCTTGCAGCTGAGGTGGTTGCTGCCCGCCTGCAGTGCGGCAGACACGCTCCAGCCGGGCTCACGCCCGTCGAACCTGGCCTGGCCATGCAGGGGCACGCCGGCCAGCAGGCTGTCGCGCAGCTCGAGTTCGGCCGCGCCGCGCCAGGCCAGCAGTTGTGCGGCGAGGTCGCCGACCGGGGCGGCGCCGCCGCGCGATTGCAGGTCGGCCCGCCAGGCGCCGGCCAGCCGGTGCGGGCCCTGGCGCCAGGCCGCCGCATCCGGCGCGCCGGGAACCCACAGCGCGGGATCGAAGCCCGACAGCTCGCCCTGGCTGCGCAGCGCCAAGCCGCCGTCGCCGCCGCGCTGGGCCGCCAGCGACGCCTGAACGCGCGCCTCGCCACTGCGCGCCTGCAGCTCGCGCAGTTCGATGCGCCAGGCCGCGCCGTTGCGCTCGGCATCGGCCAGGGCGCCGATCTGCACCGGCAGGGCGCTGCGTGCATCGAAGTGGCCATTGAGCGCCAGCCGTGCCTGCAGGCTCTGCTTGGCCGCCGCCGCGGTGCTGGCATCGGGCCAGGGCAGGCCACTCCATTGCAAGCTGGCACTGCCGGCCAAGGTCATCGCCGGTGCGCGCAGATCGAGCAGGGCCGGTCGCACGCCCTGCAGGCGCAGCGCCAGCTCGGCCGATGCAGCCATGCCACTCGCCGCTGCCGTCGATGCGGCCGGCACCGGCCGCGAGTTGCAGCGCGAGGCGCCGCACGCTCAGTCGCGAACGGTCGCGCGGCTGGCCGCTGATTTCGAGGTCGAGACGGCTGACCGGCAGGCGCTGCTGGTCCCAGCGCCCGGGCAGGGCGTTGAGCATGGCGATGCGTGCCGTGACCGGCGCATCCAAGCTGCTGGCGTCGATGTCGGCGCGGCCTGTCAATCGGGTGGACGGCAGGCCGCTGGCCAGGCGGGCCAGGTCGAGGTCTTGCGTGGTGGCCACCAGCGATGCCAGCGGCCAGGACGCGAACGGCCGCATGGTCGCCTCGGCCCGCAGCGCAGGGCCGGCGGCATTGCCGAGTTGCGCCTGGACGAGCAACGCGGCCAGCGGGCCCTGCGCCGTGGCCCGGGCCAACCAGGCCGGGGCCGCGGCTTCGCGGGTCGGGCGCGAGCGTATGTCGGCTTGCAAGTCGAGGTCGAACGGTGCATCGCTGGCCACCGTGCCGCTGGCGCGCAGCGAGGCCTTGTCCCAATGGAAGGCCAATTCGTCCAGGCGGTGCTGTGCGCCGCCGCGCGCGCCGAGCGTGGCATTGAAACCGATATCGTCCAGCGGCGTCAGTCCTTCGACGAACAGGGCAAGAATGTGCGCGCCTTGCAGCGTCAGCGTGAAGGGCAGGCGCAGAGTGGTCGGCGCGGCCAGCGGCGTGGTCGATGATGGGCCGTCGATCGCGGCGCGCGTGATGCGCGGCTCGACCAGCGTCAATGCCATCCAGGCCCCGTCGTGCGGCCGCCAGGACCACTGCGCGTCTTTCCAGGCCAGGCCTTGCGCGCTGAGGCGGCGCCCGCCGATTTGCAGGGTCAGGCGCTCGGCCTGGAACGGGCCACCGGCAAGGTGCCCGCGGCTGCCCGCGATCACCAGGCCAGGCACTCGCGCCAGCAGCCAGGCGCTGCCGCTGTCGCTGCGCAGCAGCCAAGCCAGGGTGCCAACGACGAGCACAGCCGTTGCCGCCAGGGCCGCGCCAGCGAGTCGCCACCAACGGCGCGAGGGCTGCGGCATCGGGGCTGTGCTCATCGCCTCAAAACGCAATGCCGACCGACAGGTGCAGGCGCCACTGCCGAACCTCTTCACCATAGGCCAGGTCGGCCCGCAGTGGGCCGACCGCGCTGCGCCAGCGCACACCGACGCCCGCGCCCCAGGCCGCACGCCAGTCCTGCCAGCGTTCGGCGGCGCGGCCGGCGTCGACGAACGCGGCCCACCAGATGCTCGGCAGTCGATCGCTGATCGGGTGCGCGACTTCGACGCTGCCGGTGGCCAGCACGCGGCCGCCGACATCGACGCCGGCGACCATCGGGGTCAAGGAGCGGTAGGCGTAGCCGCGCACCGAGTCGTCGCCGCCGGCGCGAAAGCGCTGCGACTCCGGGACATCGACCGCCGCCGGCGCGAAGTCCTGGCCGAGTTCGAGACGGGCCTGGCCGTACCAGTCGCCGCCCAGCGGGCGCCAGGCCTGCAGCCGGCCGTAAAGGCGCGCGAAGTCGCCGCTGGAGGCGGCGCCGGCGCTGCTGCGTACCCGCCCCACGCCGCTTTGCAGCGACAGGCTCTGGCCGCGCGTGGGCAGGACGATGCTGTCGACATCGCGCCAGGTGCCGTGGAAATTCAAGGTCACGGCAATGGTGTCCGGGTTGGCTGCCGCGGCCAGCGCGCCGGGCACCAGTTCTTCCACGAAGGCGCGCTCGACTTCGCCGAACAGCATTCGTTCCAGGCGCTGGCTGTCGTACGCGCGGCCGACGCGAAAGCGCAGCGAGGTCACGCGATCGGTGTCCGAGTACAGGCGTTCGACGGTGCCGCCGACGAGGTGGCGATACAGGCCGGGCAGGGTGTGCGACGACAACTCGCCCTCCCAGGCCTCGCGCAACTTGCCGACTTCGACCTTGTTGCGCAGCGTCGCCTGTTCGCCGAACACGCGGCGGTGCAGGTGTTCGAGCGAGACCCGTGGGCCGTTGTTGGCGCTGATGCCGACGCCGATGGTGGTCTGCTGCAGCGGCAATTCGCCCAGGCGCACGGTGACCGTCGCGGCGGCGGCCTCGGCCGGATCGGTGCTCGCGGTGACAGCGACGCGTTCGAACAGGCCGGAGCGCTGCAGCCGCTCCTGATAGTCGAGCAGCAGGGCTTCGGTGGCCGGTGTGCCGGCTTCGAAGTTGGCCAGGTTGCGCACCGTGCGCTCGTCTTGCCGCGACAGTCCTTCGATGACCACGGCGCCGGTGCGAAACAGCGGCCCCGACTCGGCCGCGACATGGGTGTGCACCGTGGCCTGGTCGGCATCGACCTCGGCGCTGGTCGTGGCCCAGGCAGCGCTGGCGTAAGCATCGGCGCGCAGCTTGGCCAGCGCAGCGCTCTTGGCGTCACGCCAGGCGCTGTCGGTGAAGGCAGTGCCTGGCGGCAGGCGCCATGCGCTGCGCCAGGCCGCGAGCGCTTGGCGCGCAGCGGCGTCGCCGGCCACCGCCGCATCGGCGAGCGGGCCGTGCAATTCGACCTCGGCCCGCGCCACATGGGTCTGCGCGCCGGGTGTGACGCTGAGCAGGATGCGCGCCACGCCGCCGTCCGTGCCGGCTTCGCGCTGCACACGGACCTCGGCATTCATGTACCCCTGGGTGGCGAGCAGGGCACGGGCCTGTGCGGGTGCCGCGGCCGTGAGGCGCCGCAGTTCGGTGTCCGAAAGCGCCTCTCCCGGCGCAATCACGGGCAGGCGCGCCAGGTCGAGGTAATTCTCGAGCAAGCGCCTTTGTGAGTCCGGTGCGGTTATCGTCAGGCGCACCTGCGGCGCCGACACGGCGGGTGTGGCCTCGGGTAGCGGCAATCCGGCGCAGCCGCCGAGGGCAGCGGCCAGCGCAATGCCGAGTGCGCGACGCTCGGCCATCGATCGCAAGTGGTTCATCGGCCGGACTCCGCGCAGCGTGGCGAGGCCCTGCTCCGCTGCGGCCGGCTCATTTGCTGAGCAGCCGCATCGCTCCTTCGAGCCCCGATAGCGTCAGCGGGAACATGCGCTGGTTCATCAGCTGAGCGATGATCGAGATGCTTTGCCGGTACTGCCATACGCCTTGCGGTTCGGGGTTGATCCAGGCGCACTTGGGGAAGGCGTGGGTCAGGCGCTGCAACCACTCGGCGCCGGGTTCCTCGTTGTTGTACTCGACACTGCCGCCGGGCTGCAGGATTTCGTAGGGGCTCATCGTCGCGTCGCCGACGAAGAGCAGCTTGTAGTCGCGGTTGTACTTGCGGATCAGGTCCCAGGTGGCGAACTTCTCGGAAAACCGGCGCCGGTTGTTCTTCCACATGAAGTCGTAGACGCAGTTGTGGAAGTAATAGAACTCGAGGTGCTTGAACTCGCTCTTGGCGGCGGAAAAGAGTTCCTCGGCACGCTGGATGTGTTCGTCCATCGTGCCGCCCACATCCATCAGCAGCAGCACCTTCACCTTGTTGTGCCGCTCGGGGATCATCTTGATGTCGAGCAGGCCGGCGTTGGCGGCGGTGGCGTGGATCGTGTCGTCGAGGTCGAGTTCGAGGTCCGAGCCTTCACGGGCGAAGCGGCGCAGCCGGCGCAACGCGAGCTTGATGTTGCGTGTGCCGAGCTCCTTGGTGTCGTCGTAGTCCTTGTAGGCGCGCTGATCCCAGACCTTGACCGCGCTCTTGTTGCGCCCGCCGGCCTGGCCGATGCGGATGCCCTGCGGGTTGACGCCGTAGGCGCCGAACGGGCTGGTGCCGGCGGTGCCGATCCACTTGCTGCCGCCTTCGTGGCGCTCCTTCTGTTCCTCGAAACGCTTCTTCAGCGTGGCCATCAGCTCGTCCCAGCCCATGGTCTCGATGGCCGCCCGCTCCTCGGCACTGAGTTCGAGCTCGAGCGTCTTGCGCAGCCACTCGAGCGGCACCTCCTGCGTGAAGTCGGCGCGCAGCGTCACGCCCTTGATGTAGGCCGAGAAGGCACGGTCGAACTTGTCGAACAGGGTCTCGTCCTTGACCAGCGTGGTGCGGGCCAGGAAATAAAAGTCATCGACCGACGGGCCGATCACGCCCGCCTGCAGGGCTTCGAGCAGCGTCAGGTACTCGCGCACCGAGACCGGCAGCTTGGCCGCGCGCAGGGTGGTGAAGAAGTCGATCAGCATGGCGACATTGCGGTGGGCGCTGTGTCGAGTGCCATTGTCGCGCGGCCGTTCAGCCGCGCTTGCGCGAGGCCTGGTCGTGGCGGCTCAGCCAGGCGAAAAATTCCCGGTGCCACAGGCGGCTGTTGCGTGGTTTCAAGACCCAGTGGTTCTCGTCGGGAAACCACAGCAGCCGGGCGTCGACGCCGCGCGCCTTGAGCGTGTTGTAGTAGGCCAGGCCCTGGCCATCGGGCACGCGGTAGTCGAGCGCGCCGTGGATCACCAGGGTGGGCGTGCTCATGGCTGCGGCAAAGGCATGCGGGCTTTGCGACTGGGTCTTGGCCATGTCGTCCCAGTACCAGGCGCCCAATTCCTTCGAGTGCCAGGCCCAGGCGTCGCCCGCGTACATGCTGACCCAGTCGTAGCAGCCGGCGTGGCAGATGTAGGCCTTGTAGCGTCCCGCGGGCACGTGCCCGTTCATCCAGGCCACCATGTAGCCGCCGTAGCTGCCGCCGCTGGCGAACACACGCCGGCGGTCGATGAAGGGCTTCTTCAGCAGGGCATCGGTGGCGGCCTCGATGTCGCGCAATTCGAGCTCGCCCCAGCGGTGGGTGATGCTGTCGAGGAAGGCGTAGCCGAAGCCCGACGAGCCGTGGTAGTTGACGCTGGCCACCACGTAGCCCTGCGCCGCGAAGACCTGCGTGTTCCAGCGGTAGTGCCAGTTGTCGCCCGGGCCGGTGTGCGGGCCGCCGTGGATGCTGTGCAGCAGCGGGTACTTCTTCTTCGCATCGAAATGCGGCGGGTAGGTCAGCCAGACCTGGACCGGGTCACCCGCTTTGCGGCCGGCGGCACTGGCGCCCTTGATCCACAGCTCCTCGACGCGGCCGAACTCGAAGGCGCCGAGCAACTCGTCGTTGAAGCGCTCGATGCGTCGTGGCTCCTGGCCCGGCCGGTGGGCGTGCAGGCGCGCCGGGTGCGAGGCCGTGTCGGCCAGCGTCACCAAGGTGTCGGCGGCCTGGTCGAAGGCCGAGACCCAGCCGCCGGCGACCACCACTTCGGCGCGGCGCTCGGCCAGCTTGAAGCGCCACAGGTGGGTGCGGCCCTTGTCTTCCGCGGTGAAGAGCAGGGCCTGGCCGTCTTCTTCCCAATGCAGTGGGGCGTGGACCTCGTGGTCCCATTCGGCGCTGACCACCTGCCAGCCCCGTTTGGCGCGGCGGAGCAGCGCCAACTGCCCGGGCATGGTGTGCTTCCTGCCCTGATGGCTGGCGATGAAGGCGATGTGCTGGCCATCGGGGCTGTACTTCGGGGCGCTGAAGTCCCAGGCCGGATCCTTGGCGAGGACTCGCACCCTGCCGCTGCGCAGTTCGATCTCGGCCAGGGCGAAGCGGTCGTCGCTGCGTTTCTCGGCCGCCGGATCGAAGGCGAACACGGCGTGCCGGCCGTCGGGCGAGACGTCGAACTGGTTGACGTCGGGTTCGCTGCGCGACAGCTCGTAGGGGCTGCCGGCGAACAGGTCGCGTGGCTTGCCGGCGCGGCCGTCGCGGCCCAGTTCGAGCAGGTGCAGGTGCGGCACGCGGCCCAGCGGCACGTTGTGGTCCCAATAGCGGTACTGCGCCTGGCTGGTCGCGTAGCCGCTTTCCTTGCGGGCCTTGAAGGCCTTGAGCTGCGCGGCCTGGGCCTTGGTGCTCGCCAGTTCGGGCCAGACCCAGGACACGAACAACAGCCGGCGCCCATCGGGACACCAGCGAAACGCATCGACGCCGGTCGCCACCTCGGCCGCGCGGCGAGCCTCACCGCCGTCGGGCGCGATCAGGTAGAGCTGCGGCTCTTCGTCCTTCTGGCCCTCCTGCTCGCGCTTGGCGGTGAAGGCGATCAGCTGCCCATCGGGGCTCCAGCGCGGCGCGCCGTCCTTCTCGCCGCAGGCGGTCAGCCGGCGCGGTGCGCCGCCCAGGGTCGACAGCAGCCACAGCGCACTCGATGTCTTGTTGTCGTCCATCGACGCCGTGCTGAGCGGGGCCACGACCTGCGCGCCGTCGGGCGCCAGGCTGGGTGTGCCCAGACGTTCGACTTGCCACAGGTCGTCGATGCCGAAGGTCTTTTTCCGGGCCACGGTCTGCCTCAGCGTGGCCTGGCGAGCTGCCATGACAGATGCGACTTCACGGTCGGCCATTCGGCCGCGGTGATGCTGTAGACGGCGGTGTCGCGCAGCGTGCCGTCGGCGGCCCGCGCGTGCGCGCGCAGAATGCCGTCGAGTTGCGCGCCCAGGCGCTCGATCGCGCGCCGGCTCTGCGTATTCAGGCGGTGCGTGCGGAACTCGACCGCGATGCAGCCGAGCTCGTCGAAGGCATGCGCGAGCAGCATCCGCTTGCACTCGGTGTTCAGCGGCGTGCGTTGCACATGGCCTGCATACCAGGTGCTGCCGATCTCGACACGCCGGTTCGCCGCGTCGATGTTCATGTAGGTCGTCATGCCGGCGACGCGGCCGGCCGCGTCGAAGACCGTGAACGGCAGCATGGACCCCGCCGCCTGCAGCCCGAGCCGGCGCTCGATCTCGCCGGTCATCTGCTCGGGTGAGGGTACGCTGGTGTACCAGAGCCGCCACAGCTCGCCGTCGCGAACGGCGTCGACGAGGCCGTCATGGTGCTCGCGCGCCAGCGGCAGCAGCGTGGCGTGCGTGCCGCGCAATGCGATCGGTTCGGGCCACATGCGGCCTCACCGGTTGTGCCGCTGCATGAAGACCAGTTTCTCGAACAGCGTCACGTCCTGCTCGTTCTTCAGCAAGGCGCCGACCAGTGGCGGGATCAAGACCTTGTCGTCCTGGCTGTGCAGGGCCTGGGCGGGAATGTCTTCGGCCACCAGCAGCTTCAACCAATCGAGCAACTCCGAGGTCGAGGGCTTTTTCTTCAGCCCGGGCAAATTGCGCACGTCGTAGAAGTTCTTCAGCGCGGCGGCCAGCAGTTCTTTCTTCAGGCCCGGGAAATGCACGTCGACGATGGACTGCATCGTGTCGGCGTCCGGGAACTTGATGTAGTGGAAGAAACAGCGGCGCAGGAAGGCGTCGGGCAAATCCTTCTCGTTGTTGCTGGTGATGAAGACCACCGGCCGGTGCCGCGCCTTGACCAGCTCGCGCGTTTCGTAAACGTAGAACTCCATGCGGTCGAGTTCGCGCAGCAGGTCGTTGGGGAATTCGATGTCGGCCTTGTCGATCTCGTCGATCAACAGCGCCACCGGCTGCTCGGCGGTGAAGGCCTGCCAGAGCACGCCCTTGACGATGTAGTTGCGGATGTCGCGCACCTTCTCGGCGCCGTCCGCGCCGGCCAGCTGGCTGTCGCGCAGCCGGCTCACCGCGTCGTACTCGTACAGACCCTGCTGGGCCTTGGTCGTGCTCTTGATATGCCACTGCAGCAGCGGCATGTTCAGTGCACCGGCCACCTCCTCGGCCAGCATGGTCTTGCCGGTGCCGGGCTCGCCCTTGACCAGCAGCGGGCGCTGCAGGGTGATCGCGGCGTTGACGGCCAGCATCAGGTCGGGGGTGGCGACGTACTGGTCGGAGCCTTGGAATTTGGTCATGGAAAGGCGCTGCGGCAGGGGTGCGGGCCAGTATAAGTGGGGCCCCTATAATCCGCCGCTGCCTCGAACGCCACCACCTTCTCCCATGAAAAAAGCATTGCTCATCACTCTGCTGCTGGCCCTGACCGGCATGCTGCCCACCGCCCAGGCGCAGAGCGCCAAGCCGGCCCACGCGGCCATCGAGAGCAAGGTGGCGATGTGCATCGGCTGCCACGGCATCCGCGGCTACCAGGCCAGCTTTCCCGAGATCCACAAGGTGCCGATGATTTCCGGCCAGAGCGCGAAGTACATCGTCGCGGCGCTTGACCGAGTACAAGAAGGGCGAGCGCAAGCACCCGACGATGCGCGCCATTGCCGATTCGCTGAGCGAGCAAGACATGGCCGAGATCGCGGCCTATTACGAGCCGCTGGGCAAGGACGCGGCGGCGCTGCCCGAGCAGGTTGCGCCGGCGTCGGCCGAGGTGGCGGCCCTGTTGACCAAGGGCGCCTGCGTGTCATGCCACGGCGCCAATTTCAGCAAGCCGCTCGAGGGCTACCCCAAGCTTGCGGGCCAGCATGCCGACTACCTGTACGTGGCCCTCAAGGCCTACCAGACCGAAGGCAACCCGCATATCGGCCGCGGCAACCCGATCATGGTCGGGCAGATCAAGCCCTTCAGCCGCCCCGAGCTGAAGGCGATCGCGAACTACATCGCCTCGCTGCCGAGCGACCTGCACACCGTGCCGCAGGCCAAGTTCCGCTGATCGACGTGGGTCCGCCCAAGGCCGCCGAGGGCGGCCTTTTTCATGCTTGTCAGGATTCGCTGCCGGCCAGGTTGTCGAGGATCGGGCAATCGGGCCGCTGATCGCCCTGGCAGCCATGGGCCAGGTGGTGCAACGTGCGCTGCATCGACTGCAGTGCCGCGATGCGTTGTTCGAGGTCGGCCACATGGGTCAATGCGATGCGCTTGACCTCGGCGCTGGGCCGCCGCTTGTCGCGCCAGAGTTGCAGCAGGGCGGCGATTTCGCGCGTCGCGAAGCCGAGGTCGCGGGCGCGGCGAATGAAGCGCAGTGTGTGCACGGTGCCGTCGTCGTACTGGCGGTAGCCCGATTCGCTGCGCGCCACGCCGGGCACCAGGCCGAGCGCCTCGTAGTGGCGGATCATCTTGGCCGAGACGCCGCTGCGCAGGGAGGCCTGGCCGATGTTCATGCCGGTGCCACCGCGGCGCCTTCGGTCGGCGCCGTTGGGCCGCCAACGACGGCGGGCGCCGGCGGCCGCCAGCGCCGCAGCAACAGCGCATTGGCGATCACGCTGACGCTGGACAAGGCCATCGCGGTGCCGGCCAGGACCGGGCTCAGTGCACCGAAGGCGGCCAGCGGAATGCCGACCACGTTGTAGAAGAAGGCCCAGAACAGGTTCTGCCGGATCTTGGCCGTGACCGCGCGCGACAGCGCCAGCGCTTCGACCACCAGGCCCGGGTCGCCGCGCATCAGCGTCAGGCCGGCGGTTTCCATCGCCACGTCGGTGCCGGTGGCCATGGCCAGGCCGACATCGGCGGCGGCAAGTGCCGGCGCGTCGTTGATGCCGTCGCCGACCATCGCCACCTTGGCGCCGGCGGGCAGGCTTTCGCGCAGCGAGGCCACCACCTGCGCCTTGTCGCCGGGCAGGACTTCGGCGCGCACGTCGGTGATGCCGAGCCGGCGCGCCACCGCTTGCGCCGCGCCGTGGTTGTCGCCGCTGAGCAGCACGGCCTTGACCCCGAGCGCCTGCAACGCGGCGATGGCGGCCGCGGCGTTGGCCTTGGGGGCATCGCCGAAGGCCAGCAGGCCGCGCAATGCGGGCGCCGCTCCGGCACTGTGCGCGGCCAGCCAGGACACGCTGTTGCCGTCGGCCTGCAGCGCCGCGGCACGCGCTGCCAAGTCGGGCGGGATCGCGACGCCCAGCTCGGCCATCCAGCGGCTGCTGCCCAACTGCAGGTCACGCTCGGCGACACGGCCTTCGACGCCGCGGCCGGCCACGGCGCGCACATCGGCTGCCGCGGGCGGCGCGAGGCCGGCTGCCGCCGCAGCCCGCGTGACGGCGTGCGCCAGCGGGTGTTCGCTGCCTGCTTGCACCGCGGCCGCGTCGCTCAACAAGGCGTCGCGCTCGTCAGGGCTGCCGCGCGGGCCCACGACCGCCACCAGCCTGGGCCGGCCCTCGGTCAGGGTGCCGGTCTTGTCGAAGGCCACCACGCGCACCTGGCGCATCAGCTCCAGCGCCTGCGCATCGCGCACCAGAATGCCGCGCTGCGCCGCCAGGCCGGTGCCGACCATCAGCGTCGCCGGCGTGGCCAGGCCGAGTGCGCAGGGGCAGGCGATGACCAGCACCGAAACGGCGTGCACGATGGCCAGCGTCCAGTCGCCATTGGCCCAGCCCCAGCCGAGCAAGGTCACCAGCGCGACGGCGATCACCACCGGCACGAAGACCGCGCTGACGCGGTCGACGGTCTGCTGGATCGGCGCCTTCCTGGCCTGCGCCGATTCGACCATGCGCACGATGCGCGACAGGGTGGTCTCGGCGCCGACGGCAGTCGTGCGCAGCACGACCAGGCCCTCGCCGTTGATGGCCCCGGCCGTGACCCGCGCGCTGCCGTCGCCCGCTTCACGCGCCACGGGCAGGCTTTCGCCGGTCAGCAGCGATTCGTCGAAGTGGCTGCGGCCTTCGATCAGCAGGCCGTCGACCGGCACGCGCTCGCCCGGGCGCACGACCACTTCGTCGCCGACGCGCACCTCGGCCAGCGGCACGACGCGCTCGCTGCCGTTGCGCCGCAGCGTGGCCGTGTCGGGCCGCAGCGCGCGCAGCGCCTGCAAGGCGCCGAGCGTGCGCTGCTTGGCCCGCGCTTCCAGCCACTTGCCGAACAGCACCAGGGTGATGACGATCGCCGCGCTCTCGAAATACAGCAGCGGCATGCCGTCCGGATCGCGCCACCACAGGAACAGGCTCAGGCCGTAGGCCGCGCTGGTGCCCAGTGCGACCAGCAAGTCCATGTTGCCGCTGCCCGCGCGCAGCGCCATCCAGCCGGCGCGGTAGAAACGTGCGCCGAGCCAGAACTGCACCGGCGTGGCGAGCAGGGCCTGCCACCAGGCCGGCAACATCCAGTGCGCACCGAGCAGGTCACCGGCCATCGGTAGCGCCAGCGGCGCACTGAGCAGCGCCGCGAGCGCGACGCGCCAGCCGGCGTCGTGGCGCCGCAGGGCGACGCCCGGCTGCGCTTGCGCGTCGATCGTCTGCGCCTCGTAGCCGGCGCGCTGCACCGCCGCCAGCAGCTGGGCGCCAAGGTCGGGCGCGGCGTTCGCCGCGTACAGCACCTGTGCGTGCGCCGTCGCCAGGTTGACGCTGGCCTGCAGCACGCCCGGCACAGCCGCCAGCCCACGCTCGACGCGGCCGACGCAGGAAGCGCAGCTCATGCCGCCGATGGCCAGCGCAAGGCTGGCGTGCGGTACTGCGTAGCCTGCCTGCTCGACGGCGGCGATCAGGCTCTCGGCATCGACGCCGGCGCCGTGGCCCGCTTCGACCGCAACGGACGCACTCTCGGTAGCCAGATTGACGCTGGCCGAAGCCACGCCCGGCACGGCCGCCAGCGCCCGTTCGACACGCCCGACGCACGAGGCGCAGCTCATGCCTTCGATCGGAAGATTGAGTTGGCTCAAGGTTTTCATGACGGCACTCTAGACCTTGCCATCATGTCAAGGTCTAGAGTCAGGCCGTTGTCGCCGCTCAACCTGGAGAAACCACCGTGACCCCCATTGACCTGACCCTGCCCGCGATGACCTGCGGCCACTGTGTGAAGACCGTGACCGCTGCCGCGCAGCGCCTGGACCCTGCCGCCCAGGTGCAAGCCGACCTGGCCACGCACCGCGTCACGGTGCAAACCACGACGCCGCGCGACGCGCTGGTCAAGGCCCTGGCCGACGAGGGCTACCGCGCCGCCGCCTGAGCGAGCGTCGTCGACAGCCCGGTAATGCTGAACGCATGTGTCGGGTGGCCGATGCCCTTGAGCGTCAATTCACCGACCGCTTCGGCATTCACCAGCTCCTCGATCCGCGACAGCGTCTTGCGGTTGGTCAGAATCTGCCCGCCCTTGGCCTCGCTGCACATGCGCGCGGCCAGATTGGTCACGCCGCCGATGCAGGCGTAATCCCAGCGGCCCTCGAAGCCGATTGCACCGAGCGTGGCGTAACCCTGGGCGATGCCCATGCCGAGATCGAGTTCGTAGCCGCGTTTGTGCCACTGGGCGCGCAAGGGCTGGAATTTCGCCTGCATGGCCAGGGCCATGCGCACCGCGCTGGCCGCGGGGTTCTCGAGCCGCACCGGGTCGTTGAAGAAAATCATCATGCCGTCGCCGGCAAAGCGTTCGAGCGTGCCCTCGTGCGCGAGGATCAACGGGCCCATCACCGCGTGGTAGTCGGCCAGCACGGCCATCACCTCCTCGGGCTCGGACTCGTCGGTGAAGGCGGTGAAGCCGCGCATGTCGGCGAAGACCACCACCACTTCCTGGCGATGGGTCCGCAGCAACTCCTCGCCGCCGCCGCTGAGGATCGAGTCGACCAGCTGCGGTGAGAAGAAGCCCTTCAGCTTGCCCAGCCGATCGAGTTGCGCCAGCTGCTCCTGCACACGCTGCTCGAGCTTGCGATTCCATAGCGCCAGTTCCGCGGCTTGCATGCGCACCTCGTCGCGCAGCGCCTTCTTCTCCAGGCTGGCCTGCACGCGTGCGCGCAGCAAGGTCGGATCGAAGGGCTTGGGCAGGTAGTCTTCGGCCCCGAGTTCGATGCAGCGCACCACGCTCTGGATCTCCTCGATCGCCGAAATCATGATCACCGGGACATGGCGCAACTCGGCGTCGGCCTTCATCTGCTCGAGCACCTCGTAGCCGTTCATCTCCGGCATCGTGATGTCGAGCAGCACCAGGTCGAAGTTGCGCCCGCGCAGCAGTTCGAGGGCCATGCGGCCGTCGTTGGCGGTCGCGATGTCGCCGTAACCCAGCCGCTTGAGCCGCCGCGTCAGCGTGTAGCGGTTGTCCTCGTTGTCGTCGACAACGAGCAAGGCGGCATGCGGTGCGATCACTCGGCCGTCCCCTGCGGTCGGTGGGCGTCGATCTTGGCCAGCAGGCGCACAAAGTCCACCGGCTTGGTGTCGAATTCGTCGCAGCCCGCCGCCAGGGCCCGCTCCCGATCGCCGGACATGGCGTTGGCCGTCAGAGCGATGACCGGGATGTGCCTCGTGGCGGGGCTGGCCTTGATGCGCCTCGTAGCCTCCCAACCATCGAGCACCGGCAGGCTGAGGTCCATCAGAATCAGGTCGGGCTGTTCGCTCGCGGCAAGAGCGACACCGCGCGCGCCGTCGCGGGCGATCAGCACGGTGTGGCCCTGCCGTGTCAGGCGTTGTTCGAGCACGTAGACGTTGTCGTCGTTGTCTTCGACATACAGGATCTTCATGCCAGCACTCCCCTGACATCGGCACTCTGGCGCAGCGCGATCGAGCGCGGCAGCACGCGTGCGAGTTCGGCCAGCAACTCGTCCAAGGTCGAGGTACCTTTCTGCATCACACGCTCCACGTCGCCGTCGAGCCGATTCCGCTCTTCGGCGCTCAGGTCTTTGGCCGTCACCACCAGCACCGGGATGTCCTGCCACTCGGCGTGGCGGCGCATCTCGATCAGAAACTCGAAACCGTCCATCACCGGCATCATCAGGTCGAGCATGATGACATCGGGCCGATGCTGCTGCAGATGTTCGAGGGCCAGACTGCCATTCTCAGCCTCGTTGACCTCCCAGCCCTCTTGCTCGAGGGCGCGGCGCACGCTCTGGCGCATGATCTCGTCGTCGTCGACCAGGAGCACGACCCGGCCGTCGGCGCTGCAGATCGTGCGCAGGATCGCCACCAGCCGGTCTCGATCGAAGGGCTTGATCATGTACTCGGTGGCCCCGAGTGAGTAGCCGCGGGTCTTGTTGTCTTCGACCGTCACCAGCACCACCGGGATATCGGACAGCTCGGGGTCACCTTTGAGGGCGGCAAGGACCGTCCAACCATCGAGGTCGGGCATGTTCACGTCCAGCGTAATGGCCGCCGGCCGTAGCTCGCGCGCCAGTCGCAGCCCTTCCTGGCCGCCCGCGGCATGCCGCGTGACGAAGCCCTCGCGCTCCAGGAAGCGCGCCATCACCTCACGCACAGTCTGATCGTCGTCGATGATGAGTATCAGTGAGCCCTCGACCGCTGCGGCGGGGTGCGGTGCCCGGCGCGCGACGCGCCGGATGGGCGCCGGCTGCGACGCGCCCACTTGCGCCGGCAGACGGATCGTGAACGTCGAGCCGCTTCCGAGTTCGCTGCGCACCGTGATGTCGCCGCCCATCATCTGGCAGAAACGCCGGCTGATGGCCAGGCCGAGGCCGGTGCCGCCGTACTTGCGTGTGGTCGAAGCGTCGGCCTGCACGAACTCCTGGAACAAACGGCTGATCTGGTCGGGCGACAGGCCGATGCCGGTATCGGTGATGGCCATCGAAATCCAGTCGCTGCCGTCCACCGTCTCGCGGCCGGCGTCGATCGTCACCGTACCCTGTTCGGTGAACTTGTTGGCGTTGCTGGCCAGGTTGAGCAAGGCCTGCCGAATCCGGGTCTGGTCGGCATACATGCTGCCGATGCCCGGGCTGCAGCGGTTGAGCAGTTGGTTGCCGTTCTTCGCCGCCGCACTGCCTATGGTGGCGAGCACGTCCTCGACCAGGGGCGCGATCGCAAAGGTCTCGAGGTGGACGTCCATCTTGCCGGCTTCGATCTTCGACAAATCCAGGATGTCGTTGATCAGCGACAGCAATTGCCGCGAGGCCCGCAACACGCGTTCCAGCGGTTCGACCTCGTCGTCGCGCTCGAAGTCGCGGGCGTCCTCCTGCAGCATTTCGGTGATGCCGATGATGGCGTTGAGCGGCGTGCGCAATTCGTGCGACATGTTGGCCAGGAATTGCGACTTCAGCTTGCTCGACACCGCCAGCTGCTCGGTCTTGGCCTGGCTGTCCTTGAACAGCCGCGCGTTTTCGATCGCCAGCACCGACTGCGATGCCAGGGTTTGCAGCAGGTTCACGGTCGAGGCAGTAAATTCACCGACCGCCTTGCGGCGCACCACCAACGCTCCCGTGACACGCTCGTCGCGCAGCAGGGGCACGGCCACCAGGGCACGAATGCCGTCGTGCATCCAGACGTTGCGCCGGCCGAAGTTGAAGGTGGTGATGTCGGTCAATTGCAGCGGCGCACGTTTCGCGGCGCAGATGCCGACCGGCCCGTCGCCCATGCGGATGCGCGATTCGCGCAGGGTCTGCACCATGTCGGCGCTGACGCCCACATTGGCCCGCGGGTCGAAGTAGCCTTGCGCCTCGTCGTATTGGTAGATGGTGCCGGCGTCGGCCTCGGCCAGGGCCACGGCGCGCGCGACGATGGTGGCCAGGACGGTCTCCAGGTCGAGCGACGAGTTGACCGCCTGCACCACTTCGGCCAGCGCCTGCAGCTCCGATACCGAGCGCGCCAGGGCTTGTGTGCGGGCCTCGACTTCGGCGGTGCGCGCCGCGACCCGGCCTTCGAGGTCACGCTGGTAGGCCTCGATCTCGCTCTGCGATTGCCGCAGCTTCTCGCGCATCAGGTCGAGTGAACCCAGCAGATTGCCCAGATCACGCTTGCGCGGCGGCTGCGCCTGTGGCCCGAACTCGCCGGCCGCGATCTTGCCGGCCAGGTCGACGGCCGCATTGAGCGGCTCGGTGACGCCGATGATCGTGCTGTAGATGAACCAGCCCGCGACCAGCAGGGTGAGCAGGGTGGCCACGGCGACGATTACGCTCTGGCGCTGCGCCGACTCGATCGACTCGGCGATCGTCTCGCTGCTGGCATGCTCGTAGCGCTCGGCCATGGCGCGGATCGCCTCGCGGATCTGTTTGATGCTGCCCTGCAGCGCGAGCAAGCGATCCAGCGGCAGGCCGGGCGAGACCTGCGCAGCCAGCGACTCCAGCGCCGAGGCCACCGGTTCGGCCGTCTTGTCGCGCTGGCGCAGGTTCTGCAGCACGCTGGTCGAGGCCTGCAGCGACTCATGCGCGCGCCGGCCCAGGCTGCCGGTTTCCACCGCGTCGGCGGCCAGGGTGACGAAGGATTCGTAGCCGTCCTTGGCCGCGCGCGCCAGCCCGTGCCGATCGACGATGCTCTCGATGGTCGCGGTGCGGCGCACGTCGGAGATCGCCTGCAGGATCAGGATCAGCGTGATCGGGGCAACGATGATCACGAACTGCGCAAAGATTCGCAGCTTGAGCAGCTTGACCCTGATCATCGCACCGGCGCCTCTCTGCAGTCGTTGACTGCCTAACGCACTTCTGCACTGCAAATCTGGGTCGCGATGATAGCGGGAGACGGTGCTGCCGCGACCCGTACGGACGGTCGGAACCCCCCCTGTATTTGGGAGAAAACGGGGGCCGGGACAGGTGAATAGTGCCCGCCTGGAAAGCCGGCCTGCGCTAGACTGCGCCGGCGCTGATCCGCGCATGGTGGAGGGGTGGCGATGATGGTTCGCATCGCGTGGCTGCGTTGCCTGATCAACCGCGTTTCGTATGCCTGCACCGCAGCCGGGGCCGGGTTTTCCCTCGCCGTGGCGGTCGTGTTCATGCTCGGCCTGTGCGCCGCGCCCGCGTACGCCCAGTCGGACACCGAGCGCAAGCTCGAGCAGGCACTGCGAACCATCGAAGATCTGGTTCGGCGGGTGCGCGAGCTGGAGGCGCGTGGTGCGCCGGCCCCTGCCGCTCCGGCGTCCAGCCCGACCCCGGTGGCGCCACCCGAGCTCGTCAGCTCCCACGACCACGGAGCGATGAGCAAGCCCCCTGTCGTACTGCGTGGTTTTGCCGACGTGGGTTGGCATGGCGCCAGCGGTGGCGTCAAGGGCTTCACCGACGGATCGTTATCGTTTTATCTCGCGCCGCGACTGTCTGACTCGGTGAAGTCGCTGATCGAGTTCATCTTCGAGCGCGACAGCAGCGGCAACCTGACGACCGATGTCGAGCGGCTGCAGATCGGCTACAGCTTCGACAATGGCGCCACGGCCTGGTTCGGGCGTTTTCACACCCCGCTGGGCTACTGGAACGCCGCGTATCACCACGGCCAGCAGCTGCAGCTGTCGGTGCTGCGACCTCAATTCGTCGACTTCGAGGATCACGGAGGCATCCTGCCGGTGCACACGGTGGGGGTCCTGGGCACAGGCGCCCTCAGTGCTGCGGGGGGCCGTGTGACCTATGACCTGTACGTCGGCAACTCACCGTCGATTCGCGATAACACGCTGAACCCGAACGACATCGGCAGGGTCGAGCCCGGGTCGGCCCTGGGTTTCAACCTGGGTTACCTCTTCGGCGGCAACGCCAGCGGCTGGAAGATCGGCACCCATGGTTATCGCGGCGATGTGCGCGACGACGCCAGCCCATCCAATCGCACGCGGCTGAATATCTTCGGCGCCTACACCGCGCTCGATTCGCCGCAGTGGGAAGTGGTGGCCGAGTACTACCGTTTCAACAACCAGGACCTGTCCGGCGCCGGCGGCCATTACCGCAGCTGGGCGGGTTTTGCCCAGGCCGGGCGCCGCTTCGATTTATGGGTGCCCTATGCGCGCATCGAGCGCGCGGCGCTGGACCAGCAGGACAACTACTTTGCGATGCAGACTTCGGGGCGCGCCTATCGTCGCCAGGCCTTGGGCCTGCGTTACGACCTGACGCCCGACGCGGCCCTCAAGGCCGAATTCGATCGCACGACGCGCGAAGACTCGCCGAGCGTGAGCTTCAATCAACTGCTGATGCAGTGGGCGATCCGATTCTGAGCGACCATGCCGCGCACGACCCGACTCCCAAGACTTGCTGCGCTGATAACGCTGGCCACGGCGGCGGCGTCTGCAATGGGTGCCGATGTCTATGTCGTGACGCGCACGGAAACGAAGCTGTCGTTGGAAGACGTGCGCGAGGTCTACCTCGGCGACAAGGAATTCAGCCGCGGCGTGCGCCTGATACCGGTCGATAACCAGCTGGCGCAGGCGGAGTTCACCGTCAAGGCGCTGGCGATGGACTTGCAGCGTTACAGCCAGCTGTGGGTGAAGAAGGCGTTTCGCGACGCGCTGACGCCGCCGGCGCTGATCGCGACCGATCTCGAAGTGATGGACTTCGTCAAGCGCAATCGCGGCGCGATTGGCTACGTGCTCTCGGCACCGCGCGACAAAGACATCGTCGTCATCGGCAAATACTGATCGCTGGTGGTCGGCGCCGGCGGTCGCGCGCTGTCGCCTTGAGCTGCGTTGTTGGTGAGTGCCATGGAGGGCCGAGTGCACGCTCCCGATCCTGTGCCTAGCGCGCGCGAACCCCGTGGCGCCGACCTGTCGACCGTGGTTCGAAAAGGGCCGCGTGCTGGCCAAGGACACCCTCGCGGGCCTCGTCGCCTCGGTGGCCTTGATTGCCAACATCGTTTCGTTCGGCGCACTGATGTTTCCCGGCGAGCTCGCTCAGGGCACGTCGATGGCCATCTGGGCCATGCTGATCGGCAGTTGCATCGGCGGTGTGTGGATCGCGCTGACGACCTCCTTGCCGCCGCTGGCCACCGGCATCGATTCGCCGACGGGTGCCGTGCTCGTGCTGCTCAGCGCGGCGACCGGCCCGGGCGTGATCGCGGCAGGTGGCAGCCCGCAGGCAGCGATTCAGAACGTGATGCTGATCTTCACCGCCGCCACGCTGCTGTCCGGGGCCTTGTTCTACGGCCTCGGCGCCTGCCGACTGGGGTCCTACTTCCGCTTCGTGCCCTTTTTCGTCGTCCGCGGTTTCATGGCGGCCACCGGCTGGTTCCTGATTGCCGGCAGTCTGCGCATGTCGACCGGGCGCGAAGCGTCCCTCACGGGCCTGGCGAACCTCTGGCTGGCGATCCAGGGCGGCAAGGTGGCCTGCGCCATCGCCGCCCTGATCGTCTTGCTGGCGCTTCGCCGTTGGGTCAAGTCGACGATCGCCATGCCCGCAGCGCTGATCGCCATGTCGCTCGTGGGGGTCGTCATCCTCAGGGCGCTGGGCCTTGCCGAGCCCGCGCACGGCTGGTTCCTGCCGTCGCTCGGGGCCTTGACCCCGTGGTCGCCCGTCGAAGGGTTTCGCACCTTGCAGCTGACATGGCCGACCGCGGCCGCCATCGTCCCGGAGTTGCTTGCCGTGACGATCGTGGCGCTGGTATCCCTGGTCACCAAGGTGTCGAGCATCGAGGTTTCGCGCAAGTCATCGGGTGATCTCGACCGCGAGTTTCGGGGCCACGGCATCGCCAACCTGGTGGCCGCACCCTTCGGCGGCATCATCAGCAGCTTGCAGATCGCATCGAGCAATCTGCTGGAGCATGCGGGTGGCGTGACGCGTGTCAGCGCCGTGGCCTGTTCGCTGGCGCTGGGTGTGGTGGGCCTGGCCAATTTCGATCTGCCCGGCCTGATACCGATTCCTGTCGTCGCCGGCCTCGTGCTCTATCTGGGCTGGACCTTCGTCGAGGCCGCGTTGTCGCGCCCCCACTCGCAGCGCGCCTGGTTCGACTTGCTGCTGGCCATTGCCATCATGGCCGTGTGCGTGCGCTATGGCTATGTCGTGGGGGTGCTGGGCGGTGTCGTCGGCGCCTGCCTGCTGTTCGCCATCAACTACGCCCGGATCGGCGCCGTGCGCAGGCACATCACGCGGGCGCAGTTCGCGAGCTACGTCAATCGCTCACCGCAAGCCTCCAGCTACCTGACGCAGCATGGCGAGGCGATCCAGCTCTACTGGCTGTCCGGGTACCTGTTCTTCGGTTCATCGGAGGGTGTGTTCGAGCGTGTGCGCGGCGACATTGCGGCGCTGCCCAAGGGCCGGGTGGCCTATGTGATCCTCGATTTCGGCATGGTGTCGGGAGTCGATTCATCAGCCACCGTCAGCCTCAGCAAGTTGCGCAACCTGTGCCAGCAGCAGGGCATTCACCTGGTCTGCTGTTCGATGGCGTCGGCCATCCAGCAGACGCTGCAGCGCGGCGGCTTTCTCGGCAGCGCGAGCGAGAGCCACGCGTTTGCCGATCGCAACCTGGCCCTGGCCTGGTGCGAGAACCGGCTGCTTGCCGACGCCAAGGTCGACAGCGATACCGGCCTGGCCGGTTTCGAGTCCTGGCTCGGCCAGCAACTCGGCGAGCATGTGCGCTGCGCCGAGCTCATGGCCTACCTGGAACGCAAGGACATCGCCGGCTCGCAGGTCATCTACCGCGAGGGCCAGCCCGCCGACAATGTCGACCTGGTGGCCGCCGGCAGCCTGGCCATCGAGATTGCCAAGGGTACGGGCGAAACGCTGCGTGTACGCACCGTGATGGCCCACACGGTGGTCGGTGAGATGGGTTTCTTCCGACGCTCGGTTCGCTCGGCCACCGTGTCGGCCGACGGCCCGGCCACGCTGTTCACGCTGACCCGCACCAACTTCGAGCGCATGCGACGCGAGCGGCCCGATCTGGCGCTGGCCTTCGCCGACTTCATCCTGCGCGTGATGGCCGACCGGGTCAGTTTTTCGGATCTCGCGGCGCTGGCCCTGAGTCGCTAGCGGGTCGGCGTCGGCGGCGTACAGTCGATCGCGAAGGCGTCCGGCAGCTTCTGTGGATCACCCGACATCCGTCTCACTCGTGCTCGGCAGCGGCGGCGCCCGCGGCCTGGCCCATATCGGCGTGATCCGTTGGCTGACGGAGAACGGCTACGAGATCCGCTCCATCGCCGGCACCTCGATGGGCGCACTCGTCGGCGGGATCTACGCCACGGGCAAGCTCGAGGTGTACGCCAGCTGGGTGTTGGCGCTGGAACGCATGCAGGTGCTGCGCCTGCTCGACCCCACCTTCGGCAGCGGCGGCCTGTTCAAGGGCGAGCGCATCATCGGCGTGCTGCGTGAGCTGATCGGCGATTGCGCCATCGAGTCATTGCCGCTGTCGTTCACGGCGGTGGCGACCGATCTCGATTCCGGCGAAGAAGTCTGGCTGCGCGAAGGCAAGTTGTTCGATGCCATCCGGGCCTCGATCGCCACCCCGCTGGTTTTCACACCGTTCCTGCACGGCAGCCGAACCCTGCTCGACGGCGCGCTGGTCAATCCGCTGCCGATTTCGCCCACGCTCAGCGACAGCACCGATCTGACCATCGTGGTCAACCTCAGCGGGCCGACGGAAGTGCGGCCGCCGTCCCCGGCGAGCACACCGCCGGCCAACGGCAACTCGTACCGGCAGCGCATCCATGCCTTCATCGAAAGCCTGCACCCCGCGCACCCACCTGAGGCGCCCGCACGCGGTCTGTTCGACGTCGCATTCGTCGCCATGCAAACGATGCAAGACGCGATCACACGCCTCAAGCTGGCGGCCTACATGCCCGACATCACCGTGGCCGTTCCGCGCAACGCCTGCGGCTTCTTCGAGTTCTGGCGCGCACACGAGCTGATCGAACTGGGGCATGAACGGGCCGCACAGGCGTTCGCCAATGTCGAGCGCGAATAGGCAAGGCCCCTCTCGTTAACCCGCAACAGGGCCTGGCGACGGCCTGCCTAAACTGCCGATCTCTGCTGTGCAGTCACGGAGCGACACTCATGACGACGACGAAACGATTCTTCTCCACCGTACTGATCGCCGCGGCCGTCGGTCTCGGCGTATCGGCTCAGGCCCAGGCCCAGACCCTGCGTTTTGCCAACCAGGGCGACGCGCAGACCATGGACCCTTATTCGCAGAATGAATCGTTCACCAACTCGGTCAACGAGCGGGTCTACGACTACCTGGTGCTGCGCGACAAGCAACTCAACTTCATCCCCGGCCTGGCTACCTCGTGGGAGCAGGTTTCGCCGCTGAAGTGGCGCTTCAAGATCCGTCGCGGTGTGAAGTTCCACGACGGCACGCCGTTCAGCGCCGACGACGTGGTGTTCTCGGTCGTCCGCGCGCAGCAACCCACCTCGCAGATCGCGGTTTACGCCAATGCCGTCGGTACGCCGAAAAAGGTCGACGATTTCACCGTCGACTTCGATCTGGCCAACGTGAACCCGATCTTCATGGAGCATGTGCAAACGGTCTTCATCATGAGCAAGGTCTGGTGCGAGGCGCACAAGGCGACCAAGCCGCAGGACTTCAAGAACAAGGAAGAGGCCTACACCGCACTCAACGCCAATGGCACCGGGCCGTTCATCCTGGTCAAGCGCGAGCCCGGCATCAAGACCACCTGGAAGCGCAACCCCAATTACTGGAAGCCGATCGAAGGCAACGTGCAGGAAGTGGTCTACACGCCGATCGGCAACGACGCCACGCGCACCGCGGCCCTGGTCTCGGGCGAACTCGATTTCGTCCTCGACCCGCCCCCGCGCGACGTGGCCAAGCTGCGCAATACCGCCGGCGTGAAGATCGTCGACGGCCCCGAGAACCGCATCGTCTTCATCGGCATGGACCAGTTCCGCGACGAACTGATCAACAGCAACATCAAGGGCAAGAACCCGTTCAAGGACATCCGGGTCAGAAAGGCGCTGTACCACGCGATCGACATCGAGACCATGCGCGCCAAGCTGATGAACGGCCAGAGCTTTCCCACCGGCGGCTACACGCCTTCACCGAAGGCCGACTTCAACGACGCCAAGCTCGAGTCCCGCCTGCCGTTCGACCTGGCGCTGGCCAAGAAGCTGATGGCCGAGGCCGGCTACGCCGATGGCTTCGAAGTCCAGCTCGATTGCCCGAACAACCGCTACATCAACGACGAGCAGATCTGCGTGGCGCTGGCCGGGATGTGGGAAAAGATCGGCGTGCGCATCAAGGTGGTCGCGATCCCGCGCGTGATCTACTTCCCCAAGCTGGAGAAGTTCGAAACCAGCATGTACATGCTCGGCTGGGGCGGCGCCATCACCGACGCCGAAACCACGCTCACGCCGGTGATGCGCAACCCCGGCGCCGGCGGCATCGGCTCCTACAACTACGGCCGCTCGAGCAACGCCAAGTTCGACGACCTGGCGGCGCGCTCGAGCGTCGAGGCCGACCCGGCCAAGCGCAAGGACTTGATCCTGGCCGCACTCGGCGAGTGGAAGGAGCAGGTGCACACGATTCCATTGCACCGCCAGGTGATTCCCTGGGCCACGCGCTCCAACGTCACGGCGGTGCATCGCGCGGACAACTTCTTCGTCTGGGAATGGGTGACCATCGCCAAGTAGCGCTCCGACCTCGGGTCGCGACGGCGCTGGGCTGTCGTCGCGCACCCGATGACACCGAATAACCTAGGCGCAGCGATGAACTGGCGGCGAAATCGAATCCTGCGACAACTGCGCGCCCGGCCGCGTCTGTTCATCGCCGCAGCCGTGGCCGCAGTGGTCGGCGCGTGGCTGCCCGTGGACCTGGCCAGCCATGCGGTGACGCGCTGGCTCATCGCCTGGAACGTCGGCACCCTGCTGTACGTGCTGCTGGCGGCGGTCATGATGTGGCGCTCGCAGCACGACCACATGCGCCAGCGCGCGCTGCAGCAGGACGACGGGCAAATCGTGATCCTGGCCCTGGTCGTGGTGACGACCGTCGCCAGCCTGGCGGCCATCGCCGGCCAGTTGGCGCTGGCCAGGGACATGCACGGCACGATCCGCACCGCGCATATCGCGCTGGCCGGGGTGACGGTGCTCTCGTCGTGGGCCTTCATCCAGGTGATGTTCACGCTGCACTACGCCCACGACTTCTACGCCGCCGCCGCCAACGGCCGGCCCGGGCGGGCTGCAGTTCCCCGACGACGAACACCCCGACTACGGCGACTTCTTCTACTTCGCGGTCGTCATCGGCACCTCGGGCCAGACCGCCGATGTGTCGTTCATCAGCAAGCCGATGCGCCGCATCGGCACCCTGCATTGCATCCTGGCCTACCTGTTCAACACCACGGTGCTGGCCTTGCTGATCAATATCGGCGCCAGCCTGTTGTGAGCGCCGGGACGCGGCCTACTGGCCCGCCACGCTGACCATCCAGCCCACGCCGAAGCGGTCGGCCACCATGCCGAACTTGGGCGACCAGAAGGTCTTGGCCAGCGGCATCTGCACCGTGCCGCCGGCCGCCAGCGCGTTGAACAGGCGCTCGGCCTCGGCCTCGTTGGCTGCGTCTAGCGAGAGCGAAAAGCCGTTGAACACCGGCTTGCCGTCGCAGCGCCCGTCGCTGCACATCAGGTTGCTGGTGCCGATGCGCAGCGTGGCGTGCATGACCTTGTCGTCCGAGCCCGGCGGCAGCATGCCGGGCGGCGGCTTCTCGGGCGCCTCCTTGTGGCGCATCAGCATCAGCACCTCGGCGCCGAGCGCAGCCTTGTAGAAGGCGATCGCTTCCTCGCAGCGGCCGTTGAAGAACAGGTAGGACTCGATGTGCATGGCGACTCCTGGGTGGGTACGGGGCGACCACTCTACGCCGAAGAACGGCCGGCGCGCGGCGGCGCCGGCCCGTGCACCGGTTGCCGGCCCGGCGCGCGGCTGGTACGATCCTTACCAAACGTAAGGAGGCCGCCGTGTCCACCGCCACCCTCACCAGCAAAGGCCAGATCACGCTGCCCCAGGCCGTGCGCCAGGCGCTGGGCGTGGAGGCCGGCGACAAGCTCGATTTCGTGGCCGATGCCGAGGGCGGCTTTCGCGTGGTGCCGCTGCGGCACGATGTGCGCGGCCTGCGCGGCCGCTTTGCCGGGCGCAATGCCGAGCCGGTGAGCCTGCAGGCCATGGCCGAGGCCGTGCAGGCCGAAGCGGTGGCGCGCCGGCCCGCGCCTGCCAAGGCCGGGCCGCGCCGGCGCTGAGCGCGCATGACCGGGCTGGACACCAACGTCCTCGTGCGCTACCTGGCGCAGGACGACGCGGCCCAGTCCGCCCGCGCCACACGCCTGATCGAGCACGAACTGAGCGAACGCGAGCCCGGCTTCATCGGCCTGGTGGTGCTGGTGGAAACCTGCTGGGTGCTCAAGCGCCTGTACGGCGCCACTGCCGCCGAGCTGCGCGACACCGTGCGCGACCTGCTCGACACGCGCCAGTTCGTGATCGAGCAGCGCACCGTCGTGCTGCGCGCCGTGGCACGCCTGGGCAGCAGCGCGGGCGACCTGGCCGACGCGCTCATCGCCGAGGCCGCTGCCGCGGCGGGCTGCGCGCGCACCGTCTCCTTCGACAAGCAGAGCGTGCGGCTGGGCATGGAGTGGCTGAAGTGACACCCGAACATCAACGTGCAGTCCGCAGCTTCCTGGACGCAGTCGACGGCAAACAGGTCGACCGCTGGGATTGACGGGGCGTCGTGAGCATCCCCTTCTCCCTCCGCATCTTCGTCGCCGACGGCGACCCCGACGGCCTGCGCGTCGTCGAGCGCTCCAATTGGATCGGCAAGGCGCTGGTTTTCCCGCGCGCCTTGCTGCCCAAGGTGAAGCAGCGCGACGAGCTGGGCCAGACGGGCGTGTACCTGCTGCTCGGCCCGCGCGACGATAGCGAGGGCGAGAAGCTCTACATCGGCGAGGGCGACCCCATCCGCCCGCGGCTCGAATCGCACTACGCGCAGAAGGATTTCTGGACCCGCGCGGTGTGCTTCGTGGCCGCGCCGGGGCAGTTGAACAAGGCGCATGTGCACTTCCTGGAGGCGAACCTGGTGCGCCTGGCCAAGGTGGCCAGGCGCATGCCGCTGGACAACGGCAACGCGCCCGCCGAGCCAACGCTGTCCGAGGCGACTGTGTGAACACGGCCGAACTCACTGCCTTGCTCGACCGCCTGCGCGCCGAGCCGCGCGAGGCCGAATGGCTGGAGTTCAAGGCCAACCGCTATGAACCCCAACTGCTGGGCGAGTACCTTTCGGCGCTGGCCAACTCGGCCTGCCTGCTGGGCAAGCCGCGCGCCTACCTGGTGTTCGGCATCGAAGACGGCACCCATGCGGTGGTGGGAACCACGTTCGATCCGCACGCCGAGAAGGGCAAGGGCGAACAACTGTTGCCGCTGTGGTTGTCCGTGGGCCTGCATCCGAACGTCGGCTTCGAGATTCACCCATTCACCTACGAAGGTGCGCGTGTCGTGCTGTTCGAGGTGCACCCGGCATTCGACCGGCCGGTAGCCTTCTACGGCACGGCGTATGTGCGCGACGGCACGAGCAAGACGGAACTGCGGAAGTACCCCGAGAAGGAGCGCGCCATCTGGCAACGCCGCGTGGACTGGAGCGCGCAGGTCTGCGAACGTGCCACGCTTGACGATCTGGACCCCGATGCCTTGATCAAGGCGCGGCGCGAATACACGACGAAGTTTCCGCAGCAGGCCGCCGAGGTGGCGGGTTGGGACGATACATCGTTCCTCAACAAGGCCAAGCTCACGATCAAGGGCGCCGTGACGCATGCGGCGCTGCTGCTGCTGGGCCGGGGCGAGGCGGCCACGCTGTTGGCACCGGCCGTCGCGCGCATCAGCTGGATGTTGAAGAACGAGCGCAACGAGGAGCTGGACTATGAGCACTTCGGACCGCCGTTCATTCTGAACGTCGACAAAGTGCTCGCGCGCATTCGCAACCTCACGTTGCGGGCGCTGCCCGACGGCACACTGTTTCCGGTGGAGCTGACGCAGTACGACCCGTGGGTCATCCGCGAGGCGCTGCACAACTGCATCGCGCACCAGGACTACGGCCTGCGCGGGCGTGTGCAGGTGGTGGAAACGCCGGATTCGCTGCTGCTCACCAACGTGGGCTCGTCGCATGCCGGCATCCCTTGGTTGCGTTGGTTGCGGGCGGAGCTGGGCGAAGCGTGCACTTCCAGCCGCCGCTCACGCCGGCTATCACACGTGAATCCGGAAGCGGGCAATTCCTCGTTTGAAATCAATCACTTGCTTTCACCAGTGTGGTGACCCGCCGCCTTGCTGCACCGGGTTTCTTGCCGTACATTCGCCATTTGCAAATAGCGAATGAAGGCCGTTTCCCCACCATGTCGCACGCCAAGACGAACCCGCAGATCGTGCTTCGCCCCCAGGACCTGGTGGTCTTGCTTCGCCTGTCGTTGTTGCCAGACGCGGCGCCGAGCTACGCCGCGCTGGCAGGCGAGTTAGGCCTGACAGCTTCTGAAGTACATGCCGGTGTCGAGCGCGCCATGGCGGCACAGCTGGCACGCAAGGACGCTGCCGGCCGGCCGCTGGTGCTGCGTGAAGCGCTGCGCCAGTTCGTGCAGCATGGCGCGCGCTACTGCTTTCCGGCCACGCGCGGGAGTTCGACACGCGGCCTGCCCACGGGCTATGCCGCGGCCCCGCTCAACACCTTGATCGTCGCGCCCGCGAACGAACTGCCGCCCGTATGGCCGCACAAGAGTGGTAGCGTGCGCGGCGAAGCCTTCTACCCGCTCTACCCCACGGTGCCGGAGGCCGCTGCGCGCAACCCTGCGCTCTATGAACTGCTGGCCCTGTTCGACGCAGTGCGCGGAGGAAGCGCGCGCGAGCGCGCGCTTGCCATCGAAGCGCTCGACAAGCGCTGGGCTGCATGATGGCTGCGTCACTGAACCCGAACGACCCGAATGTGGCTCAGCTGGAGGTGGTGGCCTCGCACCTGGCGAGGCACTGCGCCAGCAACTGGTGTTCGTCGGCGGTGCCGTCGCGGGCTTGTTGATCACCGATGCCGCACAACCAGCGATCCGGCCGACCGAAGACGTCGACTTGGTAGCCCACGTTCTGGCCCGCGCTGACTACTACCACTTGGAGCAGGCCCTGCGCGCACGGGGTTTCGCACAAGACAAGCGGCAAGGCGCACCCATCTGCCGATGGACCATCGAACGCGTCACGGTCGACGTGATGCCCACCCTGGATGACGTACTCGGCTTCAGCAACCGCTGGTACGCACTGGCGGCGGAAACGGCCCAGGGCGTGACTCTGCCGAGCGAGACACAGATCCTGGTGATCACGGCGCCCGCATTCGTGGCCACCAAGCTCGAAGCCTTCGCCGGTCGCGGCGGCGGTGACTATCGCTACAGCCATGATCTGGAAGCCAAAGTGATGCAACTGGCGCAGCTGACGAACTCATGAACGCCTCCACCCTCGTCCAGAAACTCTGGAACTACTGCAACGTCCTGCGCGACGACGGCATGACCTATGGCGACTACGTCGAGCAGCTCACCTACCTGCTGTTCCTCAAGATGGCCGACGAGCGCACCCGGCCGCCGTACAGCCAGCCGAGCCTCATCCCGGCCGCGTACGCCTGGCCCTCGCTGCTGGCGCAAGGACGGCGACGAGCTGTTCGACCACTACCGCCACACGCTGGAAACGCTGGGCAAGGCAGACGGGCACGCTCGGCGCTCATCTTCCGCAAGGCGCAGAACAAGTTCCAGGACCCGGCCAAGCTGCGCCGCCTGATCGTCGACCTGATCGACGCCGAGAACTGGTCGGCGCTGGGCGCCGACGTGAAGGGCGACGCCTACGAGGGCCTGCTGGAGAAGAACGCGCAGGACACCAAGAGCGGCGCCGGCCAGTACTTCACGCCGCGCGCGCTGATCCAGGCGATGGTGGACTGCATCGCGCCCAAGCCCGGCGAGACGATCTGCGACCCGGCCTGCGGCACCGGCGGCTTTCTGTTCGCCGCGCACAACTACATCGCCGCAGCACAACCCCAACCTCACGCGCGACCAGAAGCGGCACCTCAAGGAAGAGCGCCTTCGCGGCTGGGAGCTGGTGCAGGCCACCGCGCGCCTGTGCGCGATGAACCTGCTGCTGCACGGCATCGGCTCGCGAGAAGAGCGTGCCGATCAAGGTGGCCGACGCGCTGGCCGCCGACCCCGGCGAGCGCTTCGACGTGGTGCTCACCAACCCGCCCTTCGGCAAGAAGAGCAGCACCATGATCGTCGGCGCCGACGGCAAGCGCACGACCGAGAAGGACGTCATCGAGCGCGACGACTTCTGGGCCACCACCTCGCAACAAGCAGCTCAACTTCGTGCAGCACATCAAGACGCTGCTCAAGATCAACGGCCGCGCCGCGGTGGTGGTGCCCGACAACGTGCTGTTCGAGGGCGGCGCCGGCGAGACCATCCGCCGCAAGCTGCTGCACGAGTGCGACGTGCACACGCTGCTGCGCCTGCCCACGGGCCTCTTCTACGCCCAGGGCGTGAAGGCCAACGTGCTCTTCTTCGACAAGAAGCCCGCCGAGCGAAACGCCGTGGACGAAGAAGCTCTGGATCTACGACCTGCGCACCAACAAGCACTTCACGCTCAAGACCAACCCGCTGAAGCGCGCGGACCTGGACGAGTTCGTGCGGCTGCTACAACCCGGCGAACCGCCACGACCGCACGGCCGACCTGGAGTGCCGGAGCAGACCCCGACGGCCGCTGGCGCGCCTACGCCTACGACGAGCTGATGGCGCGCGACAAGGCCAGCCTGGACATCTTCTGGCTGCGCGACGAGACCCTGGCCGACAGCGACAACCTGCCGCCGCCCGACGTGATCGCGCAGGAGATCGTGGACGATCTGGAGGCGGCGCTGGAGCAGTTTCGCTTGATCGCCGCGGACCTGGGGGAAGCTGCCGGCCGCGTCGAGCAGTGACTGCCGGCTATCGCTGCACCGGCTTCCAATCGGGCATGGTGCGGCGCATGAACTCGTCGAACAGCGGCACCGTGAACGCGGTGTCGCCGTGCGCGGGGCTGTAGATCATGCCCTTGCGGATCAGGCCGCTGCGCAGCGGTGCCACCGACTGCACTTTCACGCCCAGGGCGTCGGCGATGTCGCCCGAGCGCTGTGCGCCGTTGCCCATCGCGGCCAGCGCGCGCAAGTAGTCTTTTTCGCGCGGGGTCAGGCGGTCGAAGCGGACGCGAAAGAAGCTGCCGTCTAGCTTCTTGATCGAGGCCGTGGTGGCGCGCTTGATGACCTCGCTGTCTATCGGCGAGGCGGGCGCGAGGTTCCAGGCCTGGTAGCCCCATTCCTGCAGGAAGTACGGGTAGCCGCGCGTGACGGTCACCAGTTCGTCGAGCGCCGCGTCGGTGAAGTCGGCACCCTGGGCGCGCACCGGGCCGCGCAGCGCTTCTTTGGCGTCGTCGGGTGCCAGGGGCCCGACCGCGGGATAGGTGAAGAGCCGCTCGGCGTAGGACTTCGAGCGACCGGCCAGGCCGACGAATTGGGGCAGGCCGCCACCGACCAGCACCAGCGGCAGCTGGCGCTGCGAGATGCGGTGGATGGCCATGATGAGCGCGCTCATTTCGGCGTCGCTGACGAACTGGATCTCGTCGATGATGACCACCACCGCCCGGCCGCGGTCTTGCGCCGCTTCACCCAGGGCGACGAACATCTCCGACAGGTCGGCCTCGAGGTCACCGGAGTCGCCGCTGCCCTTTTCCGGGTCGATATCCAGGCCGATCTCGATGTCGGCCACCTTCACCTTCAGGGCGCCGATGAAGCTGCGCAGCACACGCAGGCCGCGCTTGACCTTGTGGCTGACGCCGGCCATGCCATCGAGCTGGTACAGGATCTGGCGCAACGGCGGCACCAGCAGTTCGGGCAGCGTCCGGGTTTCCGTGGCCTCGATCATCACGCTGGTGTAGTCCGTCGCTTCGGCCAGCTCGCGGATCCGGTTCAGCAGCACCGTCTTGCCGACGCCGCGCAAGCCGACCAGCATCAGGCTCTGCTCGTAGCGCCCGCTCTGCACCCGCCGCAGCATGATGCGGGCCTGTTCGATCAGCTCGGCGCGGCCCGCCAGCTCGGGCGGCGGGCTGCCGGCGCCGGGCGAGAAGGGGTTGTTCAAGGGCTCCATGTATGCGGACCTTACTTGCGTATAGGGAGTTTATCTCTCCAATCGATAAACTCAGTCAATCAGCGCCTGATCGTCGCGCCGTGGGCCACGGCTAACATCGTCGAACAATGAGTACCGACACCCGCATCCCCGGCATCCGATCCCTGCATTCGCCCGGCCCCACGCACGTGCCCGACGCGGTCGTCGCGGCGATGTCGCGCCAGCCGACCGATCTGGGCGATCCGCGCGTGCCGCAGCTCATCGCGGCTTGCGAGACGGGCATGAAGCGGCTGCTGCAAACCGATCGCGCCGAGGTGTTCTTCTACGCCGCCAACGGCCACGGCGGCTGGGAGGCGGTGATCGCCAACCTGGTCGGCCCCGGTACGGCGATCCTGGTGCCGGGCACCGGGCACTTCTCCGACAACTGGGCCGAGCAGGTCGAGGCCTTCGGCGGCCGCGCGCTGCGCACGCCGTACGTCGAGGGCCATCCGATCGACGCCGCGGCGGTCGAGGCGGCGCTGCGCGCCGACACGCAGCACCTGATCAGCGCGGTGTTCGCGGTGCACACCGACACGGCCAGCAGCACCACCAGTGACATCGCGGCGATCCGCGCCGCCATCGATGCCGCCAGGCATCCGGCACTGTTCGTGGTCGACGTGGTGGCCTCGCTGGCGGCCGCGCCGTTCGCGATGGACGCGCTGGGCGTCAACGTGGTGATGGGCGCCTCGCAAAAGGGCTTGATGGTGCAACCGGGCCTGGCCTTCGTCGCCGCCGACGAGCGCGCGATGCAGGCCGCAAAGCGCGTCGAGACGGCGCGCTTTTATTGGGACTGGGAGCGTCGGCGCAGCGACTTTGCCTACCGCAAGTTCTGCGGCACGCTGCCGATGGCGCACCTGGCGGGGCTGGAGGCCGCGCTCGGCCTGATCGAGGCCGAAGGCCTGGCCAACGTGCACGCACGCCATGCCCGCCTGGCGCGCGCCGTGCACGCGGCGGTCGGCGCCTGGGGCGAAGGCGGCGCCCTGCGTCTGTTCACCAAGGTGGCGGCGGCGCGCTCGGTGTCGGTCACCGCCATCGAAGTCTCGCCGGGCATCGACCCCGAGGCCCTGCGCAATGTGGCACGCGAGCGCTTCCAGGTGGCGGTGGCCGGCGGCCTGGGGCCGCTCGCGGGCCGCGTCTTTCGCATCGGCCACTTGGGCGACATGAACGAGGCCATGATCCTGGGCTGCCTGGCCGGCGTCGAAGCAGCGATGCGGGTGCAGGGCATCGCGTATGGCCGCGGCGGTGTGGATGCGGCGATCGCGTCGCTGGCCGCTGACGGGACGCGTTGACGCCTGCTGCAGCACTACCCGTTCTGAGAACTCCAGGCCGCCCAGGCCAGGCAGGCCCAGGCCGCCAGCCAGGCCACGCCGCCGAGCGGCGTGATGGCGCCGAGCCAACGCATGCCGCTCAGGGCCAGCACGTACAGGCTGCCCGAGAACAGCACGGTCCCGGCCACGAACAACCAGCCGCTGGCGTTCACCGCGCCGCCCGGCCAGCGCGTGGCCGCCCAGGCCACGGCCAGCAGGGCCAGGGCATGGGCCATCTGGTAACGCACGCCGACCTCGAAGGTGGCCAGCAGGCTGGCATCGAGTCGCGTCTTCAGGGCATGCGCACCGAAGGCGCCGAGGGCCACCGCGACGCCTGCGCTCAGGCAACCCAGGGTGAAGAAGAGTCTGTCCATCGCTGCATTGTGTGCGCGCCGGGTAGAGTGGCGCCATGAGCCTGCTCTTCGAACCCCTGCACATCGGCCGCCTGCGGCTGGACAACCGCATCGTCATCGCACCGATGTGCCAATACTCGGCCCGCGACGGCACGCCGGGCGACTGGCACATGATGCACCTCGGCCAGCTGGCGCTATCGGGCGCAGGGCTGCTGATCATCGAAGCCACGGCGGTGGAGGCCGAGGGGCGCATCACCGCAGGCTGCCTGGGCCTGTACTCCGATGCCAACGAGGCTGGCCTGGCGCCCGTGATCGCCGCCGCCCGCGCCCATTCGCCGATCAAGATCGGCATGCAACTCGCGCACGCCGGACGCAAGGCGTCCAGCCATGTGCCCTGGCAGGGCGGGCAGCAGGTCCCGCTCGTTGAGCCGGGTAGCTGGCAGGCCGTCGCGCCGTCGGCGCTGGCGCACGCGCCGCACGAGCAGCCGCCCGCGGCGCTCGACCGCGCGGGCCTCAAGCGTGTGCGCGACGCGTTTGCGCAGGCGGCGCGGCGCGCCGCGCGCCTGGGCCTGGACGGGCTGGAGATCCACGCCGCCCATGGTTACCTGCTGCACCAGTTCCTGTCGCCGATCGCCAACCGGCGCGATGACGAGTACGGCGGCCGCCTGGAAAACAGAATGCGCTTTCCGCTCGAGGTCTTCGACGCCGTGCGCGCGGCCTTTGCGCCCGAGCGACCGGTGTGGGTGCGCATCTCGGCCATCGACTGGGTCAGCGGCGGCTGGGACATCGACGACTCGCTGGCGCTGGCGCAGGCACTCGAGGCCCGTGGCTGCGCGGCGATCCATGTCTCCAGCGGTGGCGTGTCGCCGCTGCAGGCGATCAAACTCGGGCCGGGCTACCAGGTGCCGTTTGCCAAGCGCATCAAGGCCGAGATCGGTTTGCCGACGGTTGCGGTGGGCCTGATCACCGAGGCCGAGCAGGCCGAGGCGATCCTGGCCAACGGCGAGGCCGACGCGGTCGCGCTGGCGCGCGCGATGCTGTACGACCCGCGCTGGCCCTGGCACGCGGCGGCCAAGCTGGGTGCGCAGGTCAGCGCACCGCCGCAGTACTGGCGCTCTCAACCGCGCGAATACAAGGAGCTGTTCAAGGGCCTGAGCTTCGGCGCGCGTTGACGATGCCTGCATCGCCTGGTGCACCCTTCGGCGACTTGACGCCGCTGCTGTCACCGCGTTCGGTGGCCGTGATCGGTGCGTCCGACCGCGAAGGCAACCTCGGTGGCGCGGCGGTCCGGTTTCTGCGCAAGTTCGGCTATGCAGGGCCGGTGTGGCCGGTCAACCCCACACACCCACAAGTCGCCGGCCTGGTGTGCTACCCCAGCCTGCAGGCACTGCCTGCGGTGCCCGATCTGGCCATCATCGCCGTGCCTGCCGAGTCGGTGTTGCCCGTGCTGCAGGATTGCGTCGCCGCTGGCGTGCCCTCGGCCGTGGCCTGGGCCGGCGGCTTTGCCGAGGTGGGTAAGCCGGGCCGTGCCTTGCAGGCCGAGCTGGCGGCCTTTTGCCGCGCCAGTGGCATCAAGTTCTGCGGCCCGAACTGCATAGGCATCATCAACAACGCGATCGGCATGACGGCGTCGTTCAGCTCCTTGCTGCACGACTTGCCGCGGCTGACGCCGGGTGCAGTGTCCATGGTCAGCCAGAGCGGCGGCATCAGCGTGATGGCGCATTCGCGCGCGCAGCAGCTCGGCCTGGGCTTTCGCATCACGGTCAGCGTGGGCAACGAGGTGGCGCTGGGCATTGCCGACTTCATCCGTGCGCTGGCGCAAGACGACGGCACCAAGGTCATCGCGGTCTATACCGAGGGCCTGTCCGACCCGCCGGCATTCGTCGAAGCCCTGGCGCACGCACGCCGCTGCGGCAAGCCGGTGGTGGTGCTCAAGGGCGGTGCCACCGAGGCCAGCGGCCGCGCCGCCCTGGCCCACACCGGCCGGCTGGCGGGCCAGGACCGCACCTACGAAGCGATTTTTCGCGAGCACGCCGTTATCCGCGTGCACTCGACCGAAGAGCTGCTCGACGTGTGCCTGCAGCTCGCGTCGATGCGTCCGGGCCAGTGGCCGGCCGGCGAGCGCGTGCTGATTTCGTCTTTCGGCGGCGGCAGCGGTGTCTTGGCCACCGACCAATGTGTGCGCGTGGGCCTGCAGGTGCCGGCCTTCGACCCCGGCACCGTGGCCCGCATCGCCGCATTGCTCACGCCGCTGAGCTCGGCGCTGAATCCGATCGACTTCACGCCCGGCATGATGACCAATGCCAAGTACCGCGCCCACATGCCGGTGGCCTTGCAGGCCCTGGCCGACGCGCCGGGCACCGATGCGTGGATGTTCCTCTCGGCCGGCTTCGACGCGCTGGCGCCACAGGTGGTGGAGATGTTCGACACCCTTCGCCAAGGCACCGACAAGCCGATCTGCCTGACCTGGCAGGCCATGCCGGCCGGCACCGAAGAGGCGCTGGCGGCGCGCGGCATCTATGTCTTCAGCGAACACGCGCGCGCGGCCCGTGTCCTCGGGCACCTGGTGCGCCACGCGGCGAACCTGCGGCATCGCATCCGCCAAGTGGTGCAGGGCGGCACCCCGTTCGCGTGGCACGAGCATGTGGCCGCCGACGCCGGCGCGGTGGTGTCGGAGCCTATCGTGGCCCGCGTGCTCGAAGCCGTCGGCCTGCCGGTGGCGCGCGGGCGCATGGCCAGCAATGCCGAAGACGCCGTGCGCGCGGCCCAGGAGCTGGGCTATCCGGTGGCGATCAAGGCCATTTCGCCGGCCATCACGCACCGCGCCGCGGTCGGCCTGGTGGCCTTGAACGTCGGCAACGCCGACACGGTCGCGGCGACCGAGCACGCCTTTCGCGCCCGCGCCGCCGCGCTCGGCGTGGCGCTCGACGGCGTCTGGGTGCAGCATATGTTCCGCGGCGAACGCGAGTTGTTGGTCGCCGCCTTTCGCGACGCCGAGTTCGGCGTGATGGTGGGCTGCGGCATGGGCGGCGCCATCACCGAGATCATCGACGACGTGGTCTTCGCCCGTGCCCCGATCGATGCCGAGGGGGCCTTGGACCTGCTGGCGCAATTGCGCACCCTCAGGCGCCTGCCCGACACCCTGAGCGACACCCAGCGCCGCCTGGCGGCCGACTTCATTGCCCGTTTCTCGGCGCTGGCGGCCAGCGCGCCCTGGCCGCGCTTCACGCTCGAAATCAATCCGGTCCAGCTCTCGACCGATGCGATCGCAGCGGTCGACGGCTTGTTGCTGCTCGAGTGAAGGGCGATAGACCCTGGGCGGTCGACCCGTGGGCCGGCTTGCCTCGCGCGCAAGCGTCGAACCATGGCCCTGTCAGGCAAGCGCCCGCTCGATCTCCGAGAAACTGCTGGCAATGGGCGTGATGGCGATGGCGGTGCCGAGTTGCCGCTCGATCTGCGCCAGCGAGATCAATCCTCGCACCCGCTGCGACGTTTGCGCCGTGGCGCTCTCGACCACCAGCAAATGGTTGCGGCCCAGCCGCTTGAGCGTGGCCACGGCGTTGCCGACGGCGGCCGTTTGCACGCGCTGGTAATCGACTGCATCCAGGCTCGCCAGCTCCGTCATCACGTCGGCAACGCACAACTCGTCATAGCGCAGGCCGCGCTCTTGCACGACACGCATAGGCTTGTCCCCGCGCAGGTCGGTCGCGGTGATCAGGCCGGCGATGGCCGGCATTTCGCTGACCACGAAGAGCATGCGAACGCCTTGGTAGATCATCATCTGCTCGGCCTGCCGCAGCGTGGTGGCGGGATGGGTCGTGGCGGCCTTCACGTAGGCCAGGTCCGTCATCACCTCCAGTGCCGGTGAGGCGAGCGTGACTGCCGAGTCGTTCGACGGGTTGGCCTGCGTGATGGTCGTACCCGGTTCCAGGCGGAATGTCGGCAAGGCTGCATCGAGATTCATGGGGCCTCCGCAGAGAATTGGAAGGCGCCAGTCTGGGCGCTGGGCCAATAACGTTACTCTCAAAATGTTGCCGGCTGGCGGCTGACCCGTTGCCCGTGAAAGCGCACTCACGCAGACGCTCAGGCCCTGTGTTTGTCGTCTTCGCGCAGCTGCTGTTCGAGCAGAGGGATCATCGACGCCGGCCCCTCCAGGTTCGGATTGACCTTGACCGCGCGCCGAAAGAACTCGAGCGCACGCCGGGTGTTGCCCAGCTCCAGGTGGATCTGGCCGGCGCCGGACAGGGCCCCGAAATGTTTGGGATTGCGTTTGAACACTTCCTCGCAATCACGCAATGATTTTTCATGTTCGCCGAGCAGAAAGTAGATCGTGGCCCGCTTGTTCCAGCCCTCGGCAAATGCCGGTTTGCGCTGAACGACTTGATTGAAGGTCACCAAAGCCTCGCCCAGCGCCGACGCCTGCATCTGCTCGACCCCGCGTGCATAAAGTGTGTCGATCGCCGGGTCGCCGGATCGGCTCCAGATTTGCCAGGCCGCGGCCGCCGCAGCACTGCGCACGCGTGGATCGGCATCGGCCAGCCGCTCGAGGACGCGATCGGCGTCGGCCATGCGGCCGATTTCGGCCAGCCGGTCGACGCCGATCAGACGTGCGGCCGGGTCAGGCTGGGCCAAGGCAGCCAGCGCCTGCGCACGGGTCAGCGCTGCGGCCATGGCGGCGCCGGCCAGGAAGGCCAGGCTCAGCAGACAAAGCCAGAGTCGACGATCTCGCATGCGGTGCCTCCGCTCACGCGCTGCCTGTGCCCACTGTCGGCCCGTGGGTCGCCGCAGGCGCGCAATATGATAGGGTTTCCCTGTCTCCGCCGATCGCGGTGATGCGCATGAACCGCGAAAGCCATGCCATGAAAATCGGAATGATCACCGACAGCCTGCCCGACGCCGATTTCGACGCGATGCTCGCCGTCGCCGCGCGTCTGGAGATGGACATGCTCGAGTTTGGCTGCGGCAACTGGTCGACAGCGCCGCATCTCGAGCTCGACCGCTTGCTCGACAGCGCCGTGGCGCGGCAGGAGTTCCGGGCTCGTCTTGCCGATCACGGCATCGCGATCAGCGCGCTGAATTGCTCCGGCAATCCCCTGCACCCGGGCGAGGCCGGTCGTCGCCACGACGAGGTCACGCGCAAGACCATCCGGCTCGCGCGTCTGCTCGACGTCGATCGCGTGGTGATGATGTCCGGCTGTCCGGGCGCTCCCGGCGACAGCCATCCGAACTGGATCACCACCGAATGGCCGCCCGAGGTGCGCGAGATCCTGCGTTGGCAATGGGACGAGGCGCTGATTCCGTACTGGAAGAACCTGGTCGCCTACACGCAGAACCAGGGTGTGAGCCGGCTTTGCCTCGAACTGCATGGCTTTCAGAACGTCTACAGCGTCGCCACGCTGGGTCGGTTGCGTGATGCGGTGGGCGACACCGTCGGCGCCAACCTCGACCCCAGCCACCTGATGTGGATGGGCGCCGACCCGCTCGCGGCGGCGCGGGCGCTGGGCAGCGCGGTTTATTACGTGCACGCCAAGGACACGCGCATCGACCCGCTCAATGCGGGCGTCAACGGCGTCATCGACACCACACCGGGCAGCGACTACAAGATGCGCTCCTGGAGCTACATCACGCTGGGCTATGGCCACGACGAGGCATGGTGGCGCGAATTCGTCGCCACTCTCGCGGCGGTCGGCTACGACGGCGTGTTGTCGATCGAGCACGAGGATCCGGCGATGAGCGCCGTCGAAGGCGTCGAAAAATCGGTCGAGCTCTTACGCCGTGTCGTCGTGAATCGGCCGCTCGCCCACTGAGGCGTGTTGCTGGTGTCCAGGGTCCCGCCGCTGCGTCGCGTCGTCGTGTTCGATCTCGGCGGCGTGCTGATCGAGTGGAACCCCCGCTACCTCTATCGCAAGCTGTTCGGCGGCGATGAAGCGGCGATGGAGTCGTTCCTCGCCAATGTGTGCACGGTGGAGTGGAACGAACGGCAGGATGCCGGCCGCAGCTTCGCCGACGCGGTGGCCGAACTGCGCCCGCAGCACCCCGACAAGCTGGATCTCATCGAAGCCTTCGGCCGCCGCTTCGGAGAGATGATTCCGGGGCCTATCGAGGCCAGCGTCGGCATCCTCGCCGATCTGAAGCGCGCCGGCGTGCCGCTTTATGCACTCACCAACTGGTCGGCCGAAACCTTCGCCACCCAACAGCACCGCTTCGAGTTCCTGCGCTGGTTCGACGGCATCGTGGTGTCCGGCCAGGAAGGTGTGATCAAGCCCGACCCTCGGATCTTTCGCATCCTGCTCGAGCGCTATCGTGTTGCGCCCGAGGATGCCGTGTTCATCGACGACAACCCGGGCAATGCGGCGGCGGCCGCGTCGCTGGGCATTCACGGCATTCATTTCCGCTCGCCCGCGTTGCTGCGACGCGAACTCGAAGCACTCGGCTTGTTGTGAGATTGCGATGACTGTGAAGCTCGGCATCAACCCGATCACCTGGACCAACGACGACATGCCCGAGCTGGGTGGAGACATTCCGCTCGAAACCTGCCTGGCCGAAGCCCGTGCCGCCGGGTACGCCGGCATCGAACTCGGCGGCAAGTTTCCGCGCCAGGCACCTGTGCTGCGGCCGATACTCGCGCGCCATCAGCTGGCTCTTGTTTCGGGCTGGTACAGCGCGCAGCTCTGCCGCCGGTCAGTGGCCGAGGAGCTGGCTGCCATTGCCAATCACCTCGCCTTGTTGCGCGCCATGGGTTGCGCGGTGATGGTCTTCGCCGAAGGTCATGGCAGTACCGACGGCAATCCTGAGGCGGCATTGTCCGCCCGCCCTGTGCTCGCCGATGCGGCCTGGCCGGGCTTGTGTGCCAAGCTGAACGAACTTGCGCGGCACTTGCGGCAGCACGGCGTGCGGCTGGCCTTCCACCACCACATGGGCACCGTCGTACAGACGGAGGCCGAGATCGACCGGCTGATGGCCGGCACCAGCGACGACGTGGGGTTGCTGCTCGATACGGGGCACCTGGTGTTTGCCGGCGGGGACCCGGTGGCGGTCGCCCGCCGTCACGGCGCGCGCATCGTGCACGTGCATTGCAAGGACGTTCGCCCGGCGGTGCTTGCCAGCGTCCTGCGCGACGACCGCAGTTTCCTCACCGCGGTGCTGGATGGCGTGTTCACGGTTCCGGGCGACGGGTCGATCGACTTCGCCGCGGTGTTGCGCGAGTTGCGCCACGCCGGATATGTCGGGTGGCTGGTCGTCGAGGCCGAGCAGGACCCGGCCAAGGCGCACCCGCTTACCTATGCGCGGCTGGGCTTCAGCCATCTGCAGCGAGCCGCCGGCGAGGCCGGGCTCGTCGTCGCTGCCGCATGAGCCGCGCCGCCACACCATTGCCTGGGAGGGCTTGATGCTCGAAATCTGTCTGGTCGGCGGCGGCTTCATCGGGCCGCTCCACGCCGCGAATATCGCCGCGCATTCCGCCGCACGGCTGGCCTGGGTGGTCGACCTCGATTTGAATGTGGCCGGGAACCTGGCGGCCAAGTACGGTGCACGGTCCACCGCAAGCCTCGAAATGGCACTGGCCGACCCGGCCGTCGGCGCGGTGATGATCTGCACGCCGCCGCGCACGCACGCAGCGATCATCCAGCTCGCAGCGCGGGCCGGCAAGGCCGTGTTCTGCGAGAAGCCGGTCGATCTGGACATGGCGCGCGTCGACGACTGCGCGGCCGTCCTGGCGCAGACCCGCACGCCGTTCTTCGTCGCCTTCAATCGGCGCTTCGACCCCAGCCACCGTGCGCTGTTCGACGCGATTCGCGCCGGCGAAATCGGTCGGCCGGAAATGCTGGTGCTGGCCAGTCGCGACCCCGAGATCTCGCCCCCCGACTACGTGGCGGCCATGCCCTACGGCATCTTCTTCGACACCATGATCCACGACTTCGACATGGTGCGCTGGCTGCTCGCCGACGAGCCCGTCGAAGTCGTCGCGCGCACGGCGTGCATGCTCGATGCCAAGGAAAACCCGCATCGCGACCCCGATACCGCGATGGTCATGCTGCGCATGGCGAGTGGCGCACTGGTGCATGTCAACTCGAGCTTTCGCGCGGTCTACGGCTACGACCAGCGCATCGAAGCCTTCGGCGAAAAGGGCATGCTGATCTCGGGCAATCGCCAACCGACGACCCTCGAGCGCTACATGGCCGACGGCATTCGCCGGGATCCCCTGCTGCGTTTCTTCATCGAACGCTACGCCGAGTCCTATGTGCGCGAACTCGATGAATTCGTTCGCGCGATCGACGAACGCCGCGCCCCTGCGATCAGCCTCGAGGATGGACGTCGGGCACTGCAGATTGCCGAGGCCGCCGTGGCGTCGGCCCAATCCGGTGCGCCGGTGTCGCTGGCGCGCTGATTCAGGCCGCGTCGGCCAGTGCCTGCCGCGCCGACACGCGCCGTCGGCCGACGAAGGCCCGGATCAGCAGCACGGCCAGCACCATCAGCACGATCAGGACCGTCGCGTAGGCCGAGGCATAGCCGTATTCGCCGACCTCGGCGCGGCCGATGATGTTCACGGTGGCCATGTCGAAACGCGGACTGGTCAGGAAGACCACGGCGCTGACCGAGGTCATCGCACTGATGAAGCTGTAGACCAGCGCGGCGATGATCGCCGGACGCATCAAGGGCAGCACGATTCGGCGCAGCGTCTGCAAGGAGCCGGAACGCATCGTCGCCGAGGCCTCGTCCAGGCTGGTGTCGATCTGGCTGAGTGCCGCCAGCCCGGCACGCAGGCTCGTGGTCATGTCGCGAAAGACGAAGCAGGCAACCAGGATGAGCCCCGAATAGGCCAGCTCGATCGGCGGCGCGTTGAAGGCCAGGATATAGGCAATGCCGACGACCGTGCCGGGCATCGCAAAGCTCAGCATGGTCACGAATTCGAACGCAGCCTTGCCGGCGAACTGCTGTCGGTTGAGAAGATAGGCCAGCAGCAGGCCGAAGCCGGCCGTCAGCGGCGCCGAGACGGCGGCGATGCTCAGTGTTGTCGCGAAGGAGCTCCAGGCGCCGCCGGTCCAGACCAGGCCGCCATTGGCGGTTTCGACGCCGAACGCAGTGACGAAATGGCGCAGCGTGAGCGCATGGTTCAACCCCCACTTCTCGAAGAACCCTCCCGAGAAGATCATCGCGTAGACCGTTACCGCCAGCAGCAGCCAGGGTAGCGTGAGCGCCACCGCGACACCGGTCACGGCGCGCGGCAGCGGCAGACGCAACCCGCCCTCGCCTTTGCCCGAGATCGTGACGAAGCCACGCCGTGCGATGAATCGTCGCTGGACGATGAAGAGTGCCAGCGACAGTGCCAGCAGCACGATGGCCAGAACGGCCGCCCGGCCGGGATCCTGCTGCACGCCGACGATGGCGAAGTAGATCGCCACAGACAGCACTTCCAGGTTGCCGCCGAGCAGCAGCGGGTTGCCGAAATCCGCGAGGCTCTCGATGAAGACGATGAGAAAGGCGTTGACGAGCCCGGGCGCCATCAGCGGCAAGGTGATGGTCGAGAATGTGCGCAGGTGCGAGGCGCGCAAGGTATGCGCGGCCTCCTCGAGACCGGGGTTGACGCCCTCGACCACGCCGACGAGGACCAGATAGGCGACCGGAGTGAGCGCGAGTGTCTGCGCCAGCCATACGCCTTTGAGCCCATAGATCCAGCGCGATGGGCTGATCCCGAACGCCGATTCGAGCAATGCGTTGATGGCGCCGCTCCTGCCGAAGAGCATGATCAGCGCCAGGCCGATCACGAAGGGCGGCGTGATCATCGGCAGCACGGCCAGCAGCCCCGCAAAACGTCGCCCCGGCAATTGCGAGCGGGTGACGATGAGCGCGAAGCACAACGCCAGGAGCGTTGCCGAGGTGGCCGTCATGAAGCCCAGTTGCAACGTGTTCGAGACCACGCCGCCGTAACCCCAGATCCGGCTCGAGGCCAGACGCTGCGCCAGTGCGGCGAGCGACAGGTTGCCGTCGCCGTCGAGGAAGGCGCGCACGAAGAGGCGGGAAATCGGGTACAGCGTGAACAAGCCGACCAGTGCGACCGAGGCGCCGATCGCGCAGGCAACGAACGCGTCGCCCTTCACCCATCCCAGGAGCGCCAGCCCTTGGCACAGGAATATCAGCGACGCCGCACCGGCCATCAGTGCACCGTATCCAAGCCCCGGCTGACGCCCGGGCAGCTCGCCGAACAGCGCGGCGAGTGGACGCCAGGTCCAGCCGGCGATGTCGATCGACAAAGCGATCGCCGCGATGGCCGACAGGCCGAGGCAACCGGCGAGGATCAGCCATCGTGCCAGCCACCGGTCGGCGACCCGGTGCGCGAGGAGTGCAATCAGCGGCAGCGTGATCGCCAGACCCACCGGCAGCAGCCACCATCGGCCGTGTACGAGCAACTGGACGACGGCGGGCGCTTCGCGCAGCCCCGATGGATAGGACGCCAGCCAGCGCGCCGCGAAAAATCCCTGGCCGCCGATCGCGTTCCAGGGCAGGACTGCAAAACCGAGCCAGGCCACCGCGAGCCACGGGCCGAGGCTGCGCCGCTTCATCGTCGAGCGGGCCGAGCCGAGAACAGACCGGGCCCGACAGCAGGCGCTACTTCGGGGCCTTGAAGACCTCGTTCTCCCAGCGCGACAGCAGGCGTTCTCGGCCTTCCTTCGAGCCGTACTTGTCCAAGTCGAGCTTGATCAGCTTGACCTCGGACGGCTTGGGCGCCATCGGGTGGATCTGCGCGTTCTTGTTCGAAGGAATCTGGAACTTGCCGACTGTCACTGCGACGTTCTGCCCGGCCGGCGAGAGTACGAAATCCATCCACTTGCGCGCCCCCTCCGGGTTGGGGCCGTTCTTGATGATCGCCGAGGAAATGATCTCGTAGCCCGTGCCCTCGCAGGGCGCCACGGTCTTGACCGGATAGCCCTGGACGGTCTGCGCCACCGAGTCGTGCAGGAAGGTGATGCCTATCGTCGTCTCGCCCTTGCCCGCCGCGCGAATGCCGGCACTGCCCGAGCGCGTGTACTGGTTGACGTTCTTGTTCATGGCGGCGAGGAACTTGAAGCCCTGGTCCTCGCCCATCAGTTGCAGGATCGTCGACACGGTGTTGAACGCCGTACCCGAAGTGCCCGGGTTGGCCATCTGGATCTCGTCTTTGTAGGCGGGGTTGGCGAGGTCGGCCCAGCACTTGGGCTCGGGCATCTTCTTCTTGGCCAGCAGTTCGGTGTTGTAGCCCCAGCCCAGCACGCCGGTGTAGATGGGCGTCTGGAAGTACTTGTTCTCCTCGGCGATGCGCTGCGCCCAATCGTGCAACGCGGCCACGTTCGGCGACTTGTAGGCTTCCAACAGGCCTTCGGCGGCGAGCTGTTTGGCCGAGGCCGACTCGGCCGCGTGATAGATGTCGGCGCGCGGGTTGCTCTTTTCCGCCCGGATCTGCGCCAGGCTCTCGCCGTCCGTGCGCCGGATGAAGACGGCCTTCTGCCCTGTGGTGCGTTCGTAGGTCGTCTTCAGGGCTTCGCACCAATCGACCTCGAAATTACACAGCACCGTCACCTCCTGCGCGACAGCAGGTGCGGCGACGGCGAACAGCGCGAGCGCGCCCGACAGTCCGAGCAGCAGCACCATGATCCTTCGAACGAAAGCCATAACCATTCCCTCCGTGGGTGGGTTGCGGTGCGGGACATTGCCGCGCGTACCGGCGGCAAAAAAAATATACGCCCAAATCGATCGCCCGACATGGGTAGTTCCGGCAGGGCGCTGTCGACGTGCCGGCCGGCCGCTCGAGCTAGAGATGGACGATCACGACCGTTCTGTCGTCTGTGTTCATGCGCGCGCCGCTGCCCTTTACCGATGGATAGAGACCGACCTTTTCGGCATCGATGCGCTCGACTTCGGCGAAGGCGTTTTCCCAGTCGCTCAAGCTCGCGGCGGCGCCGGGTTTGAAATAGCCGTCGGTAAACAGCTCGATCGAACGCAGTTCGGCGCGCGGCCGGTCGAAGACCTGCACCATCGGCAGGGGGATTTCGAAGCCGTCGAGCACGGCATAGCTCAAGGGGCTAGCCATGTTGTTCGCAAATCGCGCCTGCCCGCTGATGCCCGTATCGAGCAGGTGACCGATATCGGCTTCGGGCGCCGCGGGCAGGCGCGCGCGGCACCAGGCCAGGCTGCGTTCGTACAGCTGGCGGCGTCTGGATTCGTCCAGCCAGGGCTGCATGTCGGGATGGAGCTTGGCGGCACCATAAAACGCAGCGGCGCGACCGACGCGCGCACAGTCATCGGCGCCGCCCCCCGACTCGGCCACGAAGTGGTAGGCCTGCACGCGCAGGCTCGCCGTCACCAGATCAAGCCCGCTGTCGTTGAGAAACACCTGCGTGCCGTTGAGGCGCAAGCCGCTGTCGCCAATGAGCACGAAGCGAAACGTCTCCCCCAGGTCGGCCGCCAGGGTCAAGGTGGCGCCGAAGCGATACGCCGTCTCGCTGCGCGCGCGCTCCAGGATGCCATGGCGGGCATAACACGCACGCAATGCCGTCGCGACTCGCTCGATCAACCCTGACAGCGGCAGGTCGCCCTGCGAACGGTCGAGCAGGTAGCTAGCCACGGCCTGCATGGCGATGCGGCTCGCGTGCCATCCGCCGCGCCGGCCGTCGTAGAGCCGGCCGCTGTTGTCGGTGGCGCCGTCGAACACGGCATAGGCGCTGCCGGGCAGGACCAGGAACTGATCCTCGTTCGACTCGGGCGCATCGAGGTTCTTGCCTACGCTGAGCGCCTCGATTTTCATGCGTGGAATGACTTCGCGTGCAAGGCATGGACCTGCGATTGCTGCCGCAGGACGAAGGCTATATTATCTGCACGCACCGCGACATACACAGTGGCGGGCCCGCCAAGGAGGAGACCGTTGACGCCCCATCGAATATCTGGCCTCGCGATCGGTGCATTGCTCGGCCTCTGCCTAGCCGCTCCTGCCCTGGCGCAGCAGCGTGTCAGTATCTATACCGCGCATACCGCGAACGTCGTCGAGCGGCTGATCCCGGATTTCGAGAAAGCCACGGGCATCAAGGCCGACGTGGTGAAGGCCGGGTCGGGTGACATCATCAATCGCGTGCGCGCCGAGGCGGCCAATCCCAAGTGCGACGTGATTTGGAGCATCGGTGCCGAACTGCTCGAGGCCAATACCGAATTGCTCGAGCCCTATCAGCCCAAAGAGGCGGCGATGATCGCCGACGCGTTCAAGAGCGGCAGCGCATGGATCCCCTATACCGGGATCCTGAATGTCTTCGTCGTCAACACCAAGAAGCTCAAGCCCGAGGAATACCCTAAATCCTGGGCCGACCTGGCGCAGCCGCGCTTCAAGAACCTGGTGTCCATGGCCGATGCCGAGAAGTCGGGCTCGGCCTACATGCAGCTCAACACCTTCCTGGCCATCTATGGCGACAAGGCCGCAGGCTGGGACAAGTTCAAGTCGGTGTTCAACAACCTCAGCATCTCTACCAGTTCGGGTGCGGTGCCGCGCTTCGTCAACGATGGCGAGGCGGTGGTCGGCATCACGCTCGAAGACAACGCCTACCTGTACCTGAAAGGCGGTGGTCCGGTGGCCATCGTCTATCCCACGGACGGCACCTCGGCGATCGCCGACGGCATGGCGCTGTGCAAGCGTGCGCCGAGCGCGGCGACCGGCAAGGCCTTCATCGACTGGGCGCTGAGCGCACCGGTGCAGGAGATGGTGGTGCAGGAGCTCGGCCGCCGGCCGATCCGCCGCGACGCGAAACCCATGGCGGCATTGAAGCCGATGGACCAGATCAAGCTGGTCAAGTACGACATTCAGAACGCGGCCACCAAGCGCCAGGAATACATCGACAAGTGGCGTGCCTTGATGTTGGCCCGCTGAACGCGCGCACGGTTCACGTCATCGACTCGCGGCGGCAACTGCGCCGCAGCATCGCTTTGTCCACGCGCGCTTGATCGCGAATTCGCATGGCCCGGGTCGAACTGCGACATATCAGCAAGCGTTACCCGGGCGCGCAGGCGCTCGACGATGTCGACCTCAGGATCGAGTCGGGTGAGTTTTTCACCTTGCTCGGGCCGTCGGGCTGCGGCAAGACCACGCTGCTGCGCACGCTGGCTGGATTCATCCACCAGGACCACGGCGAGGTGGTGGTCGGCGGCCAGCGCATCGACGACATGCCTGCGTATCGCCGCAACATCGGCCTGGTGTTCCAGGACTACGCCATCTTCCCGCACCTGACGGTGGGTGACAACGTCGCCTTCGGCCTCAGGAACCGCCGCCGCCCGCGCGACGAAATCGCGCAACGCGTGGCGCGGGCGCTGGACTTGGTGCGTCTTGGCGGCCATGCCGAGCGGCTGCCGCACCAGCTCTCGGGCGGACAGCAGCAGCGAGTCGGGCTGGCACGCGCGGTGGTCATCGAGCCGCAGATCCTGCTGATGGACGAACCGCTGTCCAATCTCGACGCGAAGTTGCGCATCGAGTTGCGTGACGACATTCGCGATCTGCAGCATTCTCTGGGCATCACGACGATCTACGTCACCCACGACCAGGAAGAAGCGCTGGTCATCTCCGATCGCATCTGCGTCATGCAGAGTGGCCGCGTGCACCAGGTCGGCACACCGTGGGAGGTGTATGCGCAGCCGGCGACACTGTTCGTCGCGGCCTTCGTCGGTGCGATGAACGTGATGGCCGACTTGCCCGTCGGTGCGGGCGGCAGCTTGTCGCTGGGCGGGCCATCACGAGCCGTGGCTGCACTGGCCGGGCGTGACCGCGTGACACTCGCGATTCGCCTCGAGGACATGAGCTTGGCTGGGCCCACCGATGCGGTGCCGGGCGACGCATTGGCGCTCGACGGTGTGGTCGACAAGGTCAGCTTCGCCGGCCGCGAGGCGTTCTACCGGGTGTGCCTGGATGCCGGCCCGCAGATCCAGGCCCATGTGCATCGCCCGGAGCGCGAGCGATTGGAACAGGCCGGGGCGCGTTTGCGCTTGATCCTGCCGCTCGCACGCCTGCACCTGTTCGATCCGCTGACCGGGCAGCGCTTGGCGGCAGCATGAGGCGGGCGCGGTTCAATTTCTGGTCCGGGGTGCTGGCGCTGGCGTTTGTCGTCGTTGCCGTGCTGATGGTCTGGCCGCTGTACGGCATCTTCACGGCGAGCGTGATCGACAACCGTTCGGGCGCCTGGACGCTGGCCAACTTTGCGCAAATCCTGGGCCACCCGGCGTACCGCGCCGCGCTGTTCAACAGCCTGATCGTCGGCGCCGGCGGCATGTTCGGCGCGATCTTGCTCGGTGTGCCGCTGGCCGTGTTGAGCACACGATTCGTGATCGCCGGGCGCGGCGTGCTGGCCACGCTGGCGGTGCTGGCACTCGTGTCGCCGCCCTTCATCGGGGCCTATGCGTGGATCATGATGTTGGGCTCGAACGGCTGGCTGCGCGCCCTGTGCGCGGACATCGGCATGAGCTTGCCGCCGATCTACGGCCTGTTCGGCATCTTGCTGGCGTTCAGCCTGAAGTTCTATCCCTTCGTCTTCCTGCTGACGGCGAGCGGCCTGGGTGCGATCAGCCCCTCGGTCGAGGAGGCCGCAGAAAGCCTCGGTGCCGGACCATGGCGCCGCCTCTTCACGGTCACGCTGCCGCTGGTCTTTCCGGCGCTGAGCAGCGGCGCGCTGCTTGCCTTCGTGCTGTCGATCTCAGATTTCGGCACACCTTCTATCGTCGGCGGCAAGCTGCGACTACTGGCAACCACGGCGTTCGACTTGTTCACCGCTGAGATGGGCGGCAATCCGGGGCTCGCTTCGGCCACCAGTGTCGTGCTGCTTGCCATTTGCCTGGCGGTGGTGGTGGCGCAGCGCTGGGCGGTGCGCCGGCGCGACATCGCGGGGTCGATGATCCGCCGCCCTGCGCCGCGGCAGCTGCGACCACTCGCCTCGGCCGCTGCACATGTCGTCTGCTACGCGATCGTGCTGGCGGGCTCGCTGCCCTCGCTGGTCGTGATCTACACCTCGTTCCGCCGGACCAGCGGCCCGGTGTTCCACCCCGGCTTGGGCCTGGGCAGCTACGAACGAATTCTTGGCGAAGTGGCGCAGGTCGTCGCCAACAGCTTCATCTATGCGACGGCCGCGGTCATGTTGATCGTGCTCCTGGGCACCGTGATCGGCTACATCCTGGCCCGGCGCGAGACGCTGGCCTCCGGCACGCTCGACAACATGTTGTTGATTCCGTACATCGTGCCGGGGGTGGTGATGGGCCTGGCGTTCGTGGTCACGTTCAACGTGCCGCCGCTGCAGATCACCGGCACGGCCGTGATCATCGTCCTGATGCTGTTCATCCGCCGGCTGCCCTATGCGGTACGGTCCAGTACCTCGATCCTGAAGCAGATCAAGGGCGGCATCGAGGAAGCCGCAATCAGCCTAGGCGCGTCGCCGTCGCGCGCCTTCCTCAAGGTCACGCTGCCGCTGATGCTGCCCGGCATCGTGGCCGGCGCGCTGATGAGTTTCATCACCGCGATCAACGAGTTGTCGGGCTCGCTGATCCTGTATGTCGGGCGGACCATGACCATGCCCGTACGCATCTATCTGTCGGTGCTGGATGGCGAGTTCGGTACTGCGTCGGCGCTGTCGACCATTCTGTTGGCGGTCACCGGGATCGCGGTCTTCGTCGTGTTCAGGATCTCGGATCGCAAGGAAAGTGCCTTCGTTTGAGCGTGGCGACCGGCCATGGCCTGGCCTTGAGTCAACTCGGTTCGGCGCCCTTGGCCTCGTACAGGGAAGGCGTGACACCCCCGCGCGCGAGCAGGCCGCGCAGGTGCAATAGCGAATTGGCGTCGAGCACATTGCTGTGGTGCGGGCGGTGCAGCACGCCTTCCATGTGGTTGAGCTTGATGCGGATCCTGGCTCCCGAGATCGGTTCGAGCGAGGCGCCGACATGTTTCAACAAGGCTTCGATGTCGCGCCAATGGACATTGCCACTGGGCGGGTCGTGGAAGATCGAGCGGATTAAGTTGGCGTGACGACGGCTCATCGTGCGGGCGCGGGACTTGATCAAGTACGAGCGTACCCGAACCGCGAGACGGGGCCCCAGGGATGAGGGGGCCACGCCCACGGCCGCACAGGAGCGCGGGTCGCGCAGGTAGGATTCGTGCGTCCCCCGTCGCCTGCAATCCAAAGGTCATTCCATGCCCAACGTCCTGCTTCCTCTGTCCGGCGATGTCAGCCGGGTGGTCGACCCGGCTTGACCGCCACGTGAGGACGGCCGCAGAGTGCAGGCAGGTGATGCCAGGTATCGAGTCAAGTCCCCGGTCGACCATGGGGAGTCGTGCATGAAAGTCAGACCAAGCCCTGCCAGTTGCCGAGCGCTGGTGCGCAGCCGCTCGCATCGTCGGGCCGCCGCCTGCTGTGCGCTGACGATGCTGCAGTCGGCGTCGATGCTGCTCGGGGACGACGCCATGGCCCAGACCAATGCCTGTGATCTGCTCAAGACGGCGCTGGCCGAGCGCATCGAGGCGACCGGCGTGCGCGGCTACAGCCTGGAAGCCGTACCGTCCGGCGCACCCGTGCCGTCGGACGCCAAGGCAATCGGCAATTGCGAAGCCGGCGCCTACAAAGTGCTCTATCGCCGCTGGGGTGCGACGCAAGCGGCGGCCTCGGGCGCCGCCAGCGCTGGCGCGGCCGGCGTCGACCCCGCAGGCCATGGCGGTCAACGGACGAGCCGACGCGGCGCTCGACCGCGGCTCAAGACGATCGGTCCCGGTGCGAGCCGCGCCCACCACGGGGCGGCCGCCGGCGGCCCATGCGCCGCAACCGGCGTCGGCAGTGGCTCCGACGCCAATCCCCGTGCCCGTCGTTGCGGCGGCGTCGATGGTCGCAGTGCCGACAGTGACGCCAGCGGTCCTATCGGCACCGGCGCAAGAACCGCCTGCGGCGGCTGGTGCGAGCGAGGCCCAGGCAGGCCGCAGCGTGGAACCCGCCGCGGCCAAGGCGCCACCGCTGCCGCCGCCGGGAGCGAGCGGCGTGCCTATCCCACTGGCGCAACAGGCGGCCGCGTTCGTGGCCGAAGAATGGCGATGGATTGGCGTGCTGGTGCTGTTGCCTATCCTCGCCGCTGCTCTGGGCCTGGCGCGCGTACCGCAACGCCTACGACGAAGCCGGATTGCCGCGGGGTCCCAAGCTCTGAGCCGGCGCCGCGCCCCGCAGCGCGGCCCTCACCGACCGCTACACGCGCCAGGGCCGACGACAGGCCTTCCGCGAGGCTTATGTCAGCTGCTGCCCGAAGAACCGCATCGTCCGGTCCCAGGCCTGCTGAGCCCAGACAGGGTCGTACTGGGTGATAGGGATGCGTCGCGGCCCGACGGCTGTCTCGTTGGCGAAGGCGTGATGCGCCAGGTACCGGTGCCCCTCGTAGTTCACGCGGGCATCACGCAGCCGGGCCTCGAGCGCGTCGACCTTGTCGATCGCAAAGGCCTGGTCCTGCGTGGCCCAATGAGCCATCAGCGGGCGAGCGCCGATCTTCGACGCGTCGACGAATTCGAGCGGCGGCAGGCCGTACCAGATCACGCCGGCATCGGCCTCGGGCACCATGGTCATGGATAACACGGTCAAGGCGCCACCCATGCAGTAGCCGGTGACACCCACCTTGCGACTGCCAATGGCGCGCGACTTGAGAAACTGGACCGCACCGCGAATGTCGTTGGACGCTGCGTCGCCGAAATTCAGACCGCTCATGAGGTGGTGCGCCTCCTCGGCTTCGACCGTGCTCTTGCCGCGGTACAGGTCAGGCACGAGCGCGCTGAATCCCGCGCTCGCCAGCCGGTCGGCCACGCCGCGGATCTGGTCGTTCAGGCCCCACCACTCCTGGATGACCACCACCGAGGCCAGCGCCGTCTGCGCTTCGGCCAGCCAGCCCGTCGCCGCCTTGCCGTCGGCCCGCTTGAATTCGACCATCGTTCCCATCGCAGTTCCTCCACGCCGTTGCCAGGCCGGCAGTATCGCTCTGCCGAGAAGGACCCGCGCGCACGCCTCACACCTCCGAATCTGCGCCGCGCACCAAGGCCACAGCGCGCAATGTCGACGCGGCGGCAAACAGCAGTGCCACGATGATCAGTCCGAGCGCGATCGGGTGCTGGACGAAGATGCCGAAGTGGCCGCGCGACATCTCCAGCGACTGGCGCAGCGACTGCTCCATCAGCGGCCCCAGTATCAAGGTCAGGATCAGCGGCGCGAGCGGGATGTCGATCTTCTTGAAGACATAGCCGACCAGGCCGAACACAGCCATCACGCCGACATCGACGGCCTGGCCGTTGATGCTGTAGGCGCCGATGGCGCAGAAGGCGAGCACGACCGTGTACAGGATCGCGGTCGGAACCTTGAGCAGCTTGACCCAGAGCGGGATCAGCGGCAGGTTGAGGATCAGCAGGATCACATTGCCGATGTAGAAGCTGGCGATCACGCCCCAGACCACGTCGCCATGGTCGCGCATCAGGAACGGCCCCGGCACCAGCCCCTTCATCATGAAGGCACCCATGATCACGGCCACGGTGGGCGAGCCCGGAATGCCCAGCGTGAAGAGCGGGATCAGCGCCGCAGTGGCGTAGGCGTTGTTGGCCGTCTCGGGGCCAGCCACGCCCTCAATCATGCCGGTGCCGAACTTCTCCGGCGTTCTCGACAAGCGCTTCTCGGCGATATATGACATCACCGTCGGCACCACGGCACCCACGCCCGGGATCAGGCCTAGAAAAAAGCCGATGCCGGTGCCGCGTGCCACGGGCATCGCCGAGCGTCGCAGGTCGTCGCGCGACGGGATCAGCTCGCGCAGCCTGGTGCCCAGCGTCGACACCGGGGCGTCGCGTTCCAGGCTGAGCAGGATCTCGCCGACGCCGAACAAGCCCATCGCCACGATCACCACGTCGATACCGCCCAGCAAGTGCAGGCTTCCGAAGGTGAAGCGCGGCGAGCCGACGACCGGATCGATGCCGACCATCGCCAGCAGCAGACCGAGCACCGCGGAGATCAGAGCCAGGGCGACCGAGCGTCCGGCCAGGCCGATGACGAGCGACAGGCCGACCAGCATCAGGGCAAAGAATTCCGGCGGCCCGAACTTCAGGGCCAAGGCGGTTAGCGGCATCGCCAGCAGCACCAGGCCGAGCGTGGCGACGGTACCGCCGATGAAGGAGCCGATCGCGGCCACGGCCAGCGCCGGCCCGGCGCGACCCTGCTTGGCCATCTCGTGGCCGTCCAGGCAGGTGATCGCCGATGCGGCCTCGCCAGGCACGTTGACCAGCACCGAGGTCAATGTGCCGCCGTACATGGCGCCGTAATAGATGGCCGACAACATGATGATCGACGCCGTCGGGTCGAGCTTGAAGGTCAGCGGCAATAGCAGAGCCGTGCCGGCCACCGGGCCGATGCCCGGCATGATGCCCACCAGCGTGCCCAGGACGCAGCCGATCAAGGCGAAGGCCAGGTTGATCGGTTGCAGCGCGGTGGCAAAGCCGCCGAGAAGCAGGTTCAGCGAGTCCATGTGCGTCAGATGCCGAACTTGCCGATCGGCAAGGGCTGGCTGAGGAACTCGACGAACAGGTAATAGGTGCCGAAGCTGCCGATCAGTGCCAGCACGATGGCACTGAATACATGGCGTTGGCCCAGCACCCAAAACAGGCCGAGGTAAAAGCCCAGCATGGTCAGCCGAAAGCCCAGTACCGGCAGCAAGGCGGCCACCACGACCAGGCCGATCAGCACCGCAGCGATGCGCCAGGCGCTGGCCCGTGCGGGAAAGAAATCGGCAGGCAGTGACCCCATGTTCTTGAACGTGGCCTGCAAGCACAGGCCAAGCGCCAGCACCATCAACAGGCCGCACAGCCAGAGCGGAAAGAAGCCAGGCCCCGGCCCGAGCGGCGTGTAGTAGCGCAGCCGCATCGCGTGATAGGCCAGCACCGCACCGAGCAGCGAGAAGGCGATCCCGGTGATCTGATAGACAGGGCGCATGACTCCCCCACAGGCGCGCGAGCGCCGGATGCCGCCGGCGCGGGTCGGCGACTTGCGCGCTACTTGTTCGGCATGGATTCGAGGATCGGCTTCATGCGCAGCTCGATGTCAGCCCAGAGCTTGCTGTACGCGGCGGGGTCGAGGTAGGCCGGCGCCAGCGCCAGTTCCTGCAGCTTTTTCTGGTGCTCCGGGCTGTCGATCACCTTCTTCATGGCCTTGCTCAGGGTCTCGACCACGGCGGCGGGTGTGCCTTCGGGCGCGACGACGCCGGTCCAGGAGGCGGCATAGACCTCGTAGCCCTGCGACTTCATGGTCGGTACCTCGGGCATCGATTTGTCGGGCTGCTCGGCGGCCACGCCCAGCACCCGGAACGCACCGCTGGCCTTGTGCGGCAAGGCATCGGCCGTCGCACCGGCCAGCACGTCGACATGGCCACCCAACAGGGCCGTGACGGACGGCGCGCCGCCGGTGAAGTGCACCGAAGCGAAGCGCACACCGGTCACGCGCTCGAGCATCAGCACCTGGCTGTGCGGCACGGCCATCAAGCCGCTGTCGCTGACCTTGATGGTCTCGGGCTTGGCACGCGCCGCCTCGACCAGGTCTTTCAACGTCTTGTAGGGGCTGTCGCTGCGCACCGACAGCGTTTGCGGCACGGTGTGATGCATGGCCACCGGCTGGAAGTTCTTGCGTGTGTAGATCGCATCGCGCCCAGGCACCAGGTAATGCGTGGTCACCGTCGGCAGCACGGCGTAAGCCAGGGTGTGGCCGTCGGGCGCCGCGCGTACCAGGTCGGTGAGGCCCAATTGCGACGCCGCGCCGGCCTTGTTGACCACCTGCACCGAGGTGCCGAGTTCCTTCTCGAGGGCGGCTGCCATCAGGCGCGCGCCGGTGTCGGTGACGCCGCCGGGGGCATAGGGCACGATGATCGTGATCGGCTTGCCGCGGATCGGGAATGCGCCGGACTGCGCCAGCGCCACGCACCAGGCGCCGCCGAGCAGGGCGCCGACAACGCCAGCGATCCGCGCAGACTTCGATACTGAGTGCCACATCATGTCGTTGGCTCCTGAAGGGAAACAAATCCGCGCCGAACAATGGGCCGCGGCAGGCTAGCGCAGCTTCCAGACCGGGCGCCGCTTCTGCGTGAACGCGCGCCCGCCTTCGGCCCCGTCTTCGGTCTCGGCAATTTCCTGGTCGAGATGGCGTGCCAGGGCCGAGAGCGAAGGCGGAAACGCCGCGGTCAGCCGATACAGGCGCACAGCGGCCTGGACCGCGAGCGGCGAGCCCAGGCAGACCATCTCGGCCATCTGCTCGGCCGTGGCCATCAACTGCTCACGGGGCACGACCTTGTTGACGATGGCCTGCTGCAGGCATTCCTGTGCGCTCAGGCGGCCGTTGCACAGCGTCAGGTAAGCCGCGGTGGTGCGCGGCAGGGCCGTGTACATCTCGTGCGGTGCGCCCAGGCGGCCGACGTTGGTGTGCTGGTCGCCGAACCAGGCGTCCTCGGCCATCACGCGCAGCTGGCACTGCAGGATGATGTTCAGGCCGACGCCGACCGCGAAGCCGTTGACGGCGGCGATGAGCGGCTTTTCCAGGTTCACGTCTTGCGGCTGGCCGCCACCGCCCCAGTGGAACAGGGGGTGGTTCGGGTCTTCGTGCGGCGTGCGCTTGCCCTGGGCCTGGTACTGGGCCAGGAACTTGACGTCGCGGCCGGCGCAGAAGGCCGGGCCGGCGCCGGTGACGATGCCGCAGTAGACATCCGGGTCGCGGCCCATGTCGCGCCAGCATGAGCGCATCTCGGCGTAGGCGTAGGAGTGCAGGGCGTTGCGCACCTCGGGCCGGTTCAGCGTCAGATAGGCCACATGGCCCTTTTTTTCATAGATCACATGCTCGAGATTGCGCGGCATCGTGGCCGGGTCGTAGGGCGACTCGTAGCGGGGCATGGTGATCCTCGTGGCTCAGAAGATGGGTTTGCGCTTTTCCAGGAAGGCGCGCCGTGCCTCGACGGCCTCGGGCGACTTGCTGAGCGGCGTGATGTAGTTCTGCTCGACACGAAAGCCCTCGCGCAGGCTGAGGCCTTCGACGGTCAGGAAGGACTGGCGCATGGTGCGCACTGCAGTCGGGCTCTTGGCCGCGATCGACGAGGCGAGTTCCAGGGCCGTCGGCAGCAACTCGGTGGCCGGCACGCAGGCTTCCACGGCGCCCAGCCGATAGAGCTCGGCAGCTGCCACACGCTCGCCGGTGAGCATCATGCGGCGCACTTTCGACGGCGGCAGGATGCGTTGCAGGAAGCTCGCGCCGCCGCCCATGCCGACGTCGATTTCCGGCATCGAGAAGCTGGCTGCTTCGGAGGCGACGATGAGGTCGCAGCAGGCGGCGAGCACGAAACCGGCGCCCAGTGCCGCGCCACCGACGGCGGCAATCACCGGCTTGCTGCTGTCGAGGAGGGCGAAGAACAGTTCGCGACTGAGCCGGTTGGCGCGCGCGTGATCGCCGGGAGCAGCGCCGAGCGACTGCCGCTCCTTGAGGTCGGCGCCGGCGCAGAACACCTTGCCGCGCGCGGCCAGCACGATGGCGCGAACGTCGTCGCGGTCTTGCAGGCCATCGAAGCAGCGCAGCAGCGCTTCGCGAAAGTCGCGGCCCAGCGCATTCACCGGCGGTCGCGACAACCAGACCACGGCGACATACGGCGCCGGTATCTCGATCTCGACACCGGCCGCCGAGGCCTGATCACCCTGCGCATGGGTCGGTTGCATGGTGTGGAAAAGTCTACGCTTGCCGACCTCGCCCCGTGACCCGTGTTTGTCCTTTGCGACGAGCCAAGCCGGAGGCTGTGAGGCCGCTATTCGCACAAAATGGCAACGACACAGGATGCGCTGCGCAGGTCGTGGCAAGGGCCGCGGCGACGGCAAGCGCGACGATTGACGCCAACACGAGGGGTTCTCGCGTTCGGGCCGCAGCGCCCTAAGATCGGGTATTGCAGCTCATTGCCCGCAAGCACCCATGGATCTCGAACTCAAAGGCCGGCGCGCCCTGGTCACCGGCGGCAGCCGTGGCATCGGCAAGGCCATCGCGCGGCTGCTGGCGCAGGAGGGTGCCGACGTGGCGCTGCTGGCGCGCAATGCGCAGGCGCTCGCCGCGACGGCGGCTGAGCTGGTGGCTGAAACCGGGCGCCAGGTGGTCGGTGTCCGTGCCGATACCCGGGACGACGGGCAGGTGCGCGCGGCTGTGGCCGACGCGGCACGTCTGCTCGGTGGGCCGATCGAGATCCTGGTCAATGCCGCCGCCGAGCCGGCCGGATTTGCCGCACCGCCCAGGCTAGGCGAGATCACCGGCGACTTCTTCCATGCCGAGATGGATACCAAGGTCATGGGTTATATCCGCTGCGCGCGCGAGGTCGTGCCCGGCATGCAGGCGCGGGGCTGGGGTCGCATCGTCAACATCAGCGGCCTGGGCGCGCGCCAGACCGGCAATGCAGTGGGCAGCATGCGCAACATCGCGGTCGCGGCGTTGACCAAGAATCTGGCCGACGAGCTCGGAGCGCAGGGCATCAACGTCACGGTCGTGCACCCGGGCCTGACGCGTACCGAGCGCACCGCGCCGCTGGTGGCCGCGCGGGCCGCGGCGCAGGGCGTGGCGCCCGAGGCCGTCGAGGCACAGATGGCGGCCGGCAACTCGATCAACCATATCGTCGATGCCAGTGAAGTGGCGCAGGTGGTGGCCTTTCTGTGCTCACCCAAGAGCCGCGCCATCAACGGCGACGTGATCGTCGCCGGTGGTGGTGCGCGGGGCACGATCCACTACTGAAATTCCTGAAGCGAGAAGCCATGGCCAAAACCATCCCACCCATCTCAGCCGAGCAGATCAAGCGCGCGATCGAGGTCGCCTGGGACGACCGCCCGCCGTTCAACCAGGTCCTGCGCGAATGCGGCCTGTCGCATGGCCAGGTCGTACAGTTGCTCAAGCGCGAACTGACACCCAATGCCTTCAAGGTCTGGACCGCCAGAACCAAAGCCGCGCGTGGAGCGCCCACGTCCAGACGCGCGCGCTGAGCCTGCGCCACCCCCTTCACCACAAGGAGCCAAACCCATGACCAAGTACGCCAACATCCTGGGCACCGTCGGCAACACTCCGGTGGTCAAGATCGGCCGGCTCGCCCCGCCCGGCGTCGAGTTGTACGTGAAGATCGAGGCCTTCAATCCGCTCGGCTCGGTCAAAGACCGCCTGGCCCTGGGTGTGATCGAGGACGCCGAGCGCAGCGGTGCGCTCAAGCCCGGCCAGACCGTGATCGAAGCCACCAGCGGCAACACCGGCATCGGCCTGGCGATGGTCTGCGCGCAAAAGGGCTATCCGCTGGTGCTGACCATGGCCGAGAGCTTCAGCGTCGAGCGCAGGAAACTGATGCGCTTCCTGGGTGCGAAGGTGGTGTTGACGCCGGCGGCCGAGCGTGGCACCGGTATGGTGAAGAAGGCGGTCGAGCTGGCGGAGAAGAACGGCTGGTTCCTGACCCGACAGTTCGAAAACGAGGCCAACGCCGACATGCATTCGCGGACCACGGCGCGCGAGATCGTGGCCGACTTCGCCGGCGGGCGGCTGGACTACTGGGTCACCGGTTTTGGCACCGGCGGCACGCTCAAGGGTGTATCGCGGGTACTGGCCAAGGAGCGCCCCGACACCAAGATCGTCGTCTGCGAGCCGGCCGATGCGCCGATGCTGAGCGACGGCACGCCGCAAGAGCGTTATCCCGACGGATCGGCGGTGAAGAGCAATGCGTCGTGGAAGCCGCACCCGTTGCAGGGTTGGAGCCCGGACTTCGTGCCTAAGCTGACCGCCGACGTTGTGGCCTCGGGGGTCATCGACCGCATCGTGAAGATCAGCGGCGCCGAAGCCATGCAACGCAGCCGCGAGTTGGCGCAAAAGGAAGGCATCTTCGTCGGCATCACCGCCGGCGGCACCTTCGCCGGCGCGCTGCAGGTGTGCAAGGATGCGCCCAAGGGGTCGGTGGTGCTGTGCATGCTGCCCGATACCGGCGAGCGCTATCTGAGCACGCCGCTGTTCGCCGATATCGCCGTCGACATGACCGAGGACGAGTTGCAGATCATGCGCTCGACACCCAACTTCCACTGGGTGCCGAAAACCTGATCGGAAAGGTGCGCCATGCTCGTCAAGCAGATCTGGACCGGCAATGCCTACCGCAATTTCAACTACTTGATCGCCTGCGGCGAAACCGGCGAGGCTTTGGCGATCGACCCGCTGGACCACGTCAAATGCCTGCAGGCGGCCAGGGATGAAGGCTGGACCATCACCCAGATCCTGAACACGCACGAGCACCATGACCACACCGGCGGCAACGAGGCGGTGGTGCACGCAACGGGAGCCAAGGTCCTGGCGCACAAGAACGCCGCCGGCAAGATCGGCGGCGTGTCGCGCGGCTTGAGCGCGGGCGACGTGGTCAAGGTGGGCAAGACCGTCGAACTCGAGGCGCTCGATACACCGGGGCACACCCTGTGCCATATCTGCCTGAAATCGCATACCGACAGACCAGCATTGTTTTCCGGTGACACGCTGTTCAACGCCGGTGCCGGCAACTGCCACAACGGCGGCGACGTCGGCGAGCTGTACAAGACCTTCTCGCAGCAACTCGCCAAACTGGCACCGACGACTCTGGTCTACCCAGGCCACGACTACATCGCCAATAACCTGCGCTTCACGCTAGCTCGCGAACCCGACAACCACCGGGCCAGCCAGATGCTCGACCAGTTGGCGGCTCAGGATGCGAGCCCAGGCCTATGTCTCGACGCTGGAGGTCGAGATGCAGATCAATACCTTCTTTCGCCTGACCAGCCCGAGCGTGATCACCCAGTTGCGCGAAGCCTTTCCCGACCTGCCTGAGCAGCCCGATGCGCGCACGGTGTTCATCAAGCTGCGTGAGCTGCGCAACCACTGGTGACTGCGAGCGCGGCAGCGCTGGAAAACCAATCCGGGTCACAGGTCGAGGAACAAGGTCTCCAGGCCAGAGTGTTTTTCGCCCATGGTGGCGCGGAACAGTAGTTCGTCGGTGGTGCGCAGGCGTCGGCAGACTTCGCGGCCGACGTTCATCTGGATCAGCGCAAACTGTTCGGCGTCGCGTTCGAACAGCCGCAGCAGGTTGGCTGCGGTCAGCTCGATCGCCTGACAGTCTTCGACGGCGCGCACCGATGCGCTGCGCGGAAACAGATCCATCAACGCCATTTCGCCGAAGCAGTCCCCGGCGCGCAGGCGATGCAGCAGGGTGTCCTCCCCCTGCCAACCCTTGACCACCACCGCGCGACCGGCTTGCAGCACGAACATCGAACTGGCTTGGTCGTTCTCGCAAAAGAAATACTCTCCGGCCCGGACCGTCACCTGGCCGGCCTGTTCGAGCAGGAAGCGCAGCGTGTCGTCACGGATCGCGCCGAAGATCGGCATGCTTTGCAGCCATTCGATGCGATCGTTCAGCATGCTTGGAGCCTGGCCCCTACGCCGATCGGCACGCGCGGACGGGAAGCTCGGTGAGCGGCGGCCGTGGCGGGTGCATGGTGCTGATCATTCTCCATGCAGGGGATGACCGCGGCACGCGCGCCACAGCGTCAAGTCGTAACTGATCTTGAGCAGCCCGCACAACAGCATCGGCGCGGCCAGCCAGCCCGTGGCCAGCAGCGCGCCCGCCAGCGCCGGGCTGGCCGCCGCGGCCAGGCTGCGCGGCACGGTGGTGAAGCCGGCCGCCGCCGCGCGCTCGGCGGGTGTGACCACGCTCATGACATAGGCCGTGCGTGTGGGCACGTCCATTTGCGACAGCAGCGCCCGCACCAATAGCAGGGCCAGCGCGATCGGCAAGGTGCTGGCCAGCGCGGCTGCCACCAGGCAGAGATTGGCCGGGATATGCGTGAAGACCATGGTGTTCAATAGTCCGATGCGCCGTGCCAACCAGGGTGCCACCATCTGCGATGCCGCGCTGGCCAGGCCGCTCCAGAAGAAGAACACCCCGGCCGCGGCCAGCGGCAGGCCGAAGCGCTGCATCAGCCACAGCGACAGCAGGCTGTGCACGACCATGCCGCCGGCGAAGGAGTCGACCGCGAACAGCGCGGCGAGCTTGGTCACCACGCCGCGCGAGGCACCGAGCGGCGCCGCCGCCGAGTCTGTGCGCCCGCCGCCGGTCGGCAACGGCAAGCGCCGGTACAGCGCCCATATCACGACGCCGACCATGGCGTAGAGCACGAACATCGCGCGCAAAGTGTCGAGCAGAGCCCACCCGATCTGCGGCGCAAGCCAGCCCGGCAGGCCGACTGCCAACGCACCGAATGCGGCACTGAGTGAGCCGGCCAGGCTGTAGCGTGCGAACAGCGAGGTGCGCTCGGCGCTGGTATGCGCCAGGCCGGCGAGGCGTGCATGTTCGAGCGGCAGGAACACACTGACGTCACCCGCCCCTGGGTTGAGCGTACCGATGAAGGCCACCAGCAACAGCGGCACGAAGCTGCCGAAGGTGGCGAACCCGACGCCGGTGGCCGTCATCAGCAGCGCGGCGCCGAGCAACCAGGTTCGTGCTGCGGCGCGGTGGCCCCAGGCGCCGACGGCCAGGGTGGCCAAGGCCGAACCCAGCAGCGTGACCGTCGAGATCACGCCGACCGCGATGCCGTCGAAGCCGAGCGTCAGCAGGTAGGCCGGCAGCAACACGGCCACCGAGCCGTCGACGAAGCCACGCAGCGCGCGGCCGGTGATCAGCGTGCGGGCGGTGGCGTCCACCACCATGAACTCACAGTGCGAGCACGCGCCGCAGGAAGCGCTGCAGGTCGGCGACTTCCTCGGCGCTGACCGAGTGCTCCATCGGGTATTCGTGCCACTCGACGGCCATGCCCAGGGCCTTGACCGCGTCGCGCGTGGCCATGCCGCGCTCCAGTGCAATGACCTGGTCGCGCTGGCCGTGGGCGAGGAACAGCGGCGTCAACGCGTTGGCGTCACGGCGCTCGGCGGCGGTGCTGGCGGCCAGCGGCAAGTAACCCGACATGCCTACCAGACCCGCCAGGCGCTGCGCATAGCGCAGGCCTGCGCCGAGCGTGATGGCGCAGCCCTGGCTGAAGCCGCCGAGCACGATGCGATGCGCGGGCACACCGCGCGCCACCTCGCGGTCGATCAGCGCGTGCACGGCGGCGAAGCTCTCGCGCAGGCCGCTGTCATCTTCACGCGCAGGCCTGGCCTGGGGGCCGAACTCGAAAATGTCGTACCAGGCACGCATGGCGTAACCATTGTTCACGGTCACCGGCCGGACTGGTGCGCGTGGCAGCAGCCAGCGCACGGGCCCGACGACGGAGAGGTCGATCTGGTCGGCAAAGGGCAGGAAGTCGGTGCCGTCGGCGCCCAGGCCGTGCAGCACGATGACGCTGGCGACCGCATTTCCCGCCGGGTGGACTTCGATGGTTTGCAGTGGGTTGGGCATGTCAGCTCGCATCAGTAGGCCAGGCCCATCGCCTCGCGCACGTCCTTCATCGTTTGCCTGGCGACGGTGCGCGCGCGCTCGGTGCCCATCTCGACGATCCAGTGCACCTGCTTCGGGTTGGCCAGGTACTGCTCGGCGCGTTCGCGCCAGGGCCGCTGCTCGGCGATGATGGCGTCGATGACCGGCTGTTTGCATTCGAGGCAGCCGATGCCCGCGGTGGTGCAGCCCTTGACGACCCAGTCCCTGGTCTGTTCGTTCGAGTAGAGCTGGTGGAACTGCCATACCGTGCAGCGCTCGGGGTTGCCGGGGTCGCTGCGGCGCACGCGGGCCGGGTCGGTCGGCATGGTCTGAATCTTCTGTTTCACGACCGCGGGTTCTTCGCGCATCGCGATGGCATTGCCGTAGCTCTTGCTCATCTTGGTGCCGTCCAGGCCCGGCAGCTTCTTCACTTCGGTGTGCAGCGCCTGGGGCTCGGTGAGAATGATCTTGCCGCTGCCCTTCAGGTGGCCGAGCAGCAGCTCGCTGTCGCTGCTGCTCCAGCCGGCGATGCCGGTCGCGGCCTTGGCGAGCATGGCTTCGCCCTTGGCCAAGGCCTCGGCGCTGCCGCTCTCGCCATAGGCCTTGCGCTGTTTCTCGAGGTAACGCGCATCGTCCTTGGTCAGCTTGGCAAGGGCGGCGCCGACCTTGGCTTCGAAGTCGCTCGGCCGGCCGTACAGGTGGTTGAAGCGGCGCGCCACTTCGCGCGTCATCTCGATATGCGAACTCTGGTCTTCACCGACGGGCACGTAGGTGGCCCGGTAGATCAGGATGTCGGCAGCCTGCAGCAACGGGTAGCCGAGAAAACCGTAGGTCGCCAGGTCGCGGTCCTTGAGCTTGTCGATCTGGTCCTTGTAGGTCGGGACGCGCTCGAGCCAGCCCAGCGGTGTGCCCATCGCCAGCAGCGTGAACAACTCGGCATGCTCGGGCAGGCGGCTCTGGACGAAGATGGTGCAGCGCTCGGGGTCCAGGCCGGCGGCCAGCCAGTCGGTGACCATGTCGTAGACGTAGCGTTCCATTACGCTGCGTTCTTCGTAATGCGTGGTCAGCGCATGCCAGTCGGCGACGAAGAAGAAGCTGTCGTAGTCTTCCTGCAGGCGCACCCAGTTCTTCAGCGCGCCGTGGTAGTGGCCGAGGTGCATGGCGCCGGTGGGGCGCATGCCGGAGAGGACGCGAGACTTCATGGGCTGATATCGGTGGAAGAGCCGCGATTCTAGGGGGCTACACTCGCGCGCCTGTTTGGCCCGTCGCTCGTGAAACGCATCGTCATCCTCATCTCTGACCGCGGCTCGAACATGCAGGCGATTGTGTTGCGTTGCGCGGCCGAGGCGTGGCCGGCGCGGGTCGTGGCCGTGATCACGAACCGCCCGACGGCGGCCGGGCTGGCGTTCGCCGCCGAGCGTGGCATCCCCGCCCAGGTGGTCGATCACCGAGACTTTGCGACGCGCGACGCCTTCGATGCCGCGTTGGCGGCGGTGATCGATGTGCACGAACCCGATGTGGTCGTGCTCGCAGGCTTTCTGCGCATCCTGGGCGCCGCGTTCGTTCGTCACTATGAGGGTCGTTTGCTCAACATCCACCCGTCGCTGCTGCCGTCGTTTCCGGGCCTGGACACGCACCGGCGCGCCATCGCTGCCGGCTGCAAGCTGGCCGGCGCCAGCGTGCACTTCGTGACGCCCGAGGTCGACCATGGCCCGATCGTGGCGCAGGCCGTGGTGCCGGTCCTGGCCGGCGACGACGAAGACACGCTCGCCGCCCGCGTGCTCGCCCGCGAGCATGTGCTGTACCCGCTGGCAGTGCGTTGGTTCGTCGAGGGGCAGTTGCGGCTCAGCGACGGCATCGTCACCCACGCTGGCGGCGCAGCGCAATTGCTGTAGGCATCAGATGCATCCGAAAGCCCTGCTCCAAGCCTGTGCCGAACTGGTCGCCGCCGTGTTGAAGTTCGATGCGCCCGCCGACAACACCGTCTCGTTTTTTCTGCGCCAGCGTCGGGAACTGGGGCCGCGCGAGCGCCATACGCTGGCCGAGACGGCCTATGCGGTGTTGCGCCGACGCCTGCTCTATCAGCATCTCGCGCAAAGCGGCAGTGGGCCATTGGAGCGGCGGCTGGCCGCCGTCGGCTGGATGGGCGATGCGGCGTTCCTGCGTGCCGCGCTCGAAGTGCATGAGCAAGCGTGGCTGGCACGGGCTCTGGCGATCGACCAGACTGCGCTGGCGCCCAAGCTGCGCCATAACCTGCCTGACTGGATCGCTCAGCCCTTGCAAATGCAGCTCGGTGAAGAGGGTTTCTGGGCCCTGGTCGCCAGCCTGGATACGGTGGCACCGCTGGATTTGCGCGTCAACGGGATGAAGACCAAGCGCGAAGCCGCCCAGTCGGTGCTCGCTGCCGCGGGGATCGAAGCGACCGCGACACCCTATTCACCTTGGGGCTTGCGTGTGCAGGGCCGGCCCGCGCTGCAAAAGTTGCCGCTGTTCACGGATGGCGGGGTCGAAGTCCAGGACGAAGGCAGCCAGTTGCTGGCGCTGCTGACCGATGCCAAGCGTGGCGAGATGGTGGTCGATTTTTGTGCCGGTGCCGGTGGCAAGACGCTGGCCCTTGGCGCCGCCATGCGCAACACGGGGCGCCTGTACGCGTTCGACATTGCCGGGCACCGCCTGGAGGCGCTCAAGCCGCGCCTGGCACGTAGCGGGCTGTCCAATGTGTATCCGGTACAAATTGCCCACGAACGTGACGAACGCATCAAGCGTCTGGCGGGCAAGATCGACCGCGTGCTGGTCGACGCGCCCTGTTCGGGCTTGGGCACGCTGCGGCGCAATCCCGATCTGAAATGGCGCCAATCACCCAAGGCTGTGCAGGAACTCCAGCTCAAGCAGAGCGCCATCTTGGCCGGTGCGGCGCGCCTGCTCAAGTCGGGTGGCCGACTGGTGTATGCCACCTGCAGCCTGCTGGCCAGCGAAAACGAAACCGTCGTCACGGCATTTTCGGCCGCCCACCCGGGCTTCACGCCGCTGCCGATCGACGAGCTCTTGTCGGACCTCAAGGTGGCCGGTGCACATACCTTGGTGCAGGCGGGAAATCTGCGTTTGTGGCCTCATTTGCACGCAACAGATGGCTTTTTCGCCGCTGTCTGGCGCAAATCCTGAATGCCCTGGCCGTTCCCTACAGCCGCCGAATAGGCATTCCTACAGCGCGCCGCCAAATGCACCCCCCTACAATGTGGGGCCCAGTGAAAGGCAATGAATGGAAACGATGATCCTGGTGCGCGACGCGCTGGTCGAGTGGCTGGCCAATGGCGCATTGGCCGCCCGCTGGTGGCAGGTGTTGCTGGTCACCCTGGTGATGACGCACGTGACGATCGCCGCGGTCACGATCTTCCTGCACCGCGCACAGGCGCATCGCGCGCTGGCCTTGCATGCGTTGCCCGCGCACTTCTTCCGTTTTTGGCTGTGGCTGACCACCGGCATGGTGACCAAGGAGTGGGTCGCCATCCACCGTAAACATCACGCCAAGTGCGAGACCGAAGAGGATCCGCACAGCCCGCAGACACGCGGCATCAGGAAGGTGCTGCTCGAAGGCAGCGAGATGTACCGCGCCGAGGCGAAGAACCTGGACACCCTGGCCAAGTACGGCCACTACACGCCAGACGACTGGATCGAGCGCAACCTCTACACCCGCTACTCGTGGCAGGGCGTGGGCGTGATGCTGATCGTCAACCTGGCCCTGTTCGGAGCCATGGGGGCGACGGTCTGGGCCGTGCAGATGTTGTGGATTCCGATCACGGCGGCCGGCGTCATCAATGGCATCGGCCATTGGTGGGGTTACCGTAATTTCGAGGCACCGGATGCGTCGCGCAACATCGTGCCCTGGGGCATCGTGATCGGCGGCGAAGAATTGCACAACAATCACCACACCTACCCCACCAGCGCCAAGCTGTCGGTCAAGAGCTACGAGTTCGACCTCGGTTGGGCCTATATCCGTGGACTCGAAGTACTGCGTCTGGCCGAGGTGCGCAAAACGCCGCCGAAACTCGCGCTCGGAGCCGTGCGCGCGGCCGACGGTCGCACGCTCGAAGCCTTGATCGCCAATCGCTACGAGGTGATGGCGCAGTACGCCGCGGGCCTCAAGCGCACCGTCTGTGCCGAGCTCGACAAGCTGAAGGCCCAGGGCGCGAAGAACAGTGCGCGTTGGTCCGAAATGCGTTTGGCCCAGCGCTGGCTACACCGTGACGACGACCAGATCCCGCATGTGCTCAAGCCGCAGATGGCGCAGGCCGTGGCCGAATACCCCGCTTTGGCCAAGCTGGTGGCGATGCGCGAAGAGTTGCGTCAGCTCTGGACCCGAACCAATGTGTCGGCCGAGCAACTGGTGGCCGACCTGCAGGCCTGGTGCAAGCGGGCCGAGGACAGCGGCGTGGCCGCGCTGCGGGAGTTCTCGCTCAACTTGCGCGCCGCACACGCATAGCGCCGGCGCGCGCGTACAAAAAAGAGGGCCGCTGAAAGCGGCCCATCAAGCAAAAGGGGTCGCCGCGGCGACCTCGCTTTTTTTCTTATTTCAACTTCGTTTCCTTGTACAGCACGTGTTTGCGCGCCTTGGGATCGAACTTCATGAATTCGAGTTTTTCCGGCGTGGTCTTCTTGTTCTTGGCCGTGGTGTAGAAGTGCCCGGTGCCAGCCGAGGATTCCAGCTTGATCTTTTCGCGTCCGCCTTTGGTGGCCATGGTCTGCTCCTGATTCAGCGTGTCAGAGCGCGCCGCGGGCGCGCAGATCGGCGACCACCTGCTCGATACCGACCTTGTCGATCAGGCGCAGTGCCGCGTTGGTGATGCGCAGACGCACCCAGCGGTTTTCGGCTTCGAGCCAGAAGCGGCGGTATTGCAGATTCGGCAGGAAGCGGCGCTTGGTCCTGTTGTTGGCATGGGAGACGTTGTTCCCCACCATTGGGCCCTTGCCCGTGACTTGACAGACGCGTGCCATGAGGCACCTCCAAAAATCTCGAGAAATCGTGGTCTGCCGATTTCGGCAAAGAGCGCGAGTATAGCGGCAAACCAGCGGCCGGGCCACGCCCGCGCTAGCCCTGCTGCTCCAGGAATCGCTGGGCGTCGAGCGCGGCCATGCAGCCGGTGCCGGCGCTGGTGATGGCCTGGCGGTACACATGGTCCTGGACGTCGCCGGCGGCAAAGACGCCGGCGACGCTGGTCATGGTGGCCATGCCGTTGAGGCCGGTGCGGGTGATGATGTAGCCGTCTTTCATCTCCAGCTGGCCCTTGAAGATGTCGGTATTGGGCTGGTGGCCGATGGCGATGAAACAGCCGTGCAGCTTGAGCTCGGTCGTGGTGCCGGTCGTGGTGCTCCGGATGCGCACGCCGTTGACGCCCGTCGCGTCGCCCAGCACTTCGTCGAGCGTGTGCCACAAATGCAATTGCATCGTGCCATCGGCAACCTTGGCGTGAAGCTTGTCGATCAGGATCGCCTCGGCGCGGAACTTGTCGCGGCGGTGGATCAGGTGCACCTTGGCGGCGATATTGGACAGGTACAGGGCTTCTTCGACCGCCGTGTTGCCGCCGCCGACCACGCAGACGTCCTGGGCCTTGTAGAAGAAGCCGTCGCACGTGGCACAACCGCTGACACCGCGGCCCATGTAGGCCTGCTCGCTGGGCAGGCCCAGGTACTTGGCGCTGGCGCCGGTGGCGATGATCAGTGCGTCGCAGGTGTAGGTGCCCGAGTCGCCGGTCAAGCGAAAGGGGCGCCGGCTGAGGTCGAGCTCATTGATATGGTCGGACACGATCTGGGTGTGGAAGCGCTCGGCATGTTCGAGGAAGCGCTGCATCAGTTCGGGGCCCTGAACGCCGGCCACGTCGGCGGGCCAGTTGTCTACGTCCGTGGTGGTCATCAACTGGCCGCCCTGGGCCAAGCCGGTGACCAGCATCGGTTTCAAGTTGGCGCGCGCCGCGTAGAGGGCGGCGGTATAGCCGGCAGGGCCGGAGCCGAGGATCAAAACCTTGGCATGCTGGGTCGGGGTGGTCATGGTCGGCGAGGGGTGTGGGCGTCGTCGTGTGCCAACAGGCGACACTACATGGGGTACAGACCCGGTGGCGTCAAGCGCATCAATGGGCACAATAGTGAAATTGTAGGCAGTTACCCGCGCGGCCTTGCGTCGGGCGCTGTGTGTAGACAACAACCACGTCCTGGAAGGAGAACTGCCGATGTCGATGCTCTCGAATCTCGACCTGATTCGCCGTGTTCCGCTGTTCTCGATGTTGACCAACGACCAGGCCCAGCAGGTGGCCGACAGCGTGGTCAAGCGGCGTTTCCGCCGTGGCGAGATCGTGGTCGAGCAGGGGCGCAAGAGCAATTCGCTGTTTATCCTGCTCAATGGCCGGGCCCGTGTGCTGACCGCCGATGCGCGTGGACGCGAGGTGATTCTGGCCGTGCTCGAAGCAGGCTCCTATGTGGGCGAAATGAGCCTGATCGACAATGAGCCGCACTCGGCCACGGTGCGCGCCGAGATCCAGACCGACATGCTGGTGCTGGGCCGACTCGAGTTCTCCAAGTGCCTGCCCGACACTTCGGAGTTGGCCTACGGCATCCTGCGCGGCTTGGTCTCGCGCCTGCGCGCGGCCGATCGCCAGATCGAGTCGCTGGCTCTGCTCGACGTCTATGGCCGCGTGGCGCGAACACTGTTGGACATGGCCGAAGATGTCAACGGCGTGCAACTGATTCGCAACAAGGTATCGCGTCAGGACATGGCCAAGGTGGTCGGCGCTTCGCGTGAAATGGTCAGCCGAGTCATGAAAGACCTGGAAGAGCGCGGTGTGATCGAGACCCAGGAGAACGGCTCGGTGATCATCAAGCAGCGCCTGCACAACGACTGACCGGGGCCGGCGGCCGGGTCGCCCGCTTGGGCGACAATTCCGGCATGACTTTTCCCCTGGGATCACTGCGTGCCGACGCTGCGGCGGACGTCGCTGCGGGCCGCAATGCCGACGCCGCCGCTGCCATTGGGCTGCGGCGCCAGCTTTGGCTGTTGGCCGGCGCGGTGCTGTGGATCCTGGCCATGCTGGCGCTGCTGACCCACAACCCCGCAGACGCTGCCTTTTCGACCTCCGGGTCGGGCGAGGCAATGCGCAACAAGGCCGGGCAGGTTGGCGCCTGGGCTTCCGACTTCGCGCTCTTCATGCTCGGTCACTCGGCATGGTGGCTACCGCTCGTGGGCGCACGCGCCTGGTTGTCGGCTTTGGCGCGATGCCTGCGTGGCGAACCCACACCATCCCATAGCGCGCTTGCGTTTTGGTCGGGTCTCGCGTTGTTGTTGGCCGCCAGCACAGCGCTCGAATCGACGCGCCTGTACCGGTTTGAGCAGCTACTGCCCGGACACGCCGGCGGCGTGCTCGGCTACTCCTTGGGGCCGTTGTCGGTGCGCTGGTTCGGATTCGCGGGCTCGGGCGTGCTCTGGATTGCCGCACTGGTGGCTGGCATGGCCTTGGCACTGCGCTTTTCATGGTTGCGACTGGCCGACGCCCTGGGTGAACGCATCGACACCTTCAAGGAGCGCCGCGAAGAGCGGCGCGAGCGGGCCGAGGATTTGCGGCTGGGCGAGCAGGCACAGCGTGAGCGTGACCATGTCATCGAGGTCGAGAGACAGGCGGTCGAGGACCATGTGCCGACGGTCATCGACAAGCCGATCACCGCGCTGCCGACGTCCGAGCGCGTGGCCAAGGAGCGGCAAAAGCCGCTGTTCAGCGAATTGAGCGATACGCGGCTGCCACAGGTCGATCTGCTCGACGCGGCGCCGGGCCGCGTCGACAGCGTGGCGCCTGAATCGCTCGAGATGACCTCGCGCCTGATCGAGAAGAAGTTGAAGGACTTCGGTGTCGAGGTGCGTGTCGTGGCCGCTTCGCCCGGTCCGGTGATCACGCGCTACGAAATCGAGCCGGCCACGGGCGTGAAGGGCGCGCAGGTCGTCAACTTGGCCAAGGACCTGGCGCGCTCACTGAGCCTGGTCAGCATCCGCGTCGTCGAAACCATTCCGGGTAAGACCACGATGGCGCTGGAACTGCCCAACGCCAAGCGGCAGACGATTCGTCTGGCCGAGATCCTCGGCTCGCAGGCCTACAACGACGCGGCCTCGCATTTGACGATGGGGCTGGGCAAGGACATCGTCGGCCTGCCCGTGGTGGCCGACCTGGCCAAGATGCCGCATTGTCTGGTCGCGGGCACGACGGGTGCGGGCAAGAGCGTGGGTATCAACGCCATGATCTTGTCGGTTCTGTACAAAGCCGAGGCGCGCGACGTGCGGCTGATCCTGATCGACCCGAAGATGCTCGAAATGAGCGTCTACGAAGGCATCCCGCACCTGCTGTGTCCGGTGGTGACCGACATGAAACAGGCCGCCAACGCGCTCAACTGGTGCGTCGGCGAAATGGAGCGCCGCTACAGGTTGATGAGCAAACTCGGCGTGCGCCAGCTGTCGGGCTACAACAAGAAGATCGACGAGGCGGCTGAGCGCGGCGAGAAGTACGACAACCCGTTTTCGCTCACGCCCGAACAGCCCGAGCCGCTGCAGCGCCTGCCGCAGATCGTGGTCGTGATCGACGAGCTGGCCGACCTGATGATGGTGGTCGGCAAGAAGATCGAAGAATTGATCGCGCGGCTGGCGCAGAAGGCCCGCGCTTCGGGCATCCACCTGATCCTGGCCACGCAACGGCCGAGCGTGGATGTCATCACCGGCCTGATCAAGGCCAACATCCCGACGCGTCTGTCGTTCCAGGTCAGCAGCAAGATCGACAGCCGCACCATCCTGGACCAAATGGGCGCCGAGGCATTGCTCGGCATGGGCGACATGCTGTACATGTCCACCGGCAATGCGCAGCCGATCCGGGTGCATGGCGCCTTCGTCAGCGACGACGAGGTGCACCGCGTCGTCAACTACTTGAAGAGCCAGGGCGAGCCGAACTACATCGAGGGCATTCTCGAAGGCGGCACGCTCGACGCCGACACCGAAGGCGGCACCGAGGCCGGCGCACCGGGCCAGGCCAGTGGCGAGGCCGATGCCATGTACGACCAGGCCGTGGCGATCGTCTTGCAGCACAAGCGGGCCTCGATTTCGCTGGTGCAGCGGCACCTGCGCATCGGCTACAACCGCGCCGCACGCTTGTTGGAGCAGATGGAGAGATCGGGTTTGGTCTCGTCGATGGCGAGCAACGGCAACCGTGAACTAATGGTTCCCAGGCGCGACGAATGAGGCCCTTTGCCCTTTGCATACTGATGCTCTGCACCGCCGCGGCGCGCGCCGATGCAGTCGACGCATTGCGTGAATTCGCGCGCGACGCGTTGACCGGTCGCGCGGCGTTCACGCAAGTCGTTACCTCGCCCGATGGGGCGAAGAAAAAGACCTCCAGCGGCCGCTTCGAGTTTGCGCGGCCGAATCGCTTTCGCTTCACCTACGACAAGCCGTTCGAGCAGCTCATCGTCGGCGACGGTCAAAAGCTGTGGTTGTACGACGCCGACCTGCAGCAAGCCAGCGTGCGTGCGCTGGACAAGGCGCTCGGTGCCACGCCCGCGGCGTTGCTGGCCGGCGCTGCGCCCGACAAGGACTTCGAGCTGCGTGCCTTGCCGGCGGCACAGGGGCTGGCCTGGGTCCAGGCCGTGCCGCGCGAGAAAAACGACGCGGCCAATCTGCAGTCGCTGCGGGTTGGATTCAAGGGCAAGACACTGGCCGCGATCGAGTTGGTCGACGGCTTCGGCCAACGCTCGCTGCTGAGCTTTCATGACCTGGCCGTCAATGTCGTGCAGGCACCTGAGACCTTCCGCTTCGTGCCGCCCAAGGGCGTCGACATGCTGACGCAATAGCCCGCGAAGCCCGAGCTGCGCAGACCGACGCTGCGACAATCGCTGCACCATGTCTGCCTCGCTGTTCGACGACGACACACCGCGGCAAGCGCTGCCGCCAGTGCGTGCCGATGCCCCGCTGGCCGAGCGCCTGCGCCCGCGTGTCCTGGGCGAGGTGATCGGCCAGCGGCACCTGCTTGCGCCCGGCAAGCCGCTGGCCGCCGCGTTTGCGGCCGGGCGCTTGCATTCGATGATTCTCTGGGGACCGCCAGGCGTCGGCAAGACGACATTGGCGCGGCTGGTTGCCGGTGCGTTCGACGCTGAGTTCATCGTCATTTCAGCCGTGCTCGGCGGCGTGAAGGAGATCCGCGAGGCGGTCGACCGCGCGCAAGCCGCAAGCCGCGCCGGCCGCGCCAGCATCGTCTTCGTCGACGAGGTGCATCGCTTCAACAAGGCCCAGCAGGACGCCTTCCTGCCGCATGTCGAATCGGGACTCTTCACCTTCATTGGCGCGACTACCGAGAACCCGTCGTTCGAGGTCAATTCGGCCCTGCTGTCGCGTGCCACTGTGCATGTGTTGCAGCCGCTGGCGCCAATCGAGTTGGCTGAACTGCTCGAACGCGCGCGTGCCGCGGTGTCGATGCCGCCGTTCACCGACGCGGCCCGCGACCGACTCGTTGCCTACGCCGACGGCGACGCGCGTCGGCTGCTCAATGCGATCGAAAACCTGTCCGCGACGGCGGGTGCGGCCACGCAGATCGACGAGCCCATGCTGGAGCGTGCGTTGGGTGAGCAATTGCGCCGCTATGACAAGGGCGGCGAGCAGTTTTACGACACCATCTCGGCCTTGCACAAGAGTGTGCGCGGCAGCGACCCCGATGCGGCGCTGTACTGGCTGGTACGCATGCTCGACGGCGGTGTCGACCCACGCTACGTGGCGCGCCGCGTGCTGCGCATGGCCAGTGAAGACATCGGCCTGGCCGACCCGCGTGCGCTGCGCCTGGCGCTGGACGCGACCGAGGTCTACGAGCGCCTGGGCTCGCCCGAGGGCGAACTGGCGCTGGCGCAGGCGGTCGTGTTTCTGGCCGTGGCGCCGAAATCCAATGCGCTCTACCTGGCGTGGAACGAGGCCCGTGATTTCGTCAAGGCCGACGGCACGCGGCCGGTGCCGCTGCGCCTGCGCAACGCACCGACGCAGCTGATGAAGCAACTCGACTACGGGCGTGGTTACCGCTACGCCCACGATGAGGCCGAGGGCTTTGCCGCCGGCGAGACCTACTTTCCAGACGGTATGAGCGGCCCGAACTTCTACCGCCCGACCACGCGCGGGCTCGAAGCGCAGATCGCCGCCAAGCTGGCGCGCCTGCGGGATGCCAACGCCGCCGCAGGCGAGACCCCCGATCAAAGCGCGTAGCCGCGGCGCCCGAGCACCGATCGCATCGCGAACGCCGTGCGAATGCGCGCCACATGCGGGAACGTGGCCACCTGTTGGCGGTGCACGCGCTCGTAGTCGCGCATGTCGGCCACGGCCACGCGCAGCAGGTAGTCGAAGTCGCCCGACATCAAGTGGCATTCGAGCACGTCGGGGCAGGCCCGTACGGCACGCTCGAAGGCCTCGAGGGCCAGGCTGCCCTGGCTGTCGAGCGTGACTTCGATGAACACGGTGGTCGGCCGGCCGATCGCCTCGCCGTCGAGGATGGCCGCGTAGCCGGCGATCACGCCACTCTGTTCCAGGCGCTGCAGGCGGCGAAAACAGGCCGATGGCGAGAGGCCGATCCGCGGCGCCAGCTCGGCATTCGACAGGCGCCCATCGGCTTGCAGCGTGCGCAGGAGCTCGCGATCGATCTTGTCAATCTTCATGCACGTATTTGACTTCAGTCATCGATAAATTGACATGTTATCGCTAATGATTCGAAGAATCTTGCGCAAATGAATGGATTATCAGTCGAACTTCGAAGCCTCTTCGGGCAGATGTCGGCCACCATGCCTGCATTTCACGGAGAACCGCCATGCGCATCGGAGTGCCCAAGGAGATCAAGAACCACGAGTACCGCGTCGGCATGACGCCGTCGGCAGTGCGCGAGGCCGTGCACCACGGTCATCAGGTGCTGGTGCAGGCGGGAGCCGGGGCCGGCATAGGCTGCGACGACGCCAGCTATGGCCGCGCCGGCGCCAGCGTGCTGCCCGATGCGGCAGCCGTGTTTGCGGCGGCCGAGATGATCGTCAAGGTCAAGGAGCCTCAGCCCGCCGAATGCGCAATGCTGCGCAAGGGGCAGCTGTTGTTCACCTACCTGCATCTGGCGCCAGATCCGGTGCAGGCCGAAGGGCTGTTGAAGAGCGGATGCACGGCGATTGCCTATGAAACCATCAGCGACGACCGCGGCGGCCTGCCGCTGCTGGCGCCCATGAGCGAAGTCGCCGGACGCATGGCCATCCAGGTTGGCGCGGTTGCACTGCACAAGGCCAGCGGCGGACGCGGTGTCCTGCTCGGCGGTGTGCCCGGGGTCGCGCCGGGGCAGGTGGTCGTGATCGGCGGCGGGGTGGTCGGCACGCATGCGGCGCGCATGGCCATCGGGCTCGGGGCCGAAGTCACGATCCTGGACCGCTCGTTGCCACGGCTGCGTCAGCTCGACGAACTCTTCGGTGGTCGCGCGAAGACGCTGTACGCGACGCTGGACTCGACCGAGGCCGCAGTGCTCGATGCCGATCTCGTCGTCGGTGCCGTGCTGGTGCCGGGCGCCGCGGCGCCCAAGCTGATCAAGCGCGCGCAACTCGCACTCATGAAACCCGGTGCAGTGATCGTCGACGTGGCGATCGACCAGGGCGGCTGCTTCGAGACCTCGCACGCAACCACGCATGCCGAGCCGACCTACGAGGTCGACGGCATCGTGCATTACTGTGTGGCCAACATGCCCGGCGCCGTGCCGCGCAGCTCGACCTTCGCGCTCAACAACGCCACCCTGCCGTTCACCCTGGCGCTGGCCGCCGGCGGCTGGCAGCGTGCCTGCCGCGACGACGCCCACCTGGCCGCGGGCCTGACCGTGCATGACGGTGCGATCGTGCACGAGGCGGTTGCGCAGGGCCTGGGCAAACGCTGGACCGCCGTCGAAAAATTGCTCGGCTGAGGCAGCGCGCACGGGGTCGCCGCGGCGCCGCGCGCGCGGCGTTCGCGAGGGTTATCCAGCGCTGGGCATGCATTTTGCCTGCCTACAATCGTCGGCAACGCCGAACGAGGAGCGTGGCTTGGAAACCTTTTTTCAGCAGATCATCAACGGCCTGGTGCTGGGCAGCATGTACGCGCTGGTGGCGCTCGGCTACACGATGGTCTACGGCATCATCAACCTGATCAATTTCGCCCACGGCGAGGTGCTGATGGTCGGTGCGTTGACCAGCTGGACCGTGGTCACCCTGCTCGCGGCTTCTGGCTTGCCCGGCTGGCTGATCATGTTGATCTCGCTGATCTGCGCGATCATCGTCTGCGCGGCGCTGAATTTCGCGATCGAGAAAATTGCCTACCGGCCCCTGCGCAATGCGCCGCGCCTGGCGCCGTTGATCACCGCCATGGGCATGAGCCTGCTGCTGCAGACGCTGGCGATGATCATCTGGAAGCCCAACCCGAAGCCGTATCCGATCCTGCTGCCCAATGAGCCCATCGACCTCGGTGGGCCGGTGATCGGCGTCGTGCAATGCCTGATCCTGGGCCTGACCGTGGTCATCCTGACCAGTCTGATGTACCTGGTCAATCGCACCAAACTCGGCCGCGCGATGCGAGCCACGGCCGAAAACCCGCGTGTGGCCGCACTGATGGGCGTGCGCCCGGACATGGTGATTTCGGCGACCTTCATCATCGGCGCCGCGCTGGCGGCGGTCGCGGGGGTGATGTGGGCCGCCAACTACGGCACGGTGCAACATACGATGGGCTTTTTGCCGGGGCTGAAAGCCTTCACTGCGGCGGTGTTGGGCGGGATCGGCAACCTGGCCGGGGCGGTGGTCGGTGCCGTGCTGCTGGGCCTGATCGAAGCCATCGGGGCGGGTTACCTGGGTGAGCTGACCGGTGGTGTGCTCGGCAGCCAGTACGTCGACATCTTCGCCTTCATCGCGCTGATCGCTGTGCTTACGCTGCGGCCTTCGGGGCTGCTCGGCGAGCGCGTCGCAGAGCGGGCTTGAGGAGCCGGGGCCATGAAGAACAAACTCGCCGTCTTCCTGCTCGCCGCAGTGGTGCTGATCGCGCTGCCGCTCGTCTTCCAGTGGCTGGGCTTTGCGCTTGACAAGGGCACGCAGGGCTGGGTGCGCATCATGGCGCTGTCCTTGTTGTATGTGTTGCTGGCGCTCGGGCTGAACATCGTCGTCGGCTATGCCGGTCTGCTCGACCTCGGCTTTGTCGCCTTCTACGCGGTCGGCGCCTACATGTACGCACTGCTCGCTTCGCCGCACCTGCTCGAAAACGTCGAGTGGATCAAGCAAGCCTTTCCCAACGGCCTGCACACGCCGATCTGGGCCGTCATTCCATTGGCCGCCGGCATTGCCGCTTTGGCGGGTGCGGTGCTCGGCGCGCCGACGCTCAAGCTGCGTGGCGACTACCTGGCCATCGTCACGCTGGGCTTCGGCGAAATCATCCGCGTGTTCCTGAACAACCTCGAGCAGCCGCTGAACATCACCAATGGCCCGCGCGGCCTCGATCGCATCGACGCGATGAACTTTCCTGGCGTGAACTTCGGCAAGGCGCTCGACCTCGGCGGCTTGTCGATCCCTTCGGTGACCCTGTACTACTACCTGTTTCTGGTCCTGGTGGTGGCTAGCGTGGTCGTCTGTTATCGGCTCGAAACCTCGCGCATCGGTCGCGCCTGGATGGCGATCCGCGAAGACGAGGTCGCGGCCAAGGCGATGGGTATCAATACCCGCAACATGAAACTGCTGGCCTTCGCGATGGGTGCCGCCTTCGGCGGTGTGTCGGGATCGATGTTCGCGTCGTTCCAGGGCTTCGTGTCGCCCGAATCTTTCAGCCTGCCCGAGAGCGTCATGATCGTGGCCATGATTGTTCTGGGTGGCCTGGGCCACATTCCGGGTGTCATTCTGGGCGCCCTGATGCTGGCCATCCTGCCCGAGATCCTGCGTTACGTGGGCGGCGACGTGCAGAACATCACCGGCGGCCGCATCGATGCGGCGATCCTGCGCCAATTGCTGGTGGCGCTGGCGATGATCGTCATCATGTTGCTGCGCCCGCGCGGCCTGTGGCCCTCGCCCGAACATGGCAAGGCGGCACCGGCGCCGCTGGCCACCAAGTGAAGGGGCTGCCGCGATGAGCAACGCCGTCCTTCAGGTGACCAGTGTGTCCAAGCGCTTCGGCGGCTTGCAGGCCTTGTCCGACATCGGTATCACGATCATGCCGGGGCAGGTGTATGGCCTGATTGGGCCCAACGGCGCGGGCAAGACGACCTTCTTCAACGTCATCACCGGGCTGTACGCGCCCGATTCGGGCACCTTCGAACTTGGCGGGGAACCCTATGCACCCGAGGCCGTGCACCAGGTGGCCAAGGCCGGTATCGCACGCACGTTCCAGAACATCCGGCTCTTTGCCGAGATGACGGCGCTGGAGAATGTCATGGTCGGGCGTCATGTGCGCACTCACTCGGGCCTATTCGGGGCCGTCTTTCGCACACCCAGCTTTCGCGCCGAGGAGGCGGCGATCGGCGCACGGGCGCGTGAGCTGCTCGACTATGTGGGCATCGGCAAGTTTGCCGACTACAAGGCGCGTACGCTGAGTTACGGCGACCAGCGGCGCCTCGAGATCGCGCGCGCGCTGGCCACCGACCCCAAGCTGATCGCACTCGACGAACCTGCGGCGGGTATGAACAGCACCGAGAAGGTGGTGCTGCGCGAGTTGATCGATCGAATCCGCAACGACGGCCGGACGATCTTGTTGATCGAGCACGACGTCAAATTGGTGATGGGCCTGTGTGACCGCGTCACCGTACTCGACTACGGCAAACAGATCGCCGAGGGTACGCCGGCCGACGTGCAAAAGGACGAGAAAGTGATCGAGGCCTACCTCGGTGCGGGCCACAAGGCCCATTGAGGAACCGACGATGGCAAACATCCTGCTCAAGGTCAGTGACCTCAAAGTAGCCTACGGCGGCATCCAGGCCGTCAAGGGCGTCAGCTTCGAGGTGCAGCAGGGCGAACTGGTCAGCCTGATCGGCGCCAACGGTGCGGGCAAGACCACCACGCTCAAAGCCATCACCGGCATCCAGCCCGTGGCGGCCGGTGATATCCAGTTCATGGGCAAACCGATCAAGGGTCAGGGTGCCTGGGACTTGGTGCAGCAGGGCCTGGTGATGGTGCCCGAGGGGCGTGGCGTGTTCTCGCGCATGACCATTACCGAGAATCTGCAGATGGGCGCCTTCGTGCGTGACGACGGCGAGATCGATGCCGACATCGACAAGGTGTTCGCCATTTTTCCCCGGCTGAAGGAGCGCGCCAAACAGCTCGCCGGCACCATGAGCGGCGGCGAGCAACAAATGCTGGCGATGGGCCGCGCGCTGATGGCCCGGCCCAAGGTCTTGCTGATGGACGAGCCTTCGATGGGCTTGTCGCCCATCATGGTCGACAAGATCTTCGAGGTCGTGGCCGACATCCATGGCCAGGGCACGACGATTCTGCTGGTCGAGCAGAACGCCAGCCGCGCATTGGCGTTGGCGGACCGGGGTTATGTCATGGAGTCGGGCGAGGTCACGATGAGCGGTCAGGCCAAAGCGTTGTTGGCCGATCCCAGAGTGCGCGCCGCCTATCTCGGCGAGTGAGTTGCGCGCCGTTGGGCGCGCCGGTGGCGCTGGGCCGCAGCGCCATGGTTTGCCGTCTTGGCGCGTGAACCGGTCGCGTGTCGACATGCAACATTCCGTGTGATGGCATCATCGCGGCCTTGCGTCCGGCGTGCGCGATCCGCCGCCCCGCCTGGAAGCTGTCGCCCACCCCGACCCACAAGGCCCTCATGACGACTCTGCACAAACTGACCCTGACCGCCGCCGGCTTGTCGCTGGCCGCTGTCGCGACATGGCCCACGGCCCAGACGCCCCCGCCCAAGCCCGGCGCGAAGACCATCGGCAAGACCCTAGGCGGCAAGACGGCCGGCAGCGGCAAGCTGATGACGCGTGATGAACTGCGGAGTTGCCTGAAGCGCCTCGACGAAGCCAATCTGGGCGCCAAGGAGATTACGGCGCAACGCCAAGTGCTAGACCGCGAACGTGACGAACTCAAGGCCTCGGGCGGGGCACTTACCGCCGAACGTGCCGTCCTTGACCGCCAGCTGGTGGCTGTGCGCGAATGGGAGTCCCGGATGCGCAGCTATGCGGTCGAGGTCGAGACCTTCAACCAGCGCAGCCGCGCGGCGCAGGAGGCGCCTCGCGGCGAACAGGACAAGCTGGCCGCGGACCTGAAGGCGGATCGCGAGCGGCTGGAAACCCTGCGCCAGACCCTGTCGGCCGACGAAGCCCGGCTGGTGCCGACCTACCAGGCCAACGCCAAGGCCTACAACGAGCGCGCCATCGCCCGCGACAAGCAAGTCACCGACTGGAATGCGCGCAATATGGCGGCGGTCGACGCCAGCGTGAGCCAGCAGGAAGTGCGCGCACTTTGGCTCAACGAGTGTGCCAACCGGCCCTATCTCGAGGATGACGAAAAGGCAGTCAGGGCTGGCAACTAGGCGGAGGCGACGATGAACGGCAACACCAACCCATTGCTGCAAGCCTGGGCCACACCTTACGCCTTGCCGCCGTTTTCGTCCTTGCGGCCGGAACAGTTCGCGCCCGCGCTGCGTGAGGCGATGCGACAGCACCGCAGCGAGCTCGATAGCATCGCGACGCAATCCGAAGCCGCCACGTTCGACAACACCTTGGCGCGCTTCGACGCTTCAGGGCGTTTGTTGGCGCGGATCGAGGCCACGTTTCACAACCTGTGTGCGTCGGAAACATCCGCCGCGCTGCAAGAGGCACAGCGCGACATGGCAGCTCCGATGGCAGCCCATTCGAGCGCGGTGTACATGCACCGCGGGTTGTTCGTGCGCATCGACGCCTTGCATGCCAAACGTGCAGCAATGGGCCTCGCGCCCGAGCAGTTGCGCCTGCTCGAGCAGGTGCACCGGGACTTCGTGCGCGCCGGTGCCCGAATGGCGCCGGCCGCGCAGCAGCGCTATGCCGAATTGATGGAGAGGCTGGCCGCGCTGACCACTCAGTTCGGACAGAACGTGCTTGCCGACGAGAACGCGTACCGCCTGTGCCTGGACGGTGAGGCCGACCTGGCGGGCCTGCCCGACTTCGTTCGCGCATCGGCACAGCAGGCCGCGGCCGACCGAGGCCTGCCGGGGTACGTGATCACCTTGTCGCGTTCGCTGCTGGTGCCGTTCCTGAGCTTCAGCGAGCGGCGTGACCTGCGCGAGCAGGCCTGGCGTGCCTGGACCAGTCGCGGCGAACACACCGGTGCCAGCGACAACCGGGCCATCGTGCGCGAGATCCTGCAACTGCGCGCGGAGCAGGCCGCATTGCACGGCTTCGCCTGTTATGCCGATTACGCACTGGACGACACCATGGCGCGAGATCAGGTCGCGGTGCAGCGCCTGCTCGACAACGTCTGGCATCGCGCCGTGCCGGCGCTCGAACGCGAGCGCACGCAGCTGCTGGCACTGATGCGCGAAGCCGGTGTCACGCATGGCATCGAGCCCTGGGATTGGCGCTACTGGGCCGAGAAAGTCCGCCAGCGCACCTATGCCCTGGACGATGCCGAGATCAAGCCCTATTTCCCGCTCGACCGCATGGTGGCCGCGGCCTTCGACTGCGCGGAGCGCCTGTTCGGCGTGCGCTTTGCCGAGCGCAGCGACTTGCCGGTGTACCACCCCGACGTCAAGGCCTACGAGATGCGCGACCGCGAAGGGCGTATCGCCGGTATCTTCCTGCACGACAACTTCGCCCGTCCGAGCAAACGCAGTGGGGCGTGGATGAGTTCGTTGCGCCAGCAGACCCGCAATGGCGGCGAGGTGATCCCGATCGTCGTCAACAACAACAACTTCGCCAAAGCCGCACCGGGTCAGCCTACGCTGCTGTCGTTCGACGATGTGCGCACCCTGTTCCACGAATTCGGCCACGGCCTGCATGGCCTGCTGTCCAGTGTCGGCTACGAACGGCTGTCGGGCACCAACGTGCTGCGCGATTTCGTCGAACTGCCGTCGCAATTGTTCGAACATTGGATGAGCGAGCCCGTCGTGCTGCGTCGCCACGCGCGCCATGTCGGCAGCGGTGAGCCGATTCCCGACGCGCTGATCGAACGCCTGATCGTCGCCCGGCGCTTCGGCCAGGGCTTCGAGACCGTGCGCTATACCGCCAGCGCGCTGACCGACATGGCCGTGCACGCACTGCCGCGCGAGCAGGTGCCCGACGACGTGGTTGCCTTCGAAGATCGGTTACTGCGCGAGCGGGGCCTGCCGCCAGGCGTGGGCCTGAACCACCGCTTCACTCACTTCCAGCACCTGTTCGCCGGTTCGGGCTACGCTGCCGGCTACTATGTCTACCTGTGGGCCGAAGTGCTCGATGCCGACGCACATGGGGCGTTTGTCGAGGCCGGCGACCCCTTCGATGCCGGCGTCGCCCGTCGACTGCAACGTCACATCTACTCGGTGGGTGACAGTATCGAACCGGGCGCCACCTATGCCGCGTTCCGTGGTCGCGCGCCGCGGATCGAACCCATGCTGGAGAAGCGAGGCCTGCTTCAACCGGGTTGAGCCCGTAGCCTGGCTAGCGCTTGGTCAAGTGCAGGGTGTCGTTGTCGCGCTTCATCTGAAAGCGCGTCAGGAAACTGTTGCCGAGCAGTACATGCGGCATGGCCGACGGCATCACCACGGCTTCGACATTGGCGACCTCGACGTCGCCGACGCGCACCGATGACAAGACTACTGCACTGATCAGGATGTTGCCGTTGGCTGTGCTGGCATAGCTGCGCGGGGCGCTCTTGTAGTTGATGCCCAGGCGGTCCGCGTCGGCCTGGCCCAGCGCGACCGTGGTGGCGCCGGTGTCGACCAAGAAGCTGACCGACTGGCCGTTGATCTGGCCGTGGGTCGTGAAGTGCCCGCCGCTGCCGGCACTGAGCACGATTTCCCGGCCACCGCCCGCGCCCGTGCCGGCCGCGCCGCTGCCCACGCGCACCTGGCCGCCGGCCAGCAACTGCCGGCGCTGCCCACCGACGTCGACTTCGGCCTGTGTCGCCGACAGCGAGATCAAGCGCACTCCCTGCACCGTGGCGCCGACTTGGACGACCTTGGCCTGGCCGTCGATGACCAGCAAGGCGTGGCGTGTGCCCATGCTGCCATTGAGCGTGACGGTTTGTCCGGACGCCGACGCAGCAGCGGCCAACAGCAACAAGAGCAGGTGTGGTCGGTGCATGGCCTTCAATCACGGAAGTTGTCGAACTTTAACGGCATGTCGCTGACTTCGCGCCGCAAGAGCGCAATCACGCCCTGCAATTCGTCGCGCTTGGCGCCGCTGATGCGCACCACGTCGCCCTGAATGGCGGCCTGCACCTTGAGCTTGCTCTGCTTGACCAGGCCCTGGATCTTGCGGGCCAGGTCGCTGTCGATGCCGCATTTGACGCCCACCGGCTGGCGTACCTTGTCGCCGCCGGCCTTCTCGATCTTGGCGCTGTCGTCGAGGAATCGAAGGTCGATTCCGCGCTTGGCCAGTTTGGCCAGCAGGATGTCCTTGACCTGGCCGATCTGGAATTCGCTGTCGGCATGCAGCATCAAGTCACGCTGCTTGCCGCCGCTCTCCGTCAACTCGATCTTCGCGCCCGAGCCTTTGAAGTCGAAGCGCGTGCCGATCTCCTTGTTGCTCTGCTCGACGGCGTTGCGCAACTCGACGAAGTTGGGTTCCAGAACGGTGTCGAAGCTCGGCATTGGAAAGGCATCGGGTTCGGCGCAATGATCGGTCAAAATTCTGCCATGTCAAAGGCCCGCACAACCGTCTTGCCGGTCGAACACGGCGTCAACCTGCGTGCGTTCAACAGCTTCGGCTTGCCGGCGACGGCACATACCCTGCTGCGCATCGACAGCGACGCCACGCTGCGCCGCGTGGTCGACCATCCGCAATGGGGGCGTGCGCCCAAGTTCATTCTCGGCGGTGGCAGCAATATCGTCTTCACGCGTGACCCCGAGTCGGTGGTCCTCAAGATCGAGCTGCGCGGCCTGCGTCTGCTGCAAGAAAGGCCCGATGCCTGGATCGTCGAAGCCGGCGCGGGCGAAAATTGGCATGACACGGTGGCCTGGACATTGGCCCAGGGCTGGCCCGGGCTGGAGAATCTGGCGCTGATCCCGGGCTTGGTCGGTGCGGCGCCGGTGCAGAACATCGGTGCTTATGGCGTCGAGCTGAAGGACCGATTCCACTCGCTCGACGTGGTCGACCTGGTCACCGGCCGCCGCGTGACGCTCGATGCGGCGCGCTGCCATTTTGCGTACCGCGACAGCGTCTTCAAGCATGATTTGGCCGGCAAGGCCGTCATCACGCGTGTGCGACTGGCGCTGCCGCGGCCGTGGCAGCCCGTGCTCGGTTACCTGGAGATCGAACGCAAGATGCACGACACAGGCATCACTGCCCCTGACCCGCAGACCATTTTCGATTGGGTCTGCGCGATACGGCGCAGCAAGCTGCCCGATCCGGCCCTGGTCGGCAACGTCGGCAGTTTCTTCAAGAACCCGGTGGTCAGCGTCGAGCAATGTCGCGACATCATCGGCCGCGACCCGGAGGTGGTGCACTATCCGCTGCCCGACGGCAGTGTGAAGCTGGCCGCGGGATGGCTGATCGACGCCTGCGGCTGGAAGGGCAAATCGATCGGCCGCGCGGGTGTCTACGACAAACAGGCGCTGGTACTGGTCAATCGCGGCGGGGCTTCCGGTGCGGAGGTCGTCACGCTGGCCAGGGCGATCCAGGAGAGCGTGTACGGCCGCTTCGGCATTCGCCTCGAGCCCGAACCCGTGGTCATTTGACGCGCAGGGCGGACTTGGGTCGAAACGCCTTGCATACCGACACGTCGGTCTCGATATACGGGCCGCCGAGCAGGTCGATGCAGTAAGGCACAGCAGCGAAAATACCCGGCACGGGAGGCGCGGCCGCGGGCAGGCCTTCGAGCGTCTCGGCAATCGACTTCGGCTGCCCCGGCAAATTGATGATCAGCGACTGCTTGCGGATCACCGCGATCTGTCGCGACAGGATGGCCGTCGGCACGAAGTTCAAGCTGATCTGGCGCATTTGCTCGCCGAACCCCGGCATCACCTTGTCTGCCACAGCCAGCGTCGCCTCGGGCGTCACGTCGCGCAATGCAGGGCCGGTGCCGCCGGTGGTCAGCACGAGGTGGCAATGCTGTCGGTCAACCAGCTCGAGCAGCGCTGCAGCTGATACCGGGCTCGTCGTCCGGGATCACGCGCGTGTCCCAGTCTATGGGGTTGCGCAACGTGCGCGTGAGCCAGGCCTGCAGCGCCGGGATGCCCTTGTCTTCGTAGACACCGGCCGAGGCGCGGTCGCTCACCGACAGCAGGCCGATCTTTATGCGGTCGTAGGGTTCAGTCATTGGCTTGCGCCAGCATGGGCTTGAGGTACTGGAACAACTCGCGCCAGGCGCGGCCGTGGCGTTGTTCGGGCGGCAGTGCCGCGTCTTTGCGTGCGTTGCGGATCAGGCTGCGCAATTGCTGGGCGTCGCTGCCCGGATGTTCGACCAGCCAGCGCGTCAGCGCTGCGTCGTCGGCCACCAGTTCGACGCGCCAATGTTCGGCGCGATGCAGGGCCAATGCGTCGTGCGCGTGGCCGAGTTGGGCCTGGGCCACCGCCTCCTGCAAGACTGCGATGTCGGCCTGGCGCATCCATTTGCCGATCAGCTGGCGTTGTCGGCGCCGGCCTTCGTGGGAGCGCGTGCGCTGGTATTCGTGCACCGCGTCGCGCAGGCCGTCGGGCATCGCGATGGCTGCCAGCCGGGCTTGCGACAGCGCGGCCAGTGCTTCGCCCAGGGTCTGCTGATCATGCGCCTGTCGCTTGAGCGCGGTCTTGCTCGGACGCTCGTCGTCGACGGGCTCGGTGATCGGAATAAATCGGGTCATGCTCGGCTGGGCCTGTCGTGCTCGGTATCATAGTTCGCAGCGTTTCACGATAGCTCCCAATGTCAAGCTCCGCCGTCTTTGCCTACTCCCGCGACCAGTTCCGACAGACCGTCGAGGACACGCTGGCGATGGCCAGGCGCCTCGGTGCCAGCGACGCCGGCGCCGAGGTCTCCGAGGGCGTGGGACTTTCGGTGTCGGTGCGGCTCGGCGCCTTGGAAAATGTCGAGCGCAATCGCGACAAGTCACTCGGCGTGACGGTCTATGTCGGCCAGCGCCGCGGCAATGCCAGCACTTCGGACTTCTCGCCGGTGGCGATACAACAGACGGTGCAGGCGGCGTACGACATCGCGCGCTTCACGGCCATCGATCCGGCTGCCGGTCTGCCGGACGTCGCCGATGTGGCCGATACCGCCGCGGCCGCGCGTGATCTCGACCTCTTTCACCCCTGGGTCGTCGACGCCGAGGCTGCTGCCGCGCTGGCATTGCGTTGCGAGACGGCCGCCCTGGGCACCGACCGGCGCATCACCAACTCCGAAGGCGCTGCCGTGAGCGCGCAGCAGTCGCACTTCTTCATGGGCAACACGCGTGGTTTTCGCGGCGGCTATGCCAGTTCGCGGCACTCTTTATCGGTCGCTCCGATCGCCGGCACCGGTGACGGCATGCAACGCGACTACTGGTACAGCTCGATGCGCGACGCACGCGAATTGGCCGCGCCGGAAGCCGTCGGCCACTATGCCGCCGAGCGCGCCTTGTCGCGGCTGGCGTCGCGCAGGATCGCGACCTGCGAAGTGCCGGTGCTGTTCGAGTCGTCGGTGGCTGCCGGCCTACTCGGCGCATTCGTCCAGGCCACGTCAGGGGGGTCGCTCTACCGCAAGGCGAGCTTCCTCGAGGGCTGCCTGGGCCAGGCTGCGCTGGCCGGTCATCTCGACCTGCGCGAAGACCCGCACCTCGTCAAAGGCAAGGGCAGCGCGCCCTTCGACGACGAGGGCGTGGCCACGCGCGCGCGCGCCGTCGTCGAGGCCGGTGTCGTGCAGGGTTATTTCCTGTCGAGCTACTCGGCGCGCAAGCTCGGCATGAAAACCACCGGTCACGCCGGCGGTTCGCACAATCTGGTGTTGACGAGCCGGCTGACGAAGCCCAGCGACAACCTCGACGCCATGCTGCGCAAGCTGCAGCGTGGGCTCTTCGTCATCGAACTGATGGGACAGGGTGTCAATTACGTCACCGGCGATTATTCGCGCGGCGCGGCCGGGTTCTGGGTCGAAGGCGGCCAGCTCGTGCACCCGGTGCATGAGGTGACCATTGCCGGCAACTTGCGCGAGATGCTGAAAGACATCGTGGCCCTAGGCGCCGACACGTATACCTATGGCAGCAAGACCGTCGGCTCGATGCTCGTCGACCGCATGAAGGTGGCGGGTGATTGAGGCCCGCAGCGGGTTGGCGGGTCTGGAAAACCCGAGCCGGGGCCGTTGCGCCGGTCTCTAGAATCGACCCGTTTCGCCGCTCGTCACCTTTACTCCGCAGGAGGCACAGTCCATGGAACGTCGTTCATTTGTTCGCAGCGCTGGAATTGCCGGTGTGCTCGCCACCGGGGTTGCGCCCGCCATCGTCCAGGCCCAGGCCAATTTGCGTTGGCGTCTGGCGTCCAGCTTTCCGCGCTCTCTCGATACCCTGTTCGGGGTTGCCGAAGTGTTCGCCAAGAAGCTCAGTGATCTGACGGGCGGCAAATTCCAGATTTCGACTCATGCCGCGGGCGAGCTGATGCCTGCGTTCGGCGTTGTCGACGGTATCCAGGCCGGCACGGTCGAAATGGCCAACACGGCACCGTATTACTTCTTCGGCAAGGACGAGACCTTTGCACTGGGTTGTGCGATCCCGTTCGGCCTGAACAGCCGGCAGATGACTTCGTGGATGTACGAAGGCAATGGCCTGAAGTTGATGCGCGAGTTCTACAAGCCCTACAACATCATCAGCTTCCCGATGGGCAATACCGGTGCGCAGATGGGTGGCTTCTTCCGCAAGGAAATCAAGTCGCTGGCCGATTTCAAGGGTTTGAAATTCCGCGTCGGCGGCTTTGCCGGCAAGGTCGTCGAGCGCATGGGCGGTGTGCCGCAGAACATTCCGGGCGGCGAGATTTATCAGGCGCTCGAGAAGGGCACCATCGATGCCGCCGAGTGGGTCGGCCCGTACGACGACGAGAAGCTCGGTCTGTACAAGATCGCACCTAACTATGCGTATCCGGGCTGGTGGGAAGGTGGCCCGCAACTCGACCTGTATGTCAACACCAAGGCCTTCGACGGCCTGTCCGCGGAATACAAGGCCGCCATCGAGTGCGCCGCGGCCTACGCCCATACCGACATGCAGGCCAAGTACGACGCGCGCAATGCGGCCGCACTGAAGAGGCTGGTGGCCGGCGGCACCAAGTTGTTCCGCTTCCCGAAGGATTTGATGGACGCGGCGTTCAAGGAGGCGATGGGCCTGTACAGCGAGATCAGCGCCAAGAATCCGAACTGGAAGAAGGTCTACGACGACTACTCGGCCTTCCGTCGCGACGCCAACCTGTGGTTCCGCTTCACGGAAGCCAGCTTCGACGACTTCATGCAAGCTGCAAAGCTGTAAGCAGCGACCCGCGCAAGACAGCAAGGCCCCGTGGTGTCATGCCGCGGGGCCTTCTCGCTATGTGGCGCGGCGCGCGCAGCCGATGATCGGCTACTTCTTCTGTTGATCCTGCTGCAACGCTCGTTTGACGGCGTCCATCGCATCGTCGGCCGACTGCTCCGCCGCTGTCTCACTGGCAGACCCCGCAGGCATGCTGGCGGCCCTGGCAGCGTCGGCTTCAGCACGGTAGCTCTGCGGTGCGGCCTCGATCCTGACATTGCTGATGTCGATGTCGGCCTTCTTGCCCAGCCCGCCCGACACCAGGTTCGGGAAGCTGATGATCAGTCCGACCATCAGCACCTGGATCAGCACGAACGGTACCGCGCCCCAGTAGATCTGCGTGGTCGTGACCGGTGCCAGTCGCTTGGAGGTGACGCGGTCGGTGTACTCGTCATGCGGCGCGACGCTGCGCAGGTAGAACAGCGCAAAGCCGAACGGTGGGTGCATGAACGAGGTCTGCATGTTGACGGCCAGCAGCACGCCGAACCAGACCAGGTCGATGCCCAGTTTGTCGGCCACCGGCCCGATCAGCGGAATGACGATGAACGACAACTCGAAGAAGTCGAGGAAGAACGCCAGCACGAAGATCAGGATGTTGACGACGATCAGGAAGCCGAGCTGGCCGCCGGGCAGGCCGGTCAGCAGGTGCTCGACCCATTTCGGTCCGTCGACACCCTGAAACGAGAGGCTGAACACCGTCGAGCCGAGCAGGATGAAGAGCACGAAGCACGACAGCTTCATCGTGCTGTCCATGGCTTGGCGCACCAGCTTCAGGTTCAGGCGCCCGCGCCCGATGGCCATCACCATTGCGCCCGTGGCGCCCATGGCGCCGCCTTCGGTCGGCGTCGCGACACCCAGAAAGATCGTGCCCAGGACGAGGAAGATCAATGCCAGGGGTGGGATCAGCACGAAGGTCACACGCTCGGCCATGTGCGACAACAAACCGAGTTTGGCCACCTTGTTGAGCACGGCCAGCGCAAACGCCACGCCCACGCCGACGCACATGGAGACCACGATCAGTTCGTCGGTCGCTGTCTCGGGAGGGCGCGTCCTGGCGAACACCAGGGCCAGCACGGTCGAAGCGACAACCAACACACCGAGCGAGCGCAATCCCGGCGTGCCGTCGCCTTCCCGGATCAAGCGCGCTTCGGCGGGCAGGGCCGGTGCGTGCGTGGGCTTCCAGAAGGTGATCAGCAGCACCCACAGCATGTACAGGCCGGTCAGGACGAAGCCGGGGATGAAGGCACCCTTGTACAGGTCACCCACGCTCTTGCCGAGCTGGTCGGCCAGGATGATCAGCACCAGCGACGGCGGGATGATCTGTGCCAGTGTTCCCGAGGCCGCGATCACGCCGGACGCAAGCCGGCGATCGTAACCGTAGCGCAACATGATAGGCAGCGAGATCAGGCCCATCGAGATCACCGACGCAGCAACCACACCCGTCGTCGCCGCCAGCATCGCGCCGACAAGAATCACGGCATAGGCCAAGCCACCGCGGATCGGTCCGAACAGCTGGCCGATCGTGTCGAGCAGGTCTTCGGCCATGCCCGAACGCTCGAGAATCAGGCCCATGAAAGTGAAGAATGGAATCGCCAGCAGGGTGTCGTTCTGCATGATGCCGAAGATTCGCAACGGCAAGGCCTGCAGCAACCCCTGCAGGCCTGGAATGCCCAACGACACGCCCAACCAGCCGAAAAACAGGCCGCAGGCGGCCAAAGAGAAGGCGACCGAAAACCCCATCAAGAGGAATACGACCAGCCCCGAGAACATGATCGGGGCCAGGTTGGAGACGATGAAATCGGTCATGATTTGACCGCCTCGGCCTGGGCGCGAATGGCTTCTGCCAGTTCTTCTTCAGCCGTCTTCTGCTGCGTCTTCTTGCCAGGGTCATCGACCAGGCCCTCGAGGAAGGCCACGCGCTTGATCAACTCGGACACGCCTTGCAGCCCCAGCAATGCAAAACCCGCCGGCACCATCGCAAACACCGGCCAGCGAATGAGCCCTCCCGCGTTGGACGACATCTCGCCTGTGACATAGGCCCGGACCACGAGGGGCCATACCAGGTCGATGACCGCGAACACGAACGGGAACAGGAATGCGACGATGCCGAAGATTTCGACCTTGATCTGGGTCGGGCGACTGAATCGATGCAGGATGACGTCGATCTTGACGTGTTCTTGGCGCAGCATGGTGTATCCGGCGGCGAGCAGGAACACGGTCGCGAACAGGTACCACTGGATTTCCAGGAATCCGTTGGAACTGAAGTTGAAAGCCTTTCGTACGACGGCATTGACCGCACTGATGAGCACTGCGGCGAGCACCAGCCAGGCCAGATGCCGGCCGATGAATTCATTGAGCCTATCGATCAGGCGCGAAAGTCGTAGCAGCGACGTCACCGGCAGCCTCCCCTGGGAGTAAACGACAGCCGCGCTGCCGCGGTGCGAACTGTAGCCAGTCCGGCCCGCGTTGCCGCCGCAGGATGAAGCATCTCAGGGTAAGCCTGAGGGTGTGGCAGCGCTTCGCGCAGCGAATGCGAACTCAGACGGCTTGGGCCTGCAGGAACAGGTTGGCCGAGCGGCTGCCGCTGCGGCAGAAGGCCAGGATAGGCCGCGGCAATTCTTGCAGCAGGCGCGCCATCGCGGCAATCTGTTCCGGCGTCTGGTAGGCGCCGGCCACGGGCAGGAAACGGTACTCGAGGCCGGCAGCGCGCGCGGCGGCTTCGATGTCGGCATTCGTCGGCTGGTCGGGCCCATGCTCGAAGTCGGGCCGGTTGTTGATCACGCTGCGAAAGCCGGCACGTGCGGCCTCGGCCATCGCGCCCGGGGTCAATTGCGGGGCGACGCAGACGTCGGGTGCAACCTGGCGGGTTGGCAGCGGCGCGTTCATGCCACGCAGCCTAGCGGCTCAACGCGTTTTTCACCAGGGCCGAGACCAAGCCCATGTCGGCCTTGCCGGCAAGCTCGGCTTTCAGGGCGGCCATCACCCGGCCCATATCGCCCGCACCGCTCGCGCCGAGTTTGGCGACGACGCCAGCCACCACCGCCGCGACTTCGTCGGCTGACAAACGCTGCGGCAGGTATGCTTCGAGGACCTGCAGCTCGGCACTTTCCTTTGCGACCAGGTCCGCGCGGCCGGCTTGGCTGAAGGCGGCAATCGAGTCCTTGCGCTGCTTGATCTGCTTGTCGACGATCGCGATCACCTGTGCGTCGTCGAGCACGATGCGCTCGTCGACCTCCTTTTGCTTGAGCGCCGCAAGCAGCATGCGAATGGCAAGCAACCGCTCGCTGTCCCGCGCCCGCATGGCGGCCTTCATGTCGTCGGTGATGCGGTCCTTGAGGGTCATGGCAGGTGCTTATCGGCCATCAAAAAAGCCCGCAGCGGCGCCCCGCGCGGGCTCGTCGATCTGGGGTGGTGCCCGCTCAGTACAACTTCTTTGGCAGTTGCATCGAGCGAACGCGCTTGAAGTGTCGCTTCACGGCCGCGGCCTTCTTGCGTTTGCGTTCGGCAGTCGGCTTTTCGTAGAACTCGCGGGCGCGCAAATCGGTCAGCAAACCGAGTTTCTCGATCGTGCGTTTGAACCTGCGCAGGGCGACGTCGAACGGCTCGTTCTCTTTGACGCGAATCGTGGTCATGAAACAGGTAATCCTTCGGGGGAGGCGCGCTCAGTGTCTCGGGGTTGGCCGGGCACACCGCCCGGAAATCCGCCAGAAGTTCAGGCGCAGGTTTGCCAGCAAAGAGCGCGATTATAGCCAGGTCTGGCCACGCGGTCCTACCCGCGCGCGCAAGGGCGCAGGCGGCCTACCGGTAGCCAATATCGATGCCGACATCGACCCAGCGGCGCAACTGCTCGTTTGAGGGGGGTGGCGCGAGCTTCGCTTGCATGTGCCCGATCCGCGCCACACCATTGCCTGACTGTCCTGTTGGCCGACCCATGACATCCACGCCTTCGCCCCTGCATGTTGCCGAAGCCACGCCGCCGGACCTTGCGCACGCATCCGTGCTGTCCGCGCTGGGTGCCGTGCTGCCTGCCATCCTGCGCCGCGATGGCGACGGCCTGACGGTGCAGGACGCAGGCACGGGCAAGTATTTGCACGCCGATGTCGTCGTCTTGCATTGGCTGGGGTATGAGGGAGCCAATGTCATTGGCTGCAGCGACTCGGAATTGTTCGAACCGGGCGTGGTGATGGCCCTGCGCGCTGCCGAGCAGACGGCCCTGGCTCAGTCCGGGCCTATCGTCAGCGAACACAGGTTCGAGGTGCGTGGTGTGCGGCGCGAGTTCAGCGTGTTGCGCCAGCGCATGCCGGGCCGCGACGAGGCCTCGACACTCTTGGCTGCCGTGTGGCGCGATCTGGCGCCGCAACGGCGCCGCGAAGCCCAGCACGCAGCAGCGATCGAGCAACTCGAACAGCAGCAACGTGCGAACGAAGTATTACGCCGCGAGATTCATGACCAGTCGCTGCGCGACCGTGAAACCGGCCTCTACAACTTGGCGCACTTCGAAGACCAGTTGCGTCGCGAGGTCGACCTGTCGACGCGCGAACATCGTGAATTCGCGCTGGTATCGATCGAACTTGACCCGCTCGCACCCGACGTGGCGGCCCTCGGCGGTGTGGCGCGTAGCCGCGTGTACGAGGCCATGGGACGCCTGCTGCTCGGCAACACACGGGCCATGGACGCATCGTGTCGCTTCGACGACACACGCTTTGCCGTGTTGCTGTCGGGCGTCGGACTGGCCACGGCGCATTCACGCATGGAGGGCCTGCGGCGCCAATGCGCGACCCAAATCGTCGCCCACGAGGGGCGAGATATCGGCTTCACCGTGTCGATGGGGGTGGCCAGCTTCCCGCACACGGCACACAGCCACGAAGAGTTGCGCGAAGCGTGCGACTCTGCGCTGGCCGACGCGCGCCAGCGCGGCGGCAACCACGTCACCCTGGCGAGCATCCGCTTCGATCCGCTGTAACGAGGGCCTATCGACTAACGTCCGGTGCGCGACGCCGCGATCAGGGGTGCAGCCCGCGCCACATCATGTCGGCCGCCAATAGGTAGAGCATGGCGGCAAAGGTGCGGCGCAAGTGCAGCACATTGAGGCCGTGTGCGACTCGCGCGCCCAACGGTGCGATCAATACGCTGGCCAGCGATATCACGGCCAGTGCCGGCAGGAACACAAAGCCCAGCGCCCCCGGCAAGGCCATGGGCTGCGACCAGCCACCGACGATGTAGCCCAAGGAATTGGCCAGCGCGATCGGGAACCCGATCGCTGCACCAGTGGCCACCGCGTTGTGAATGGGTACATTGCAGCGGGTCATGAACGGCACCGCAATGAAGGCTCCGCCGGCGCCGACCAACCCGGCCAGGAACCCGATGCCGCCACCGACCAAGGCCTGGCCGCCGCGTCCAGGCAAGCCGCGGCTGGGTCTGGGGGTCGTCTGGCGCAGCATCATGGTCGCCGAATAGGCGACAAAGAGGGCAAAGCACAGCGCCAGCCCTTGCCCCTTGACCAGCGCGAACACCCCGGCACCCGAGACCAGCCCGCCGATTGCGATACCCGGTGTCATTGCGCGCACGATATCCCATCGAATCGCGCCGCGGCGCTGATTTGCGCGCATGATCGAGAGCGAGGTGAACAATATGGTTGCCATGGCCGTGGCGATGGCCATCTTGACGGCCAAGTCGCTCGACACACCGCGCTGGGTCAGGACCCGCGTCAGGAACGGCACCATCACCATGCCACCGCCGATGCCCAACAAACCGGCAAAGAATCCCGCGCCGATGCCGAGCAGACCGAGTTCGAGTACCAGTTGTGGCTCGATGCCCAACAAGGTCATCGTGGCTCGGTGAGCAAGGCCTGCACGGCACGCCACTCGGCCTGCGTGACCGGAGTAATGGATAGGCGATTGCCGCGTGCCAGCACCCGCATCGTCGCCAGCGTGGGCTGGCGACGCATCTCGGCCAGCCCGAGCAGTCGCGTCTTGCGCACCAATTTCACGTCGACATGCAGCCAGCGTGGCGCGTCGGGCTTGGACTTCGGGTCGTGGTAGGGGCTTTGCCGATCGAACTGCGTTGCATCCGGGTAGGCGGCCGACGCCACTGCCGCCAGGCCGGCGATCCCGGGCTCGGGGCACGACGAGTGATAGAACAGCACGCCATCTCCGATACGCATGGCGTCGCGCATGAAATTTCGCGCCTGGTAATTGCGCACACCGACCCACGGGACCTGGTGTGCGCGCACCAAGTCATCGATCGAGCACTCGCTGGGCTCGCTCTTCATCAGCCAATAGGTCACAGGCGTGTCTATCTGGATCCGAGTTAGGTGTCTGCCACGCCCTCACGAGCCGTTTTCCTGAACCCAGGGACAGTTCAGGTGGGCGAGGTCAGCGAGGCTTCGGGTTCATCTGACGCGAGATGATCACGCCCGCCTTGCAATGTTCCAAGCCCTTGCTCAAAGAGCATCGGTTCAAGGAAATATAAAACCCGCGCGAACGCGGCAGACGAGAAACATTCTACGGCTACAGCAAGTGCCCGTCGCTGCCCAACGCGGCGTCGATCCGGGCCACCAGCGTGCCGATCTGCACACCGTCGACACCCGCAGCGGTCGTGCTGCGAGGCTGGGTCGCGCTCGGGCGTTCCGCGAGTTGGTAGGCCAGATTCAAGGCCGCCAGCACGGCGATGCGCTCGCGGGCCTTGATTTTGCCGGCATCGCGAATGGCGCTCATCTCGTTGTCGACGCTGGCCACGGCCTCCAACAGCGAAGTCTCGCCGCCGTCGGGGCAGGCCAGGATATAGCTCTGGCCCATGATCGTGACTTCCATCTGCTTCATGTGCCCCCCCCGTCGCTGGTCCCGCTGTTGGCCGGCAGGCGCTCCAGCAAGGCGTCGATACGCGCACGTGCGGCCGTCAAGCGCGACTTTAGACTGTCGCGTTCGCTGCTGACACCACTCAGTTGCGCGTGCAGCAGCGTGTTGGTGCGTTCGAGTTCCTGTTGTCGCAGCAGCAGGCGGTCGATGCGCTCGGCGAGATCTTGCAGCGTGGCCATGGGGCAAGGCGTGACAGGGGTCAGGAATTATGCGGCGCTCGAACCGTATCCAGTGCCTGTTAGCATTCAGCCCGTTGGTGCCTGCGCCACAAATTCATGGGGCGCGGGGTAAACGGGAATCGGAAGGCCGGGCCGCGACGCGGTTCCGACCAACCCGAGCTGCCCCCGCAACGGTAAGCGCACGGATACTGGTGATCCTTCACCGGTGCTCCGCTCGTGCACAGCGGCCACTGGAGCGACTTGTTTGCTCTGGGAAGGCCTGCACGGGCCGATGTGCCAGCCCGGATACCGGCCAACATGGCGGCGTGCTGCGTTGACGCAGTGCGTCAAGGGGTGCGTGCCTGCGGGGAAGCGGGCGTGCACGTTGAATCGGACCACCCCCTGCACCATGTCGTATCGAGCTTTCGGGCCCTGTCGTCTCGTGGCGCTGGTGTCGCTCGCCTGCGCCTGCCGCGGCGTGCTGGCCGAGCTGGCGGCCGAGCCCACCCGCATCGTGATCACCGCGGCACGCAGCGAGCAAACCCTGCCTGATACCCTGCCCAGCACGCGTCTCATCAGCCGCGCTGACATCGAGGCCCTGCAGCCCGCCGACCTGCCCTCCCTGCTGCGTGCCCTGACCAGCATCGACGTTGCGCAGACAGGCCCGCTAGGCTCGCAAGCCAGTCTATTCCTGCGTGGCGCGGATAGCCGCCAGACGCTGGTGCTGATCGACGGCGTGCCGCTGCAGCGCGCCGACTTCGGCAGCGCCTCGTGGCAAAGCCTGCCCATCGAGCAGATCGAGCGCGTCGAGATCGTGCGCGGCAATCTGTCGAGCCTTTACGGCGCGCAAGCGATTGGCGGCGTGGTGCAGATCATCACGCGCCGCGCACAGACGCCGCAAGTCAGCCTGTCCGCCGGCAGCCAGGATACGGTCGCCGCCGCCGCGGCCGCCGGCATCGAGCTGGGCAGCGGGAACAGCGGCACCCGCGTCAACGCTGCGTTGTCGACGCGCAAGACCGGCGGCTATTCGGCCCGTGACCCCGCGGGCGACCCTGCAGCCAACCCCGACCGCGATCCGGCTCGCCAAGCTGCGGGCAGTGTCCGGCTCGAACAAGGCTGGGGCGAAGGACAGCGCACGCAATTCAACCTGCTTTCCAGCACGACACGCAGCGCCTACGACGGCTTCGCGCCAGGCCTGGATGATGTGCTGACCACGCACACCGACGCCGCAGGCCTGAGCAGCCAGCATGCCTTGCGGACGGACTTGGTGCTGACGGCCAGCCTCGGCCAGACGCGAGAGCGCCTGGATGATCCGACGGGCTTTGCACCCGTCGCCGACAACCTGGTTCGCCTGGTGAGTGTGCAACTGGCGTGGCAGCCTTCGCCCGTGCACGAATGGCAATTCGGTGCCGAGACCAAGCGCGAGCGCTTCAGCGACTCCGCCACGCCCGAGCGTGTGCGCGACAGCGAAAGCCTGCGCCTGGGCTGGCTCGGTCGCTTGGGGGATCCGGACCAGCCGCTGCAGGTGCAAGCCAATCTGCGCAGCGATCGCAGCAGCGCCTACGGCCGCGCCACGACGGGTCTGCTGGCGCTGGCTTACACGCTGCGTGTCGGATGGAAGGCGAGCGCGCAATGGTCGACGGGATTTTCGGCACCGTCGTTCCTGGACGAACTCTACGCCAACCCGGCCGCCGAGTTGCATGCCGAACGCTCACGCCAGGGCGAACTGGCGCTGCAGTGGTCCGGCGCGGGCGCCGCGCTGGCCCGTGCGGCGCTGTTCGTGCAGCGTCAGCGTGACCGCTTGAGTTTCGACCCGGTGACTTTCGAGACCGTGAACATCGCCCGCGCGAAAAACAGTGGTGTCGAGGTGATGGCGCAATGGCCGCTCGGCTCCGCCCGCCTCGGCGCCGAAGTCACCCTCCAAGACCCGCACGACGCCGACACAGGCCAGCCCCTCAAGCGGCGCGCCCGGCACTCGCTTGCGATCAACGCCAGCGCAGACATCGCGGTCTGGCATGCCCTGGCCGCGCTGCGCCACACCGGCAAGCGACTGGACACCGACCCGGTCACCTTCGGCGACGCCGTCAATCCGGCACGCATGACGCTCGACGTGGCGCTGCAGCGACAGCTCACGCCCATCTGGCGCGTGCTGGTCAAGCTCGATAACGTCGCGAATTCGCGGGCCAGCGAAGTACTGGGCTACACCGCCGCACCGCGCAGCCTGCTGCTCACGCTGCAGGCTACGCTGCGTTGAGCGGGCGCTGACGATGCCACTGAGCGGTCGCCGTCTGGCCTGGTTCGCCGGCGCGTTGGCCGTGGCCACGCTGGTCGTGCTCGTGCTGTCGCTGTCGATCGGCAGCGCGGGTTGGGACCTCGAATTGATCCGCACGCTGCGCGCACCGCGCGTGGCTGCCGCCGCCGGCGTCGGCGCGTTGCTCGCGCTGTCGGGCCTGGCCATGCAGGCGCTGCTGCGCAATCCGCTGGCCGATCCCTATGTGCTCGGCACATCGGGCGGCGCAGCGGTTGGTGCCTTGCTGGCACTGATGCTTGGCGTGGCGATGGCGCTCGGTGCTGCTGCCGGTGCACTTGCGGCAGGCGCCTTGCTCGTGCTGCTGGCCAGGCGCGCGCTGGCTGCCAGCGACGATGCCTCGCCGCGCCTGATCCTGGCCGGGGCGATGCTGGCGGCCGTCTTCGGCGCGCTGGCCACGCTGCTGTTGACCCTGACTCCCGAGCAGCGCCTGCGCGGCGCGATTTTCTGGCTGGTCGGTGATCTGTCGGGCGCCGACCATGCCGGCGCAACGCTGGCGGCCGCGCTGCTGTTCACGCTGGCGCTGCGCGTGCGCCACCGCGCCATCGATCGCCTGCTGCTCGGTAGCGAGGCCGCCCACCTGCTCGGCGAGGCGGTGCGCCGCCTGCGCTGGGAACTGCTGATCGCTGCGTCGCTGGCCGCCGGATTGGCCGTAGCCAGTGCCGGGGCGATCGGCTTCGTCGGCCTGGTCGTGCCGCATGCCTTGCGCCTGGCCGGTGTGCAGCGCACACGCGATTTGGCGTGGCTGGCGCCGCTCGGCGGCGCCGCGCTGCTGATGGCCGCCGATCTGCTCGCGCGCAGCGTGGCGTCGCCGATCGAGTTGCCGGTGGGCGCAGTCATGGCGCTGGTCGGCGCGCCGGTGTTCGTCGTCTTTCTGCTGCGGGGCACACGATGAACGCGCCACTGATCCAGGCCCGCGGGCTGACGTTGGCCGCGGCCGGGCGTACGCTGGTGCGTGAGCTCGACTGGCAAGCCGCGGTCGGCGAGCGCTGGTGCGTGATCGGTCGCAACGCGGCGGGCAAGAGCACGCTTTTGCGCGCGCTGGCCGGCATCGGCGACGCGGCGCTGCATCGGGGCGGTGAGGTGCACTGGCTGGGCCGTGCGGCCCCGGATTGGCCGGCCGCCGACGCGGCGAGCCTGCGCGCGTTCTTGCCGCAGCAAGCCAGTGACCGCTTCCCGATCAGCGTCTTGCGCCTGCTCGAATTGAGCCTGGTGCAACCGCGCCACGATGCCCGCGCGTTGTTGGCGGCACTCGACGCCCTGGCTTTGGCCGACCGCAGCGTGCTCGAACTCTCGGGCGGCGAACGTCAACGTGTGGCCCTGGCCCAATGCGTGGTGCAAGGTGCGCCGTTGCTGCTGCTCGACGAGCCGGTGGCATTCCAGGATCCGGCGCATCAGCTGCAAGTCGCGCAATGGCTGGCCACACTGCAGGAGCACGCGCTGGTGATTTCGGTCCACGACGTGAACTGGATTGCGCGTGCGGCCACGCATGTACTGGCGCTATTGCCCGACGGTCGCTGCGAGCAAGGCACGGTGGCGGCGATGCTCGATGCCGATCGGCTGGCGCGCGTCTACGGCTGCGCGTGGTGCGCGGTCGACGGTGAGGCTGGCCGAGTCTGGGTTGCGCAGTAAAGCCTGGGCATTACTTCGGTCGCGCGCGGTCGATCGCCTCGCACAGCGTCGCCGCACCCTGCACGAAGCGAGGGCCCATGCGGCCGATCAGGTCGCCGTCGAGGTAGGCAAATTGCTCATGCCGCACCGCGCTGACGCGCGCAAAGCGCCGCCAGCCAGAGAATGCGCCCAGTGCATCCATGGCCCGACCTGACGCAGCAACCAGTTGCGGGTCGGCCGCCACAGCGGCTTCCCAGCTCACCGTCGGCGTGAGCAGCGGCAGGGCGCCGAAGATGTTGACGCCGCCGCAGGTTTGGATCGCCTCGCCGATCAGGTGCTCGCGATTCACCGTCATCAAGGGGTCTTGCCAGAGTTGCCAGAAAACACGCAAGGCTGATTTACCGTGGTAGCGATCGCGCAGAGATTGCCAGTCGCTTTCGAAGCGACGTGCGGCGGCGGCGGCTTCTTGCGCATGTCCGAGCAACGATGCCGAGGCGACGCATGGTGTCGGCGATCGCGGCTGCATTGCGGATCTCGCTCTCGTAGATCGTCAGCCCGAGGGCCCGCAGTCGCGCGCGGTGGCGCTCATTGAGGCCGCTGGTCCAGACCAGCACGAGATCGGGTTTGAGCCGCACGATGGTTTCGAGGTCGAGCGCGAAGGCGTCGCCGACCAGTGGCAACTCGCGCGCCGCCGCGGGGTAGTCGCTGTAGCGAATGACCGCCTTGACGGCACTGCCGCCGCCCGCCGCGAAGGCTATTTCCGTCAAGTGCGGTGCCAGACTGACCACGCGCGCCGCTGGCGCCGGCAAGCTCACAGCCTGCCCGCTGTCGTCGGTCACCGAAACCTCGGCGCGGCAGACCGACAGCCACAGCAGGGCCAGCAGGCAGCAGTGTCAGCGCGGCGCGCTTCATGCGGCGGCTGTCTTGGGCACGAAGCGGCATTGCGCGGACACGCTGCAGCGCCAGCACTGCGGCTTGCGGGCGAGGCAGACGTAGCGTCCATGCAGGATCAGCCAATGGTGGGCATGCGCTGCGGTAACTTGCTGGTACACGCTCGATCAGCAGGCGCTCGACCTCGTAAGGCGTCTTGCCCGGGGCCAGGCCGGTGCGGTTGCAGACGCGAAAGACATGCGTGTCGACCGCGAAGGTCGGCTCACCGAAGGCGACATTGAGCACCACATTGGCTGTCTTGCGGCCGACGCCCGGCAGGGCCTCGAGCGCCTCTCTCGATCGCGGCACCGTGCCGCCATGCTGCGCGACCAGGCGGCTGCAACTCGCGATCAGATGATGGGCCTTGTTGCGAAACAGGCCGATGGTCCGGATGTGTGCGATCACGCCGTCAACACCGAGCGCGAGCATCCTTCGCGGCGTCGGCGCGATCGCGAACAGGCGTTTCGTCGCCTTGTTCACGCTCAGATCGGTGGCTTGCGCCGACAGCAGCACGGCGGCCAACAATTCGAATACGCTGGTGTAGGCCAGCTCCGAGACCGGGTGCGGATTGGCATCGCGCAGCGTGGCGAAGAAGGCATCGACGTCTGCGCGGCGCATGGGCGTCACTTCACGATGCGTTCGCGCGCGCGCTTGAACGCCGCCGCAATCACGGCGCGCTTGCGCTCGAGCACCGACGGGTCGGTGATGACGCTCGCCGCTTCGAGATCTTCCAGCTTGGCCTGAGCCTTTTCAGCCAGACGCTCGTCGTTCTCGCGCTGGTCGCGGGCCACGCGGGCCAGGTGCGCCGCATAACGCAGACGCGCTTCGTCGGCCTGCACTGCGCTCCACGCTGCCCAGCCGCTGCGCCCCGGTGTCGCGTTTTCGAGCGCGATGCAATCGACGGGGCAGACCGGTAGGCACAGCTCACAGCCTGTGCACCAGGATTCGATCATCGTGTGCATGAGCTTGGGTGCGCCGACGATGCAGTCGACCGGGCAGGCCTTGATGCACAGCGTGCAGCCGATGCACCAGTCTTCGTCAATGACGGCCATCCTGCGCGGGCCTTCGGCGCCGTTGGCAGGATTCAGTGCAATCACCTTGTGACCCGTGATCGCCGCCAGCCGCATGATGCCCTCGGCGCCGCCCGGCGGGCATTGATTGATCGGCGCCTCGCCAGCGGCCATCGCCTCGGCATAGTGCCGGCAATCCGCGTAGCCGCAGCGCGTGCACTGCGTCTGCGGCAGCGCGGCATCGAGGAGCGTGGCGAGGTGGGTGAGGGGCACCGGCCGATTATCTGCGGCGCGCTGCAACCCTCTTCTTCGCATTGCCCGGCGTCTGCGCCGTACTGGACGACGCGCCGCTGCCGTAACGTGCAATGAACTCACTCACTACGGGATGCACATGCTCGCGCCAGCGGCGGCCGGAGAAGATGCCGTAGTGGCCGGCGCCGACCGCGTCGTAGTGAAACTGACGCGCCTTGGGCACGCCGGTGCACAGGTCGTGTGCGGCACGCGTTTGGCCGGCGCCGGAGATGTCGTCGAGTTCGCCCTCGACGGTCAGCAACGCCGTGGACTTGATGTCCTGTGGTCGCACCAGTTCGCCCTTGACGCGCCAGTTGCCGTTGACCAGCGCGAAATCCTGGAACACGACCTTGATCGTGTCGAGGTAGTACTCGGCCGGCATATCGAGCACAGCGTTGTACTCGTCATAGAACTGGCGGTGACTGTCGGCGCTGTCGTCGTCGCCGCGCACCAGGTCGAGGAAGTAGTCGTAGTGCGAACTCATGTGGCGGTCCGGATTCATCGCCACGAAGCCGGTGTGCTGCAGGAACCCAGGATAGACGCGACGTGTGGCGCCGGGGTAGTTCTGCGGCACGCGGTAGATCACGTTGTGCTCGAACCACTCGTGGCTCTTGTTCATGGCCAGGTTATTGACTGCAGTCGGCGACTTGCGGGCGTCGATCGGGCCGCCCATCATGGTCATCGTGCGCGGCGTGAATTCGCCGCGACTGGCCATCAGCGAGATCGCAGCCAGCACCGGCACGGTGGGCTGGCAGACCGAAATGACGTTCACCTCGGGACCGATGTGGCGCATGAATTCCTGCATGTAGGCCACGTAGTCGTCGAGGTGGAACGGACCCTGGTCGACCGGCACCATGCGGGCATCGGTCCAGTCGGTGATGAATACCTTGTGCCCGGTCAGCATGCTTCTGACCGTTTCGCGCAGCAAGGTCGAATGGTGGCCCGACAGCGGGGCGACGATCAGCACCGCCGGTTGGGTCTTCATGTCGGCCAGCGCGGTCGGGTCGTCGGTAAAACGCTTGAAGCGCAGCAGTCGGCAGAACGGCTTTTGGATCGCCACTTGCTCCTGCACCGCCACCTGTACACCGTCGACCACGGCGCTGCGAATGTCGAACTGCGGCTTTTCATATTCCTTGGCCAGCCGATGCATCAGGTCCAATCCCGCCGAGACGCGCTGGGCCATGGGCGTATGCGTGAACGGCGACAGCGGGTGGTTGTACAGCTTGGACGAGGCACTGGCGAACTCGGAGAACGGCGCCAACAGCGCGCGCTGGGTCTCGTATAACTGGTACAGCATGGGTCGTCCCCTTTGGTTTGTGCGTTGCAGCAAATATGCGAGGAGATTACCACTCCCGTGGGCGAGAAAACACATCGCCAATCGTGCCGTCGCGCACGGGACGTGCGTGACCTACATCACACGGGCTATCGCCCCGGCGACCGCGTCGAGGTTCTTGTGGTTTAGGGCGGCCACACAAATGCGGCCCGAATCGACGCCGTAGACGCCGAATTCACTGCGCAGGCGCTGCATTTGAGCGGCGTTGAGGCCCGAGTAGCTGAACATGCCCAGCTGCCGTTTGATGAAACCAAGGTCCTGCTTGACGCCCAGCGCTGCCAGTCTGTCGGTCAGCGCGCCACGCATGGCTTTGATGCGCGCGCGCATGGCGGCCAAATCCTGCTCCCATTGCCGGCGCAGCGTCGGGTTCGACAACACGCTGGTAACGATCTGCGCGCCGTGAATCGGCGGATTCGAATAACTGGTGCGAATCACGACCTTCAACTGCGACAGCACGCGTGCCGCCTGAGCCGCGCTTGCGCACACCGCGCTGAGCGCGCCGACCCGTTCGCCGTACAGCGAAAAGCTCTTCGAGAAGGAGGTCGAGACGAAGAATTCCTGGCCACTGGCGACGAACAGGCCGATCGTCGCGCCGTCGTCGTCCAGACCAACGCCGAAGCCCTGATAAGCCATGTCGAGAAAGGGCACCAAGCCACGCGTCTTGGTGACTGCCACCACCTCAGCCCATTGCGCGGACGTCAGGTCATAGCCGGTCGGGTTGTGGCAACAGGCGTGCAGCACCACGATGCTGCCACTGTCTGCGGCTGCTAGCGCGGCGCGCAGGCCCGCGAAGTCGATGCCGCCGACATCACGGCGCGTTGCATCGTAGTACGGATAGTTTGCGACCTCGAAGCCGGCGTTGGTGAAAAGGGCGCGGTGATTTTCCCAGCTCGGATCGCTGATCAGGACCTTGGCTCGCGGATTCACGCGTTTGAGCAAATCGGCACCGATCTTCAGCCCGCCGGTGCCACCAAGCGCCTGCACGGTGGCCACGCGCTTGGTCTTGACCACCTCGCTGTCGGTACCGAAAACAAGCCCCTGCACCGCGGCGGTGTAGGCGGCGATGCCATCAATGGGCAGGTAGCCGCGTGGTCTTGCGGCTTCGACCGCCAGCTGCTCGGCCGCCGCCACACAGGCCAGCAGCGGCAGTTTGCCGTTTTCGTCGTAATAGACACCGACGCCGAGGTTGACCTTGTTCGGATTCGGATCGGCTGCGAACTCTTCATTCAAGCCCAGAATCGGGTCGCGCGGGGCCATCTCGATGGCTGAAAACAGGCTCATGACAAGGGCGTGGCTAGGTCGAACAAAGGAAGGCGCGGCGCAGTGCGGTACGCTGCCGGTTAGTCCCGATTTTACGGGCTGGCCCGAGGTGTTCCCCGATGTCATCAGTCTCCGAGGCACTACCCAGTGCGCAGGCAATCGACGAGCCGGCGGCCGAGGGTGTATTCGTCAGCTATCCCAATTCGCCCTTCCAGTTGTTCCAGCCGTATCCGCCGGCCGGCGATCAGCCGACGGCAATCGCGCAACTGGTCGAAGGCGTCGCCGACGGTCTGGCCTACCAGACCCTGCTCGGCGTGACGGGTTCTGGCAAGACCTTCACGATGGCCAATGTGATTGCGCAGCTGGGCCGTCCGGCGATCATTTTCGCCCCGAACAAGACGCTGGCCGCGCAGCTGTACAGCGAGTTTCGCGAGTTTTTTCCGCACAACGCGGTCGAGTACTTCGTCAGTTACTACGACTACTACCAGCCCGAAGCCTATGTGCCGCAACGCGACCTGTTCATCGAGAAGGACAGCGCGATCAACGAGCACATCGAGCAAATGCGGCTGTCGGCGACCAAGAGCGTGCTCGAGCGGCGCGACGTGATCGTCGTAGCCAGCGTCAGCGCCATCTACGGCATCGGCAAACCCGAGGACTACACGCAGATGCGCTTCATCACGCGGGTCGGCGACAAGCTCGGGCAGCGCGACGCCATCGCGCAATTGATCCGTATGCAGTACACGCGCAACGAAACCGATTTTTCTCGCGGCACATTCCGGGTGCGCGGCGACGTGATCGATGTCTTTCCGGCCGAACACTCCGAGCTGGCGATCCGCATCGAGATGTTCGACGACCAGATCGAATCACTGCAGCTGCTGGATCCGCTGACCGGGCGCATCCGGCAGAAGGTGCCGCGCTTCGTGATCTACCCGGCCAGTCACTACGTGACGCCGCGTGATCGGGTGCTGGCGGCGATCGAGACGATCAAAGCCGAGTTGCGTGAGCGCGTCGCCGAGTTCGTGGCGGCCGGCAAATTAGTCGAAGCCCAGCGTATCGAACAGCGCACGCGTTTCGACCTGGAAATGATGCAGGAGGTCGGCCACTGCAAAGGCATCGAGAACTACACCCGGCACTTGTCGGGCGCCAGGCCGGGCGAGCCGCCGCCGACGATGGTCGATTACCTACCGGGTGACGCACTGATGTTCCTCGACGAGAGCCATGTCCTGATCGGCCAGTTGGGGGGCATGTACAACGGTGACCGGGCGCGCAAGGCCACGCTGGTCGAGTACGGTTTTCGCCTGCCGAGCGCGCTCGACAACCGGCCGCTGAAGTTCGAGGAGTTCGAGTCCCGCATGCGGCAGACGGTATTCGTGTCGGCCACTCCGGCGTCCTACGAGCAGCAGCACGCCGGTCAGGTGGTCGAGCAACTGGTGCGGCCTACCGGGTTGATCGACCCGGTGGTCGAGGTCAGGCCGGCGACGCACCAGGTCGACGACGTGTTGCAGGAGATTCGACTGCGCGTCGAGGTCGGCGAGCGGGTGCTGATCACGACGCTGACCAAGCGCATGGCCGAACAGCTCACCGACTACCTGGCCGACAACGGGGTCAAGGTGCGCTACTTGCACAGCGATATCGACACTGTGGAGCGGGTCGAGATCCTGCGCGACCTGAGGCTGGGCTTGTTCGATGTCTTGGTCGGCATCAACCTGCTGCGCGAGGGGCTGGACATTCCTGAGGTCTCGCTGGTTGCAATCCTCGATGCCGACAAGGAAGGTTTTCTGCGCTCCGAGCGCAGCCTGATCCAAACCATCGGGCGTGCCGCACGCAACCTCAATGGCAAGGCCATTCTGTACGCCGACCGAATGACCGATTCAATGCAGCGAGCGATCGGCGAAACCGAACGTCGCCGCAGCCAAGCAGGTGACCCATAACGAGAAGCACGACATCACACCGCGCAGCGTGGTCAAGATGGTGCGCGACATGATCGACGGTGCGGTCTCGGCCAAGACCGCCAAGGACGACCTGCAGCGCGCACAGGCCGCGGCCGAGGTCGAGGCGATGAGCGAAAAGGATCTGGGCAAGCGTATCAAGCTGCTGGAGAAACAAATGCTCGAACACGCCCGTAACCTCGAATTCGAGAAGGCTGCCAGGGTGCGCGACCAGTTGGCGCAACTGCGTGAGCGGGCCTTCGGTGCCCCGGGCCATGACAGCAACGTCGTGCCACTGGGCGGCGCATCAGGCGCTCGGTGACTTCGCCGGCCTCATTGGCCTGCGGCCATGCGACCGTGAAGCTTCAGCTGTTGATGGTCTGCCTGGGCAATATCTGCCGCTCGCCTACCGCCGAGGCCGTGCTGCGCCAGCGTCTGCGCGCCCACGGCTTGCACGAGCGAGTGGAGGTCGATTCGGCAGGCACCGGGACGTGGCATAGCGGCGAAGCAGCAGACTCGCGTTCGCAGCGCCACGCTTGGCGCCGCGGATACGACCTGTCGGGTCACCGCGCCCGGCGCGTCGTCGAGGCCGACTTTCACCGCTTCGACCTTTTGCTGGCCATGGACGAGGACAACCTCGCCGAACTCGAGCGCATGAAGCCGCCGGGCGCGAGCGCCCAATTGCGCTTGTTTGCGGGGGTTCCGGTCCCTGACCCCTACCAGGGCGGTGCGCAGGGATTCGAGCAGGTGCTCGACCTCGTCGAGCAGGCCAGCGACGCGCTATTGCCGGCCATCCGCGAGCGACTTGGAACTTCCTGAGTCGATCCCGACCAAATCGCTGGGTCTCTGCTAAACTTGAGTAATCCAATCGGAATCAACTAAGTATTAACCCGTAATTCGTGGGTCGGTCATCCTGGTTCCGACCCCGCCATGCAGGAGTAAGTCATGCGTCTCACGACCAAAGGCCGCTTCGCCGTCACCGCCATGATCGATCTGGGTCTGCGCTCGACCAACGGGCCGGTGGCCTTGGCCGCCATCAGCGCGCGGCAGCAGATTTCGCTGTCTTATCTCGAGCAATTGTTCGGCAAGCTGCGGCGCGCCGAGCTGGTCGAGAGCACGCGCGGACCGGGTGGCGGCTATTCGCTGGGCCGCGCTGCCGCCGGCATCACCGTGGCCGACATCATTGTCGCGGTCGACGAGCCGATCGATGCCACGGGTTGCGGTGGCCGCGAAAACTGCATGGGCGACGACAGCGGCAAGTGCATGACGCACGACCTGTGGGCCGCGCTCAATACCAGGATGATCGAGTTCCTGAGCTCGGTCACGCTCAAGGAGTTGGTCGACGAACAGACCGCCAAGGGGGTGTCCGTGGTCGAGCCGCCGGTCAAGCGGGCCATATCGTCGACGCCGGTGGTCAAGCCAATCCGCATCACCGCGCCGAATTCGGTGTTCGCACTCGGCGACGCTGCCCTGGTCAAATAGACCACGCCGCCGTCGAGAATCAAGCCAGCCCAAGCCTGCCCATGGACATGACCCCGCATTTCCCGATCTACATGGACTACGGCGCGACCACGCCGGTTGACCCGCGCGTGGTCGACGCGATGGTGCCCTGGCTGCGCGAACATTTCGGCAATCCGGCTTCGCGCAGCCACGCCTGGGGCTGGGAGGCCGAAGCCGCAGTCGAGAAGGCGCGCAGCCAGGTGGCCGCGTTGATCGGTGCCGATCCGCGCGAGATCGTTTGGACCTCGGGCGCGACCGAGAGCAACAACCTGGCCCTCAAGGGCGCGGCCAATTTCTACAAGACTCGCGGTAAACACATCGTGACGGTGAAGACCGAGCACAAGGCGGTGCTCGACACCTGCCGCGAGCTGGAACGCCAAGGGTTCGAGCTCACTTACCTGGCGGTGCAAGAAGATGGGCTGCTGGACCTCGAGGCTTTCCAGGCTGCGCTGCGGCCCGACACCATCCTGGTCTCGGTGATGTTCGTCAACAACGAGATCGGTGTCATACAAGACATCCCGGCTATCGGCGCGCTGTGTCGCGAGCGCGGGATCATCTTCCATGTCGATGCGGCGCAGGCTACCGGCAAGGTGGCGATCGACCTGGGCCAGTTGCCGGTCGACCTGATGAGCTTGGCCTCGCACAAGACCTATGGCCCGAAGGGCATCGGCGCGCTGTACGTGCGCAGAAAGCCGCGGGTGCGCATCGAAGCCCAAATGCACGGCGGCGGCCACGAGCGGGGCATGCGCTCGGGTACGCTGCCCACGCACCAATGTGTCGGCATGGGCGAAGCCTATCGCCTCGCGCATGAAGAGATGGGCGTCGAGAGTGAGCGTATCCGCATGCTGCAGCAACGCCTGCTGCGTGGCCTGACGGACATCGAGCAGGTGTTCGTAAACGGCCACCTCGAGCGTCGTGTGCCACACAACCTGAACATCAGCTTCAATTTTGTCGAGGGCGAGTCGCTGATCATGGGTGTGAAAGGCATCGCCGTCAGTTCGGGCTCGGCTTGCACGTCGGCCAGCCTGGAGCCGAGCTACGTGCTGCGCGCGCTCGGGCGCAGCGATGAACTGGCGCATTCAAGCCTGCGCATGACCATCGGCCGCTTCACGACCGCAGAAGAAATCGACTACGCGGTCGGCATATTGAGGGACCGGGTTGCCAAGCTGCGCGAACTCTCGCCGTTGTGGGAGATGTTCAAAGACGGCATCGACATCAGCACGATCCAGTGGGCCGCACATTGATTTTGATGGAGTACTGACATGGCATACAGCGAAAAGGTCATCGACCACTACGAGAACCCACGCAACGTCGGTTCATTCGACAAGGGCGACGAAACGGTGGGTACCGGCATGGTCGGTGCGCCCGCCTGCGGCGACGTGATGAAGCTGCAGATCAAGGTCAATCCCGCCACCGGACTGATCGAAGACGCCAAATTCAAGACCTACGGCTGCGGCTCGGCGATCGCCTCGAGTTCGCTCGTCACCGAGTGGGTCAAAGGCAAGTCGCTCGACGAGGCGCTGACGATCAAGAACACCCGCATCGCCGAGGAACTGGCGCTGCCGCCGGTGAAGATCCACTGTTCGATCCTGGCCGAGGATGCGATCAAGGCTGCGGTCGAGGATTACAAAGCCAAGAAGGTCCATTGAGCCCATGTCGGTCACGCTCACCGAGGCCGCGGCGCGCCATGTCAGCCGCTATATTTCGCGTCGTGGCAAAGGCGTCGGCGTGCGCCTGGGCGTCAAGACGACCGGTTGCTCCGGTCTGGCCTACAAGCTCGAATACGCAGACGAGATCGCGCCGGAAGACCACGTGTTCGAAGGCCACGGCGTGAAGATACTGATCGACCCGAAGAGCCTGCCCTACCTCGATGGCACCGAACTCGACTTTGTTCGCGAAGGGCTCAACGAAGGGTTCAAGTTCCACAACCCGCGAGAAAAGGATCGCTGTGGCTGTGGGGAGTCGTTTCGCGTCTAGCACACAGGCGCGCTCGCGAGCGCGGCGCTGCCGCGCTTTTTTGTGTCTTTACCTTATGAGCACCGACATCGTGATTCACTCCGAACGCGTCGTCCAGCCGCGTGTCGCATGAAACTCGGCGACGACGATTTTGCGTTGTTCGGTCTGCCTGAACGCTTCGTTCTCGACCGCGACGACCTCGATGCACGCTGGCGTCGCCTGCAAGCTTCGGCGCACCCCGACCGCTTCGCTGTCGACGGACCCGCAGCCCAGCGCAGCGCGACACAATGGTCGGTGCGCATCAACCAGGCCTACCGCCGCCTGCGCGAACCGCTGAGCCGCGCGGCCTACCTGTGCGAGCTGCGCGGCGCACCGATCGCGGCGCACAGCAATACGGCGATGCCCAGTGAGTTCCTGATGCAGCAGCTTGCCTGGCGCGAGGCACTCGAACAGGCCGATAGTGCGGCCGCGTTGGCCAGCCTCGACAAACAGTTGCGCGACGCCGAAGGGGCACTTTTCACGCAGCTTGCGAGCGCGCTCGACGAGCAGTCCACACCGGTACGGGCAGCCGAGCACGTGCGGGCGCTGATGTTCATGCAGCGCTTTCGCGGTGACCTCGGCCAGCGCATCGATGCCCTGCAAGAGTGAGCCATGGCCTTGCTGCAAATTTCCGAACCCGGCCAGTCGCCTGATCCGCATACGCGGCGGATCGCGGTCGGTATCGACCTGGGCACGACGCATTCATTGGTCGCGGCAGTGCGTCATGGCGTGGCCGAGTGCCTGCCCGACCGCCAGGGGCGTGCGATCTTGCCGTCGGCCGTGCGCTACCTTGGGGCTGGGCGGCGCGCCATCGGCGCCGATGCCTTGGCGGCGCAGGCGGACGATCCGTTCAACACCGTGGTCTCTGTCAAACGTTTGATGGGCCGCGCGCTTGCCGACGTGGCCGGGCATGCCAAACTGCCCTATCGATTCGTCGACAGACCGGGCATGGTGGCCATAGACACCTGCGAGGGCGTCAAGACGCCGGTCGAGGTCTCGGCCGAAATCCTGGCCGCGCTGCGCCAGCGCGCGGAGGACAGCTTCGACAGTGACGCGCTGTTCGGCGCCGTGATCACCGTGCCGGCGTATTTCGACGACGCGCAACGCCAGGCCACCAAGGATGCCGCCAAGCTCGCCGGATTGAACGTCCTGCGCCTGATCAACGAACCCACAGCCGCAGCGGTGGCCTACGGCTTGGACAACGCCAGCGAGGGCCTGTACGCCGTTTTCGACCTGGGCGGTGGCACCTTCGACATCTCGCTGCTGCGCTTGACCAGGGGCGTATTCGAGGTCGTCGCCACTGGCGGCGATGCAGCGCTCGGTGGCGACGACTTCGACGCTGCGCTGGCCGAATGGGCGCTCGCCACTGCCGGCCGGGCGGCGACCACCGCGCATGACCGGCGGGCCGTGCTGGTGGCCGCGCGCGCGGCGAAGGAAGGATTGACCGAATCGGTTGCGCAGAGGCTGGCCTGCCGCCTCAGCGACGGCCTGCTGTCGGTGGCCGTGACCCGCGCGCAGTTCGAGTCGTTGGCCAAGCCGCTGATCGACAAGACCATGGTTGCCGTCAAGCGGGTGCTGCGCGACGCCAAGCTTGGGCGCGACGACGTCCTGGGTGTGGTTCTGGTCGGAGGCTCGACGCGCATGCCGGCCGTGCAAGCGGCGGTGGGCGAATGGTTCGGCCGCCCGCCGTTGACCAACCTCAATCCCGACGAGGTGGTTGCTGTCGGCGCGGCGATCCAGGCCAACCAGCTGGCCGGCAACGCCGCTGATGGCGAGATTCTGCTGCTCGACGTGATTCCACTGTCCCTGGGCATCGAAACCATGGGCGGCCTGGTCGAGCGCATCGTCGAACGCAACAGCACCATTCCGACCGCCAAGGCGCAGGACTTCACGACCTACCAGGACGGCCAGACGGCGATGGCCCTGCATGTGGTGCAGGGTGAGCGCGAACTGGTGGCCGATTGCCGCTCTCTGGCCCGCTTCGAGCTGCGCGGCATTCCGCCGATGGTCGCCGGAGCGGCGCGCATCCGCGTGACCTTCGAGGTCGATGCCGATGGCTTGCTCAACGTGTCCGCAAGGGAATTGAACTCGGGCGTCGAGGCCACCATCGCCGTCAAGCCGAGTTATGGCCTGGCCGACGACGAGATTGCACGCATGTTGCGCGAGGGCTTTGCCAGAGCCGATGACGACGCCGTTGCCCGATCGTTGCGCGAGGCCCGTGTCGACGCTGACCGCCTGCTGCTCGCCACGCGCGCGGCGCTGGCGGCCGACGCCGACTTATTGAGCCGGGCCGAGCGGGCAGAGATCGAAGCGCTGCTCGTCGATACACAAGGCGTCGCCCGCAGCGAGGACCATCAGGCCATCGACGCGGCGGTCAAGGCCCTCGCCGCCGGCACGGAGGCCTTTGCCGCGGCGCGCATGAATCGTGGCATTCGCCGGGCGCTGGCGGGTCGCAGCGTCGACGAAATCTGAGTCTGAGCCGAGATGCCCATCATCAAGATTCTTCCCCACGCTGAATACTGCCCGCAGGGTGACCAGATCGATGTCGTGTCGGGCACGTCGATCTGCGAGGCCCTGCTGGAAAACGGCATCGCCATCGAACATGCCTGCGAAATGAGTTGCGCCTGCACCACTTGCCATGTCATCGTGCGCGAAGGCTTCGCCTCCCTGGGTGAGATGGACGAGAGCGAGGAAGATCTGCTCGACCGTGCCTGGGGCCTGGAGCCGAGTTCACGTCTGTCGTGCCAGGCCATCATTTCCGACAGCGACGTGACGATCGAGATACCCAGGTACTCGATCAATCATGCCAAGGAAAATCACTGAGCCTGACCAGCAGGCGAGCGACAGCTGGCAATGGATCGAGCCCTTAGTTCTTGCGCGCGGCCGAGCCGCTGAGCGTGCGCCAGAACCAATCCGAAATCGGGCGTAGCGAATCGAAGAACGAGTCAGGCTCACCCTCGCGCTGGAGCAGCAAGCCGTTTTGGTTGAGCATCTGCACGAATGCGCGAACCTCGACCCTGGATCCACCGCAGGACTGCACCAACTGCGCCACCGACATGTAGCGATGCGACATGTCGCTGAGCATGCGCCGGTACACCGTACGGTGATAGGTCGCCGACAGTTCCGGCCAGGACGCGAGCTTGTATTCCTTCATGGTCCCATCAGGAGGGTCGCGACGGCAGATGACCCGGATTCAGTGGTATGGCCCGAAGAGTAGCTGCACGCACGGTGGCAAGCCAGGCAATTAGGAGTTCAGCGCCCCTCTTTCGTCCACCCAGTTGTGTCCTTGTGCAATTGGCGTGCTTCATTTCACGCTCCGACGGCGCGCAATGGGCTGACTACACTGGTGCCATGCAGGTCCTGGGCATCGAATCGTCTTGCGACGAAACCGGCGTCGCATTGGTGCGATGGCAGGGCAGTGAAGCGCCGCAATTGCTGGCGCATGCACTCTACAGCCAGGTCGACATGCACCAGGACTACGGGGGTGTGGTGCCCGAGTTGGCCTCGCGTGACCACATTCGACGTGTCTTGCCGTTGGCGCGCCAGGTCTTGGCCCAGGCCGGCGGCAGGGTGCAGGACGTCGATCTCGTGGCCTATACACGCGGGCCCGGGCTGGCAGGCGCCCTGCTCGTCGGCGCCGGCATTGGCTGTGCGTTGGCCGCCGCGCTGGGCAAGCCGGTGCTTGGCGTACATCATCTCGAAGGCCACTTGCTGTCGCCGTTCCTGTCGATCGATCCGCCGCAATTTCCGTTCGTCGCGCTGCTGGTCTCGGGTGGCCACACCCAACTCATGCGCGTGCATGGCGTTGGCGACTACGCGTTGCTCGGCGAAACCATCGACGACGCCGCGGGCGAGGCCTTCGACAAGAGTGCCAAGCTGCTCGGCCTGGGCTATCCGGGTGGGCCGGCGCTCGCGCGCCTGGCGGAGCAGGGCAGCGCGACGGCATTCGCTTTGCCGCGACCGCTGCTGCACAGCAAGGATCTCGATTTTTCGTTCGCCGGTTTGAAGACCGCGGTCCTGACCCAGGTGCGCAAACTCGGCGCGGCACCGAGCTTGCAGCAGCGCGCAGACATCGCCGCATCGACCCAGGCCGCGATCGTCGAAGTGCTGGTCAAGAAATCGATGCGCGCCTTGCTCGAGACCGGCCTGGCCCGCCTGGTGGTGGCCGGTGGCGTCGGCGCCAATACACAACTGCGTGCACAACTGAACCTGGCCTGCGCCAAGGCGCGCGTGCGCGTTCACTACCCCGAACTGCACCTGTGCAGCGACAACGGGGCGATGATCGCGTTGGCGGCTGCCATGCGCGTGCAGGCCGGGCGCACGCTGCCCGGGCGCAGCCTCACGTTCGACGTGAGGCCGCGTTGGGCGCTCGAGGCGATCGGCTGACGCCGGTTCAGTTGACAGCCAGCTGCCGGGCCGCGGTGGCGCGCTTCTTCGCCAGAGTCAAGCGCAGGACGCCGTTGTCGAGCTTGGCTGTGGAGGCCTCCTGGTCGACCTCTTCCGGCAAGGTGAAGCTGCGCACGAAGCTGACCGCCGCGCGCTCGCGGTAGATCAAGCGCTCACCATCCTGCTTGGTGTCGCCTTGCAGGGTCTGGGCGCTGACGCTGACGCGGCGGCCGTCGATGTCGATCTTCACGTCTTGCTTGGCCACGCCGGGCAGGTCGATGTCGACGCGAAATCCAGCTTCGGTCTCAGCAACATCGAGCGCCGGGCTGCGTTGCGCGATTTCGCCGTCACGGCCGTAGCCGGCCACGCGCTCGAATGAGTCGTCGAACAGGCGCTCGAAGCTGCGGGCCAATGCCGACGCGGAGCGCGAAGCGGGGGTCAGAGGAACGAGGAACATGGTGTGGCCTCCTACAATGGGTTGCAGCGACCGGCCGTGAAATCCACGCCATGCCGGCCACCATGCCGCTCTACTTGGCAGCGGCTTTTTTGTTTTCAAGGGCCTTGACGCTTGTGCTGATTCAAAACGCTCCCGCGCGACCTTGTGCCCGAGCGCTCGTCGATTGAAGGGATTGCCGATGCGAAGCGCGATCGAACAACTGCCCGCCTCGCGTATCCGCGAGGTGGCCAACGCGGGGCTCGGCCGCAGCGATGTGCTGGCGTTCTGGTTTGGCGAGAGCGACGAGGTCACACCGACGGTGGTGCGCGAGGCGGCAGCGGCTTCGTTGATGCGCGGCGAAACCTTCTATGCGCACAACCTCGGCCTGACCGAGCTGCGCAGCGGGCTGGCTGCGTACACCAGCGCCTTGCACCGCCCGGTCGGCGCGGACCGCATCGCGGTCACGTCGGCGGGAGTCACGGCGCTGATGCTGGCGATGCAATTGCTGGTCGGGCCTGGCGACGAGATCGTGATCGTCGTGCCGGTATGGCCCAACCTGCCCGCACAGCCGACGATCCTCGGCGCGCATGTCAAACGCGTGCCGCTCGCGCCCCGCGCCGACGGCGCCTGGGCGCTCGACCTGCAGCACCTGCTCGACGCCGTCACATCCGCCACCCGGGTATTGCTGATCAACGCACCGAACAATCCGACCGGCTGGACGCTGACGCACGCCGAGCAGCGAACCATCCTCGAACATTGCCGCAAGACGGGCACCTGGATCGTCGCCGACGAGGTTTACGAGCGGGTCTGGTTCGGCAACGGCAGCGCTGCGCCTAGCTTTCTCGATATCGCCGAGCCCGACGACAGACTGGTGATCGCACAGAGCTTTTCCAAGACCTTCCTGATGACGGGCTGGCGCCTGGGCTGGCTGGTGCTGCCGCCCGGCCACCTCGACGCCATCGGCAAGCTGATCGAGTTCAACAGTTCCTGTGCCCCGGTGTTCGTGCAGCGCGGCGCGCTGGCCGCCCTGGCGATAGCGGACGATTTCGTACCTGGACTGGTCGAGCGCCTGCGAGCCGGCCGCGACCTGCTGGTGGCTGGCCTGCGAGCCTTGCCACGGATTCAGGCGGCCGTGCCCTTGGGGGGCATGTACGCCTTCTTTCGCGTCGAAGGCCAGGCCGACTCCCTGGGCTACGCCAAGCACCTTGTCGCTGCCCACGGTCTGGGGCTGGCGCCCGGCGTCGCCTTCGGCGACGAAGCCGAAGGTTGGCTGCGCTGGTGCTTCGCCACCCGGGACCCCGAGCGCCTGCGCCAGGGGCTGAATCGGCTGGGCTCGGCCCTTGACCTATAATTCACAGCTTCGCGCTGGCGTGCCTTGATCACGGCAGCTGCGAAAACAGGCACGGCATGGGTCGGTTTCACCCGTGACCGCAAGTGGAACCGGAAACCGCGAGGGCCAGCGCCGATACACGTGCGCCGGCCGGCGGTTTCCACGGACAAGGAAATCGCCATCATGGCCATGGGTACCCAACAAGTCGCCGAGGTCGTCAAGGCCAACGCACGCGCTGCCAAGGACACTGGCAGCCCCGAGGTGCAAGTCGCATTGTTGACGGCACGCATCAACGAACTCACGCCCCATTTCAAGACCCACGCCAAGGACCATCACGGCCGACGCGGGTTGCTGAAGATGGTCAATCAGCGCAAGCGCCTGCTGTCCTATCTGAAGGACAAAGACGCGGAGCGCTACACCACGCTGATCCAGAAGCTGGGTCTGCGCAAGTAAGACTAGACGACGATGAGCCTGCGCTGGAATGAACCAGGTCGCGGGCCTTTCGTTCTTGGAGACCGGGATCCGACGCGCTGCTGTGTCATTCCAATGCCGTTGCCTGCGTCGCAATCGCATTGGAATGGCATCCCGCGCCAGGCTCTGACCTCCGCACCCGGGCGCGCAACGCGCCCCTTTTCGCAACAGGAGCTGCAATGAGCATGTTCAACAAGGTCAGCAAGACCTTCCAGTGGGGCCAACAAACCGTCACCATGGAAACCGGCGAAATCGCGCGCCAGTCCGGCGGCGCCGTGGTGGTGACGATCGACGATACCGTGGTCTTGGCCACCGTGGTCGCCAAGACCGAGGCCAAGGCCGGCCAGGATTTCTTCCCGCTGACGGTCGACTACATCGAGAAGACCTACGCTGCGGGCAAGATCCCGGGCAGCTTCTTCAAGCGCGAAGGCCGCCCGAGCGAGCTCGAAACACTGACCTCGCGCCTGATCGACCGCCCGATCCGCCCCTTGTTCCCCGAGGGCTTCTTCAATGAAGTCCAGGTCGTGGTCCACGTGCTGAGCCTGAACCCCGAAGTGCAGGCCGACATCGCCGCGATGATCGGCACCAGCGCCGCGCTGGCGATCTCCGGCATCCCGTTCAACGGGCCGATCGGTGCCGCGCGCGTGGGCTACATCGACGGTCAGTACGTGCTCAACCCGGGCAAGACCCAGCTCGCCAACAGCAAGATGGAGTTGATCGTCGCCGGCACCGAAGCCGCCGTACTGATGGTCGAGTCCGAAGCCGACCAGTTGAGCGAGGAGGTGATGCTCGGCGGCGTGGTCTTCGGTCACGAACAGGGCAACATCGCCATCGCGGCGATCAATGAGCTGGTGCGCGAAGCCGGCAAGCCCGAGTGGCAATGGACGGCCCCGGCGAAGAACGAGTCGTTCATCGCCACCGTCAACGCGCTGGCCGAGCCGGCGCTGCGCGCGGCCTACCAGATCCGCAGCAAGCAGGCTCGCACGCAGGCCTGCCGCGAGGCCACCGCCAACGTGATGGCGGCGCTGAAGAAGGATGCCATCGAGTTCGACAAGGTCGAGGTCGAAGGCCTGCTGTTCGAAATCGAGTCGCGCATCGTGCGCAGCCAGATCCTGGCCGGCGAGCCGCGCATCGACGGCCGGGACACGCGCACCGTGCGCCCGATCGAGATCCGCACCGGCGTGCTGCCGCGCACCCACGGCTCGGCGCTGTTCACGCGCGGCGAGACGCAGGCAGTGGTGGTGGCGACGCTCGGCACCGACCGCGACGCGCAGCGCATCGACGCGCTGGCCGGTGAGTTCACCGACCGCTTCATGCTGCACTACAACATGCCGCCATTCGCCACCGGCGAGACCGGCCGCGTGGGCACGCCCAAGCGGCGCGAGATCGGCCACGGCCGCCTGGCCAAGCGCGCACTGATCGCCGCGCTGCCGAGCAAGGAAGACTTCCCGTACGCGATCCGCGTGGTCTCGGAAATCACCGAGAGCAACGGCTCGTCGTCGATGGCTTCGGTCTGCGGCGGCTGCCTGGCGATGATGGACGCAGGCGTGCCGATGAAGGCCCACGTGGCCGGCATCGCGATGGGCCTGATCAAGGACGGCAACCGCTTTGCGGTGCTGACCGACATCCTCGGCGACGAGGACCACCTCGGCGACATGGACTTCAAGGTCGCCGGTACCACGGTCGGCGTGACGGCGCTGCAGATGGACATCAAGATCCAGGGCATCACCAAGGAGATCATGCAGGTGGCGCTGGCCCAGGCCAAGGAAGCCCGGCTGCACATCCTGGCCAAGATGCAGGAGGCCGTGGGTGGCGCTAAAACCGAGGTCTCGCAGTTCGCGCCGCGGCTGTACACCATGAAGATCAACCCGGAGAAGATCCGCGACGTGATCGGCAAGGGCGGTGCCGTGATCCGTGCGCTGACCGAGGAGACCGGCTGCGTCATCGACATCGGCGAAGACGGCACGATCACCATCGCCTCGACCGAAGCGGTCAAGGCCGAATACGCGAAAAAGCGCATCGCCGAGATCACGGCCGAGGCCGAAGTCGGCAAGGTCTACGAGGGTGCGGTCACCAAGATCCTCGACTTCGGTGCCCTGGTCAACATCCTGCCCGGCAAGGACGGCCTGCTGCACATCAGTCAGATCGCGCACCAGCGTGTCGAGCGCGTCGAGGACTTCCTGAAGGAAGGCCAGATCGTCAAGGTCAAGGTCCTCGAGACCGACGAGAAGGGCCGCATCAAGCTCTCGCTCAAGGCCCTGCTCGACAGGCCGGAAGGCTATGTCGAGGAGGAGCGCCCGCGCCGCGAGTACGGCGACCGCGGCGACCGCCCGCGGCGTGACGACCGTGGCCCGCGCCGCGAGCGTGAACCGCGCGAGCCGCGCGCAGACGCACCCGTCGCCGTTGCGCCAGTGCCTGCCAACGACGGCGGCGATCGCCAGCCCGAGTAAGCGTCGAGACACCGCGAGCGGCCGATGCGCGCGATCGAGATCACGCAGTTCGGTGGCCCCGAAGTGCTGCGCCCGACGACCCGACCCGACCCGGTGGCCGGGCCGGGCGAGGTGCTGATCCGCGTTGCCGCCTGCGGCATCAACCGGCCCGACGTGTTGCAGCGCAAAGGCCTGTACCCGATGCCTCCGGGGGTGTCCGACCTGCCGGGCCTGGAAGTGGCCGGCATCGTCGCCGCCGGTGATGCCGGCGAGCTGAAGGCCGCCGGCTTGGCGCTTGGCGACCGCGTGTGCGCCCTGGTCGCCGGCGGCGCCTACGCCCAGATCTGTGTGGCACCTATCGCACAGACGCTGCCGTCACCGCGTGGCCTGACGGACATCGAAGCGGCGAGCCTGCCCGAGACCTTCTTCACCGTCTGGCAAAACGTGTTCCACATCGCCGCCCTGCAAAGCGGCGAGTGGCTGTTGGTGCAGGGCGGCTCGAGTGGCATCGGCGTGGCGGCCATCCAGCTGGCCAAGGCCTTGGGTGCCAAGGTCATCGTCACCGCAGGCAGCGACGACAAGTGCGCGGCCTGCGTCGCACTGGGTGCCGATCACGCGATCAACTACCGCGAACAGGACTTCGTCGCCGAGGTGCGGCGCATCACGGACAAACGTGGCGTGGATGTGGTGCTCGACATGGTGGCCGGCGACTACATCGCGCGCGAGCTCGAGTGCATGGCCAATGACGGCCGCCTGGCGATCATCGCCGTGCAAGGCGGTACCAAGAGCGCGCTCGACGTCGGCGCGGTACTGAGGAAGCGCCTTTCCATCGTCGGCTCCACGTTGCGCCCGCGCAGCGTGGCCTACAAGGGCGTGCTGGCACGGGCCTTGCGCGATCGCGTCTGGCCGCTGATCGAGGCCGGCCGCATCAAACCCGTCATCCACCAGGTATTCCCGGCTGAACAGGCCGCAGCGGCTCACGCGCTGATGGAATCGGGCACGCATGTGGGCAAGATCATCCTCAACTGGCAATGAAGATGCGCAAGAAACTCATCGTCGGCAACTGGAAGATGCACGGCAGCCACGCCAGCAACGCCGAGTTGCTGGGCGCCATCGTCGCCGCGCGGCCGTTCATGGCTGATGTGGCGGTGTGCGTGCCGTTTCCTTATCTCTCGGAGACTGCGGTGGCGTTGGCGGCGCACGACATTCGCTGGGGTGCGCAGGACTGCTCGGCGCACGAGCAAGGCGCCTACACCGGCGAGGTGTCGGCATCGATGCTGGCCGAGTTCGGCTGCCGTTTTGCCATCGTCGGTCACTCCGAGCGCAGGGCCGGCCACGCCGAGGACGACCAGTTGGTGGCCGACAAGGCCAAGGCCGCGCTGGCCCGTGGCGTCACACCTATCGTCTGTGTCGGCGAGACGCTGGCCCAGCGCGAGGCCGGGGAGACCGAGGCCGTGGTCAAGCGCCAGCTCTCGGCCGCGATCCATACCCTGGCGCATTGCGCCGGCGAGATGGTCGTGGCCTACGAGCCCGTCTGGGCGATAGGCACGGGGCGCACGGCAACGCCGCAACAGGCACAGGCCGTACATGCGGTATTGCGCGCACAACTGCGTGCGGCGACACCGCGTGCCGACGACATGAAGATCATCTACGGTGGCAGCGTCAAGCCCGACAACGCCAGCATCTTGTTTGCACAGCCCGACATCGACGGCGGCCTGATCGGCGGCGCGTCCCTGAAAGCGGCCGACTTCGTCGCCATCTGCCGCGCTGCGCTCTGACACCCATTCCATTGACCACAAACGCACCATGCAAATTTGGATGAACCTCGTGCTGGCAGTCCAGCTCCTGACAGCGGCGGTGATGATCGGCCTTGTGCTCGTGCAACACGGCAAGGGGGCCGACATGGGCGCCTCGTTCGGCAGCGGCGCCTCGGGCAGCCTGTTCGGTGCCACCGGCAGCGCCAACTTCCTGTCGCGTTCGACAGCGGTCTGCGCTGCAGTGTTTTTCGTCTGCACCTTGGCCTTGGCCTATTTCGGCAACCTCGGCGGCGCTTCGCGCAGCAGCGGCGGCAGCGTCTTCGACCGACCTGCGGCGGCCAGCGCGCCGAGTGCGGCGTCGACACCGGCAATCGGCCAAATTCCGACCGCGCCGGCCGCGGCATCTGCCGCCGCCGCGGCCAGCGCACCGACCGTCGCTGCGTCGGGCGCCAGCAGCCCGAGACCCTGAATGTTTGCCCGTAGAATTGCCCGCTACCCCGGGGGTCACACCGTATGTGGTGGGCCTTCAGGCACATGCCGCCGACGTGGTGAAATTGGTAGACACGCTATCTTGAGGGGGTAGTGGCGAAAGCTGTGCGAGTTCGAGTCTCGCCGTCGGCACCAGCAACGAATGGATTGTCCTAAAGCAAGGCGCGCGCTCCGGCGCCATGCACACTGCGCCCTCATCGACCGAAGCCGCTGCGACAAACACGACCCTGCACATGGATCTGCAACCCTATTTGCCCGTCATCCTGTTCATCCTGGTCGGTTTGGCAGTCGGCGTGGCTCCTCAGGTGCTCGGCTTCGTGTTCGGGCCCAACCGCCCCGATACGGCGAAGAACAGCCCCTACGAGTGCGGATTCGAAGCCTTCGAGGATGCGCGCATGAAGTTCGACGTGCGCTACTACCTGGTCGCCATTCTCTTCATCCTGTTCGACCTCGAAATCGCCTTCCTCTTTCCATGGGCGGTTGCGCTCAAGGAAATCGGTGCGGCCGGCTTCTGGGCCATGATGGTCTTCCTGGGCATCCTGGTCGTCGGCTTCGTCTACGAGTGGAAAAAGGGGGCCCTGGATTGGGAGTAGGTCATGACCCAGCCCTTTGTACCCATTCTTGCGCGCCCCGGGGCGCAGGCCGCGCCGGCTAGACGGGAGGCCTGACATGGGCATCGAAGGCGTTCTGAAGGAAGGGTTCGTCACCACCTCGGTCGACACCCTGATCAACTGGTCGAAGACCGGCTCACTGTGGCCGATGACCTTCGGCCTGGCCTGCTGCGCGGTCGAGATGATTCATGCCGGCGCCGCGCGCTACGACATCGACCGCTTCGGCATGCTGTTCCGGCCCAGCCCGCGCCAGAGCGACTTGATGATCGTCGCCGGTACGCTGTGCAACAAGATGGCGCCTGCGCTGCGCAAGGTCTACGACCAGATGGCCGAACCGCGCTGGGTGCTGTCCATGGGTTCCTGCGCCAATGGCGGTGGTTACTACCACTACAGCTACTCGGTCGTTCGCGGCTGCGACCGCATCGTTCCGGTGGATGTTTATGTCCCCGGTTGTCCGCCCACCGCCGAGGCGCTGCTGTACGGCATCTTGCAGCTGCAGGCCAAGATCCGCCGCGAAAACACGATCGCCCGATGAGCACGACCCGACTAGACGCGCTGCAGGCGGCGCTGCAGGCAGCGCTCGGCCCCAAGATCGCGACACTCGCAGCGGACCGCGATGAGTTGACGCTTACGGTGGCGGCGAGCGATTACCTTGCGGCGGCGCAGGCCCTGCGCGACGACCCGGCGCTGGCTTTCGAACAACTGGTCGATCTTGCCGGCATGGATCTCAGCGCTTGGCGCGACGAGCCGCACCACGGTCCGCGATTCGTCGTCGTCTCGCACCTGCTGTCGACCAGCCTCAACTGGCGTCTGCGACTGAAGGTGCTCTGCCCCGACGACCAATTGCCGCTGGTCGCCTCGCTCACCGGGCTGTGGAGTTCGGCCAATTGGTACGAACGCGAGGCCTTCGATCTGTTCGGCATCCTGTTCGAAGGGCACCTGGACCTGCGTCGCATACTCACCGACTACGGTTTCATCGGCCACCCGATGCGCAAAGACTTCCCGGTCTCGGGCCATGTCGAGATGCGCTACGACGCTGAACAGATGCGCGTGATCTATCAGCCGGTGACCATCGAACCGCGCGAGGTGACCCCGCGCATCGTGCGCGAAGACCACTACGGCGGGCTGCACTAGTCATGGCCGAGATCAAGAACTACACGCTCAATTTCGGCCCGCAGCACCCGGCCGCGCACGGCGTCTTGCGCCTGGTGCTCGAGCTCGACGGCGAAGTGGTCCAGCGCGCCGACCCGCATATCGGCCTGCTGCACCGTGCGACGGAAAAACTCGCCGAGAGCAAGACCTACATCCAGTCGCTGCCGTACATGGATCGCCTCGACTACGTGTCGATGATGGCCAACGAACACGCCTACTGCCTGGCCATCGAGCGGCTGATGGGCATCGAGGTACCCGAGCGGGCGCAGTACATCCGCGTCATGTTCGCCGAGATCACGCGGCTGCTGAATCATCTGCTGTGGCTCGGTGGACATGCCATCGACTGCGGTGCGATGAACGTCCTTATCTACGCTTTTCGAGAGCGCGAGGACTTGTTCGACATCTACGAGGCAGTGTCCGGCGCGCGCATGCACGCGGCTTACTTTCGGCCGGGTGGCGTCTACCGCGACCTGCCCGCCGTCATGCCGCAGTACCAGGTCAGTCGCATCAAGAATCAGAAGGCCATTGACGCGCTGAACGCCAATCGTCAAGGCTCGATGCTCGATTTCATCGACGACTTCTGCGCCCGCTTCCCGGCCAACGTCGACGACTACGAGACCCTGCTGACCGACAACCGGATCTGGAAGCAACGCACGGTCGGCGTCGGTGTGGTCAGCCCGGAGCGTGCCTTGAACCTGGGCTTTTCGGGACCCATGCTGCGTGGTTCCGGCGTCGAGTGGGACCTGCGCAAGAAGCAGCCCTACGACGTCTACGAGCACATGGACTTCGATATCCCGGTGGGGGTCAACGGCGATACCTACGACCGCTACCTGGTGCGAATCGAAGAGATGCGCCAGAGCAACCGCATCATCGGGCAATGCTCGAAGTGGTTGCGTGCCAATCCTGGCCCGGTGATCACCGAAAACCACAAGGTGGCTGCGCCTTCGCGAGTGTCGATGAAGGGCAACATGGAAGAGCTGATTCACCATTTCAAGCTCTTCACCGAAGGCATGCATGTGCCGCCGGGCGAGGTCTATGCGGCGGTGGAGCATCCGAAGGGCGAGTTCGGCATCTACCTCGTCAGCGACGGTGCCAACAAGCCGTATCGCATGAAGATCCGCACCGCCGGCTTCGCGCACCTGGCCGCGCTGGACGAAATGGCGCGCGGTCACATGCTCGCCGATGCGGTCGCCATCATCGGCACCATGGACATCGTGTTCGGAGAGATCGACAGATGATTTTTTCTGAGGCCACGATCGCCCGTTTCGCGGCGGAAGTTGCGAAATATCCCGCCGAACAGCAGGCTTCGGCCGTGATGGCCTGCCTGGCCATCGTGCAGCAGGAACAGGGTTTCGTCTCGCGCGAGAGCGAGGAGGGCGTGGCCGCCTACCTCGGCATGCCGGCCATCGCGGTGCACGAGGTCACGACCTTCTACAACATGTACAACCAGCAGGCGGTCGGGCGCTTCAAGCTCAACGTCTGCACCAACCTGCCCTGTGCGCTGCGCGACGGCGACAAGGCGCTCGGGCATCTGTGCAAGAAGTTGGGCATCGAACCCTATGGCACGTCGGCCGATGGCCTGTTCACGGTCCAGCCCAGCGAATGCCTGGGCGCGTGCGCCGATGCGCCGGTGATGCTGGTCAATGACCGGCAGATGGTCAGCTTCATGACTAACGAGCGTGTCGACGAGCTGGTCCACATGCTGAAGGCGCAGGCCAAATGACGCTCGACCTGTCACGCTTCCAGGCCCAGGGCCAGGAGACCTGTTTTCACGGCCGCCACATCGAGCCGCAGATCTACGCCGGCCTGAACGGCAAGAACTGGCGCTTGAAGGATTACTTGGCCCGCGGCGGTTACCAGGCATTGAAGAAGATCCTGGCGCAGGACGGCGGCGCGGGCATGACCGCCGATCAAGTCATCGCCGAGGTCAAGGCCAGTGCCTTGCGCGGCCGTGGCGGCGCGGGATTTCCCACCGGCCTGAAGTGGAGCTTCATGCCGCGCCAGTTTCCGGGTGCGAAATACCTGGTCTGCAACTCCGACGAAGGCGAACCGGGCACCTGCAAGGATCGCGACATCCTGGCCTACAACCCGCATATCGTGATCGAAGGCATGGCGATCGCGGCCTACGCCATGGGTGTCAAGGTCGGCTACAACTACGTCCACGGCGAGATCTTCGAGCTCTACGAGCGGTTCGAGGAGGCTCTCGCGGAAGCGCGTGCCGCAGGCTTGCTCGGCGCGCGCATTCTCGGCAGCGAGTTTGAGTTCCAGCTGCATGCCTTCCATGGCTTCGGCGCCTACATCTGCGGCGAAGAAACCGCGCTGCTGGAGTCGCTCGAAGGCAAGAAGGGTCAGCCACGTTTCAAGCCGCCGTTTCCGGCCAGCTACGGCCTGTACGGCAAGCCGACGACCATCAACAACACCGAGACATTCGCCGCGGTGCCCTGGATCATCAACCACGGCGCCGTGCCCTACCTCGAAATCGGCAAGCCCAACAACGGCGGCACGAAGATCTTCTCCGTGGTCGGTGATGTCGAGCGCCCCGGCAACTACGAGATCCCGCTCGGCACACCATTCGCCAAACTGCTCGAGCTGGCGGGCGGGGTATCGGGTGCTCGCAGATTGAAGGCCGTGATCCCCGGTGGGTCGTCGGCGCCGGTGCTGCCAGCGGCGACGATGATGGACATCACGATGGATTACGACGCCATCGCCAAGGCCGGTTCGATGCTCGGCTCGGGCGCGGTGATCGTGATGGACGAACGCCGCTGCATGGTGCAAAGCCTGCTGCGCCTGTCCTACTTCTACCAGCACGAGAGCTGCGGCCAATGCACGCCGTGCCGCGAGGGCACGGGCTGGTTGTGGCGGGTGGTCGATCGCATCGAGCACGGCAAGGGCCGCAGCGAGGATCTCGACCTGCTCAACTCGGTGTCCGAGAACATCATGGGCCGCACCATCTGCGCGCTCGGTGACGCCGCTGCGCTGCCGGTGCGCGGAATGATCAAGCACTTCCGTGACGAGTTCGTGCACCACATCGAACACAAGACCTGCATGGTCGCAGCGAGTCCATAAGACCATGATCGAAATCGAACTCGACGGCAAGAAGGTCAGCGTGGCCGAGGGCAGCATGATCATGCATGCGGCCGACGCGGCGGGTGCCTACATTCCGCACTTCTGCTACCACAAGAAACTCAGCATCGCGGCCAACTGCCGCATGTGCCTGGTCGAGGTCGAGAAGGCCCCGAAGCCGATGCCGGCCTGCGCCACGCCGGCGACCAACGGCATGATCGTTCGCAGCCAGAGCGACAAGGCCTTGAAGGCGCAGCAATCGGTGATGGAGTTCCTGCTCATCAATCACCCGCTCGATTGCCCGATCTGCGACCAGGGCGGCGAATGCCAGCTGCAGGACCTGGCGGTCGGCTACGGCGGCTCGGCCTCGCGTTATGCCGAGGAAAAGCGCGTCGTCCTGCACAAGGACGTCGGCCCGCTGGTGTCGATGGAGGAGATGAGCCGCTGCATCCACTGCACGCGCTGCGTGCGCTTCGGCCAGGAAATCGCCGGCGTGATGGAGCTGGGCATGATCCACCGCGGCGAGCACAGTGAAATCACCACCATGCTCGGCGATACGGTGGACAGCGAGCTGTCGGGCAACATGATCGACATCTGCCCGGTCGGCGCACTGACCAGCAAGCCATTCCGCTACAGCGCCCGCACCTGGGAGCTGTCACGCAGGAAGAGCGTCAGCCCGCACGACTCGACCGGCGCCAACCTGATCGTGCAGGTCAAGGCCAACCAGGTGATGCGTGTGGTGCCGCTGGAGAACGAAGACGTCAACGAGTGCTGGATCGCCGACCGCGACCGCTTCTCGTACGAGGCGCTCAACGGCGAGCAGCGGCTGACGCAGCCGATGATCAAGCAGAACGGCCAGTGGCAGGTGGTCGACTGGAACCAGGCGCTGGCCTACGTCGCCGATGGCTTGAAGCGCATCAAGGGCGAGTTCGGCGCGGCGGCGATCGGGGCCCTGGGCTCGGCCGGGGCCAGCATCGAGGAGTTGCACCTGCTGGCCAAGCTGACACGCGGCCTGGGCAGCGAGAACGTCGACCACCGCTTGCGCCACGCCGATTTCGCCAACCGCCCAGCAGCCGGCGGCGCACGCTGGCTCGGCACCAGCATCGCTTCGCTGTCGAGGCTGCAGCGGGCCTTCGTGATCGGCTCCTTCCTGCGCAAGGACCATCCCCTGTTCGCACAGCGTCTGCGCCAGGCCGCGCGCCACGGCGCGCAACTGCACAGCCTGCACGCCCTGCATGACGACTGGGCCATGCCGGTGGCGACACGCTTCACCGCCGCGCCGAGCGGCTGGGTCGACGCGCTGGCGCAGGTCGCTGCGGCGCTGGCGCGGGCCACGGGCGTCGCCGCGCCGCTGTCGGCCGATCCGAGCGCCGCCGCACAGCAGATCGCTGCGTCGCTGCTGAGCGGCGAGCGCAAGGCCGTATTGCTCGGCAATGCCGCCGCCCAGCATCCGCAGGCCTCGCAACTGCTTGCGCTGGCGCAGTGGATTGGCGGCCGAACCGGTGCCACGGTCGGCTACCTTTGCGAGGCTGCCAACGGTGTCGGCGCGCAACTGGTCGGGGCCCTGCCGGGTGCCGGCGGCTTGAACGCCGGCCAGATGCAGTCCCAGCCGATGAAGGCCTTGTTGCTGCTCGGCGTCGAACCGGTCTTCGATGGCGCCGATGCCGCTGCGGCGAAAGCCGCCCTGGCCGGCGCGGGCCTGGTGGTGTCTATGAGTCCGTTCAAGGACGCCAACGTCGACTGCGCCGATGTGTTGTTGCCGGTGGCACCGTTCAGCGAGACCGCCGGTGCCTTCGTCAATGCCGAAGGCCGGCTGCAGAGCTTTCATGGTGTCGTGCGGCCGCTCGGCGAAACGCGTCCGGCCTGGAAGGTGCTGCGCGTGCTGGGCAATCTGCTCGGCCTGGCCGGCTTCGAGCAGGACACGGCAGAAGAGGTGCGTGCCGAGGCGCTGGGCGACTTGAGCACGCTCGCCGCGCGGCTGGACAACCGCACCGGCGTCGCCTTGGCCACAGGGCCGGCGTCGACGGCGCTCGAACGCATTGCCGATGTCCCGATCTACCAGGCCGACGCATTGCTGCGGCGCGCACCATCGCTGCAAGCCACGACCGACGCCCGTGCACCCGCGGTGGGATTGCCCAGCGGGCTGTGGCGGCAACTCGGCTTGAAGGTCGGCGAACGGGTCCGGGTCAGCCAGGGCGCGGCCACAGCCACGCTGCCGGCGCGCGAAGATGCCACGCTGGCCGCCAACGCCGTGCGCATCGCCGCCGGCCACGCCAGCACCGCGGCACTGGGCGCGATGTTCGGCGCGATCACGGTCGAAAGGGCGCAGGCATGATCGACTGGCTGCTCGCCGTACCCCAGAGCTACCCCAACAGCTGGTTGGTGTTGTGGAGCCTGATCAAGATCGTTGCGGTCTTGCTGCCGCTGCTCCTGTGCGTGGCCTACCTCACGCTGTGGGAGCGCAAGGCCATCGGCTGGACGCAGATCCGCCCGGGCCCCAATCGCGTCGGCCCCTGGGGCCTGCTGACGCCGATCGCCGATTCGGTCAAGCTGATCTTCAAGGAGATCATCCGCCCGACGGCCGCCAACAAGGTGTTGTTCTTCCTCGGCCCGGTGATGACCATCATGCCCGCGCTGGCGGCCTGGGCGGTGGTGCCGTTCGGCCCCGAGGTGGCACTGGCCGACGTCAACGCCGGCCTGCTGTTCCTGATGGCGATCACCTCGATGGAGGTCTACGGCGTGATCATTGCCGGCTGGGCCTCGAACTCGAAGTACGCCTTCCTCGGTGCGTTGCGTGCCTCGGCGCAGATGGTCTCGTACGAGATTGCCATGGGCTTCGCGCTGGTGGTGGTGCTGATGGCCAGCGGCAGCATGAACATGACCGAGATCGTGATGAGCCAGTCGCGCGGTCACGCGGCATCGATGGGCCTGAGCTTCCTGTCGTGGAACTGGCTGCCGCTGCTGCCGATCTTCGTCGTCTACTTCATCGCCGGCCTGGCCGAGACCAACCGCCACCCGTTCGACGTCGTCGAGGGCGAATCGGAAATCGTCGCCGGCCACATGATCGAGTACTCGGGCATGAGCTTTGCCATGTTCTTCCTGGCCGAGTACGCCAACATGATCCTGGTCAGCATGCTGTGCGTGCTGCTGTTCCTGGGCGGCTGGTTGCCGCCGATCGATTCGGCGCTGTTCAACTGGATCCCGGGCTGGATCTGGCTCGGCCTCAAGGTCTTCGTCGTGGTCACGATGTTCCTCTGGGTGCGCGCCACCTTCCCGCGCTACCGCTACGACCAAATCATGCGCCTGGGCTGGAAGATCTTCATCCCCATCACGCTGATCTGGCTGGTGGTGGTCGGGCTGTGGATCCAGTCGCCCTGGAATATCTGGAAGTAAGGAGCGGTCGAATGTCTGCCTTTACCGCCGTCAAGGATTTCACCAGCAGCTTCCTGCTGCTGGAGTTGTTCAAGGGCATGGCCATCACCGGCCGCCACTTCTTCTCGCGCAGGATCACGATCCAGTTCCCGGAAGAGAAGACGCCGATGTCGCCGCGCTTTCGCGGCCTGCATGCATTGCGCCGCTACGAGAACGGCGAAGAGCGCTGCATCGCCTGCAAGTTGTGCGAGGCGGTCTGCCCGGCACTGGCGATCACCATCGAATCCGATGTCCGGGCCGATGGCTCGCGCCGCACCACGCGCTACGACATCGACCTGACCAAGTGCATCTTCTGCGGCTTCTGCGAGGAAAGCTGCCCGGTCGACTCGATCGTCGAGACCCACATCCTCGAGTACCACGGCGAGAAGCGCGGCGACCTGTACTTCACCAAGGACATGTTGCTGGCGGTCGGTGACCGCTACGAAAAAGAGATCGCCGCCGCCAAGGCGGCCGACGCGCCGTACCGCTGAATCGCATGAACACCACCACCGCCCTGTTCTACGTCTTTGCCGCCGTGCTGCTCGGTCGCCGCGTTCGGCGTCATCACGGCGCGCAGCACGGTGCATGCCGCGCTGTTCCTGGTGTTGGCCTTCTTCAGTGCGGCCTGCGTCTGGATGCTGCTCAGGGCCGAATTCCTGGCCATCGCGCTGGTGCTGGTCTATGTCGGCGCGGTGATGGTGCTGTTCCTGTTCGTCGTGATGATGCTCGACATCAACACCGACAGCATGCGGCACAACTTCTGGCGCCACTTCCCGCTGGCCGGGCTGGTGGGCGCGCTGATCGCGCTGGAAATGACCCTGGTGCTGCGCGGCGGGCTTCGACCTCGCGCTGGCCAAACCTTTCAGCGCCGCCGAACTCAAGCTCGGCAATACCAAACAGCTCGGCGTCGAGATCTACACCAACTACCTCTACCCCTTGCAACTGGCCGCCGTGCTGCTGCTGGTGGCCATCATCGCGGCCATCGCCTTGACCCTGCGCGAGCGCAAGGACTCGCGCCACCTGGATGCATCGCAGCAGGTGCGTGCGAAGAAGGCCGACCGCGTGCGCCTGGTCAAGATGGCGGCCGTGGTCGCCGACAGGCAGGAGAAGACCTGATGTTGGGCACGCTGACCTTGTCGCACTTCCTCTCGCTGGGCGCGATCCTGTTCGCGCTGGCCGTGATCGGCATCTTCCTCAATCGGCGCAACCTGATCGTGCTGCTGATGGCCATCGAGTTGATGCTGCTGGCCGTGAACCTGAATTTCATCGCCTTCTCGTATTACCTGGGTGACATGGACGGCCAGGTCTTCGTCTTCTTCATCCTCACGGTGGCCGCGGCCGAATCGGCCATTGGCTTGGCGATCCTCGTCGTGCTTGTTCCGCAGTCGCGAGTCGATCAACGTGCAGGAACTCGACCGCTTGAAGGGATAGACCGCACATCCATGGCTACCACCCTGTCCCAAACCCTCCTGCTCGTGGTGCCGCTGGCGCCGCTGCTCGGCTGCCTGGTCGCCGGCTTCTTCGGCCAGGCCATCGGCCGCCGCGGCGCGCACATGGTCACCATCCTCGGCGTGCTGGTCTCCTTCATCGTCTCGGCGATGGTGCTCAAACGCGTGGCGCTCGACGGCGCCCGGTTCGACGCCACCGTCTACGAGTGGATGGTGCTCGGCGGCCTGAAGATGGAGATCGGCTTCCTGGTCGACGGCCTGACGGCGATGATGATGGCGGTGGTGACCTTCGTCTCGCTGATGGTGCACATCTACACCATCGGCTACATGGAGGAGGACGACGGCTACCAGCGCTTCTTCTCCTACATCTCGCTGTTCACCTTCAGCATGCTGATGCTGGTGATGAGCAACAACTTCCTGCAGCTGTTCTTCGGCTGGGAGGCGGTCGGCCTGGTGTCGTACCTGCTGATCGGCTTCTGGTTCAAGCGGCCGAGCGCGATCTTCGCCAACATGAAGGCCTTCATCGTCAACCGTGTCGGCGATTTCGGCTTCATCCTCGGCATCGGCCTGATCGTCACCTACGCCGGCACGCTGAACTACGCCGAGGCCTTCGCCAAGGGCCCTGAACTGTCGCGCATGGTGTTCCCGGGCAGCGACTGGATGCTGATCAGCGTGGCCTGCATCTGCCTGTTCATCGGTGCGATGGGCAAGAGCGCCCAGTTCCCGCTGCATGTCTGGCTGCCCGATTCGATGGAAGGCCCGACGCCGATCTCGGCGCTGATCCACGCCGCGACCATGGTCACGGCCGGCATCTTCATGGTCGCGCGCATGAGCCCGCTGTTCGAGTTGTCGGACGCGGCGCTGTCGTTCGTGCTCGTCATCGGCGCGATCACGGCGCTGTTCATGGGTTTCCTGGGCGTGATCCAGAACGACATCAAGCGCGTGGTCGCCTATTCGACGCTGAGCCAGCTCGGCTACATGACGGTGGCCCTGGGCGTGTCGGCGTATTCGGTCGGCGTCTTTCACCTGATGACGCACGCCTTCTTCAAGGCCCTGCTGTTCCTGGCCGCCGGCTCGGTGATCATCGGCATGCACCACGACCAGGACATCCGCAACATGGGTGGCCTGCGCAAGTACATGCCGATCACCTGGATCACCTCGCTGGTCGGTTCGCTGGCGCTGATCGGCACGCCGCTGTTCGCCGGCTTCTACAGCAAGGACAGCATCATCGAGGCCGCGCACGCCAGCCATTTGCCGGGCTCGGGGTTCGCGGCCTTTGCCGTCACCGCCGGCGTGTTCGTCACCGCGTTCTACTCGTTCCGGATGTACTTCCTGGTCTTCCACGGCGCGGAGCGCTTCCACCACAAGCCCTTCCCCGGCGAGCACGACCATCACGACGACGATGCGCATCACGACGCGACGCCGCACGAGTCGGCCTGGGTCGTGACCGTGCCGCTGGTGCTTCTCGCGCTGCCATCGGTGTTCATCGGCTACGTGACGATAGGCCCGATGCTGTTCGGCGACTTCTTCAAGGATTCGATCGCTGTCGATGCCGCACACCACCCGGCCATGCGCGAGTTGGCCGAGTCGTTCCACGGCGCCGGCGCGATGGCATTGCACAGCCTGAGCTCGCTGCCGTTCTGGTTGGCCCTGGCCGGCGTGGTCACCGCCTGGTGGTTCTACCTCGTGCAGCCGGCCGTCCCGGCCGCGATCAAGGCCCGCTTCGCCTGGATCTACACCCTGCTCGAAAACAAGTACTACATGGACTGGTTCAACGAGCATGTGCTCGCCGCCGGTGCGCGTCTGGCGGGCATGGGCCTGTGGAAGGGCGGCGACGTCGGCCTGATCGACGGCGCGCTGGTCAACGGTTCGGCACGCGCGGTCGGTGCCGTGGCGCAACTGACCAGGTTGTTGCAGACGGGTTATCTGTATTTCTACGCGCTGGTCATGTTGCTGGGTCTGTTCGGCCTGATGACCTGGCAGCTGTGGCCGCAGGTGCGCCATCTGTTCGGTCAATAAGAAGAGCATTCGAAAGAGACGACGATGGGCTTGTTGAGCGTTGCGATCTGGCTGCCGATTCTGGTCGGCTGCGTCCTGCTCGCGCTCGGCCGCGACGAACACGCCGGCACCGTGCGCTGGATCGCGCTGGCCGGCGCGCTGGCCGGCCTGCTGGTCACGGTGCCGCTGATCACGCAGTTCGACGTCACCAGCGCCGCGATGCAATTCCAGGAGAAGCTGCCCTGGATAGAGCGCTTCAAGGTCTTCTATCACTTGGGCGTGGACGGCATCGCGGTCTGGTTCGTGCCGCTCACGGCCTTCATCACGGTGGTCGTCGTGATCTCGGCCTGGCAGGTGATCACCGAGCGCGTGAACCAGTACATGGGCGCGTTCCTGATCCTGTCGGGGTTGATGGTCGGCGTCTTCTGCGCACTAGACGGCCTGCTGTTCTACGTCTTCTTCGAAGCCACCCTGATCCCGATGTACATCATCATCGGCGTCTGGGGCGGGCCCAAGCGCGTCTACGCGGCGTTCAAGTTCTTCCTCTACACGCTGCTCGGCTCGCTGCTGATGCTGATCGCGCTGCTGTACCTGTACTTCAAGTCGGGCGGCAGCTTCGCCATCCTCGACTGGCACAAGCTGCCCCTGCCCTTGTCGGCGCAAAGCCTGCTCTTCTTCGCCTTCTTCGCCGCCTTCTCGGTCAAGGTGCCGATGTGGCCGGTGCACACCTGGCTGCCCGACGCCCACGTCGAGGCGCCCACCGGCGGCTCGGTGGTGCTGGCGGCCATCATGCTCAAGCTCGGTGCCTACGGTTTTCTGCGTTTTTCATTGCCCATCACACCCGACGCCAGCCGCGAGTGGGCCTGGTTCATCATCGCCCTGTCGCTGATCGCCGTGATCTACATCGGCCTGGTGGCGCTGGTGCAGCAGGACATGAAGAAGCTGGTGGCCTACTCATCGATCGCGCACATGGGCTTCGTTACGCTGGGCTTCTTCATCTTCAGCGAACTCGGTGTTTCGGGCGGCATTGCGCAGATGATCAGCCACGGCTTCATATCTGGGCGCCATGTTCCTGTGCATCGGCGTGCTCTACGACCGCATGCACTCTCGCGAGATCGCCGACTACGGCGGCGTGGTCAACACCATGCCCAAGTTCGCCGCCCTGGCGGTGTTCTTCGCCATGGCCAATTGCGGCCTGCCTGGCACCAGCGGCTTCGTCGGCGAGTGGATGGTGATCCTGGGCACCGTGAAGGCCAATTTCTGGTTGGCTGCGCTGGCCGCGACCACGCTGGTGTTCGGCGCCGC
>CAVUGY010000034.1:0-17319 GCA_963741125.1 uncultured beta proteobacterium
GCCTTGCCGCCGTTGCCGCCCGAGGCGACCACCCCCGAGTTGCTGGACCTGTCGCGCCGATTGAGCGTCGACGCCGGCCGGCAGCTGGTGCACGAGATGGGCGGCTGCAGGAGCCGCGACTTCACGGCCGCCTACGACGAATCGCGGCAAACTTTCGGCGAGCTGATCGAGCGCTGGCGCCAGCTATAGCTCAGTACGTCGCGCGGCCGCCCGACAGGTCGAACACCGCGCCGGTCGTGAACGAGCAGTCCTCGCTGGCCAGCCAGCCGATCACGGCGGCGACTTCGTGCGCCTCGAGGAAGCGGCCCATCGGGATCTTGCCGAGCATGAAGTCGATGTGCTGCTGGGTCATGGTCGCGAACATCGCGGTCTTGGCCGCCGCCGGCGTGACGGCGTTGACGAGCACGCCCTTGGTCGCCGAGTTCCTTGGCGAGCGACTTGGTCAGCGCGATCAGCCCGGCCTTGGAGGCGCTGTAGTGCGAGGCGTTCGGGTTGCCTTCCTTGCCGGCGACCGAGGCGATGTTGACGATGCGGCCGTAGCCCTGCTTCGATCATCTGCGGCACGACGGCGCGGCAGGTCAGGTAGGGCGCGACCAGGTTGACCTCGATCACGCGGCGCCAGACCTCGGGCTCGAGCTCCCAGGTCGTGCCGTTGCCGCCGGTGATGCCGGCGTTGTTGACGAGGATGTCGATGCGGCCGTCGGTCGACGACCTGCGCGCTGGCCTTGGCGACGGCGGCCTCGTCGGTCAGTTCGAGCGGCGCCACGGCAACGCGGCCGAGCGCGGCGAGCGACTCTTTCGCCTCGGCCAGCCGCGCCGCGTCGATGTCCCACAGCACGACGCGCGGCGCCCGAGTGCAGCATGCGCTCGGCCGTGGCGTAGCCGATGCCTTGCGCGCCGCCGGTGATGACGGCGACGCGGCCCTTCAGGTCGATCTGGTTCATGCGCCCAGTCCCTTCAGGGTGATGGCGGCGTTCGGCTGCGCTCGGCAGTCGGCGATGTACTGGCGGATGATGTCGGCGAAGCTGGCCTCCGGCGCCAGGCCGAGCCCGGCGGCGCGTTGCGCGCTCGCGCCCTTGGGCCAGTTGGCGACGATGCCGGCGATGCGCTCGTCGCGCTCGAAGCGCACCCGCGCGCGCACCTTGGGGCCGGCCACCGCCTCGAGCGCGTCCAGCATCTCGCGCACGGTCACGTTCAGCGCCGGCAGGTTCAGCGCCAGCGCGGCCGCCGAGCGCGTCGCGGCGGCGCCTCGTAGACGGCGATCAGGCCCTCGACCGTGCGCGCCGGCGACGACACCGGGTGCGAGACGCTCGGCGTCGACCGGGCAGATCGACTCGACGCCGGCCAGCGGCTCGCGGATGATGCCGCTGAAGAACGACGACGCGGCGCCGTTCGGCTTGCCGGGGCGCACGGTCACCGTCATCAGGCGCGCGGCGCGGCCGTCGATGAAGCCCTTGCGCGTGTAGTCGGCGATCAGGTGCTCGCAGATCAGCTTGTGCGTGCCGTACGAGGTCTGCGGCGCGGGCAGCGTGTCGTCGGCGACGACGTCGGGCAGCGGCACGGCCGGGTCGGGGCCGAACACCGCGACCGAGCTCGAGAACACCAGCCGCGGCCGGTTGCCGCCGGCTGCGGCGCGCAATCGCGTCGAGCAGCGCGCGCGTGCTGTCGAGGTTGGAGCGCAGGCCGAGGTCGAAGTCGAGCTCGCATTCGCCCGACACCGCCGAGGCGAGGTGGAACACGCCGTCGAAGCGCTCGGCGCCCAGCGCCGTCGCATTGCGCCAGCAGCGCGCCGGTGCGCGCCGCGACGCGCGGGTCGGCCAACAGGTCGGCCGGCGGTGCGAACTGGTCGGCCAGGACCAGCCCATCGATAGGCTGGCCGGCCAGCGTGCCGCGCGCCAGCAGCGTGCGCGCCAGGCGCGCGCCGACGAAGCCGGCGCCGCCGGTGATGAGGAGCTTCATGATTTTCGATTCCGATAGGGTTGAAGCCAGCCCAGGCCGGCCGAGGTGCCGCCGGGCGTGGCGATGCGAGGGCGGTACTCGCAGCCGATCCAGCCACCGCAGCCCAGCTTGTCGATCAGCTCGAACAGGTAGGGGTGGTTGATCTCACCGACGTCGGGCTCGTGGCGTTCGGGCACGCCGGCGATCTGCATGTGCCCGACGGCGCCGCCGGGCAGGTACTTGCTCGATCTTCTTGGCCAGGTCGCCCTCGACGATCTGGCAGTGGTACAGATCCATCTGCACCTTCAGGTTCGGCGCGCCGACGTCGGCGAGAACCTCGTGCGCCTGGTCCTGCCGGTTCAGGAAGAAGCCCGGGATGTCGCGGGTGTTGATCGGCTCGATCAGGATGTCGACGCCCTGCGGCGCGGCCTGCGCAGCGGCCCAGGCCAGGTTGGCGACGTAGGTCGTGCGCAGCCTCGCGCGCTCGATGCCCGGCGGCGCCAGCCCGGCCATCACGTGCACGCGCGGGCAGCGCAACGCGGCGGCATAGCCGAGCGCTTGCTCGACGCCGCGCTTGAACTCGTCTTCGCGCCCGGGCAGGCAGGCCATGCCGCGCTGCGCCGGCATCCCAGTCGCCGGGCGGGCCGTTGAACAGCACCTGCTGCAGGCCGTTGTCGCGCAAGCCGCGCTGCCAGGTCGGCGGCCGTGAACGCGTACGGGAACAGGTATTCGACGGCGGTGAAGCCATCGGCCGCGGCGGCGGCGAAGCGGTCGAGAAAGGCGTGCTCGTTGTAGAGCATCGACAGGTTGGCGGCGAAGCGGGGCATGGTGATCTACCAGGTAGCGCCGAACTGCGTGCGCAGTTCGGTGAGTTGTCGGTCAGTCAGGGGCGCTGGCTTGGGATTGGACATCAGCCACAGGCGTGCCGTTTCTTCCAGCTCTTCGAGGGTGGCCATTGCCGCAGCCGGCGTTTCGTGCCAGACCACGGGGCCCAGGCGCTCGAGCAGCACGGCGCGGATCGGCGCGCCGCGCTGGCGCGCTGCGCTGGCCAGGGTCGTCACATCCTTGGCAACTTCGGGGTCGCCGGGACGGCGGTACTTTACGAGCGGCACCTGGCCGACCTTCATCACGAAATACGGCGTGATCGGCGGCAGCACGGCGGCTTCGCTCCACACCCCCGCCAGTGTCAGCGCCACCAGGTGGGTGCTGTGCGTGTGCAGCACGCAGCGCGCGGTCGGTTCGGCGGCATAGATCGCGCGGTGCAGCGCCAACGTCTTGCTCGCACGCGCGCCCGATTGCTGGATGCCGGCGTCGTCGACGAAGGCCAGTTGTGCCGGGTCGAGAAAGCCCAGGCAGGCGTCGGTGGGCGTGATCAGCGTGCCGCCGTCGGTGCGTGCACTGAGGTTGCCGGCGCTGGCGTGCACGTAGCCGCGCGCAAACAGCGAGCGGCCGACGCGGACGAGGTCGTTGCGCAGCGCGTCGCTCATTGCACCAGCGCCAGCGCCTTGGCGAAGAAGTCGAGGCTGCCGAAATTGCCCGACTTCAGGGCCAGCAGCAGTGGCCGGCCCTCGGCCTGCGTCCACGGCACGCCGGGGTCGATCGGCGCGCCGACGCGCAGCCGCTGCACCTGCAGCGCCTGCACGACCGCGCCGGAGGTCTCGCCACCGGCGACGACCAGCCGGCGTACACCGCGCTCGTGCAGGCCGGCTGCGATCTCGGCCAGGCAATGTTCGACCAGCGCGCCGGCACGCTCGGCGCCGAGTTGCTCCTGCGCGGCCTTCACCACGGCGGCGTCGGCCGTCGCATAGATCAACACCGGCCCGCGCGGCAACGCGGCCTCGGCCCAGGCCAGCGCCTGCGTGGCCAGCGGCGCGCCGGCGGCGAGCTGCAGCGCGTCGATGCGCAGCGCGGGCCGCCCGCTCTGCAGCCAATGCGCGACCTGCGCGTTGGTGGCGGTCGAACACGAGCCCGACAACACCGCAGCATGGCCACCGACGGGCGGCAACGGCGCCGCCTGTGCGTCGGGCCGCACCCAGCCGCGCGCGGCGTAGGCGGCGGGCAGGCCGAGTGCGAGTCCCGAGCCTGCGACCAGCAAGGGCAGGTCGGCGCAGGCCGCGCCGAGCGTGCGCAGGTCGGCATTGTCGATCGCGTCGGCGATCGCGATGTGCACGCCCTCGGCGCGCAGCGCCGCCACGCGCGCGGTCACCGCGTCGACACCGGCCGCCACGGCGTCCTGGCGCAACAGGCCGACGCGCAGCGGCGTCTGCGCCTGCAGCCAGCGCACGAGGTTGGCGTCGGTCATCGGCGTCAGCGGGTGCTCGCGCATGCCGGTGTCCGACAGCAGCGCGTCGCCGACGAAGAGGTGGCCGCGGTAGACGCTGCGGCCGTTCTCGGGGAACGCCGGACAGGCGATCGCGAAGTCGGTGCCGAGGGCGGCCATCAGCGCCTCGGCGACCGGGCCGATGTTGCCGCGCGGCGTCGAATCGAAGGTCGAGCAGACCTTGAAGTAAAAGCGTCGGCAGCCTGCGGCGCGCAGGCGCTCGAACGCCGCCAGTGCGTCGCGCACGGCGTCGGCAGCAGGCACCGTGCGCGACTTCAGCGCCACCACCACGGCGTCGGCAGCCAGCGCGGCGTGATCGGCCGGCACGCCGATCGCGAGCAAAGTGTTCATGCCGGCCTGAACCAGCATGCCGGCCACGTCGGTGGCGCCGGTGAAATCGTCGGCGATGACGCCGAGCACGGGCCGGCGATCGTTCATGGGGCCGGGCGCAATCGGCACGAACGCGCAACCTTGGCGGCGCCTCGCGTTACCTGCGCGCGCTGCGGTGCAGCGATTGCGTTTTCGACGACACGGCGCGACGCCGCGATCTCTCTCACGCCATCGATCGCCTCGAGTCGCACGGGCTGGCATTGCCGGCCGCCTGCGCGTTGGAGGCCGCTCGGGGCCGACCGGGCTGAAACGATGATTGACATGGTGTTAAGGTCATCATACAAGTGTGCCGCGCGTCATGCCACGCATTGCGCAGCGCCCAAAAGGATTCGGAGACTTCCCTCGATGGCCAGCGTCAGCATCCGTTCTGCAACCAAGCGCTTCGGCGATGTCGAAATCCTGCACGGCGTGGATATCGAGATCGCCGATGGTTCGTTCACCGTGCTGGTCGGCCCTTCGGGCTGCGGCAAGAGCACCTTGCTGCGTATGATCGCCGGGCTCGAACAGATCAGCGGCGGCGAGATCCGCATCGCCGACAAGGTGGTCAACGATGTGCTGCCCAAGCAGCGCGATATCGCGATGGTGTTCCAGAACTACGCGCTGTACCCGCACATGACGGTGCGCCAGAACATGGCTTTCTCGCTGATGCTGGCCAAGCTCGAGAAGTCGGCCGCCGAAACCAAGGTCGCCCGTGCCGCGGAAATCCTGGGCCTGAGTGCGCTGCTCGACCGCTACCCGCGACAACTCTCCGGCGGCCAGCGCCAGCGTGTGGCGATGGGCCGCGCGATCGTGCGCGACCCGCAGGTCTTCCTCTACGACGAGCCGCTGTCCAACCTCGATGCCAAGCTGCGGGTGGCGATGCGCACGGAACTGAAGGAGTTGCATCAGCGCCTGTCCACGACCTCGATCTACGTCACGCACGACCAGATCGAGGCCATGACCATGGGCGACAAGATCGTGGTCATGAAGGATGGACGCATCGAGCAGACCGGCAGCCCGTTGGAGCTGTACGACCAGCCGGCCAACCTGTTCGTCGCCGGCTTCATCGGTTCGCCGGCGATGAACTTCCTGCCCGGCACGTTGCGGCGCGCGAATGGGGCGACGCAGGTCGAACTGGCCGACGGCACGCGCCTCGGTGCACCGGCCGGCACCAAGGGCAGTGATGCGCAGCCGGTGATCTTCGGCACCCGGCCCGAGCACCTCGTCCTCGTCGATGACGCACGGGGGGGCACGATCCCGACCGAGGTGGTGGTCGTCGAGCCGACCGGCGCCGACACCTTCGTCTCGTGCCGGCACCACGGCGCCGAGCTCTCGGTCGTCTTCCGCGAGCGCCACAGCTTCAAACCCGGCAGCACGATCCACCTGCAGCCCGACCCGTCGCGCGCGCACCTGTTCGACGCCGCCAGCGGCCATTCGCTGGCGGCCTGAAACCCTACCCGTTCCACCCCTGGTGCCGAACAGCAGCACCTTCCACAAGCAAGGAGACACTCGCATGGACAACTTCAACCGCCGCCGCTTCCTGGAAGGAACCGCCGGTGTCGCCGCAAGCACGGCGCTTGGCGCCGGCGCGATCTGGGCGCCCGCTGCCCAGGCGCAGACCACTTGAGCTTGAAGCCCGAGAAGGGCGCCAAGCTGCGCGTGCTGCGCTGGAGCCGCTTCGTGCAGGGCGACATCGACGCCTACATGGTCAACGTCAAGAAGTTCACCGACAAGACCGGCATCGAGGTGCGTGTCGACAACGAAGGCTGGGAAGACGTGCGGCCGAAGGCGGCCGTGGCGGCCAACACCGGCGCCGGGCCGGACATCATCCTGTCGACCAACGACGACGCCAATCTATATCCGGACAAGCTGCTCGACGTCACCGACCTCGCCGAGTACATCGGCAAGAAATACGGCGGCTGGTATCCGGCCGGCCAGGCCTTCCTCAAGCCCGACGGCAAGAAGTGGATCGGCCTGCCGCTCGGCGCGGCCGGATCGATGATGGTCTACCGCGAAAGCATGGTCAAGGCCGCCGGCTTCGACAGCTTCCCGAAGGACACCGACAACTTCCTGAAGATGTTCAAGGCGCTGGCCGCCAAGGGTACGCCGGGCGGCATGGCGCTGGGCAATGCGACCGGCGACGGCCTGTGGTGCAACTGGCTGGTCTGGGCCTTCGGCGGCAAGCTGGTCGACCAGAACAACAAGGTCGTGATCGACAGCCCCGAAACGCTGAAGGCGCTCGAGTACGGCAAGGAGCTGTATGCGACCTTCATCCCGGGCACGCTGTCGTGGCTCGACCCGAACAACAACAAGGCCTTCCTCGACGGCCAGATCTCGGTCACCAACAACGGCATCTCGATCTACGTGGCGGCGAAGAACAATCGACCGACCCGAAGGTCAAGGAGATGGCCGCCGACATCCAGCACGCGTCCTTCCCGGTCGGCCCGGTCGGCGTGCCGACCGAGTCGCACCTGTTCTTCAACCAGATGGTCATGAAGTACACCAAGTACCCGCAGGCGGCCAAGGAGTTCCTGCGCTTCATGATGGAGAAGGAGCAGTTCGACCCGTGGCTGACCGGCGCGCAGGCCTACGTCGCGACGCCGCTGGCTGGCTATGCATCGAGTGCCGATCTGGACCGTGGACCCGAAGAACACCCCGTATCGCGATCCGGTGAAGAACATGCGACCGGCCGGGTATGCAGGCAAGCTGGGCTATGCCTCGGCGGGTGCGGCGGCCGACTTCATCGTCGTCAACATGGTGGCCGAGGCCATCAGCGGCTCGAAGACGCCGAAGGAGGCGATGGAACGGGCACAGAAGCGCGCCGAACGCTACTACAGAGTCTGAGTGACCCCCCCCGGAGCGCCTTCGGCGCACCCCCCCGAGGGGGGCACCGCCAGCGGACCGGCAAAGCCGGATCCGCGGCGGTCGCTTGGCACCTCGAGGCCCACATTGCTCGAACGACTGCAGAACAATCGCAACGCGCTCGGCCTGCTGTTCATGCTGCCGGCAGCGCGTGCTGCTGCTGCTGTTCCTGACCTACCCGCTGGGCCTGGGCTTCTGGCTCGGCTTCACCGATGCCAAGGTCGGGCGGGCCGGCGAGTGGGTCGGCCTGGAGAACTACCAGTTCCTGTGGGGCGACGCGGTCACGCGCCTGGCGCTGTTCAACACGCTGTTCTACACGCTGGTCGCCAGCGTCATCAAGTTCGGACTCGGGCTTTGGCTGGCGATGCTGCTCAACCGCAACATCCGCTTCAAGACCTTCTTTCGCGCCGTCATCCTGCTGCCCTACATCGTGCCGACGGCGCTGTCGGCGATCGCCTTCTGGTGGATCTACGACGCGCAGTTCTCGATCATCAGCTGGATGCTGGTCAAGCTCGGATTCATCGACAAGTACATCGACTTCCTCGGCGACCCGTGGAATGCCCGGTTGTCGGTGATCGCCGCCAACATCTGGCGCGGCATTCCCTTCGTCGCCATCACGCTGCTGGCCGGGCTGCAGACGATCTCGCCGTCGTACTACGAGGCCTCGGCGATCGACGGTGCGACGCGCTGGCAGCAGTTCCGCCATGTCACGTTGCCGCTGCTGACGCCGATCATCGCGGTGGTGATGACCTTCTCGGTGCTCTTCACCTTCACCGACTTCCAGCTGATCTACGTCATCACCCGCGGCGGGCCGCTCAATGCCACGCACCTGATGGCCACGCTGTCGTTCCAGCGCGCGATCTCCGGCGGCGCGCTCGGCGAAGGCGCAGCGATCTCGATCGCGATGGTGCCGTTCCTGCTGGCCGCCATCATGTTCAGCTACTTCGGGCTGCAGCGCCGCGCCTGGCAGCAGGGGGCGGCAGACAAATGAACGCCGCACGGCCGTCCGAAGGCGTTCGCTCCCCCTTGGGGGACGGGCCGCAGGCCCTGGGGGGCTCACATGAGCACGACCAACGCCTCTTCGACGACCGACACCGTCGGCATGAGCTACCTCGACACGCCGTCGCGCAAGTTCGTCACGATCTACCTGCCGCTGATCGTCTTCCTGATCGTGCTGCTGTTCCCGTTCTACTGGATGGCGATCACCTCGGTGAAGCCCGACAACGAACTGCTGTCGCGCACCGGCAATCCGTTCTGGGTCATCGCGCCGACGCTGGCCCACTTCAAGAAGCTGCTGTTCGACACCTCGTATCCCGAGTGGATGTGGAACACGGTGCTGGTCTCGGTCGTGGCGACCTTCGTCTCGTTGGTCTGCTCGGTGTTCGCGGCCTATGCCATCGAGCGCCTGCGCTTTGCGGGCTCCAAGCAGGTCGGCCTGTCGATCTTCCTGGCCTACCTGGTGCCGCCGTCGATCCTGTTCATCCCGCTGGCGGCGATCGTCTACCAGCTCGGTCTGTTCGACACGCGCTGGGCGCTGATCCTGACCTACCCGACCTTCCTGATCCCGTTTTCCACCTGGCTGCTGATGGGCTACTTCCGCTCCATCCCCTACGAGCTCGAGGAATGCGCGCTGATCGACGGCGCCAACCGCTGGCAGATCCTGACCAAGATCGTGCTGCCGCTGGCGGTGCCGGGCCTGATCTCGGCCGGCATCTTCGCCTTCACGCTGTCGTGGAACGAGTTCATCTACGCGCTGACCTTCATCTCGTCGTCCGAGATCAAGACCGTGCCGGTCGGTGTCGTCACCGAACTGGTCGAGGGCGACGTCTACCACTGGGGCTCGCTGATGGCGGGGGCCCTGCTCGGTTCGCTGCCGGTGGCCTTCATCTACTCGTTCTTCGTCGAGTACTACGTGTCAGGGTTGACCGGGTCGGTCAAGGAATAGGGGGCAGGCATGCGCATCGGATTCATCGGCCTGGGCGCGATGGGCGCACCCATGGCGGAGCGGCTCGTCGCGGCGGGTCACGTGGTCCAGGGCTTCGACATGCGGCCCTGCCGCGGTCCAGGCCCTGGCGGCGCAGGGCGGGCATGCGGCCGCGTCGGCGCGCGAGGCCGCGGCCGGTGCCGACCTGCTGTGGCTGATGGTCGTCAACGGCGAGCAGGCCGAGAGCGTGCTGTTCGGCGATGGCGCGGCGGCAGCGGCGCTGCCTCGTGGGGCGCTCGTCGTCGCGGCGTGCACGCAAGCGCCGGCGCAAGCCAGTGCGCTGGCCGCCCGCGTCGCTGCGACCGGGCTGGTGATGCTCGACGCACCGGTCTCGGGTGGCGTGGCGGGGGCCAGGGCCGCTGCGCTGACCATCATGTGCTCAGGCCCCGACGCCGCGTTCGCTGCGGCACGGCCGGTGTTCGAAGCACTGGCCAAGCGCATCTTCCATGTCGGCACCGAGGCCGGGCTGGGTTCGACCGCCAAGATGATCAACCAGTTGCTGTGCGGCGTGCACATCGCCGCGGCGGCCGAAGCCATGCACGTGGCCGAGCGCGCCGGCGTGCCGCTGGCCACGATGCACGAGATCATCTCCGTCTCGGCCGGCAACAGCTGGATGTGGGGCGATCGCGGGCCGCGCATGATGCAGGACGACCCGCCGGTGACCAGCGCGGTCGACATCTTCGTCAAGGACCTGGGCATCGTGCTCGACCAGGGCAAGCGCGTGCGCCAGGGCCTGCCACTGGCATCGGCCGCGATGCAGATGTTTCTCGCCGCGTCCGGCCTGGGCCATGGTGCGGCCGACGACAGCCAGGTGATTCGCGCCTATCGCGCCATGAACGGCAAAGGAAAGAAGTGAGCAACAAGGCGACGCGTCGGCTTCATCGGCGTCGGCCTGATGGGCCACGGCATGGCCAAGAACCTCGTCACCAAGGGCCACCCCTTGGTGGTGCTGGGTCACCGCAATCGCGAGCCGGTCGAGCACCTGAAGTCGCTCGGTGCGCGCGAGGCGGCCACGGCGCGCGAACTGGCGGCGCAATGCGACATCGTTCACCTGTGCGTCACCGGTTCGCCGCAGGTCGAAGCCCTGCTGCGCGGCCCGGACGGCGTGATCGCCGGCGGCAAACGCGGGCTGATCGTCATCGATTGCTCGACCTCGAACCCGGTCTCGACGCTCGCGCTCGGCGAGGAGTTGCGTGCCGCGGGCATGACGCTGGTCGATGCGCCGCTGTCGCGCACGCCCGTCGAAGCCGAGGCCGGCACGCTGGACACGATGGTCGGCTGCGACGCCGAGACCTTCGCCGCCATCGAGCCGGTGCTGCGCTGCTGGGCCGGCAACGTGGTGCACCTCGGGCCGCTCGGCCTGGGCCACAAGATGAAGCTGGTCAACAACTTCGTCGCCATGGGCTACGCCGCGCTGTTCTCCGAAGCGCTGGCCATCGCGCGCAAGGCCGGCCTGACGGTCGAGCAGTTCCATGCCGTGATCGGCTCGGGCCGCATGCGCAGCGGCTTTTACGACACCTTCATCCAGTGGAGCCGCGAGGGCAATGAGAACGCGCACCGCTTCACGATCACCAATGCGCACAAGGACATGCGCTACCTGGCCAGCATGGCCAACGAGATCGGCGCCGTGAACAACCTGCAGACGCTGGTGAAGAACGGCTTCGCGGCGATGGAGGCCGCCGGCCTGGGCCAGCGCTACGTGCCGATGCTGGCCGACTTCATCGCCGCGCAGAACGGCCTGCCACCGGCGGCCGAGGCGCGGGCAACGCGCTAAGACGCGGCCTTCACCGGCCGGCGTCCCGCCACCTTGCTCGCTGCCCCGGCCAGCCGCCGTGCCGGCGATGGCCACCGAGGGCAGCTTGCGACGCGACGCGAGCACGGCCTCGATGTCTTCGGCCGCGCCGTCGATCAGGATCAGGCTGGCGCGCTCGGCCTTGTGCGGGGCGCGGGCGATGACCGCATCGAGCACGGCGCGGTGCAGCGGCAGCGACCCCGCGGGGCCGTGCGGGCGCGAGGTGGAGATCTCGAAGCTGGTGCGCAACAGCGCGCCCAGCGCCTTGCTCATCTGCACCAGCATGCGGTTGTGGCAGGCCCGCAGCAGCCCCTGGTGAAAGCGCAGGTCGCTGGCCACGTAGTCGCCGCCCTCGTCGATGGCCAGCTTCATGCCGGCATAGGCGGCTTCGATCTCGGCGATGTCGGCCGCACTCGCGCGCTCGGCCGCGATGTGCACGGCCGCCGGCTCGATCACGCGGCGCAGCTCCTGCAGGTCGCGCAGGAATTCGCGCGTCAGCCCGACCTTGGACTGCCAGGCCACGACATGCGGATCGAACCAGTTCCACTGCTCGGCCGGCAACACCCGGGTGCCGACCTTGGGCCCGGTGACCAGCAGCCCCTTGGCGACCAGCGACTTCACGGCTTCGCGAATCACCGTGCGGCTGACGCCGAACTCGTCGCCGAGCAGCGGCTCGGGCGGCAGCGTCGCGCCCTCCGCGTAGTGGCCGGCGACGATGGCCACGCCGAGCTGCTCGAGCGTGTGGCCGTGGACGTTCTTCTTGAGGGCGGCAGGGGCCACGCGAGTTCGGCGATCAGAGGCTGGCGGTCACGCCGCCGTCGACGTACAGGATGTGCCCGTTGATGAAGCGCGATGCATCGCTGGCCAGGAAGACGGCGGCCGGTGCGAGTTCGTCGACCTCGCCCCAGCGGCGGTTCGGTGTGCGGTTGATCAGCCAGGCGCTGAAGGTCGGGTCGTCGACCAGCTTCTGGTTCAGCTCGGTCTTGAAGTAGCCCGGACCGAGACCATTGACGTTGATGCCGTGCGGCCCGAGGTCGATCGCCATGCCCTTGGTCAGCATCTTCACCGCGCCCTTGCTCGCGGTGTAAGGCGCGATGCCGGGCCGGCCGAGTTCGCTCTGCACCGAGCAGATGTTGATGATGCGTCCGCGCTTCCTGGGCACCATGCGCTGGGCCACGGCCTGGCCGACGATGAACATGCTGTCGAGATTGGTGCGCATGATCGCCTGCCAGTCGGCGGCGGCGAAGTCCTGGAACGCGCGCGCGGCGCTGGATGCCGGCGTTGTTGATCAGGATGTCGATCGCACCGATGTCGGCTTCGATGCGTCGCGACGGCAGCAGCCACTGCCTGTCGCGTCGCAGACGTCGAAGGCCCGCGCATGCACCGTCAGCCCTTCAGCCGCGAGCGCCGCATGGGCCTGCGCCAGACGCGCGGCATCGCGGCCGTTGAGCACGACTGTCGCGCCGGCCTGCGCCAGCCCGCGCGCCAGCGCCAGGCCGATGCCGGCCGACGAGCCGGTGACCAGCGCCAGGCGGCCGTCGAGGCGAAATGTCGAGGCGTCAATCATGGCGCGGGGCGACGCAGTTCACGGTCGATCCTGCCGCTACAGCCGCCGGCCGCTGGCGGCGTCGAACACATGCGCCTTCGCGGCGTCGACCGAGAGGTGCACCGTCTGCTCGGGCTGCACGTCGGTGCGGCCGTGCATCACCAGCACCAACTGCTGGCCGCCGACGTCGAGCAGCAGTTCGGTCTCGGCGCCCGTCGGCTCGACCACCACCACCCGCGCCGCGATGCCGCGCGCCGGCCAGGCGCCAGATCGGTCGGGCGAATGCCGTAGTGCACGGCCTGCTCGCCGCTGGCGGCGACGGCTGGGCAGCGGCCAGCGTGCGCCGAGGGCCTGCACGCGCACCGTCGCGCAGCGTGCCGGCAAACACGTTCATCGCCGGCGAGCCGATGAACTGGGCGACGAACAGGTTGTGCGGGCCGGTCGAACAGCTCCAGCGGCGTGCCGATCTGCTCGATCAGGCCGTCGTGCATCACGACGATGCGGTCGGCCATCGTCATGGCCTCGATCTGGTCGTGGGTGACGTAGACCGTGGTCGTCTTCAGGCGCTGGTGCAGGGCCTTGATCTCGGCGCGCATCGCCACGCGCAGCTTGGCGTCGAGGTTGGACAGCGGCTCGTCGAACAGGAACACCTTGGGGTCGCGCACGATCGCGCGGCCCATCGCGACGCGCTGGCGCTGGCCGCCGGAGAGTTCGCGCGGGTAGCGGTCGAGCAGCGCGTCGAGGTTGAGGATGCGCGCCGCGTTGTCGACGCGCTGGTCGGTGGTCTGCTTGTCGGCGCGGCGCAGGCGCAGGCTGAAAAGCCCATGTTCTCGCGCACCGTCATGTGCGGGTACAGCGCGTAGCTCTGGAACACCATCGCGATGTCGCGGTCCTTCGACTCGAGGTCGTTGACCACCTTGTCGTCGATCATGATCTCGCCGCCGCTGATCTCCTCCAGCCCGGCCAGCATGCGCAGCAGCGTGCTCTTGCCGCAGCCCGACGGGCCCGACCAGGACGACGAACTCGCCGTCCTGGATGTCGAAGCCGAGGCCGTGCAGGACCTTGACCTTGCCGTAGCTCTTCTCGATGTCGCGGAAAGTGACCGATGCCATGGCGCGTTCGCTCCTCAGTTTCAGCTCTTGACGGCGCCGGCCGTCAGGCCCGACACCATGTAGCGCTTGAAGGCGTAGTAGATCGCCGCCGGCGGCAGCGCGTAGATCAGGCCGGTGGCCATCAGCAGCTCCCACGGCGAATCGTCGGCCGAGAGGAAGTTGCCCAGCGCCACCGACAGCGTGACGTCGGTGTCGTTGGACAGCAGCAGGAAGGCGTACAGGTATTCGTTCCACGCCAGCAGCAGCGAGTAGGTGCCGACCGCGACCAGCGAAGGCACCATCAGCGGCAGGTAGACCAGGCGGAACAGCTGCAGCGGCGACGCGCCATCCATGCGCGCGGCCTCGTCGAGCTCGAACGGCAGCTTGTCGGAGGCCTGCTTCAAGCACCCAGATGCAGTACGGCGAGGCGATCGTCACCATCGCCAGGATCAGCGCCCACTGGTTGTTCAGCAGGCCGTAGTTGCCCATGGTCTTGTACATCGGCACGGCCAGGAAGGCGGCCGGGATGAAGTAGGTGAACAGCGCCAGGTTCATCACCGTGCGCCCGCCGCGCACCTTCAGGCGGCTGATCGCGAACGCCGCCGCGGTGGCGACGAACAGCGTGATCGCGCCGACCGCCACCGCGATGACCACCGAGTTCCACATCTGGAGCCAGAAGTGGTCGAGGTAGAAGTGCTTCTGGTGGAACACGACGCGGAAGTTCTGCAGCGTCGGCTCCTCGGGCCAGAGCCGGCCCGAGGTGGCCTTGTCGCGCGGCGAGATCGCGAACAGGAACAGGTGGTAGACCGGGATGATGGTCCACAGGAAGCACGGGAATGCCGATCAGCAGCAGCTTGGCCTCGCTGGTGACGGACTTCCAGGTCATGCGCCGGCTCACTTGGACAGCCTCTTCATCATGAAGTAGACCAGCGGCAGCACCAGCGGCAGCGCGACGACGATCGAGGCCATCGCCAGATCGACCTGGTCGAGCCGCAGGTAGCGGATGCCCAGCGTGGCCAGCACGTGCGTCAGGTCGGCCGGGCCGCCGCCGGTCAGCAGGTAGACGCTGTTGAAGTCGCCCAGCGTCCAGATCATCGACAGGATCAGCGACGTCAGGTACAGCGTGCGCATCGACGGCCAGGTGATGAAGCGGAACTTCTGCCAGCCGGTGGCGCCGTCGACCGACGCGGCCTCGTACTGCTCGGCCGGAATCGACAGCCGGCCGGCGACCAGGATCAGGGTCCAGAACGGCAGCGACTTCCAGACGTGCATCAGCATCGAGAAGCTGAGCGCCAGCGTCGGGTCGTTCAGCCAGTTCGGGCCGTCCAGCCCGGTCAGGCTGGAAGATCGTGCGTGTTGATCACGCCCCACTCGGGGTTGAGCATGAAGCGCACCGACAGGATGGTCGGGATCGACGGCACCGCCCAGGGCAGGATGAAGATCACCGACAGCGATCTTGATCCACCAGCGCTCCTGCACGAAGAAGCCCGACAGCACCATCGCGATCGACCATCTTGATGTTGATGGCGACGACCAGGAAGATCACCGTGTTGATCAGCGGTGCGAAAGAAGATCGGGTCTTCGAACAGCTTGACGTAGCTCTCGCGGGTGGCGCGCCAGCCACAGGCCGTAGCCCACCGGGTAGAGCACGAAGATCAGGAACACCAGCAGGTAGGGCAGGACCAGCAGCGCGGCCCCAGAACTCCCAGCGCGTCAGCGGCTTGGCGCGCGCGGCGGCGACACGCCGACGGCAGGCAGTGGTGGCTCGGTACGGTCGATGACGGCGCGTCACGCGGCGCTGCGGTCCGGCTGCCGTGCGGCGCGCCGAGCGGCGCCGCTCAGGGTGGGCGTCAGTTCGCGACCGTCTTGATGCGCTCGATCATCTCGTCGACCGCCTTGTCGACCGGCACCTTCTCGTTGAGGACGCGGTTCATCGCCTTGGCCCAGACGTTCTCGTTGTTCAGCATCGTGAACTTGTAGTTCTTGGTGAATTCGAACGTCACCGTGCCGGCCATGAACTGGTTGTAGACCGACCAGCCGGTGCGGGTCGGCCTTCCAGAACGGGCTCTCCTGCGCCTGCCTTGGTGCACCGGGAACCAGCGCCCGAGCGAGCCTTCGACGTACGGCGTGAGGTTGGCTTCGTCGAGCAGGAAGGTGACGAACTTCTTGGCCGCGACCTTGTTCTTGGCGTCCTTGAAGACCACGCCGGTCTTGACCGCGGCGCGGTAGACCATCTTGCTGCCGTCGGGCTTGTTCGGGAAGCCGGCGGTGCGGATCAGCTCGGTGTAGTTCTTCTTCGCCGTCGCGCGCTGCTCGTCGCGTGAGCGTGGCGTTGTTCATGTCGTCGAGCCACTTGGCGGCGATCGAGATCGTCGCGTTGTGCGTCATCACCGTCGTCTTGTTGTGGAAGGCGACGTTGTTGTCCGGGTCCTTCCAGCTCGTGCGACGACGGCGGCGTGCAGCCCTTGGTGTAGAGCGCGGTGTAGTCGGTCAGCGCGTTGATCAGGCCCTGGCGCACCGCCGGGTCGTCGACCAGCAGCTTGCCGCTGTCGCTGACCAGCTTGACGTTGTAGGCGTCCGTGAAGGTCAGGAACGAGTAGAACGAGTCGCTCGAATCGACGCCCATCGGCAGGCCGATGCCGAAGGCGCGCTGTGCCGGTCTTCTGCGCGGTAGCCGGCTGCACCTTGTCGCACCAGAAGGACCAGTAGTCCTTCCAGGTGGTCGGGATGTCGACTCCTTGAAGCCGGCATCGGCCAGCATGTCGATCCAGTACTCGATGTGCATCGTCTGCTGCTTGATCGGGAAGGCGTAGTACGCGCGCGTCTTGCGTCTGGTCGTTGTAGAGGAAGGTGGTCTCGACCGTGTTGGGCGCGAAGCGCGGCGCGGATCGGGTCGATCACGCTGCTGATGTCTTCGAGCTTGCCGTCGAAGGCCCACTTGCCGGTGACCTGGAAGTCGTAGACGTCGGCATAGGCCACGTCGGGCGGGCTGCCCGAGTCGAGCGCGGAGACGGTCTTGGGGATCATGTCCTGCACCGGGTACTGCGACAGTTCGATCTTGACGCCCTTGTGCTTGTCCTCGAACTTCTTGATCGCGCGAACAGCGCGTCGTCTTCGGCCTTGTAGAAGCCCTTGACCCACCAGACGGTGAGCTTCTCCTGGGCCATCGCGGGCAGGCCGCCAGCAGGGCGGCGCCGGCCAGGGCGCCGGCGATCCAGGTCTTGACTTTCATCGGTTGTCTCCTTGGGCGATGCCGGGTGGTGAGCCCGTTATCGTACTACGATCGGGCCGCTTCGCCCTGAGGGCTTTCCCGGGGCGCAGGGCGGATGCCGATGGCCGGGCCCTGGTGCCGTGGGCCTAAGATTGGTGCGATTCAACGAACCGACCGCGAGAAGCACGCACCATGAGCGAAAAGCC
>CAVUGY010000035.1:0-24408 GCA_963741125.1 uncultured beta proteobacterium
GCCGGCGCCTCGTCGGTGGCGGGCAGCAGGCGCTCGAAGCGCAGCCCGACCGCCTCGAGCACGCGCGCCGAGGCTTGGTTGTCGACATCGGTGATGGCCACGATGCGGCGCAAGCCCAGGCTGCGCAGGCCGTAGGCCAGGACCGCGGCCGCCGCTTCGCGCGCGAAGCCCTGGCCGCGTGCGGCGGGCAGCAAGGGCATAGCCGAGATCGATGTCGTCGAGCATTGCGCGCTTGATCAGGCCGCACATGCCGATGGCCTTGCCGTCGCTTCGGCGCTCGACGCAGGCCAGGCCATGGCCGTGCTCGGCGACCATTTTCAGCGGCCCGTCACGCAGATATCGCCGCGCGTCATCGGGCGTGTGCACCTGTTTGTCGCCGATGAAGCGCAGCCAATCGGCGTCGTTGAGCAGTTCGACGATGAAGGCGGCATCGTCTTCGCTGAAGGGCCGGATGGCCAGGTGTTCGGTGTACAGCGTGGGCAGGCGTGACGACATGGCGCAATGCTAAGTCCCCGAGCCGGACGCGATGCGGCGCGCACGGCATGATGCTGGCCATGGTTGCGCTGTCGATCCTCGATCTCGCCCCCATCGTCGAAGGCAGCGATGCCGCCACGGCGTTGCGCAACGCCTCGACCTCGCCCAGCACGCCGAAGCCTGGGGCTACCAGCGCTACTGGGTGGCCGAGCACCACAACATGGACGGCGTCGCCAGTTCGGCCACCGCGGTGCTGATCGGCCACGTGGCCGGCGGCACGCGCACCATCCGCGTCGGCTCGGGCGGCGTCATGCTGCCCAACCACGCGCCGCTGGTGATCGCCGAGCAGTTCGGCACCCTGGCCACGCTGTATCCCGGGCCGCATCGACCTCGGGCTGGGCCGCGCGCCCGGCACCGATCAGCTGACCGCGCGCGCGCTGCGCCGCCACCTGAACAGCGACGAGGAAGACGACTTTCCGCGCGACGTGGTCGAGCTGCAGGCCTACCTCGGCGCGCCGCAGCCCGGCCAGGCCGGTGCGCGCGATTCCCGGCGTCGGCACGCAGGTGCCGATCTGGCTGCTCGGCTCGAGCCTGTACAGCGCGCAGCTGGCGGCGTACCTGGGCCTGCCGTTCGCGTTCGCGTCGCACTTCGCGCCCGACCTGCTCGCTGCAGGCGCTGCGAGGTCTACCGCGACGACGTTTCGCCCGTCGGCGCGCTGGCCCGAGCCGCACGCGATGGTCGGCGTCAACGTGGTCGCCGCCGACAGCGACGCCGAGGCGGCGCGCCTGTTCACCTCGCTGCAGCAGCGGTTTCTGGGCATGCAGCGCGGCCGTGCGCGGGCCGCTGCCGCGGCCGATGCGCCGGCCGATGGAGGCGATGTGGAGCGACGCCGAGCGCGCCGGCGTCGAACACATGCTGGCGGCCACCGCAGCGGCGGGCCCGCCGAGACGTGCAGCGCGCAACTGGACGCGATCGTCGAGCGCACCGCGCGCCGACGAACTGTCCGGCCATCAAGCTGCGCTACGAGGGGGCCGCCAGCGGGCCTGGCGCCGCCTACGCCTGGGACAGTGAATCTGTCGGCGCAGGCCGCATGGAAGTCGTCGAGGCTGCGGCGCCGACCCGCGTGGCGATGCGGCTGGACTTCGAAAAACCGATGCAAGCCAGCAACCGGGTCGAGTTCCGCCTGGCGCCGCAGGGCAGCGGATATGCAGGTGACCTGGGCCATGAGCGGGTCCATGCCGTACCTGCACAGGCTGATGACGACCTTCTTCGACATGGACAAGATGGTCGGTGCCGACTTCGAGGCCGGCCTGGCCAACCTCAAGGCCGTGGCCGAGCGCGGCTGAATCAGGCCGCGCCGATCTGTCACGCGCTCCAGCCACGGCCCCATCGCCGCGCCGAGCTTGCGGTAACCGGCGCGGTTGGGGTGGATCTCGTTGACCCAGTCGCCCGACGGGCCTCTTGGTGACGACGGGTCGGGCGCTTGCAGCGCGACGGCACTGGCCGAGTCGAACACATGCACCGCCGGCAGGGCGTTGGCATGCCCCGAGCCGGCATCTAGCGACAACAGCAAACGCCGCAGCCGGCCGAACAGCTCGTCGGCCAGAGCCTGTCGATCGGGTTGCGGAATGGCCGCGGCCTCGAACGCCGCGAACAGCCAGCCCCGGCTCGCGCCCACGGTGCCGACCGGCCAGACCGTGGGCACCGAGTAGGTGTGCAGCAGCAGCGGGCGGCCGTGGCTCGGCCCTTCGTCACGCCGCGACACCAGGGCGCGAAAATTGGCCAGCAGGAATCCTTCCAGGCGCAGCCAGCCGGCCTCGCTGACGTAGCCGGGTGCGCCGGCCCCGGCCTCGCCGGGCGTGAGCAGGAGGCGATGGTCGAGCGGGGTCGGCTGGCCCAGCGCGTCGCGCACGGGCAGTTGCGCGGCGTCGATCAGGTCATTGCCGCCGGCCGAGACGACGATGGCTTCCCAGAAGCTGGAGAAATTGGGTACGCGCAGCATGCGGTCGAAATCGACGTCGTTGATGCCGTCGACCATGCGCTGCAAGGTATCGCCCGGGTAGGCGCAATTGACGATGACCGTGCTGGTGGCGACTTCGAGCTCGAACAGCAGGTTGGAGTTGTGCGCCAGGTTCAGCGAGCCCAGCGTGAACCACGAATCACCTTCGGCGAGCAGCCGGCGGCCGTAGGTGCTGAGCGGCAGGGTGTTGGGGGAACGCAGGTCGGTGGGATTGATGACGGTGGGTTTCACGGCACGCTCCTTGGGTGACGCTCGATCCTAGGGCGGCGTTGGCGGCGGCGCCAGTCCCTAGAACGGCAGGGCTTGCGCACAGCGGCCGAACACCCCTGACGCACGTCGATGATCGGCGCTCAGGTCTGACCGGTCTTCTTCGGCCGCTTCCAGCCTGTCGAGCGAAACCTGCCGCGCCCGCGCCACGGTGAGCTGTCCGGCCGGCGCGTCCTTGTCGATGGTCGAGCCGGCACCGATGGTGGCGCCGTCGCCGACGTTGATCGGCGCGACCAGCACGCAATTGCTGCCCACGTGCACGTCGTTGCCGATCACGCTGCGGTGCTTGTTGGCGCCGTCGTAGTTGGCGACGATGCTGCCCGCGCCGTAGTTGACCCGCTCGCCGACCGTGGCGTCGCCGATGTAGGCCAGGTGGTTGGCCTTGGCGCCGCGGCCCAGCGTGCTGTTCTTGATCTCGACGAAGTTGCCGATGTGCACCTCGGGCCCGAGCTCGGCGCCTGGACGCAGGCGCGCGAACGGGCCGACGATGGCGCCGGCGCCGATGCGGGCCTGGTCGGCATAGGTGAAGGGCAGGACCTGCGCGCCGGCGTCGACACGTGTATCGCGCAGCACGCAATGCGCGCCGATCTTGACGCCGTCGGCCAGCACCACCTCGCCCTCGAAGACGCAGCCGACGTCGATCTCGACGTCGCTGCCGCAGGCCAGGCGGCCGCGCACGTCGAATCGCGCCGGGTCGGCCAGGCGCACGCCGTCCTGCATCAAGGCCTCGGCACGTGCCGCCTGGAAGCGGCGCTCGAGCGCGGCGAGTTGCGCCGGGCTGTTGACGCCCAGCACTTCGGTCTGGCTGGCGGCTTGCGTGGTCACCACCGGTACACCGCCGGCCACGGCCATGGCCACGATGTCGGTCAGGTAGTACTCGTGCTGGGCGTTGGCGTTGGTCAGCGCCATCACCGCCGACTTCAGCCACGCGGTGGGTGCGGCCAGCATGCCGCAATAGACCTCGCGGATCGCCCGCTGGGCGGGGCTCGCATCGCGCTCCTCGACGATGCGGCGTACCACGCCGTCGTTGCGCACGATGCGGCCGTAGCCACCGGGGTCGGCCAGCTCGATGGTCAGCAGCGCCAGCTTGCTGCCGTCGCAGGCCGCGGCCAGTGCGGCCAGGGTGGCCGCCTCGATCAGCGGCACGTCGCCGTTCAGGATCAGCGTCGTGCCCTCCTTGTCCAGGTGCGGCACGGCCTGCTGCACGGCATGGCCCGTGCCGAGTTGCGGCTGCTGACGCACGAAGGTCAGGCCCTGTGCACGGAATTCGGCCTCGATCGTTGCTGCCCCATGCCCGGTGACAACCAGCGTCTTGGCCGCGGCCAGCCCGGCCGCAGCGTCCAGGACATGTTGCAATAGGCTCTTGCCGGCCAGCTGGTGCAGCACCTTGGGGCGCGCCGATTTCATGCGGGTGCCTTTGCCCGCGGCCATGATCACGATGTCGAGCGATGCCATGCCTTGTTCCTTGTCACCGGCCATGCCGGCCCTGATGCTGCGCCGGATTATCCGGCTGGCCCTGCTCGCGCTCTGCGGCCTGGTGTTGGCCGGCTGCAGCATGCTGCGCCTGGCCTACGACCAGGCGCCGAGCCTGGTCTACTTCTGGATCGACGGTTACGTCGACGTCAACGGCGAGCAGACACCGCCGCTGCGCGAGGCCATCGACCACTGGTTCGCCTGGCATCGCCGCACCCAACTCAGCGACTACGCCGAATTGCTGGTGCGGGCGCAGCGCGAGGTGGTCGAGCCGACCACGGCGGCCGCGGTCTGCGCCTGGCAGGCCGAGGGTGAGCGCCGGCTCGAGGTGGTGCTCGAAGGCGCGGCGCCGGGCGCTGCCGAGCTGATCCTGAGCCTGACGCCCGAGCAGTTGCAGCACATCGAGCGCCGCATGGCCAAGGCCATGGACGAGCTGCACGGCGATTTTCTGCAGGCCGACCCGGCCGTGCGCAAGGCCAAATCACTCGAGCGCACGGTCGAGCGCTTCGAAACCCTGTACGGCCGGCTCGACGCAGCGCAGCGCCAGCGCCTGGCCGCGCTGCTGGCGGCCTCGACCTTCGACGCCCAGCGCTGGCTCGACGAGCGCCGTACACGCCAGCGCGAGATGCTGCAAGCCATGACGCTGGCCCGCACGGCCGCGCGCAGCGGCGCGGACCGCAGCGTGGCGCTGCAGCAGGCGCAGGCTGCGGTGCAGTTGATCGTCGAGCGCGCCGCACAATCGCCGCGCGCCGACTACCGCAGCTACCAGCAGCGCCTGCGGCAGGACAACTGCGCACTCGTCGCCAGCATGCACAACGCGATGACGCCCAAGCAGCGGCAGACCGCGCGCGCCAAGCTCAAAGCTTGGGAAGACGACCTGCGCACGCTGGTCGCGTCGGCCGGCAACGGCGCCGTGAGCCGCTGAGAGCCGGGCTGCGGTTGGTCACCGCGCGCGAAAGGACTCCCGTTCAGGATGAGCGGATGACTTGAGCTCCGAGAGCCTCACGACGGCGTGCGCGGCACGCTGACTTGACGCGGGTTGCTTGCACCCAGCGCCGGGAAGTCCTTCAGCGCGGCGTCGAACATCGCGGCCAGCAGCGCATCGTCGCCGATGGTGGTGCCGTCGGTCTGCGCATGGGCTTCGTACAGCGGTGTGCCGCTGGCCCGGTCGCGCAATAGCACGGCCACGTTGCGTGCATAGCGGGTGTACCAGCCGGTGTTGAAGTTGGCGTAATAGGCGATGTGCGAGTGGCGCCAGGCCGGGCTGTGCCAGTAGCCTGCACCCCAACGCCACCACAGCGGGTCGTCCCAGGGCGAGATCTCCGTGCGGCTGATGCGCGCACCGATCAGCACGATCACGTCGGCCTGCGCGGCGTCCGGCGCCAAGGCAAACCCCGCGGCTTCGAGGGCATGGCCGGCGGCAGCCTCGAGCGCGCTTTGGCGTGCGGCATTGGCCTGTTGCGAGGGCAGGCGTTCGAAGGCGTAGCGCCCCGGCGCCCGGCCGGCAGGCCAGTCGCCATAGGTGGCGACATCGCTGGTCACGCTGTTCAGTGCGGCGCAGCCGCCGAGCGTGGCGGCGGCACAAAGGGCGGCGAAGGTGATGACGGATCGGCGTTGCATGTGGTGAATCTCCCCGGGTCAATCGATCGTCGGCGTCAGCCTGACCACGGCCGGGCTGGCACAGGCCTGGTCGTCATCGTCGTCGAAGGCCTTGTCACCCTGAGGATCGGCCACGCCGGTGGCTTGGAGCGTGGCGAATGGGTAGAGGTTCCGGTCCATCAGGTGCGAGGGCGTGACCCGGCTCATGGCGTTGAACAGGTTGTCGATGCGGCCCGGGAATTTGCGCTCCCATTCGTGGATCAAGGCCTTGGTCTGCACCCGTTGCAGGTTGTCCTGGCTGCCGCACAGGGTGCAGGGGATGATCGGGAAGTCGCGCTGCACGGCCCAGCGTGCCAGGTCGGCCTCGGCGACATAGGCCAGTGGGCGGATGACGACATGCCGGCCGTCGTCGCTGACCAGCTTGGGCGGCATGCCCTTCATGCGGCCACCGAAGAACATGTTCATCATCAGCGTGACGACCATGTCGTCGCGGTGGTGGCCGAGTGCGATCTTGGTCGCGCCGAGTTCACTCGCCACGCGGTACAGGATGCCGCGGCGCAGGCGCGAGCACAGGCTGCACATCGTCCGGCCCTCGGGTACCAGGCGCTTGACGACGGAGTAGGTGTCCTGGTTCTCGATGTGGAAGGGCACGCCGACGCGAGCCAGATACTCGGGCAGCACATGGGCGGGAAATCCGGGCTGCTTCTGGTCGAGGTTGACGGCGATCAGCTCGTACGGCACCGGCGAACGTTGCTGGCGGCCGATCAGCAAGTCGAGCAGGGCGTAGCTGTCCTTGCCGCCCGAGACACAGACCATGACCTTGTCGCCGGCCTCGATCATGTTGAAGTCGGCAATCGCCGGCCCAAGCTGGCGGTGCAGCCGCTTGGACAGCTTGTTGGCTTCGAAGGCCGCTTTGCGCACCGCGGCCGTGTCTTGCGGGGCGTTCATCGCGTGGTCTCGCCTTTCAGCCCAAACACCTCCACCCCGACCGCGTCGCAGTCGGGGTACACGTCGGGCTTCTCGGTCGACACGCGCGCGGCCTTGACCCGCGGGTGCGCGAGCATCAGGCGCAGCACGTCGTCGGCCAGTGTCTCCTGCAGGTGCACATGGCCTTGCTGCACGCGCAAGGCGATCGAGCGGCGGATGAAGTCGTAGTCGACCACCTCGTCGAGCTCGTCGGCCTTGGGTGTCGACAGGGCCAGCGGTATGTACAGGTCGACGTTGATCAACACCCGCTGCTCGCCGCGTTTTTCGAAGTCGTGCACGCCGATGTTGATCCAGACTTCGTAATCACGCAGGAACAGGCAGCGGCAGTCCATCAGCGCAGGGTGGGCGAGCGGACTGTGCATGGGGGTTCTAGGGCTTGGGGGTGAGGAAGGCCACGTCGCGCGGCTGGGCGGCCAGGTGCTGGCCGCCGTCGACGACGATCGTCGTGCCGGTGATGGCCGGCGACTCGATGATGAAGCGCACGGCGCGGGCCACGTCGTCGCTGTTCGAGCTGCGGCCCAGCGGTGTCATGGTGTGTGCGCTGGCAAAACCCTCGACGCTCATCTTCGGCCCCGACACCAGGGTCACGCCCGGCGCCACGCCGGCCACCCGCACCTGCGGCGCCAGCGCCTGGGCCAGCAGGGTGGTCGCGGCCTGCAGGGCGGCCTTGGACAGGGTGTAGGAGAGATAGTCGGGGTTCGGATTCCACAGCTTCTGGTCCAGCAGGTTGACCACGCATCCGGGCGTGTTGCAGCCCTTCAGGTGGGCCGCGAGCGCCTGTGCCAGCACGATCGCCGGGGCAGTGTTGGCGCGCCAATGCGCGTCCATGGCCGCATAGCTGAAGCGCTCGGCGTCGTCGTAGTCGAAGTGCGAGGCGTTGTTGACCACGGCGTCGATGCGACCCAGGCGCGCGGCTACCGCCGGCAGCAGGGCGCGGCATTGCGCCTCGTCGGCAAGGTCGGCCCGGAAACACTCGCCGCGCACGCCGAGTGCACGCACGTAGGTGGCGCTGGCCTGGCAATCGGCCTCGGAATGTCGGTAATGCAGAGCGATGTCATACCCCGCGCGAGCCAGCTCGACGGCGATGGCACGGCCCAGCCGGCGCGCGGCGCCGGTGACCAGCACGACGGGTCGGGATGAAGTGGAGGGCATTCCTACAATGCGCCGATGACGCAGCAGCCAGAGGATCCGACGCAGGCCGACAGTGTATCGGCGGGCGCCTCGCCGCTGCTGCGCCTGATCCGCCGTGCCATCGAGCGGGCCGGCGGCTGGTTGCCCTTCGACCGTTTCATGGCGCTGGCGCTGTACGCGCCGGGGCTTGGTTATTACGCGCGTGGCAGCCGCCAGTTCGGCGCCATGCCGGATTCGGGCAGCGACTTCGTCACCGCGCCCGAGCTGAGCCCGCTGTTCGGTGCCGCGCTGGCGCAGCAGCTGCGCCAAGCGCTCGACGCCACCGCGACCGACGAGGTCTGGGAGTTCGGCGCGGGCTCCGGGGCCTTGGCCGCGCAGCTGTTGCGCGCGCTCGGCGAACGGGTGCGGCAGTACAGCATCGTCGACCTCTCGGGCGCCTTGCGCGCGCGTCAGCGCGAGTGCCTGGCGCCCTTCGGCGAGCGCGTGCGCTGGCTCGATGCCTTGCCCGACACCATGCACGGCGTGATCGTCGGCAACGAAGTGCTCGACGCGATGCCGGTGCAGCTGCTGCACTGGGACGGCAGCCAGTGGTTCGAGCGCGGAGTGGAAGCCGGCGGCGAGGGCCTGGCCTTTGCCGACCGTGCCACCGTGCTGCGCCCTCCGCTGGCCGCCGCCTTCGCGCCCGCTACGACAACCGAGATCCACCCCCAGGCCGAAGCCTTCGTTCGCACACTGGCCGAGCGACTGCAACGCGGTGCGGCCTTCTTCATCGACTACGGATTTCCAGACGCCGAGTACTACCTGCCCGAGCGCCTCGGCGGCACCCTGATGTGCCACCGCGCCCATCGGGCCGACACCGACCCGTTGGCCGATATCGGCGACAAGGACATCACCGCGCATGTCAATTTCAGCGCCATCGCGCTCACCGCGCAGGACGCCGGCTTCGAGGTCCTGGGCTACACCTCGCAGGGGCGCTTTCTGCTCAATTGCGGCCTGGCCGCGTTGATGGACGACGCCCAGCAACGCAGCGACTGGCCGGCGCTGGCGGCGGCGCAAAAACTGATCGTCGAGCACGAGATGGGCGAGTTGTTCAAGGTCATCGGCCTGGTGCGCGGCGCGGCGGCGTTCGACGCCATCGGCTTTGCCGCCGGCGATCGCAGCCACCGCCTGTGAGCGGGTGCACCCGATGCGCTGGCTGATCGTCTTCGTGCTCGCCTTCGTGCTGTTCAACGGTCTGGCCGCCTGGCTGCGCAAGCTCGGGCTGGGCCGCCTGCCCGGCGACTTCAGTTTTCGCTGGCGCGGCCGCGAATATTTCGTACCCCTGGCCAGCAGCCTGCTGCTGAGCCTGCTGGCGATGCTCGTCGGCGCGTTGCTGTGAGGACGGGCGAGGGGCTGGCGGTCGCCGGCTCAGTCGCGCAGGCTGCCTTTCAGCGCCATTGCTCGTGCAGTGCCTGCTCGCGCGCGCGGCGTACCGCGTCGCCGATGGCCGGTCCCGTCGCGCCGCGTTCGACGGCCTGCGCTGCGGCGCGGGTGATGTCGACGGCCAGCGCGACTCGCAGTGCGGCGGTCAGCCGTTCGCGCTGCGGATAGGCCGCATCTTGCAGCCCGAGCCGGCCACGGGCGTCGCATTCGCAGGCCAGCAAGGCCTGCTCGAAGCGCTCGGGTCGGCGCAAAGCGTCGCAGCGCTCGAGCAGGCGCAGCGTGGCCGCGGCGCCTAGGGTTTGGCTGCGGTGGATATGGCCGTGTTCGCGCGCCACCACGTCACCCAGTTCGCGGCAGTCTGCGGGCACGCGCAGGCGATCGGCCAGCGCGTCGGCGAGTTTGGCGCTGCGCGCCTCGTGTGCGACATGGCGCGGCCACTCGGCCGGCGGTGTGCTGCCCTTGCCCAGGTCGTGCACCAGGCAGGCCCAGCGCACCGGCAGCGGCGCAGCCAGGCGCGCGGCGGTGTCGAGGACCAGCATCAGGTGCACGCCGGTATCGATCTCGGGGTGGTGCAGGGCGGGCTGCGGCACGCCCCATAGGCGCGCCACCTCGGGCAGCACGCGGGCCAGTGCGCCGCAGTCGCGCAAGACCTCGAACATGCGGCTGGGCTGCGACTCCATCAGACCGCGCGACAACTCCTGCCAGACCCGCTCGGCGACCAGCGCATCGACCTCGCCGGCGGCCACCATCTGCGCGCACAGCGCCGCGGTTTCGGCCGCGACCAGAAACCGCGGCCAGCGTGCGGCGAAGCGCGCCAGGCGCAGGACGCGCACCGGGTCTTCAGCGAAGGCCGCAGAGACATGGCGCAGCACGCCGGCCTGCAGGTCGCGCTGGCCGTCGAAGGGGTCGATCAGCGTGCCGTCCGGATCCTGTGCGATGGCATTGATGGTCAGGTCACGCCGCACCAGGTCGTCTTCCAGCGTCACCGAAGGATCGGCGTGGACCACGAAGCCGCGGTAGCCCGGCGCCGACTTGCGCTCGGTGCGCGCCAGTGCGTACTCGTCCCGGGTCTGCGGGTGCAGGAAGACCGGGAAATCGCGTCCGACCGGCGTGTATCCCGCGGCCAGCATCTGCTCGGCGGTGGCACCAACGACGACCCAGTCGTGGTCGGTCACCGGCAGGCCGAGCAGGCGGTCGCGCACGGCGCCACCGACGGAGTAGACCTTCATGCGCCCCAGTGTAGGGGTGCGGCGTTCGGCTCAATGGGTTAGCGAGTCGTTCAGACAAGGGAGCGCCGAGCAGCCTTGCGCCAGCGGTCGAGTCGTTCGGCCGCCGACTCGCCGGCCTGCAGGTAGCCCGGCACCACGCTGGCCATGGCCGTCGCCTCGATGCCCAGCGATGCGAGGCCTGGCAACTTGCCGCCGGCGACGTTGGGTATGCGCAACGACGCCAGGTTGTCGCGCGACAGCAGGGGTGGCCCGGGCAGCCGCTCCATCAGCCATGCCTGCAGGTGACCGACGGCCGGCGGCAGTGCCAGCACCGGCCGCGGGTGCCCCGACCAGCGGCCGGCCAGGCGCACCAACTCGGCCAGGGTCACGACCTCGGGGCCTGCGCATTCGATCGTCTGCCCTATCGTCGCCGGCGTATCCAGGCAGCGCGCGATGGCTTCGGCCACATCGTTGACCCATACCGGCTGCAGTTGCGCAGCGCCGCCGGCCAGCGGCACCAGCGGGGCCAGGGCCTGCAGCCCGGCGAACAGGTTGAGCAGGCGATCCTGCGCGCCGAAGATCAGCGACGGCCGCAGCACGGTCAGTGCGAGCGGTGCTGCGCGCAGGGCGCTTTCGCCGGCGGCCTTGCTGCGCAGGTAGTTCGACGGCGCGTCGTCCGACACGCCGAGTGCGCTGACATGCAGCACACGCCGGATGCCGGCCGCGGCGCAGGCGGCGGCCATGCGCTCGGGCAGGCGCGCATGGACCTGTGCGAACGCCGCGGCGTCGCCATGCAGGATGGCGATCAGGTTGATGACTGCATCGCAGCCGGCGAGTACGCCGGCCAGCGCCGCGTCGTCGTGCACGTCGGCCACGCGCACGTCGACGGTGGGCAGCGCTCGCACGGCATTGGCGTGCATGGCGCGCCGGGTCGGCACGACGATGGCGCAGCCAGTACTGCGCCGGGACAAGTGCTCACAGACGGCACGGCCGAGGAATCCGGTGCCGCCCAGTACGGCGATGCGTTTCAGGCTCATGGAGTGCTCTGTGCGCCGGAAGCGGCGGTGCGGGTCTCGGGGGGCGGGGCGAGTGGGCTCATGGCAAGTCGACGTAGACCGGCGCTGCCGAATTCAGGCGCGGCCCGATCAGTGCGCCGAGGCGGGCTTTCAGCGATGGCAGCTGCGCATGCACGGTCAGGGTTGTGGCAACGGCCTCGGCGGGCGGTTGCGCCGTCTGCGCACGTCCGGCCAGCAATGCGGCATACACCGTGGCATTGGACAACACCTTCTTCACGTAATCGCGCGTTTCGTTGAACGGGATGTTCTCGGCCCAGATGGCCGGCTCGAGCAGCGCACCCTCGCGCCAGCGCCGCGAGCGGTTCGGGCCGGCGTTGTAGGCGGCCGCAGCCATCAGCTGCGAGCCGTCGAAGTCGTCGAGCACCAGCTTCAGGTAGCCGGTGCCGATCTTCAGATTGACGTCGCGGTCGGTGATCGTGTCGGCGCTGAAGGGCAGGCCGATCTTCCTGGCCGTCCAGCGGGCGGTGGCCGGCATCAGCTGCATCAGGCCCATGGCGCCCACGCTGGAGCGGGCGTCGGCGACGAAGCGCGACTCCTGGCGGATCAGGCCGTAGACATAGGCCGCATCCAGCCCGAGTTCGGCCGACTTGGCGATGACCTCGCTGCGGTAAGGCATCGGGAAACGCTGCGCCAGGTCGATCTCGTTGCGCGTGCGTTCGCTGGTATTGATGCAACGGTCCCAGACCTCGCGCTCGCAGGCCAGTTCGGCGGCGGCGAGCAGGGCGCGGTCGTTCATGCCGCGCAGGCTGAAATTCCACTCGCGCACGCCCTCGTTGCGCAGTCCCAGCGCGATCATCTGCAGCGCGCGGGTGAGGCCCGGGGTGGGCCTGGGCCGCCGCGCGCTCGTCGTCCGTCAGTGCGGCCGGCAGTGGCGGCAGCGGCACCGGCCGGTCGAGATCTTCCGCCGCCAGGTTGCCGTAGAAATGCAGTTTGCCAGCGAGTTGGTTCAAGGCCGCCAGCGCCTGCGCCAGTTGGTGATCGCCGGCGGCGCCGGGCGCGGCGGTTTCGCGCAGGGCGCGTGCGCGCCAGTAGCGCCATGCCGGCTCGCGCTGCTCGGCCGCGCTCATGTGGTCGATGGCGCGTTGCACCACACGCCAGCGTTCGGCGCCAACGCTCACGCGCAAAGCGGCGCGCACGTCCCAGGCCAGCACTTCGTCGCTCCATGCCGGCGCCAGCTTGCCGCGTTCGGCCTCGCTCCAGGCGTTGGCGTAGTACAGGCCGGCCTCCGGCGCCAGCTTGAGCGCCGCCTGACGACCGATCTGCGCCCAGGCCCAGGCCAGCAGGTCGATCGGCAGGCGCCGCTGCCAGCGCTCGCGCAATTGCGCGGCGGCGACATCGGGCTCGTTGCCGGCCATACGCACCAGCGCCATGGCCGTGATCTCGCTGTTGGCGCGCGTACCGATGGTTGCGCCTGCGTTGAGGTACAGCGCCGGGTTGTCGAGCGCGCGCGCCGCCTGCGCTTGCAGGGCCGGGGCCGCCAATGCGGCGGCGGCGCGTGCGGCGCGCGGCCGGTTGGCTTCGGTGGCGCTGCGCACCTTCAGCCACAGGTCGTCGGCCGAGAACACGCGCGCTTCGGCCAAGGTGGTGGCCATTTGATGGCAGCCGTCGTCGAGGTCGCGCTGTGCCAGCCAGGCGTCCAGCGCACGGGCGTGGAAGTCGGCAGCCCGCTCCTTGCCCTCGCCCGTGGCCAGGTGCTCGGCGAGCAGGGCATAACAGGCGACCTCGCGGTCGTCGCTCATGCGAAAGCGAGGGAACTCACGCGCGAAGTTGGCCCAGTCCTGGCGCTTGCCGAGCTCGAGCAGCCAGTCATTGCGCAGCCGGTCTTCGACATACGTTCCGCCCCAGCGCGCATAGAAGGCATCGAGTTCGGACTGCTGCACCTGCGCCAGCCGGTTGCCGAGTTCCCAGTAGTCGACCCACATCGCCAGTGGGTGGCGCTGCGTGACGGCGCGCTCGCGCAGCTGCGCCAGTCGCGGCGCGTCCTTCTTGTGCAGCGCTTCGGCGGCTTCGACGACCACATCGGGTGGCGCGGCCTGGGCCGTCATCTGGCAGGCAGCCAGCCACAGCAGCAGCAGCGGGGCCAGCAGGCTCAGCGCGAGGTGGCGGCGGGCGTCAGTGAATCGAGAAGGCATGGTCGCGGGCAGACAGGAAGAGCGTTGGACGCCCAGGTTCTTATTGCAGGATGGATTGTCAGGCCTGCCAATGGTTCAGGCCGTCACTGCGTTGATGGCCCGCTCGGTGTCGCGGCGTGTGTGCTCGGCCTGCTGGACCAACCAATGTGCAAATAATGTGACTTCGGGCCGCGCAGCCAGTGCGTGCTGGCATTCGATCAACCAGTAGGCAAACGGCGAGATGACGCGGCGGGCCGCGCCGAACGGCTCCACCAGCTCGCCGCGTTCGAGCGCCTCGACCACCATCGGCAGGCGAGCCAGGGCTACGCCTTGGCCGGCCAGCGCCGCCTGCACTTGCTGGTAGGTGAAGTTGAGCAGCAGCCAGCGTGCGGGTTCGAGGCCTGGCACACCATGCTGGCGCAACCAGTGGCGCCAGCCGAGGTATTCGGCACTCGGGCGGTGGTCGTCCTGCTCGAGCAGGGTGTGATGCGCCAGGTCGGCCGGCGCGGCCAACGCCGGGGCCAGCCCGCGTGCCGCCTGCTCGGCCAGGCCACGGCCGACCGCCGGCGTGACGACCTCCCCGAACAGCCTGGTGGCCGTGGCCGGGGCCGCGTCAGGGTGGCAGTAGCGCAGCGCCAGGTCGACATCCGTATCGTCGAGGTCGGCCATCGTGTCGCTGGCCGAAATGCGGATGTCGATGTCGGCGTGCTCGCGCTCGAACGACACCAGTCGCGGCAACAGCCACAGCGACGCGAACGACGGGAAGGTGGTGATGCTGACATGGCGCCGGCCGCGCGCACTGCGGATCTGGCGCACGCTGCCGTCCAGGCGCTGCAGCAGCGGCAACACGCTGCGCAGCAACAGCGTGCCGGCGCTGGTGAGTTCGACGCGGCGCGTGCCGCGGTTGAACAGCGGCGTGCCGAGTTCGTCTTCCAGGCCCTTGATCTGGCGGCTGATGGCCGGCTGCGTCAGGTGCAACTCCTCCGCGGCCGCCGAGAAACTCGCGCGGCGCGCGACAGCTTCGAAGGCCCGCAGCGGGCCGACGGCGAGGGGCCGGTGGGTGCTCGGTCTATTCATGATCAATATGCATCAATACATGCTCTGGTTTTCATTCGACACCTGGTCGATGTGCACCGATGATTCAGTGGCGATTTGGCGTGAAACAGGAGTCTGCCATGGAACAGGTATTGATGCGTGATGTGCAACACTGGGTGGCCCCGCAGCCGGCCTGGTTGGTGGCTCGCGGTGGCACGCTGTGGGTGACACGCGCCGGTGAGCTGCAAGACCATGTCCTGCGGCGCGGCGAACGCCTGGCGGTGGCCCGCGGCGACGATCTGGTGCTGCAGGCCTGGCGGCGCAACCAGCCCGCCGTGTGGGATTGGCAGCCCCGCGCCGCGCCGCGTCGTTATGGCTTGCGCCGCGAGTTGTTGGCCTGGGCTCTGGCTGGCAGCGCGCGCGCCTTGCGTGGTGCGGCCGATGCCTTGGCGGCCCTGGCGCGCAGTGCCGCGGCCAGGGCCTGCCGCGCCCAGGGTTGCATCAGTGCGGGCGACTCCATGGCCTCGGCCGGCACGGTCCAGTAACTCGTCGCCGTCGAGCGGCCTCTGGCTTCGTAGACGAAGGGTTCGCAGCCGGCAGCGGCGAATGCCGGCTGCGATTGCGCGTCGGCCTTCAGGTACAAGCGGTCGGCGGCAATCAGCGCGAAGAACAACTCGTCGCAGTACAGGCCATGGCCGCCGAACATGCGCCGCGCCCGTATCGCGCCGAGCGGCGCCAGCAGCTCCAGGCAATGATCGACGAGGCCGTTGCGCATGGCCCGAGTCTAGATCGGCACAATGCGCACATGAGCCCCGACTTCAACCTCACGCCGCCGCGCGACAAGAAACTGCTGCGGCGCCAACTGCAGGCCGAGCGCATGGCCCTGCATGACCGCCACCAGCGTGCGATGTATTTGCAGGAAGTGCTGCGCGTGTGGCTGGTCAATCGCGACGAGACGGCGATCGGCGCCTATTGGCCGATCAAGGGTGAATTCGATGCCCTGCCGGCGATGTACCGCTGGACCGAGGGCGAGGACGTCAAGGGCCGGCACCGGCAGATCGGCCTGCCGGTGATCGACCGCGACACCAAACGGCTGCGCTTTCACATCTGGTACCCCGGCTGCCCGATGGAGGAAGACGCCTACGGTATTCCCAAGCCGAAGGACACCGACCCCTTCGAGCCGCAATTGCTGCTGGTGCCCTGCGTTGGCTTCGGGCCCCGGGGCATGCGGCTGGGTTATGGCGGTGGCTTTTACGATCGCACCCTGGCCACGCTGACACCGCGGCCGTTCACGCTCGGCGTGGGCTACGCCCATGGCTTCGTGCCATGGCTCGAAGCCGAGCCGCATGACATGGCGCTGGACGCGATCCTGACCGAGGAAGGCGTGCACTGGCAGCGCGAATCCTGAGGGGTTGCGCCACGTCTTCATCGGTCTCGACCACGGGTCCGAAGACAGCCGGTGTTGACGCCGGATCGCGGTCATGATGGCGCCTCGCTGACGACCGCCATCGAATGACTTCGCCGCCCGCTCGCTCCATCACCACGCTGGCTTGGTCCAACCTGGCCGCGCAATCGGCCGAGCAGCTGAGCCTGGCGGCCGTGCCCATCGTGGCCGTGCTCGCCTTGGGCGCAGGGGCCGGCGAGATCGGGCTGCTGGCCTTCGCGCAAAGCCTGCCCTTCCTGCTGTTGTCGATCCCGATCGGTCTGCTCGTCGACCGCAGTTCGCGTCGGCGGCTGATGCTGGCGTCCGAAGCGCTGCGTGGCTTGGCGCTGCTGGCCATGTTGGCGGCGGTTGCCGTCGATCGCTTGTCGATCGGCCTGCTGGCTGCGCTGGGTTTCCTCGGTGCCATCGGCACGGTGGGGTTCAGCGTGGCCGCGCCTGCGTTGGTGCCATCGCTGGTGCCGCGCGAGCGGCTCGCCCAGGCCAACGGGCGGCTCGAGCTGGCGCGCAGCGCGGCCTTCGCGGCCGGGCCGGCATTGGGGGGCGCGCTGGTGGCGTGGGCCGGCGCGAGCGCGGCCTTCGTGCTGGCTGCCGTGTTGTCGGCGTCTGCACTGGCCCTGCTGTGGCAACTCGTCGAGCCGCCACGCGCGGCCGTCGTACCACGCCACCCATGGCTCGAACTGCGCGACGGCGCGCGCCTGGTCTGGGGCCACGCCCTGCTGCGCCCCATCATGCTGACGGCCGTGGTCTGGAACATCTCGTGGTTCGTGCTGCAGGCCGCTTACGTGCCGTATGCCGTTCGCGTGCTGGGGTTGAGCGCCGCGGCGATCGGCTTCACGCTGGGCGCGTACGGCGCAGGCATGGTGACGGGAGCATTGCTGGCGCCACATGTGGTCGCTTCTCTACCCTTCGGCCGCGCGATCCTGCTCGGCCCGGCGGTATCGGTGTTCGCGGCACTGACGCTGGTCGCCACCATCGCCGTTCCGTCCGGCGCTGTCGCGGGCCTGGGTTTCTTCCTCTTCGGCGCCGGCCCGATCGTCTGGACCATCACCTCGACGACCTTGCGTCAGACCGTCACGCCCGGGGCCATGCTGGGCCGGGTGTCGGCGATCTTTCTGGCGGTCAACACGGGCGCGCGGCCGATCGGCGCCGCACTCGGCGGCTTCGTCGGCGCCACCTGGAGCGAATCGGCCTGCCTGGTCCTGGCACTCGCAGGATTCATCCTGCAGGCCGGCGTCATCTTCGGCTCCGAGCTTCGCGTGCTTGCGCGCCTACCGGCGGCGGCTGTCTGAGCCCGATCGGGTTTGCACAGGTCACCCCAGCCGCAGTCGCCTGCAAAGCTCGGCCGTGAGCGTGGACTGGTTCAGGGTGTAGAAGTGCAGCCCCGGCGCGCCGCCGGCGATCAGCCTTTCGCACAGGCCGGCGATCACATCCAGCCCGAAGGCGCGGATCGATGCCGTGTCGTCCATGAAGCCTTCCATCTTCAGTGCCACCCAGCGCGGGATATCGATGCCGTCGCGGGCCGAGAACTGCGCGATGCGGGCGAAGTTGTGGAACGGCATGATGCCCGGCACGATCGGCACCGTGACGCCGAGCTTTCGGGCCTGCTCGACGAAGTGGAAGTAAGCGTCGGGGTTGAAGAAGAACTGGGTGATCGCGCTGCTGGCGCCGGCCTTGATCTTGTCGGCAAAGTGCTGCAGATCGCGCGCGGCATAGCGCTGGCCCGGGTGGTATTCGGGATAGGCCGCGACTTCGATCGTCCAGTCGTCGCCCTGCACCTGCCGGATCAGTTGCACCAGCTCGGCGGCGTAGCGCAACTCGCCGCTGACCGCGGTGCCGCTGGGCATGTCGCCGCGCAGCGCGACGATGCGGCGGATGTTCTGCGCGCGATAGGCGGCCAGCGTGGCAGCGATGCCTTCGCGCGTCGAGCCGACGCAGGACAGGTGGGGTGCAGCGTCGAAGCCGGCTGCCGCGATGCCCTGCACGGTCTGTAGCGTCTTGTCGCGCGTCGACCCGCCGGCCCCGTAGGTGACGCTGAAGAACTCGGGCTTGAAGTGGCCCAGTTCCTGCACCACGAGCTTGAGCTTGTCGTCGCCGACAGCGGTGTGCGGCGGGAAGAACTCGAAGCTGATCGGAACGGAGGTGCTCATGTCTTCGCGGCCCAAAGAAAGTATTCACGGTTGCCATCGCCGCCGGTGACGGGGCTCTCGAAGTAGTCGCGCACACCGAGGCCGACCTCGGTGCAGGCGGCGCGGATGCGGGCTTGGACGCGCGCATGGGCCGCCGGGTCGGTGACCATCCCGCCCTTGCCGATGTCGGCCGGCTGCAACTCGAACTGCGGTTTCACCAGCATCAGCAGGTCGCCGCTGAGCAGTGGCGCCAGTGCCGGCAGCACGAGCGTCAGCGAGATGAACGACAGGTCGCCGACGATCAGGTCGAACGGCGTATGCGGCAGCGCCGCGGCGTTGAGGTGGCGCGCATTGGTGCCTTCGATCGCCGTGACGCGCGCGTCGGTGCGAAGCCGGGGATGCAATTGGCCATGGCCGACATCGACGCCGACCACCGAAGCCGCGCCACGCGCCAGCAGCACGTCGGTGAAGCCACCGCTGCCTTGCCCGACGTCCAACGCGTGGCGACCCACCACAGCCACCTCGCTGCGTGTCAGCGCGGCGTCGAGCTTGAGGCCACCGCGCGATACCCAGCGCAGCTCGGCGTCATCGGTGATCTCGACCTGGCAACCTTCAGGCAGGTCTTCACCGGCCTTTCTGGGCACCGACCAACCCTTGGCGCCGAGCCAGCGCACGCCACCATGCTCGATCAGCCGTTGCGCGGCGGATCGGCTCGGTGCCAGGCCGCGCTGCACCAGCAGTTGATCCGCCCGCATCGTGCCTCAGTAGCGGTACGAGTCGGCCTTGTACGGGCCCTGCTTGGGCACGCCGATATAGGCGGCCTGCTCGTCGCTGAGTTCGGTCAGCATCGCGCCGACCTTCTTCAGGTGCAGGCGCGCGACCTTTTCGTCCAGATGCTTGGGCAGCACATAGACCTTGCCCTGCTCGTAGTAATCGCTGCGCGTGAAGAGCTCGATCTGGGCGATGGTCTGGTTCGCGAACGAGCTGCTCATGACGAAGCTCGGGTGGCCCGTCGCGCAGCCCAGGTTCACCAGCCGTCCCTTGGCCAGCAGGATGATTTTCTTGCCCGGCTTGCCATCCACGGAAGGGAACTTCACGTGGTCGACCTGCGGCTTGATTTCGTCCCACTCGCACTTGGCGAGCGAGGCGACGTCGATCTCGTTGTCGAAGTGGCCGATGTTGCAGACGATGGCCTCGTCCTTCATCGCCGCCATGTGTTCGTAGCGGATCACGTTCTTGTTGCCGGTGGCCGAGACGAAGATGTCGGCCTTGTCGGCGGCGTACTCCATGGTCACGACCTTGTAACCCTCCATCGCCGCCTGCAAGGCGTTGATGGGGTCGATCTCGGTGACCCAGACCTGCGCCGACAGCGCGCGCAGCGCCTGCGCCGAACCCTTGCCCACGTCGCCATAACCGGCCACGCAGGCCACCTTGCCCGCGACCATCACGTCGGTGGCGCGCTTGATCGAGTCGACCAGTGACTCGCGGCAGCCGTAGAGGTTGTCGAACTTGCTCTTGGTCACCGAATCGTTGACGTTGATGGCGCGAAACATCAGCGTGCCCTTGGCACTCATCTCCTTCAAGCGGTGTACGCCGGTGGTGGTTTCTTCGGTCACGCCGATGATCTGCGCACTCTTGCGGCTGTACCAGGTGGCGTCCTCTTTCAGCTTGGCGCGGATCGCGGCGAACAGGCAGGTCTCTTCCTCGCTGCTGGGCCGGTCGAGCAGGGATGCGTCCTTCTCCGCGCGCTTGCCGAGGTGCATCAGCAACGTGGCGTCGCCGCCATCGTCGAGGATCATGTTCGGGCCTTCGCCTTCGCTTGCCTTGGGCCCGAACTCGAAGATGCGGTGCGTGTAGTCCCAGTAGTCGGTGAGCGACTCGCCCTTGTAGGCGAAGACCGGCGTGCCCTGCACCGCCAGCGCGGCGGCGGCGTGGTCCTGCGTGCTGAAGATGTTGCACGAGGCCCAGCGCACTTTCGCGCCCAGGGCTTGCAGCGTCTCGACCAGCACGGCGGTCTGGATCGTCATGTGCAGCGAACCGGTGATGCGCGCGCCCTTGAGCGGCTGCTTGACGGCGTACTCGGCGCGGATCGCCATCAGGCCGGGCATCTCGGTTTCGGCGATCCTGATTTCCTTGCGACCCCAGGCGGCGAGCGACAGGTCGGCCACATGGTGGTCTTGGCGGGCAGTGGCAGGTTGCAGAACGGCGTTCATCTCGGGCTCCAAACGGTGAGGAACCTGCGCGACGGCGAGAGGGGACATTCGGTGCTCACCCACGCCGCTATCGTGCAGGTGAGCGCGGTTGCAATGGGGACTTCCGAGCCTGGCCCCAGGACGGGGTTGCAACGCTCCTCGGAAGGCTTGAATTGTAGCCTGCTGCGGGTCGGCGCGGTCGTTCAGGCCGACGGTCCCGGCCCGCGTGCGAACTCGTCGCCGATCCAGCGCACGAATGCGGCCACCTCCGGTGCGGCGGCCCGATCCGGGCGTAGGACGAGGTAGTAGCGGTAACCGGTGGCCAGCGTCAGGTCAGGGAACGGCGTCACCAACTGCCCGCTGGCCACCGCATCGGCCACCATGGGTGTTAGGCCCATCACCACGCCCTGGCCGCGCACGGCGGCCTGCATCGCCTGGTCGACGAAACCGAAGATCAGCTTGCCCCCGGAGGCCGGCTGCGGCGGTACGCCGACGCTATCGAACCAGCGCGCCCAACCGCCCGCGCGCCAGGCCTGCCAGCGCTCGTCGTCCATCTCGATCAGCGGCAGGTACTGTAGGTCGGCCGGTTTGCGCAGGCGTGTGCCTGCGCGCTCGAGCAGTTGTGGGCTCAGCGCCGGTGTCGCGAACTCCTCGCACAGTTGAGTGGCGTGCGTGGCGTCCCCGAGCCGCGAGGGCAGGCAGCGCCGAATCGCCAGGTCGAGGCCCTCGGATCCAAGGTCGACCACGCGGTCGCTGGCGTCGACGCGGATCTCGATCTCCGGGTACTGGCGCTGGAACACGGCCAGCCGTGGGCCCAACCACAGGGATGCAAACGACGCATACGTGGTCAGGCCGATGCGCGGTGGCTGATCCAGGCCCCGAATCTCGTCGACGCAGCGATCGATGCCGGCCAGGGCCTGCGCGACCACGGTATGCAACTGACGGCCGTCGGCGGTCAACTCCAGGGCCCGCGTCTTGCGCACGAACAGCGCCCTGCCGACCTGGCTCTCCAGCGTGGCAACCTGGCGGCTGATCGAGGATTGGGTCAGCGCCAGTTCATCGGCCGCCAAGGTGAACGAAAGCTGCCTGGCCGAAGCCTCGAAGCCGCGCAGCGCTGCCAGCTGGATCGGGCGGCGGCGGCGCGCGCGGGCTTGTTTGCTCTGACTCGGGCGGGTGGCCATTGCCGATACCATACATGCAACAAGCGCATGCATCAAGTGCGATCCTTTCGTTTGTCGTGGTGCGGCCCAGAGCATTCAATACCGACATGCCGCAGCGCGGCCCATGGAGGTCTCCAGTGAACACCCGCAATATCCCATCGCAGCAAGTCTTTCGCACCCAGGATCTGGAGCACCAGCAACTGCTGGTCCTCGCCGACCGCCCCGGCACGCGCATCGAGGTGCTTGCCGGCGGCGTGTGGCTGACCGAAGAAGGGCAGCCCGAGGACCGGTTTGCTCAGCCCGGGCAAGCCTTGCGTGTGACCCACCGCGGGCGTGCCATCGTCGAAGGCATAGGCCGTACGCGGCTGCGGCTCGCCCAACCGGCGCCTGGCATGGTGCAACGTCTTGGTGCGCTGTGGCGTGCCCCGCAGGCCCTGCTGCCGCGCGCATTCGCACTCCTGCTGGCGCTGGTCATGGCCCTGGCCTTGCCCGAATTGCTGGCCCGCTCATTCACGCAGTCCACGGCAGTCAACGCGCAGGCCGCGGCTGCTAAGGTGCCGCTCGCCGGCTGAGCCGCGTGGGACACTGTGCCGCGATGGCACAGCGTCCCCGCCCCCTCGCCGAATGGCCGACCGCCTTGGCGCGCCAGGTGTTCGGCGTATTCACCGACATCGACGACACGCTGACGCGCGACGGGGCCATCGAGCCGATAGCCCTGCAGGCGCTGCACCTGCTGCACGGCGCCGGCCTGCCGGTGATCGCCATCACCGGCCGCCCGATGGGGTGGAGCCTCCCGTTCGCAACGGCCTGGCCCGTGGCCGCCATCGTTGCCGAGAACGGTGCGGTGGCGATGTTTCACGACGGCGACCGCCTGCGCACCGAGTACGCGCAGGACGAGGCCACGCGGGCGCGTAACGCCCGGCGCCTGCATGCGGTCGCCGCCCAGGTGCAAGCCGAAGTACCGACGGCCACCTTGGCGCAGGACAGCGCCGGCCGCGTCACCGACATTGCGATCGACCACAGCGAGTTCGCTCACCTCGATGCCGCGGCGGTCGCGCGCGTGGTGGCCGTGATGCAGGACCAAGGCATGAACGCCACCGTCAGCTCGATCCACATCAACGGCTGGTTCGGCGAACACACCAAGCTGTCGGGCGCGCGCTGGATGCTGCGCCGGCTGTTCGGCCGCGATCTCGACGCCGAAGTCGGGCGCTGGGTCTATGTCGGTGACTCGACCAACGATCAGACCATGTTCGGTCACTTCCCGCTCTCGGTCGGCGTGGGCAACCTGCGCCAATTTGCCGCGCAGTTGCACACCTGGCCGGCGTACATCACCGAAGGCGAGCGTGGCGCCGGCTTCGCTGAAGTGGCGCGCCCGTTGATCGCCGCGCGGGCACCGACGTGAGCGTCATGGCGCGCGCGCCTTCGCCGTTGTGGACGGCGGCTGCCTTGGCCCTAGGCGCCGCGGTGTCGCTCGGCCTGGCGCGGTTTTCCTACGCGTTGCTGTTGCCGCCGATGCGCGCCGATCTTGGCTGGAGCTACCTTACCGCCGGTGCCATGAACACCGTCAACGCCGCAGGCTATCTGCTGGGTGCCTCGCTGGCACCACGCTGGCTGGCGCGCCACGACGCACGCGCGCTGATGCTGGCCGGCATGTTCGTCACCGGGCTGCTGCTGGCTTTGCATGGGCTGGCCGGCAGCGACGCCGCGCTGTATGCGCTGCGCGGCGTGACCGGGGTGGCGAGCGCCGCGGCTTTCGTCGCCGGTGGCCTGCTGGCGGCGCGGCTGGGCAGCGCCCCTGCGGTGACCGAGTCGAGGCGTGCGTCGGCCGCCCTCGTGCTCGGCATCTACTACGGCGGCGTTGGCTTGGGCATCGTGGTCTCGGCCCTGCTGGTGCCGGCCTGGCTGGCGCTGAGCGGCGCCGCCGGCTGGCGCTGGGCCTGGTGCGGACTGGCCGTGGTGGCGCTGCTGGCGACCGCATTGGCGCTGCGCGCGACACGCCCGGTCGCCGGCGCACCGGGCGCCAGCAGTGCGCATGCGACGTTCGACTGGCGCCTGCTCGGTTTCGGCCTGACCGCCTACCTGCTGTTCGGCTTCGGCTACATCGGCTACATGACCTTCGTCATCACCTTGCTGCGCGAGCAGCAGTTGCCTGCGGCGCAGATCGTGGCCTTCTACGTCCTGCTCGGCGTCGGCGTGATGGCCTCGTCGTGGCTGTGGGCCGGGCTGTTGCAGCGTCACCGTGGCGGCGGGCCGTTGGCCTTGTTCAACGGCCTGCTCGCATTGGCGACATTGATGCCGGTGCTGAGCGCCCGTCCGCTGGTGGTGTTCGCCTCGGGGGCCTTGTTCGGCGGCGTGTTCCTGTCGGTGGTGGCGTCGACGACGGCGCTGGTGCGCCACAACCTGCCGGCCGCGGCATGGCCGAGCGGCATTGCCGCATTCACCATCGTTTTCGCTGCCGGCCAGATCGTCGGGCCCAGCCTGGTCGGTTGGGTCGCCGACGGCCCGGGGGGCTTGGGGCGCGGCTTTGTCGTCTCGGCCGCCGTGCTGGCCCTGGGTTCGCTGCTGGCGACCCGGCAGCGGCCGGTCGCCGGCATGTCGCCGACCTAGCGCGTCGGCTTCGACGATTGGCGTGCCGCGCCCGTTCAGGGCCTGCGGCAGGCGCCGAATGCATCGAGCTTGGGC
>CAVUGY010000036.1:0-19905 GCA_963741125.1 uncultured beta proteobacterium
GGGCATGAATGTCAATCTCACACCGCAGCTCGAAGAGCTCGTGCGCGCCAAAGTCGACTCGGGCCTGTATAACTCGGCCAGCGAGGTCGTGCGTGAAGCGCTGCGCCTGATGGACGAAAACGACCGCGTCCGCGCAGCCAAGCTCGAGCAGCTCAAAGCCGAGGTGCACCGCGGGCTTGACAGCGGCAAGGGCCAGGCTTGGGATGCCGCCCAGATCAAGCAGCAAGCCAGGGCTCGCCGTACGAACAAGACGGCGAAGGCATAGATGCCACGCATCACCCGCCGGCCGTTGGCCGAGACGGACATCCTCGAAATCTGGGACTACATCGCCGAAGACACCTTCGCGGCTGCCGATCGCTGGGTCGATCAGCTTGATGAGAAGTTGCGGCTTCTCGCGATACAGCCGCTGATGGGCCGCACGCGCGATGAACTCGAACGCGGTGTGCGCAGCCTCCCGTTCGGGCGCTACGTCATCTTCTACATGCCGACCGACGTCGGCATCGACGTCGTGCGCGTGTTGCACGGCGCCAGGGACATCGATGCAGTTTTTGGCGACGGGTGATCGAGGCGGACATCGACTTGCACAGGGGCGGACTGTTGGAGACGTGCTCTGCCTGGACGTCGATGCGGCCAAGATCCGCACCCTCGAGTCCGGCGCCCTGCCGATCCACGAGCCCGGGCTGCTCGAGGTGGTGCAACGCAACGTCACGGGCGGCCGCCTGCAGTTCAGCACCGACATCGAGCGCGCGGTGGCGCACGGCACGTTGCAGTTCATTGCCGTGGGCACGCCGCCCGACGAAGACGGCTCGGCTGACTTGCAGTACGTGCTGGCCGCAGCGCGCAACGCGGGCGCCCGGACCGCGTGGTCATCGGCTCCGACGACGAGCGCGCCACGCTGCTGATGCGCTCGCTGTACGCGCCCTTCGTGCGCAACCACGACCGCGTGCTGGTGATGGACCGGCGCAGCGCCGAGTTCACCAAGTACGCGGCCAACGCCATGCTGGCCACGCGCATCAGTTTCATGAACGAGCTGTCGCGGCTGGCCGAGCGGGTGGGGGTGGATATCGAGCGGGTGCGCCAGGGCATCGGCAGCGATCCGCGTGGACAAGATCGTGCAGCGCTTCGGCAGCGACCTGGCCGGCAAGACGTTCGCGCTGTGGGGCCTGGCCTTCAAGCCCAACACCGACGACATGCGCGAGGCGCCCAGCCGCACCATCGTGGCCGAGCTGGCGCGCCGCGGCGCGCACATCCGCGCCTACGACCCGGTGGCCGGCAAGGAGGCCGCGCGCGTGCTGGGCGATGTGCCGGGGCTGGTGATCGCGGCCTCGGCCGCCGAGGCGCTGCAGGGCGCCGACGCGCTGGCCATCGTGACCGAGTGGAAGGAGTTCCGCACACCCGACTTCGAGGCCATCAAGGCCGCCCTGCGCACGCCGGTGGTGTTCGATGGGCGTTGCCTGTACGAGCCGGCGCTGATGGCGGGGTTGGGGATTGAGTACCACTGCATCGGGAGGGCGGTGAACGCTGCCAAGGCGTGACTGGCGCGCTAAACTCGCGGCATGCGATTGTCAACCGAGCAACGTCTCGCACTGAAGGCGCATTTCGCGCATGAAGTTGGCGCCGATTGCGAGGTGCTGCTGTTTGGTTCGCGCGCCGACGATGAACAACGCGGTGGCGACGTGGACGTGCTGGTGCGATCGCCGAGGCCTTTGCAGCGCCCCGTCTGGCTAGCGGCTCGCTTGGCGGCACATGCAGAGCGTCTGCTCGGTGGGCGTCGTGTCGACGTGCTGTTGCTCGACCCAGCCACCAAGCTGCAGCCCATTCATGCCGCCGCATTGGCCACCGGCGTGGTTCTGTGACTCCGCCGCTGCGCCTTGCCTTTCTGGTCGAGACTGTCGAGCTCGAAGCGCAGCACTTGCTCGAGACCAACCGCCGCCTGTTTGCGCAGCCCTTCAACGCCGCCTGGTCGAGCCCGTGGGGCCGACAATCGACAACCTGGACCGCGCCGAGAAGCTCGGCCTTCTGAAGTCAGCCGACGATTGGCTGGCGTCGAGGAAGTTGCGCAACCGCATGGTGCACGAGTACGTGCGCGATGCTGCAGAACTGGCCGCCGCGTTGAACCAAGGGCACACCCAGGTTGAGCTACTTGTGAATTTTGCGCAGGCGATTTCGGCAGATTGCCGGCGCCGCGGCCTGCTTGCGGGTTGAATCCGGGCGCTCGACTTCGAGGCCATCAAAGGGGCCTTGCGCACGCCGGTGGTGTTCGATGGGGTTTGCCTGTATGAGCCGGCGCTGATGGCGGGGTTGGCGATTGAGTATTACTGTATTGGGAGGGGGCGGCGGGGATGTCGTTGCCGGCACGAATCTGACGCGCTTTCTCGCGAACAACGGGTTCATCCATGGGCTTGGCCCCGCTCCCAGGCCGGAGTGATATCTCTACATGCGCATCGCAGCCAGCCGTATCGCCGAACTTCTGCCACACCGATGGATGCCATGCCCGGTCAAATGAGCCTGCTGGGGCTGGATGCCGCACCAGCACTGTTCCAGCCTGAGGTCATCCTTGGCCGCCCAGGTCGACTATTGGGCTACAACCTGTTCTTGGCGATCGTCCCGCAGCCTGAGCTCGCCCAACGCGTCGGCCTGCTTGGGGCCGAGTTGCACAGACAGCACGGCCTGCGAGGCCCGTGTCTGCTGGATCAAACACCTCCACATGAGCTTGCATGCCATCGCAAGTTTCGAGCATACGATCCCTATGCAGGTTATTGATGCCGCCAGGGCAGCGGCCGCCGGCATAGCTTGCCCGCCGTTGCCCATCGTCTTCGATCGTGCGTGCAGCTTCAGAAACCCCAGCGACCCGGACAACAACGCCTTCGGCCAGATCTCGCTCACTGCGCCACGCGGTACTCCGGCACCAGCGCGGCAAGCGCCCGCTGCACGGCTCTCGTGTCGGGGCCCGCACCCGCTGCGGCGCGGGCCACGGCCAGTAGCGCCTCTAGCGGCACGCCGCGCGACTCGAGCCGGGCCACGCGCAATGCCGGCACTGCCGTCGGCAGCGTGGTGTCGGCATCGGCCAGCAGTTCCTCGAACAGCTTCTCGCCCGGCCGCAGGCCGGAGAACTCGATGGCGATCTCTTCTTCGGTATGGCCGGCCAGTCGGATCAGCTGTCGCGCCAGGTCGACGATCTTCACCGGCTCGCCCATATCGAGCACCAGCACCTGGCCGCTGCCGCCGATGGCCGCGGCCTGCAGCACCAGGCGCGCAGCTTCGGGGATGGTCATGAAGTAGCGAATGATGTCGGGGTGGGTCACCGTCACCGGGCCGCCCTTCTCGATCTGCTCCTTGAACTTCGGGATCACGCTGCCACTCGAGCCCAGCACGTTGCCGAAGCGCACGGCCATGAACTTCGTCGCTGCATGCTCGGCGGCGAGTGCGGAGACGACCATCTCGGCCGCGCGCTTGGTGGCGCCCATGACATTGGTCGGGTTGACGGCCTTGTCGGTGCTGATCAGCACGAAGCGCTCGCAACGGGCTTCGGCGGCGGCCAGCGCGGCGTGGTAGGTGCCCAGCGTGTTGTTGCGCAGGCAGGCCCAGGCGTTCTCTTCCTCCATCAGCGGCACATGCTTGTAGGCCGCGGCGTGGAACACCACCTGTGGCCGCCATTTGGCGAAGGTGGCGCGCAGGTGCTCCAGGTCTTTCACGTCGCCGATCAACTTCACCAGGGGCAATGAAGGGAAGCGCTCGGCCAGATCCTGCTCGACGCTGTAGAGGTTGAACTCGGAGAGCTCGTACAACACCAGCCGCGCCGGGCCATAGCGCGCTAGCTGACGGCACAGCTCGCTGCCGATGCTGCCGCCGGCGCCGGTGATCAGCACCGTCTTGCCGTGCAGGCAGGCATCGATGCCGGCCTCGTCGAGCTGCACCGGCTCGCGGCCGAGCAGATCTTCGGGTTCGATGTCGCGCACGCGGTTCACCTGCGTGCCGGCCTGCAACTCCTCGGACGAAGGTACCGTGAGCACCGGCAGGCCGGTCAGCGCAGCCATCTCGAACAAGCGCTTGCGCTGCGGGCCGCGCAGCGAAGGTAGGGCCATCACCAGGTGCGTGGCCGCGCCGCGCACGGCCTTGTCTTGCATCGCGGCCAGCGGGCCCAGCACCGGCACACCGGCGATGCGCGCGCCATGCTTGCTGGGGCTATCGTCGAGCAGGCCGAGCACCGTCCAGCCCTGCTCGTGGATGCCGGCCAGCAAGCGCTTGGCGGCGTCGCCCGCGCCCAGCACCAGCGCGCGGCGGATCTCGGTGTCGCTGCCGGTGATCTGCCGGCGCGCGTGCTCGTAGACCATGCGGTAGGCGATGCGCACCACGCACACGCCCATCAGGGTGACGAAGGGGTGCAGCGCGAGCAGCGCGCGCGGCACCTTGGTCAGGCCCAATGCCATCACGATCGCGGCGCTGACCAGGCCGGCGGCGGCGCAGGCCAGGCTCAGGCGCTTGATGTCGCCGAAGCCCGAAAAGCGCCACATGCTCTGCGGCACGCGCAGCGCGGCAAAGGCCGCCAGGTAGACCACGATCACGCCGAGCATGACCCAGGCGTCGTAGCCCGGCCGCGCCGACAGCCAACGCTCGAAGCCGAGGCGGAACAGGTAGGTGACGTTCCAGCAGCCGGCGATGACCAGGCCATCGATCAGCAGCGAGAGCGGCTCGCGGTGCGGGCGCAGCAGGGCCAGGAAGCGGTCGAGGCGGTGCCAGGCCGTAGTCATGGGAGGCTCATCGCACAGCCCGTTGCGCGCGGTGCAGTCGGCGCGTCAAGCGAGAAGCTTAGTAAGCAGCACATGCGGTCGGTCGGCAAATGGGTTGACGATGGTCACGCCGCTCCAGCTGAAGCCCTCCTGCAAGTCCTCGCTGAGCAGAACTCGGCATCGATGCTCGGCAGCCACGCAAATGATCAGGCTGTCCCAGATCGCGAGCCGGTGCGCCTGGGCCAGATCGAGCGCGGATCGCAATGCCGCCCAGCTCGATTCACGCACCTGAAAGGTGTCGGACCAACGCAGCAGAGCCTCCTTGGCCAGGTCGGTACTGATTCGGTACTTCCCCACCAGGATCCGGTACAACTCACCCAAGACCTGCACCGGCAACACCGTCTGGTCCTCGCTCAGGTGCACCAGCAGGTCTCGGGCCAGGCGTTTGCGGCGCTCGTCGCCGGCACCCTCGGCATAGGCCAGCACATTGGTGTCGATGGCCGCAAACATGCCGCTACTTGTCGTAGAGCTCGTCGCGTGTCCAGTTGCGCGCGCCCTGGATCGGCATCGAATCCAGGTGCTCGAGCAGGCGACGCTTTGCCGCACTCATTGCCGTGCGCGAGCGTTGCCGCACCGGCTCGATGGTGGCCACGGGTTTGCCGCGCGAGGTGACGAGCACGCGATGGCCCTCGGCCACGTCGCGCAACACGGCGGAAAACGTCCGATTCGCCTCGGATGCGGTCACGGTTTTCATGGCCCGTAGCGAAAGTAGTGAAGTATGTAAGTATAGGCTCAGCGGCGCGCCAGCAGGCCGAGGGTTCGGCCGATGACGAGCATGTCGCTCCACAACGTGGCCCGCTCGGCATAAGCCGCTGCGGCGAGAAGTTTCTGTGGCAGCAGCACCTCGATGTATTCGCGCTCGGGGTCGGCGGCGCGGGCCAGCAGCTCGCCCTCGTCGGCCAGCGCGAGTGACACCGGGTCGGTGATGCCGGGGCGCACCGCGAGCACGCGCTCGCGCAGGTCGGCCGGGTAGAACGCCACGTAGGCCGGCAGTTCGGGCCGCGGGCCGACCAGGCTCATGTGGCCGACCAGCACATCCAGCAGTTGCGGCAATTCGTCGATCTTGCTGCGGCGCAGGAAGATGCCGGCACGGGTGATGCGCTGGTCGTCGACCCACCGTGAGCTGCGGGCCGAGGCTGCGGCGCGTCAGCGACCATGGTGCGGAACTTGTGGATCGCGAACAGGTGACCATGGCGGCCGACACGCTGCTGCCGAAACAGCACCGGGCCTGGCGAATCGAGCTTGATCCACAGCGCGACGCCGACGAACAACGGCCACAGCAGAGCCAGCGCGAGCGTCGCACCGAGAAGGTCGAACAAGCGCTTGGCCATCGCGGCGCCGGTCAGGCGCGCAGCGCGGCGCGCACGGCGGCCACCACGCGCCCCACGTCGGAATCAAGCATGCGGGTGTACAGCGGCAAGCTGAGCATGCGCTCGTACGCACGCTGGCTGTGCGGAAACATCGCCGCATCCAGGCCGTAGCGCTCGCGCCAGTAAGGGTGCAGGTGCAGCGGGATGTAGTGCACGCTGGCGCCGATGCCGGCGGCGAACAGGCGCTCGATGAAGGTAGTTGCGGTCGACGCGGGTGCCGTCACCCAGACGCAGTACATACAGGTGCCAGGCATGCGTGTCGCCCGCCAGCGGCCATGGTGGCGTGACTACCGGCAGGCCGGCCAACGCCGCGTCGTACAACGCAGCCAGTTCAGCACGGCGCTGCTGGAATGCGCGCGCCTTCTTCAACTGCTGCAGGCCGAGCGAAGCGGCAATGTCGGTCAGGTTGTACTTGAAGCCAGGCGCGACGATCTCGTAGTGCCAGCTCGGAGTCGTGGCGGTGAAGCGGTCGAACGCATCGCGGCTCATGCCGTGCAGGCGCATCACGCGCGCCCGCGCGGCCAGCTCGGCGTTGCGCGTGACCAGCATGCCGCCCTCGCCGGTGGTGATGGTCTTGTTGGCGTAGAAGCTGAAGACGGTGGCGTCGCTGGCCAGCGTGCCGATCAGCTGGCCGGCTATCGTGGTCGGCAGCGCATGGGCGGCATCTTCGACCACCTTGAGCCCATGGCGCTTGGCGATGGCCAGGATGGCCGGCATGTCGGCCGCCAGGCCGGCGTAGTGCACCGGCAGGATGGCCTTGGTACGTGGCGTGATCGCCGCCTCGATGGCCTGCGGGTCTATGTTCAGCGTGGCCGGGTCGATGTCGACCAGCTTCACGTCGGCGCCCAGGTAGCGCACCACCTCGGCCGTGGCGGTGAAGGTGTGCGTGGTGGTGATGACCTCGTCGCCGGGGCCGACGCCGATGGCCTCGAGCGCCAGGTGCAGCCCGGCGGTGGCCGAGTTGACGGCCAGGCAGTGCAGGCCAGAGTCGCCGAGGAAGGCGGCGAAATCGGCCTCGAAGCGCCTGGCCTTGGGACCGGTGGTGACCCAGCCCGACCTGAGCGTATCGACGACTTCGGCAATTTCTTCGTCGCCGATGTCGGGCAGGGCAAAGGGCAGGAAGGGTGGCGACAGCGGTGAACTCATGCTTGTTTCTCGATCCAGGCCAGCACATGCGTGCGCAACAGCGGCACGGCATTGAGCAGAGGATAAAGCCGCGGATGAATCCGGCACGCGGCGCGCGCCAGCGGCGGCGCCAGCGTGACGCGCCGCGCCACGATGTGCGCCTGCGGGAACAGTGCCCGCACCTCGGCCAGCGGCACGCCGCGCACGTCGGGGTTGCGCGGGTTGTTTACGGTGAAGTCGTACCACAGCACCGCGCCGCCGGGCGCCAGCCAGCGCCACATGGCCGCAGCCAGTTCGGCGCGCGTGGCGGCGTCGAGCAGCGAGCTGAAGACCGTGGATTGCAGCACCAGGTGCTGGCTGCCTGTGACTATGGGCGCGGCGATCGCGTTGCCCTCGATCAGGCGCAGGGCTGCCGGCAGCATGTGGCGCGCCTGCGCGAAGCGTTCGGGCAGCAACTCGATGCCGGCCATGTGCTCGGGCGCAAAGCCCAGCCGCAGCAGTTCGAGCAGGTTGCCGCCGCCGCCGCAACCGACTTCGACCACGCGCTTATCGGCGAACGATGTCCAGCCAGCGCGCAGCAAACAGCGCCAGCATCGCGCGCTGGCGCTGCTGCACCGATTGCCAGACATCGGGCTGCAGAAAGCTGTAGCGCTCGGGCGCGGCACGGCGCGCGTAGCGCGCGGCCATCGCGGCGCGGTCGTCTGGCGATTCGCTCATGCTCGGCGCGCGGCGACCACCGCGTCGAGAAAGCGCCGCGCCAGCACCGGGTAGGTGTGGTGCGCCTGCACGAAGGCGCGGCCGCGCTCGCCCATGGCGCGGCGCTCGATGGCGGGCAATGCGGCCAGCTGCGCCAGCCCGGCAGCGATCGCCGCGGCATCGCCCGGCGCGACCGACAGGCCGCAGCCCGATTCGGCCACCGGATCGTTGCCGGCATCGACCGAATGCAGCACCGGGCAGCCGGCCATCATGTAGTCCATCAACTTGTTCGGCGCGATGCCGAAGCGGTAGATCGGCACGCGCTGCCAGCCGATGAAGGCGATGTCGATCTGGCTCAGAAATGAAGGCACCTGCCCCTTGGCCACTGGCGGCAACAGCGTCACGTTGCCCAACCCGTCGGCGGCCACGCGCGACGCCAGGTGCTGGCGCAGGTGGCCGTCACCGACGAGTACGAAGCGCAGCGGCTTCGTCGCGCAGCAATGCGGCGGCGTCGAGCAGCGTGTCGAGCGCGTTGGGCTCGCCCATCGAGCCGGCATAGCCGACCACCGCGTGGCCCGCCGCGCGCGCGGCGTCCAGCGCCTGCTGCACGTCGGCCCGCAGCGCCTGCGGCGCAGCCTGCCAGTCGTCGGGCGAGATGCCGTTAGGCACGATAACGAGCTTGGCCAGGTCCAGCCCGTGCGCAGCCATGTGTGCGTGCACCTTGGGCAGCATCGACACCACCAGGTCGGCATGGCGATAGGCACTGTCCTCGGCCCGTTGGCACAGCAGCGCGAACGGGTGCCACTTCGACATGCCCGACAGCTCGATCGGCGACAACGGCCACAGGTCGTGCACCTCGTGCACCAGCGTCGCGCCGGCCAGCCGCGCGATGCGCCGCGCGGGCCAGCAGTCCATCGGGTAGGTGCTCGAGCCGATGACCACGTCGGGCCGGAACGTGGCCGCCAGCTGCGACGCCGACGCCCACACCTGGCGCAGGAACGAGGCGATGTTGCGCAGCCGGCCCAGGCCGTTGCCGCGGTAGGCCGGCGTGGGCAGCCAGCGGTAGTCGATACCATCGGCGGCTTGTTCCGCCACCTCTGGTTGGCACGAGCGTACGTGCGAGAAGCTGGCGGCCACGATCATCACCCGGTGGCCGGCGCGCACCCACTCGCGGGCCAGGTAGATACGGGCGGTACTCCATGCCGTGCGCCGGACTGCCCGCGTAGTGACTTAGGTACAGGATGTTCATGCGGCGAGCGCCTGCACCCGCTCGAAAAACCGCTGCACGCAGGGGCCGAACAGCGCATGCTCGCCGATCCAGGCCCGGTTGGCGCTGGCGATGGCACTGGCTTTCGCGAGCAACGGCTGGAGGCGCGCGGCCGACAGCACTTCACCGTCGCGCAACACGATGCCGTTGTCGCCGTCGCGCACGAGTTCGCGGTTCGCAGGCAGGTCCGACAGGATCGGTACACATCCCTGTGCCATCGCTTCAAGCACCGATACCGCGACTGAGTCGCTTGTCGGCAGGCTGAGGTACCAGCGCGAATGCGCGTACCAGCTGGCCTGCGTGGCCGCGTCAAGGCGGCCGACGAAACGTGTGCCGCGCGGCGCCGCCGCTTCGAGCGCGGCGCGCAGCTCGCCGTTGTTGGCCACCACCAGTTGCTTGCCCGGCCAGTCCAGCGCGTCGAACGCCCGCAGCACACGCGCCGGCGCGTACATCGGCTCCAGCCCACGGTTGGCAAAGAACAGCGTGTCGTCCTTGGGCGGCGGTGCCGGCGGCATCGCTTCCAGACCAAACGGGAACACCATCACGTCGCCAGCACCAAGGTCACGCATGCGCTGCGCCATCACCTGCGAATCGCTGGTGGTCAGCGCGCAAGCACGCAGCACACGCCGGGTGATAAAACGCAGCATGAGGCTGCCCTGCGGCGTGACCAGGATATCGCTGCCCCAGGCCGAACCCACGAGGTGTCCTCGCACGCCGTATAGCAACTGCGCCAGCCAGGCCAGCGTACCGTGGGACGTTAGGTAGTGAGCGTGAATCCACGTTGCATTCACCTTCAGCAGCCAACGCGCCAACTGCGGCAAGTAGCGCAGCAATGCGATGTTGCCACCCGCCATATCGGGCGTCGTACCCAGCGCCAGTCGACGCTCGGGCGGCAACACGGCATCGAAGCCGGCATCGAAGTCACGGCTCGACGCTGCCCATAGCTCGATGCCGGGCGTCGCTGCAATCGCCCGCGCCCATTTCAGCAGATGCGGGCTCTCGCCGTCGCCAATGAGCACATAGCGCATCTCAGCGCAATGCCCCGCGGCTCGCCGCCGCGGTCGGCGAAGTCGTTGGCGGGCCGAACCCGCACAAGAGTGGTCGCAGCCCTGGCGGCGGCCCGCCACACTCGCAGCAGCGCCCCCACAGGAGGCAGCGAACGCAGTGGTTGGGGTTCAAGGTTTTGCCCAGGCCTCGTAATCGGCACAGACATCAGGATGGCGCGCCAGCCACTCTGCGTCGATCTCGCGCGTGTCACCCACCACGCGTGCTGGCTGGCCAGCAACAATGGCGAAGTCGGGCACTTCGCCGCTGACGTAGCTGAAGGCGCGCACTTGCACGCCACGGCCAAGCTTGCTGCCGGGCGCAATGACCGAATGCGCGCCAATGAAGGTATAGCGGCCAATTACGGTAGGCTGGCGCACGAAGCCCGGCGGGTCGACCATACCCCAGTAACGGCGCCCGGTCAGCCGGATGGCTCGATGGCTGGAATGCGTGAGCAGAACACAGTGCGTGGTGACCTGGCAGCCTTCGCCCAAGTGCAGTCCGCCGGACGCGTCGATCAAGTTAAAGGGGCCGATATAGACGTGATCGCCTATGTCCAACCTGGCAACCCCTTCAATGCGCGTCGCACTGCTGATGCGCGTGTGCGCCAACCAAGTACCGTTGGCATGGCGCCAGCCGTACAGCATGTGCGGCCCGAACAGGGCACGCCAGGCACGTTGAAGCAGTTCACGCATTGGTGTCCGTCATGGTTGATCGACCGGCGGCATTCACCCGGCCTTGCGGGCCATCAATGCTACGGCACGGAGGTCGACCCACAGCTGTGGCCCCGGTAGAAGTACGTTTGCGAGCGGGAGACCGGCATGGCGGGCAAAACGCCAGGCCAATACGAAGACCGTGCCCGCGTACGACAGCGAGGCCGCAAGTGCCGCGCCAGCTATGCCCAGGGGCTGCACCAGTGCCAGCGCCAGCGCGGCATTGAGCACCAGCGAGAACGCCGCGACCTGGGCCGGCACCTGCGGCTGCCCAGCGTGGTTTGTGAAGTAGGCAGACAGCGCCGAAGCCCCGCCGAACAGCAGCACACCTGGCAGCAACATGCCCACCAATGCCACACTGGGTGCGTAGGCTGGGCCCAGCACTCGCGGTATGACCATTGCAGCCGCGGCCCAAAGCAGTGGCGCCACGAGCAGCAGCGCAGCCACGCTTAGTTGCACCACGCGCACTGTCGTGGCGGCGGCCCGCTGGCGGTCGGGGTGCCCCAGGCGGCCATAAGCGGCCTGGGTGAGCGATGATGATACGAACCATAGCAACTCGGCCACCACGACGGCGATTGAATACACGCCAGTGGCCGAAAGCCCGAGCAACCGCTCCACGACGAACAAGCCGACACGGTAGTTCATCAAGCCCACCAGATTGGTGGCGCCTATGGTGGCGATGAACGGCAGTTCGGCGCGCAACGCCCTGAAGGCCGGTGCCGCGAATCGCCCGCCACGCCAAAGCACCCACAGCACCGCCATCCCGACCAACACCTTAGCGCCGACCCAGGCCCCCAGCACCTGTGGCAACGCGGTGGTGTGCGCGCCCAGCAGAAAGACCGACAGGGTAAGCACGGTCAGCAACGGCGGTACGAGCGTGAGCCGCGCCATCGGGGCCATGCGGCCCTCGCCCAGCCACACGCCGGCGGCATTCGGTGCCACCAGGAGCAGCGGCGCTGCCAGCGCCAGCAGCCACAGCGGGGCGTAGGCCGCCGGGCCGAGCGCAGCAAAGACCCACAACCCGAACCCTGCCACCGCGCCCAACGCGATGCAGGCCAATACGGTGGCCGACAGCATCGCACGCGGCTGCTCGCCGTGGTGCGAGATACGGCGTGCCAGCGCGACGCCGAAACCCGAGAACAGCGCCAGCAGTACACCCTCGATACTCGTGAACAGAGCAAACATGCCCTGGGTTTCGGTGCCCAGCCGAGCGGTGAGAGCTGTGATCAGCAGCACCGCTGCCACGCCTGTCGTGCGTGTGCCCAGGTTGATCAGCGTGCCGCGCGCGACGCTGTCCATTTCAGACGCGTGCCACCACGGGCCCAAGGCGGCAGCTCATCACTTGGCGAGTGTCAGCCGCACGATGTCACCCAGCCCGAGCGCTCGCGAGACCGCCAACGACGCCCTGTTGCGCCAGACCCAACCGTCACCCGCCACGCCTTCGCTACGCCAGGCCACCACGCGCAGACCGGCACGCGCGGCAGCGTTGGCCAGCGTGTCGCGGCTGAACATAGTCAAATGCCATGGCGGCGTCATAAGGTGCCAATTGGCACCCTTCTCGCGAGCGTAGGCGCTTCCCCAGTCCCCGGTAGTCAGCACCAGGCGGCCGCCCGGCTTGAGCACACGCGCTGCCTCTGCGAGCAGCGGTACGGGCTCCGGAACATGTTCAATGACGTCCCATAATGTGATGACATCAAAGTGATCGCCCGGCAACCGCGCGTCTTGCAGTGTGCCCGTGTACACCGGCAAGTTCAATCGCTCGCGCGCGTGGGCCGAACTCCACTTCGACAAGCTCGACACCTTGCACTTCGTAGTGCGCTCCGTGCCTCGGCCAGGAAGAAGCCAGCGGCGCAGCCCACGTCCAACAGCCGTCCCCGGCGCGCGATGCGCGGCGGCAAGGTGCGCAAGAGTAGCAACCGGCGCCGGGCGTGCGCGCGTCGCAAGCGCTCTTCACCGATGTAATCGGCAAACACCCCCTCGGTTCCACCGGTGTAGTAGCCCTCGTCGTAGAGCGCATTGAAGTCAATGCTGGCTGGGTCCTGGCCTACGTATACGACTCCACAACCGCCACAGCGCACGATGTCGAAATCGTCCTTGGGGAACAGCAGCGTCGGGCTCGCCCTGCCGCACACGACGCAGGCGCGGTAGCTCAACGCAGCACCAGGTGCAATGCCCCGACAACGCGCTCCTGGTCGGCTTGGCTCAGGTCGCCACTCATCGGCAGACTCAGCACACGCTCGGCCGCGCTCACGCTGTGCGGGAACTCATCCGACCCCGCACCTGACGGCGTACGCCGGCTGATGATGCAGCGGCCTGGGGTAATGCACGGCCGTCGGCACGCCGCGCCTCTGCAGCGCGGCCTGAACGGCGCGGCGGTCGTCGGCAAAGACGGTGAACTGGGCCCAGACGCAATCGCGATCCGGGCGCACGGCCAGCAATTGCACGCCGGGCAGCCTTGGCCAGGCGTTGCCGGTAGCGCTCGCCGATCGCGCGGCGCTGCTCGAGTTCCCACCCGAAGCGCTCGAGCTTGGCCAGCACCACCGCACATTGCAGGGTGTCCATGCGCCCGCCCACGCCGACCCGGGTGTGGTTGTAGCGGCCGCTTTGCCCATGCACGCGGATCTCGCGGCTGGCCTGCGCCAGCGCGTCGTCGTTGGTGAAGATCGCGCCGCCGTCGCCGTAGCAGCCGAGCGGCTTGCTCGGGAAAAAGCTGGTGCAGCCCAGCGTGCTCAGGTTGCAGCTCTTGCGGCCCTTGTAGGTGGCGCCGAAGCTCTGCGCGGCGTCTTCGATGACCGGGAGTTGCCGTGGCGCGCGGCGATGGCGTTGATCTCGTCCATGTCGGCCACCTGGCCGTACAGGCTCACCGGCATGATGGCCCGCGTGCGTGTCGGTGATCGCGGCTTCGATCAGCGTCGCGATCGATGTTGCAGGTGTCGGGCTCGATGTCGACGAAGACCGGCTTGCCGCCGAGCAGCACGATCATCTCGGCGGTGGCGGCGAACGTGAACGGGGTCGTGATCACTTCGTCGCCGGGCTTCAGGCCGAGTGCCATCAGGCTGATCAGCAGCGCCTCGGTGCCGCTGGCCACGGTGATGCAGTGCCTGGCCCCGGTGAAGGCGGCAAGCTGCTGCTCGAGCTCCTTCACCTCCGGGCCCATGATGTACTGGCCGTGGTCGAGCACGCGCTGGATGCGGGCGTTGATGCTCTCGCGCAGCGCCGCGTACTGCGCCTTCAGGTCGACGAACTCCATCGCGATCGGGGTCTCTGGTGCGTTCATGGCTGGTCTGATTGCTGGGTGCGCTGCATTGCCGTCAGACGGCCTCGAGCGCGACGACGCCGGCGCGCAACACATAGCGATCGCCGGTTTGCGCGCACTGTGCCCGCCCTTCACCGGCCAGCTGGCAGCGCCAGGCGCTCGCCGTGGCGGCTCATCCAGCCCGCCTGGCGCGCCGGCACGCCGAGCATCAGGGCGAAGTCCGGCACATCGCGGTTGACGACGGCGCCGGCGCCGACGAAGGCATAGCGGCCGATCGTGGTGCCGCAGACGATGGTGCAATTGGCGCCGAGGGTCGCGCCCTGGCGCACCCGGGTCTTGCGGTATTCATCCTTGCGGCTGACGGCCGAGCGCGGGTTGTAGACGTTGGTGAAGACCATGCTCGGGCCGCAGAATACGTCGTCTTCGAGCGTCACGGCGTCGTAGACCGAGACGTTGTTCTGGATCTTGACGTTGTCGCCGATGACCACGTCGTTGCCCACGTACACGCCCTGCCCGAGCGAGCAGCCCGCGCCGATGCGGGCACCGGCGCAGACATGGGCGAAGTGCCAGACCTTCGTGCCGTCGCCCAGCGTCGCGCCGGCATCGACGATGGCAGACGGGTGAATGACCGCGGCCATCAGAAGACCAGCGGCAACCCGACTCGCACGCCGTCGCGCGCGCTGCGATAGGCGGCGATCACGACCTCGAGCGAGCGCAGGCCCTCGTAGCCGTCGACTTCGGCGTGGGCCTCACCGCGCAGCGTGTCGATGACGTTGGCGTAGTACAGCGGGTGGCCGTAGCCGTAGACCGAGGGCGCGGTGTAGTTGGCGCTCGTTACCGCAGCGTCTTCGGGCCGGGGTTCGTCGAACTGCCAATGCTGGATTTCATTGACGGCCACGCCGCCGATGCGCACCGTGCCGCGCTCGCCCAGGATCGTGATGCTGCCCTCGAAGTTCTTGCCCTGCGTGAGCATCGTGACGTTGATCGAGGCCAGGCCGCCCGAGCGCAGGCGCAGGCTCATGACGCCGGTGTCTTCGGCCTCGATGTCGCGCGCCAGCGTGGCGGTGTAGGCGTGCACGTTGTCGACCGGGCCGACCAGCCAGTCGACCATGTCGACATAGTGGCTGGCCTGGTTCATGAAGGCGCCGCCGTCCAGATCCCAGCGGCCGCGCCAGGGTGCATCGTCGTAGTAGCTCTGCGGGCGGGTCCAGAACACGTTGACGTTGACCATGAAGATGCGGCCGAAGCGCCCGTCCTCGACCGCCCGCTTCAGCAGCTGCATGGTTGCATTCAGCCGGTTCTGCTTGACGACGAACAGCTTGACCCGCGCGTCGCGGCAGGCGCGCACCATGGCCATGCCTTCGTCCCACTTGGTGGCCATCGGCTTTTCGCTCAGCACATGGCGGCCGGCCTGCGCGATCTCGATCGCCTGCTGCGGGTGCAGGCCGCTCGGCGTGGCCAGGGTCACGATGTCGGCGTCGCTGTGGGCGAGCAACTCGGTCAGCGAGGCAAAGCCGCGCGCACCGCTGCGTGCCACCGCGGCGGCCAGGGCTTGCGGCCGGTTGTCGCACACCGCCACCAGCTCGGCGCGCTCGCCGTGCCGCGCCAGCGCGTCGAGGTGGTTGCTGCTGATGCGGCCGCAGCCCACCAGGGCGAAGCGCAGCTTGCGGTCGGTGATGGGCAGGCGCACGTCAGGCACGTTGAGGGCCGCGTCGGGCGGCATGGCAGGGGAGCGGCGATTTTAAGGGCCGACCCGGTGTGCGCCTAAAATTCGAGCAAATTCAACGAGTTGCCGATGACTACTGCCGCCCCACCAGAAGCCGCCGACGAAAACAAGCTGATCGCCGAACGGCGCGAGAAGCTGGCCGCTGATCCGCAAGCAGGGCGTGGCCTTCCCCAACGACTTCAAGCCGACGCACCACGCCGCCGACCTGCAACTGCGCCATGGCAGCACGCGCCAACGAGGCGCTCGAGCCGCAGGCGATCCGCGTCGCGGTGGCCGGCCGGCTGATGCTGAAGCGCGTGATGGGCAAGGCCAGTTTCGGCACCCTGCAGGACGCCTCGGGCCGGCTCCAGTTGTTCGTCACCAGGGATGCGCTGGGCGAGGCCGGCTACGAGGCTTTCAAGCACTGGTGATCTGGGCGACATCCTGGGCGCCGAAGGCACGCTCTTTCGACCCGGACCGGCGAGCTGTCGGTGCGCGTGACCGCGCTGCGCCTGCTGACCAAGAGCCTGCGCCCGCTGCCCGACAAGTTCCACGGCATGACCGACCAGGAGCAGAAGTACCGCCAACGCTACGTCGACCTGATCACCGACGACGCCGCCCGCGCGCGCTTCGTGGCCCGCAGCAAGGCGGTGTCGTCGATCCGCAATTTCATGGTCGAGCACGGCTTCCTGGAGGTCGAGACGCCGATGCTGCACGCCGATCCCCGGCGGCGCGAATGCCAAGCCCTTCGTCACTCACCACAACGCGCTGGATCAGGAGATGTTCCTGCGCATCGCGCCGGAGCTGTATCTGAAGCGCCTGCTCGTCGGCGGCTTCGAGCGCGTGTTCGAGATCAACCGCAACTTTCGCAACGAAGGCATCTCGGTTCGGCACAACCCCGAATTCACGATGATGGAGTTCTACGCGGCCTACTGGAACCATCACGACCTGATGGACTTCACCGAAGACGTGCTGCGCCACGCCGCGCGCGCGGCGGCCGGCTGGCCACGCTCAGTTATGCCGGCAAGCCCGTCGAACTGGACCAGCCCTTCGCGCGCTTGTCGGTGCGCGATTCGCTGCTCGTGCACGCCGGATTGTCAGGCGCCGAGGCCGACGATGCCAAGCTGCTGCACGCCAGGCTCAAGGCCCTGGGCGTGGAGCCGCCGGCGCACTGGACGCTGGCCGAGCTGCAGTTCGGCCTGTTCGAGGCCGCGGTCGAAGCCCAGTTGTGGCAGCCGACCTTCATCATCGACTACCCGGTCGAGGTGTCGCCCGCTGGCCAGAGCCTCGGACACCAACCCGGCCGTGACCGAGCGCTTCGAGCTCTTCATCACCGGCCGCGAGGTCGCCAACGGCTTCTCGGAACTGAACGACGCCGAGGACCAGGCCGCGCGCTTTGCCGCCCAGGCGGCGAACAAGGACGCCGGCGACGAAGAGGCGATGTACTACGACGCCGACTTCATCCGCGCCCTCGAGTACGGCATGCCGCCGACGGGTGGCTGCGGCATCGGCATCGACCGGCTGATCATGCTGCTCACCGACAGCCCGAGCATCCGCGACGTGATCCTGTTCCCGGCCCTGCGGCGCGAATCATGAGCGCGCCGATGCCGCGCGGCGAGGCTTGAGGCCCATGGCCGACGAGCGGCTCGACTCGTTGGCGGCGATCGAAGCCGCCTTGTGGCGCGAGCTGACGGCTGCGCCGCAGAACCCGCAGCACCCCTGGCGCACGCCGGCGCTGGCGACCACCGACGGCCAGATCGGCGACGCCCGCACGGTGGTATTGCGCGAGACCGACCGCCGCGCCAAGCGGCTGACCCTGTTCAGCGACGCGCGCGCGACCAAGGTCACGCAGCTGCGCGGCCACCCCTTGGGCACCTTGGTGATGTGGTCACCGGCGCTGAATTGGCAATTGCGCCTGCGCGTCGAGTTGCAAGCGCAGGCCGACGGTCTGGCCGTCTCGTCGTATTGGGCGCAACTGAAGTTGTCGCCCGCCGCGCACGACTACCTCAGCGCGCTGGCACCTGGCAGCGTGCTCGACAACGCGCTGGGCGCACGCGGCGAACGCGCTCACTTCGCGCTGATCACGGCCGATGTGCGGTCCGTCGACTGGCTCGAAATGCGCGCGACGGGCCACCGTCGCGCGCGCTTTGCCGACGGCACCGCGACCTGGTTACAAGCCTGATCGCGGGCTCGCGTGGCGAAGGCCGGCTACGACTTGGCCGCCCGCGCCGCCTCGGCCAGGCGCTTTTCGACCTCGGCCAGCGGCATCGCTCCGGGCACACGCTTGCCGTCTTCGAACAGCACCGCCGGCGTGCCGTTGATGCGGTACTTTTGGCCGAACGCCGTGTTGCGTTCGACGGCCGCGGTGTCACAGGCCCGCATCACCTTGGGCGGCATCACGCCGTCGATCATCCAGGCGCGCCAGGTTTTCATGGCGTCCTTCGAGCACCAGATCGCCCGCGACTTGTCATGCGAGTCAGGCCCCAGCACCGGGTAGAGGAAGGTGTAGATCGTCACGTCCTTGACCGCCAGCAGGTCACGCTCGAAACGCTTGCAATAGCCGCAATTCGGGTCGACGAAGACCGCCAGCCTGCGCGCACCGCTGCCCTGCTTGATGACCATCGCGTCCTTGAAGGGCAGCTTGTCGAAGTCGATCGCCGTCAGTTTTTCGATGCGCTGCTCGGTCAGGTTGACCTTGGCCTTGGTGTCGAACAGCGAGCCCTGGATCAGATGGTTGCCCTGCTCGTCGGTGTAGAACAATTCATTGCCGACGCGCAACTCCCACAAGCCGGCAATCGGCGTCTTGCTGACCTCGTCGACCTTCGGGAAGTCGGGCAACCGCTCGGCCAGGTTCTTGCGGATCAGCGCCTCCTGCGCGGTCGCCGGCCAAGCCAGGGTGGCGGCCAGGGCCAGCAGGGTCAGTAAGCGCAGCAGCATGTGGATTCCCGGCAGCGAGGTGGTCAAAGACCGAGGGCCCGGCCCGTGAGCCAGCGCTTGAGCGGCGTGGCCGCGTTGACCAGACCCAGGCCGCGGTTGCGAAGTTCCTTGGCCCATGGCGCCGGGTGTGAAAAAAGCGCCAACAGGCCGTCGGTCAGACCAAGCATGGCACGGGTGGCGGTCTCCCGCTCACGTGCGTAGCGATCGAGCAGGCGAACATCGCCCAAGCTGCGCCATGGTTCACGCTCGGCGACGACGCGTGCCAGTGCGGCCACGTCGGCCAGGCCCAGGTTCAGGCCCTGGCCGGCCAGCGGATGCACCAGGTGCGCCGCGTCGCCCACCAGCACCCAGCCCGGCCCGCAAACGCGCTCGGCGCGGGCCAGCGCCAGCGGCCAGGCGGCGCGCGCGCCGGCCAGACGCAAGTCTCCTGCCGCGCCGGCCGTGGCCTGCATCAGTTCGGCCTCGAAGGCCTGATCGTCCAGCGCCAACAGGGCCGTGGCGCGTGCCGTCGGCAGCGACCAGACCAGCGCCAAACCGTGGCCGGCCCGCGGCCGATCGGTGGGCAACAAGGCCAGCACGTCGGGCGAGCGAAACCATTGCCGTGCCAGGCCCTGGTGCGCCTGGCTGCTGGCCAGGCGCGCGGCGACGGCACGCTGCCCATAGTCGTGGCTCTCGAACGCCACGCCGAACTGCTCGCGGGTGGTCGACGCCTTGCCTTCGGCCACCACCTGCAGGGCCGCCTGTGCGGGGCTGTCGGTGCGGGCCACGTGCGGCGCATAACGCAGTGCGTTGGCCAACTCGGCCTCGAGCGCGCCGGCGTCGACGATCCAGGCCAGCTCGCGCACCTGCTGCTGCCAGGCCGAAAAGCGCAATTCGCCGGCCGACCCGGCGTCGCCATGCACGCGCATGTCGTACACCGCGGTACGCGCGTCGGCAGGCAGGGCGGGCCAGACCTTGAGCGAATCGAGCAGGGCCACCGATGCGGCATTGAGCGCATAGGCA
>CAVUGY010000037.1:0-30328 GCA_963741125.1 uncultured beta proteobacterium
GTGGTACGCCGAGGCGGCCTTGCCGGAAAACACCACCGTGCGCGGCACCCAGGGTGCATCGGGCTGGGCCAGGATGGCCTGATAGCGGGCCACGACATGCAGCAGGTTGAGCAGCTGGCGCTTGTATTCGTGGATGCGCTTGATCTGCACGTCGAACAGGCTGGTCGGGGCTATGACCAGGCCGAGTTCACGCCGCACCAAGGCCGCCAGCCGGGCCTTGTTCTCGTGCTTGACCTTCAGCAGTGCGCTGCCCAGGGTCTTCTTGCGCGCGTGAGCGGCCAATGCCGCGAGGCCCGATGCGTCGCTGCGCCAGGCCGGGCCGATCTGCGTGTCGATCAGGGCCGCCAGGCCCGGGTTGGCCTGCATCAGCCAGCGCCGCGGCGTCACGCCGTTGGTGACATTGGTGAATCGGTCGGGGTAGAGCGCGGCGAAATCGGCAAAGATGGTCTGCACCATCAACTCCGAATGCAGTGCCGAGACGCCGTTGACCTTGTGCGAGGCCACGATCGACAAGGCGGCCATGCGCACCCTGCGCTCGCCGCCTTCGTCGATCAGCGACATGCGGCGCACGCGCGCGTCGTCGCCGGGGAATCGGGCGCGCACCTCGTCGAGGAAGCGGCGGTTGATCTCGAAGACGATCTCCAGGTGCCGCGGCAGCAGGGCCTCGAACATCGTCAGGGCCCAGGTTTCCAGCGCCTCGGGCATCAGGGTGTGGTTGGTGTAACTCACGGCCTGGCGCGTCAGGCTCCAGGCCTCGGCCCAGGCCAGGCCGTGCTCGTCGATCAGCAGGCGCATCAATTCGGCGGGCACCAGGGCCGGGTGCGTGTCGTTCAGGTGCACGCTGTTCTGGCGCCCGAAATCGTGCAGGGCACGCCCTTCGCGCAGGTGCCGCGCCAGCATGTCCTGCAAGGAAGCGCTGACGAGCAGGAACTCCTGTTTCAGGCGCATCTCGCGGCCGGCCTGGGTGCTGTCGTCGGGGTAGAGCACCCAGTTGAGCATGTCGGCCGACAGTCGCTCGCGGCCCGAGGCCAGGTGCTCACCGCGGCAGAAGGCGGCGAAGTCGATCGGTTGCTCGCTCATCGCATGCCACTGGCGCAGCGTGGCCACGCGCTCGGTGCCGTGGCCCGGCACGATGAAGTCGAAGGCGGTGGCCACGACGCGCTCGGCCGGCAGCCAGCGCCGGCCGCCGCCATCGCTGCCGTCGGCCACCACGCGGCCGCCGAATCCTATCGTCCAGCGCAGTTCCGGGCGCTGAATTTCCCAGGGGTTGCCGCGCTTGAGCCAATCGTCGGGCGCTTCGACCTGACGGCCACCGGCAATTTGCTGCGCGAACATGCCGTATTGGTAGCGCACGCCGTAGCCGAACGAGGGCAGGCCCAGAGTGGCGAAGGAATCGAGAAAGCAGGCGGCGAGCCGGCCCAGGCCGCCGTTGCCGAGCGCGGCGTCGGCCTCTCGCTCGAGCACGTCGGGCAGGGGCTGTCCTGCGGCCTGGGTCGCGACGCGCAACGCGTCGTCCAGCCCCAGCGCGGCCACGGCATTGGCTAGCGCACGGCCCATCAGGAATTCCATCGACAGGTAATGCACGCGGCGCGACGCCTGGTTGGCGCGGTCTTCGGCCTGGGTGCGGGCCCAGCGCTCCGCAAGGATTTCGCGACTGGCGTGCGCCGCCGCCCACAGGCAGGCCTCGGGCGTGGCCCCGTCGCTGCGCTGTGCGAGTTCACGCTGATAGGCGGTGCCAAAGGCTTGGGCCAGACTCGCTGCCTTGGCATTGGCAGTACGACGGGGACTCATCGACTTGGCAGTGTTGGAGCTCATACAAGTTTGGCAGCGGCTGGGTGACGCCATTCTGCCCTGACAAGGATGTAGTTATGCTACATCGGGAATTCCCCAGCAGTAAGCTAAGTTGTTGATTTATAAAGAGACAAGCCGTATTGATCGCAGCACATCAACGTTGTGAATCGTCTCTACCGTCTGTATATTCTCTACAAACAGGGCGTTCGCACCGAGGAAATTCACAGTGGCAGCAGTCCAACTCACGGGTGTGCACAAAGCCTTCGGCGAGGCCCAGGTCTTGCGCGACATCCACCTCGAAGTGCGTGACGGCGAGTTCATGGTCTTCGTCGGGCCCTCGGGCTGTGGCAAATCGACGCTGCTGCGCGTCATCGCCGGGCTGGAAGACGTCACCGGCGGCACGCTGACCATCGGTGGCCGCGTCGTCAACGACGTGCCCCCCGCCGAGCGCGGCATCGCGATGGTGTTCCAGAGTTATGCCCTCTACCCGCACATGGATCTGTACGAGAACATGGCCTTCGGCCTGAAACTGGCCAAACTCCCCAAGGCCGAGATCGACGACGCGGTGCAGCAAGCGGCCCGGATCCTGCACATCGATCATCTGTTGCAGCGCAAGCCCAAGGACTTGTCGGGCGGCCAGCGCCAGCGCGTGGCCATAGGCCGGGCCATCGTGCGCAAACCCGAGGTCTTCCTGTTCGACGAGCCGCTGTCCAACCTCGACGCCGCGCTGCGCGTGAAGATGCGCTACGAGTTCGCCAAGCTGCACGAAGAGCTGAAGACGACGATGGTCTATGTCACCCACGACCAGGTCGAAGCGATGACCTTGGCCGACCGTATCGTCGTGCTCTCGGCCGGCAAGATCGAGCAGGTCGGCTCGCCGCTCGACCTCTACGAACACCCCGACAACCTGTTCGTCGCCGGTTTCATCGGCAGCCCGAAGATGAACTTTCTCGAGGGCGTGCTTGCCTCGGCCGCCGCCGACGAAGCCAACGTGCAGCTGAGTGGGGGTGCGCGCGTGCGCTGCCTGGTCGATGCCTCGGCGGCCAAGGTCGGCGACAAGGTCACGTTGGGCATCCGGCCCGAACATTTCGCGGTGGGCGGCGGCGAAAATGCCCTACCCACCCGCGTGACGTTCGTCGAAACGCTGGGCTCGGCCACGGTGGCCTATTGCGATTACCCCGGCGTCGCCGAGCCGCTGACCTGCGAACTCGACGGCCGCGTGCGGCCGAAGAACGGCGAGGCTATCACGCTGTCGGTGCCCGCGGCCTGTGCCTATGTCTTTGGCGCCGACGGCCGCGCCATGCGACGCCTCGCACCCGGGCAGCTCGAACAACGCGCCGCATGATCCGGCGCTGGCTCGCCGCGGCACTGGTCACCGCGCTGGCCGCAGCGGCCCATGCCGCGCCGCCGCTGCGCCTGCTGGTCTGGATCAACGGCGACAAGGGCTACAACGGGCTGCAGAAGGTCGGCGACGAGTTCACCCGGCAGTCGGGTGTGCAGGTCGTGGTCCAGCACCCGGAGGCCGCGCCCGACAAGTTCCAGGCCGCCGCCGGCGCGGGCAAGGGCCCGGACATCTTCTGCTGGCCGCACGACCGGGTCGGCGAATGGGCCAAGTCGGGGCTGATCGTGCCGATCCGGCCGCCGCAACGCCTGCGCGACGAGATCGAGCCCTCGACCTGGAAAGCCTTCACCTGGAACGACCAGTTGTGGGGTTACCCGCTGTCCATCGAGGCCATCGGCCTGATCTACAACAAGGCCCTGGTGAAGACGCCGCCGACCAGCTTCGACGAGGTCATCGCGCTCGACAAAGACCTCGCCAAGCAGGGCAAGAAGGCGATCCTGTGGGTGCACAGCCAGAGTTTCTTCACCTGGCCGCTGCTGGCCGGCGCCGGTGGCACGGTGTTCGGCCGCGACGCCAAGGGCAACTTCGATCCCAAGGTCACCGGTGTCAACAACGACGGCGCGCTGGCCGGCGCGTTGATGCTCGAACGCCTGGTCAAGGAGGGCCACATGCCCGCCGGCGCCAAGTACCCCGACATGGAATCGCAGTTCGCCGCCGGCAATGTGGCGATGATGATCAACGGCCCCTGGGCCTGGGACAACGCGAAGAAAGCGAAGATCGACTTCGCGGTGAGCCAGATACCGGGCGTCGTGGCCGGCAAGCCGTCCAAGCCCTTCGTCGGCGTGCTCGGCTGCATGATCACCGCGCCGTCCAGGTTGAAGGACATCGCGCGCGAGTTCATCGAGAACCACTTGCTGACGATCACCAGCCTGAAGACCGTGTCGGCCGACGTGGCGCTGGGCACCCCGGCCAACAAGGCCTACTTCCAGGAGCTCGCAGCCGACCCGAACATCGCCGCCACGATGGCCAACGCAAGGGCCGGCGAGCCGATTCCCAACATCCCGGAAATGGGCCGCGTCTGGCCGGCGCTCGACGCGGCGCTCGAAGCCATCACGCAGGGTCGCCAGTCGCCCAAGGCCGCGCTGGACGGCGCGGCGGCGCGCATCGTTTCACGTTGAGATGAGGAGGCTTGTTTCGCGCTCGATCATCGCGCTGGCGGCATTGGCGCTGCTGTGGATGGTCTTCGGCCTTTTCACCGCGGGCCAGCCGCTGGTGGCCGTCGGCGTGCTCGCGTTTGGCGCCACGGCGATCGCGATCTATGGCACCGGCCGCTCGCTGGCCTGGCGCTACCTGTTCCCCGGCGTGGCCGGCATGCTGCTGTTCGTGGCCTTTCCGCTGCTCTACACGGTGCAGATAGGCTTCACCAACTACTCGTCGGCCAACCTGCTCGAATTCGAACGTGCGCGCGACTACCTGCTTGCACAATCCGTCGCCGACGAAACGCATGCCTACGACGTGAGCCTGCATGCCGAGGGCTCGCAGCAGCGCCTGCTGCTGACTGCGCGCCAAGTCGGCATGCGCTGGGTGACGCCGCCGCTCGCGCTCGAGCGCCGCAACGCATCACCGATCACCTTGCAACCCGCCCCGGCGGATCTCGGCCCGGCGCTGGCACTGCGTGACGTGATCGCCCTGCGCGACGGGCTGCAAATGCTGCACATCCAGGCTCCTGACGGCACGCGACTGTCCTACGCCGGCCTGCGTGAATTCGCGCCGCTCGAGCCGCTGTGGAGGGCCAATGCCGACGGTTCGATCACGCAGGTGGCCACCGGCACGGTCTACAAGGCCAACCGCGACAGCGGCTTTTTCGAGACGACTGCCGGCGACCGTGTTTCGCCGGGCTTCAAGGTCGGCATCGCCTTCGCCAACTACAGCCGCATGCTGTTCGACGCCGAGTTCCGCGGCCCCTTCGTCTCGATCTTCATCTGGACCGTGGTCTTCGCCGCGCTCACGGTGGTCTTTGCCGGCGGGCTGGGCATGGCGCTGGCGGTGTTGCTGAACTGGGAGGGTTTGCCCGAGCGCACGCTGTACCGCACCCTGTTGTTCCTGCCTTACGCGGTGCCGGGCTTCATCTCGATCCTGGTCTTCAAGGGCCTGTTCAACCAGAATTTCGGCGAGATCAACGGCATCCTGCAAGCGCTGTTCGGCGTGCGCCCGGCCTGGTTTGCCGACCCATTGTTGGCCAAGGCGATGCTGCTGATCGTCAACACCTGGCTCGGCTTCCCGTACATCATGATCCTGTGCAGCGGTCTGATCAAGACCATCCCGGCCGATCTGTACGAAGCCTCGGCACTGGCCGGCGCCAAGCCGCTGGACAACTTCTTCAAGATCACGGCGCCGCTGATCCTGAAACCCCTGACGCCGCTGCTGATCTCGGCCTTCGCCTTCAACTTCAACAACTTCGTGCTGATCGCGCTGCTCACCGATGGCCGGCCCGACTTCCTCGACACCAAGCTGCCCGCGGGCACCACCGACATCCTGGTCAGCTACACCTACCGCATCGCCTTCACGGATGCCGGCCAGAACTTCGGCCTCGCGGCGGCGATCTCGACCCTGATCTTCATCATGGTGGCGCTGATGGCCTTGTTGCAGTTGAAGGCCACGCAACAGGCGCGGGCCAGGAGCTGAACAACATGGCCATCGTCACCGGCAAACGACAACGCTGGCGCCTGTGGGCGGCGCGCGCATCGCTGTGGGTGCTGATCGCGGTCACGCTGTTCCCGCTGCTGGCGATCGTCTCGATCTCGCTGCGGCCGGGCAACTTCGCCACCGGTGCGCTGATCCCCAGCGAAATCAGCTTCGAGCATTGGAAGCTGGCGCTGGGCATGACCATCACTGCGGCCGACGGCACGCTCACCCCGCCGCCCTTCCCGGTCCTGCTCTGGCTGTGGAACTCGATCAAGATCGCCACCATCTCGGCCTTGCTGATCGTGGCCATCAGCACCACCGCGGCCTACGCCTTCGCACGCCTGAAATTCGCCAACAAACAAGCCCTCCTCAACACCATGCTGGTGCTGCAGATGTTCCCGGTGGCAGTGGCGCTGGTGGCGATCTACGCCATCTTCGACGGCCTGGGCAACCACATCGCCTGGCTCGGTGTCGAAACCCATGCCGGCCTGATCGCCGCCTACCTGGGCGGCGTGGCCACGCATATCTGGACCATCAAGGGCTACTTCGACACCGTGCCGGTCGAGATCGAGGAGAACGCCAAGGTCGACGGTGCGACGCCATTGGCAGGCCTTTCGCTTCGTGCTGCTGCCGATGGCGGTGCCGATCCTGGTCGTGGTCTTCGTGCTGGCCTTCATCGGCGTGATCATCGAGTACCCGGTGGCCTCGATCCTGCTGCGCGAGGAGCCCAACCTCACGCTCGCCGTCGGCAGCAAGTTCTTCCTCTACGAGCAGCGCTACCTGTGGGGCGACTTCGCCGCCGCCGCCGTGCTGTCGGGCCTGCCGATCACGCTGGTGTTCCTGGCCGCACAGCGCTGGATCGTGTCCGGGCTGACCGCGGGGGGTGTCAAGGGATGAAGCGCCTCGCGCTGGCGTGGGCACTCGCGGCTGCGATGACGACCGCGAGCCTCGCAGCACAGGCTGGCATCTACGAAGACCGCGAACGCGATTGGCGCAACGGTGCCGTCGTCTACCAGGTGCTGGTCGACCGCTTCGCGCCGCCGACCAACCTCGAGGCCAAGCGTGCGCTCTATCCCGCACCCAAGGTGCTTGCGCGCCTGGACCGACTCGCCCAAGCCGGGGCCTTACCTGCCCGAGCAGAAGCTGAGCGCCCACGAGCTCGACTTCTGGGGCGGCGACCTGCAGAGCGCGACCGCGCGGCTCGACCATGTGCAGCGCCTCGGCGCGGACGTGCTGTACCTGAACCCGATCCACCTCGCCTATACCAACCACAAGTACGACGCGCTGGACTTCCAGGCCGTCTCGCCCGAGTACGGCACGCGCGACGACTTCAGCCGCCTGGCCGCCGACGCCCATCGCCGAGGCATCAAGGTGGTGCTGGACGGCGTGTTCAACCACATGGGCCGCAACGCGCCGATCTTTCGCGAGGCTTTTGCCCATCCGAAGAGCAAGTACCGCAACTGGTTCGCGATCGGCCCGCAGTACGAGGGCGGTGCGCGCGTGTGGACCGGATTCCAGAACCATCCCGAGCTGAACCTCGAGAACCCTGCGGTGCGTCGCTACCTCTACGAGGCGCCGGACTCGGTGGTGCGCAGCTGGCTGCGCGACGGCGCCGACGGCTGGCGCCTGGACACTGCCTACGAGATCGGCTACCGCTACCTGCGCGAACTGACAGCCGCCGCGCACAAGGAGAAGCCCGCTTCGCTGGTGGTCGGCGAGATCGTCAACTACCCCGACCGCTGGCTGCGCTCGATCGACGCGGTGATGAACTTTACGTTGCGGCAGATCGTGCTCGGCTTCGCGTCGGGCGAGATCGCGCCGGCCACCGCGGCGCGCATGACCGATCGCCTGGTGCGCGACGCCGGCATCCTGCCGATGCTGAAGTCGTGGACGGTGATCGACAACCACGACATCACGCGCATCGCCACCCAGTTGCCCGACACCGCGCAGCGCCGCTTCGTGCAGGCGCTGCAGTTCACGCTGCCCGGCGCACCCAATGTCTACTACGGCGCCGAGGTCGGCATGACCGGCGGCGCCGACCCCGAGAACCGCGGCCCGATGCGCTGGGACCTGGTGCGCGACGACAACCCCGAGTTGCAGTGGATGCGACGCCTGATCGACCTGCGCAAGGGCCACCGCGCGCTGCGCATCGGCGATTTCCGACTGGCCGAGTCGCAACGCCTGCTGGCCTTCGAACGCCACACCGACAAGGCGCTCGACACCTGCATCGTCGTCGCCAACCCCGGCGCCACCGCGGTGCGCGAAACGCTGCTGGTGGCGAATGCGAGCCTGATGGACGACACGCCGCTGGTCGATCTGCTCGGCCCGCCCGGCGCACCGCCCGTCGCCAGTTTCGGTGCAGGCGTCGTCAGCGTCGAGGTGCCGCCGCACACGGTGATGGTGCTCAAGCCCGCGCCGAAGGCGCTCGGTGGCTACAACCGCTACAAACGCGTGCCATGAACACCTTCGATCAAGCGCTGGACACCGTCTTCGAAACGCGCGAGCGCGACTGGCGCAACGGCGCGGTGGTCTACCAGGTGCTGGTGGACCGCTTCGCGCCGCCCGCCGACCTCCAGGCCAAGCGCGCGCTCTACCCGGCGCCCAAGCGCTTGCGCGCCTGGAACGAGCTGCCCACACGCGGCCACTACATCGAGTCGCACAGGCTGTGGAGCCACGAGATCGACTTCTGGGGCGGTGACCTCGCGTCCACCGCACGCCGGCTCGATCACATCGAGCAACTCGGCGCCGACGTGCTGTATCTCAACCCGGTCCACCTGGGCTACACCAACCACAAGTACGACTCGCTCGACTACCACGCCGTGAGCCCGGAGTTCGGCACGCGCGAAGACGTGGGCACACTCGCGGCCGAGTTGCATCGCCGCGGCATGAAGCTCGTGCTCGACGGCGTGTTCAACCACATGGGCCGCAACTCGCCGAAGTTCCGCGAGGCCGAGAGCGACCCAAAGAGCCCATACAGAGACTGGTTCGTCTTCGGACCGCAATACCCCGGCGGCGCGCGCGCCTGGTGGAACGCAGAGAACCTGCCCGAGTTGAATCTCGAAAATCCGGTCGTGCGCGACCATGTCTACGCCAAGGCCAGACTCCGTCGTGCGCAGCTACCTGCGCGAAGGCGTGGATGGCTGGCGGCTCGATGTGGCGGTGGACATCGGCTTCGAATTCCTGAACGAGCTGACACAGGCCGCGCATGCCGAGAAGGCCCGGCTCGCTGGTGGTGGGCGAGATCGGCTGCTACCCGAAGGAATGGTTCCCGTCGGTCGATGCGGTGATGCACTTCCCCTTGCGCCACATCCTGCTGCGCGCGGCCGACGGGCGCATCGCCGCGCCGGTAGCGCAGCGCATGATCGAGCGCCTGATCGGCGAGGCCGACTACGAGCACCTGCTCAAGAGCTGGCTCTACCTCGAGAACCACGACACCGAGCGCCTGGCCACCACGCTGCCCGACGAACGCCAGCGCCACCTGGTGCAGGTGCTGATGTTCACGCTGCCCGGTGCGCCCAACCTCTACTATGGCGGCGAAGTGGACATGCCCGGCGGCGACGATCCCGAGATGCGCGCGCCGATGCGCTGGGACCTGGTCGCGGCAGGCCACCCGGCGCTGGCGTGGACCAAGCAACTGATAACGCTGCGCAAGCGCCTGCGCGCGCTGCGCGTGGGCAACTTCCGCCCTGTCACCGCCACGAACCTGATCGCCTTCGAGCGCTACACCGACCGCGTGGCCGACAGCGTGGTGGTGCTGGCCAATCCGGGCGACGCCGACGTGCACGAAACCGTGCTGGTGGCCAACTCGAAGCTGATGAACCCGTTTCGCCTGCTCGATCAGTTGCCGACCAGCGGGCCACCGATTCAGATCACCTGCGGCCTCGTGGAGGCCACCGTACCCGCGCGATCGGTACGCGTGCTGGTGCCGGAACTGAGCCCCGGCGGCGGCTACAGCTCGTACAAACGGGTCCGGTGAAGCAGTCGCTGCTCATGGTCGCGTTGCTCGGCGCCGCCGGTGCCGTCTTCGCGCAGCCCGTGTGCAGGCCCGACCCGCTCGAGGGTCGGGCGTTGTACCTGCGCGGCAGCTTCAACGCCTGGGCCGCCGGCGATGCCCAGCGTCTGCGCTGGGCCTGCGACCGCCTCGTCCTGGTCACGCCGCTGGCGGGCGAGCAGCGGTTCAAGATCGGCGACGAGGCCTGGAGCGCCGACGCGGATTTCGGCATCGACCCCGAGCAGCCCGCGCGGCTGGCGCTGCGCGGGCAGGACATCCGCCGCAGCTTCGCGGCCGCCAACTACCGCATCAGCCTGACCATGAGTGATCCAAAACATCCAGTCCTGGACATCGAAGCGTGCCCGCTTGGCCCCGCCCCACTGGGTGCCACCACGCTTTTTATGCGCGGCACGATGAACAACTGGGCCTCGCTCGACGACTATGCCTTTCAGTACAGTTGCGACGCCTACTACCTCAATGTCGACCTCAAGGGCCGCCAGGAATTCAAGATCGCCGATGCCCGCTGGAAAGACGCCACCAGCTACGGTGCAGGCACCGGCGCCTACCTGAAGGAAGGCGGGCCCAGCCTCGAGCGTGTCTTCGACGGCGAGCACACGCTGCGCCTGGCCTGGGCCGGTGGCCGGCCCGAGCTGTCGATCGGGCCCAAGACCTTTGCCGACCGCAACGACGACGGCGTGATCGACGCGGTGGCCCGCAGCCTGGCCTTCGACTCACGCTCCGTGATGCACAAACAACCGTTCGGTGCGGTGGTGGCGGGCAGCCTGATCGAGTTCGCGATCGATGCCTTGCCCGGCGTCGAGCGCATGACGCTGGTGGTGGAAAAGCGGCGGCTCGAGGGCAACCAGGAGGTGCTGGACTATCGCGAGGTGGCGCGGGTGCCGATGCACAGGACATTGCAGCCGGACGGCAAGGAGCGCTGGCGCGCCAATCACCGCTTCGCCGACATCAGCGTGTACGGCTATTGGTTCGAGGCCGAGTTGGCGAACGGCAAGGGCCCGGGCCCCGGCGCGCGCTACGCCTACCAGAACAACCGCGACCCGGTGCCCTGGACGCGCGAAAAGGGCACGGGCGGCGTCGGCGAGGTGATCGCGCTACCGCGCACGCTGAGCGTGGTGCGGCGCTTCCGGCAGACGGTGTACGCGCCCGACTTCAAGGTGCCCGACTGGGCACCGGACATCGTCTACTACTACATCTACCCCGAACGCTTCCGCAACGGTGACAAGACGAACGACCCTCGACCCGGTCGTGACCGCTACCAGAACCATGGTGTCGAGCTGCACACGAAATGGATCGACAGACCCTGGCGTCCCGGCACCGGTGACGGCTCGGACCATGTGCACGGCAATGATTTCTTCGGCGGCGACCTGGCCGGCATCATCGACAAGCTCGACTACATCAAGGATCTCGGCGCCAATACGATCTACATGACGCCGGTGTTCCAGGCCCCCAGCAACCACAAGTACGACACCGCCGACTACACGCGCATCGATCCGGCCTTCGGCAGCAACGACGATTTCGTGCGCCTCACGCGCGAGGCCGCGAAACGCGGCATCCGCGTGATCCTCGACACCAGCCTGAACCATGTCGGCAGTGACTCGAAGTACTTCAACCGCTTCGGCAATTTCGGCGCGGGCGGTGCGTTCGACAACGGCCACATCAACACCGCCTCGCCCTACGCCAGCTGGTTCACGCTCGACGCCACCCAGAGCAACCCCGACAAGCAGTTCAAGGGCTGGGTCGGCATCAACGACCTGCCCGAGCTGAACAAGGCCTCGCCCGCGTGGCGCGAATTCGCCTATCGCAGTCCCGACTCGGTGACCAAGCAGTGGCTCGACCGCGGCGCGTCGGGCTGGCGCATGGACGTCGCGCCCTGGGTGCCAGACGACTTCTGGCGCGAGTGGCGCACCGCCGTCAAGCGCGCCAAGCCCGATGCGCTGACGGTTGCCGAGACCTGGTTCGACGCCAGCAAGTTCTTCCTCGGCGACATGTTCGACTCGACGATGAACTACATCTTCCGCAATGCCGTGCTCGAGTATGCGGCAGGCGGCAAGGCGCAACGGCTGGTGGCCAACCTGGAGCTGATGCGCGAGGCCTACCCGCCGCAGGTGCACTCGGCGCTGATGAACCTGCTGTCGTCGCACGACGCGGCGCGAGCACTGCACCAGTTCGGCTGGCACGAGGGCAGCGAGGACCCGGCACTGATCGCGCGCGCCAAGCAGCGCCTGCTGCTCGCCGTCTTCCTGCAGATGACCTACCCCGGTGCGCCGACGGTCTACTACGGCGACGAGGTCGGCGTCACCGGCGGCGACGACCCGTACAACCGCGGCACCTACCCATGGGCCGATCTCGGCGGCCAGCCCGACCTCGCCCTGCTGGCCGAATTCAAGAAGCTCATCAAGCTGCGCCACGACCACGCCGTGTTGCGCCGCGGCTCGCTGGCTACGCCCCTGTTTGTCGATGAGCATGTGGTTGTGCTGCTGCGCCAATACCAGGGCCTCTGGGCCGTCACGGCCACCAACAACGCCGACACGCAAGCGACGGTGACGGTCGCTCTACCCGCCAGCGCAAAGAAAGCATTTCGCGAAGCCATCACCGGGGCCAGCGTCGACGCCAGCGGCGAGCAGCTGACCCTCACGGTGCCGCCCTTGTTCGGCACGGTACTGATCAGCCGCTAACTTCACCGCGAACGAACGTATTCCGATCGTCCTGAGCTTGTCTAAGGGCAGGCATCAGCCCTTGACCCCGCCCGCAGCCAGCCCCGCAACCATCCAGCGCTGCGCGAGCAGGAAGACCAGCGTGATCGGCAAGCCGCTCAGGATGGCAGCCGCCGCAAAGTCACCCCAGTGGTAGTTGTGTTCGTGCAGAAAGAGCTTGGAGCCGACCGCCAGCGTGAGCTGGTCCTGTTGCGTCAGCAACACCGAGGCCACGGGGTACTCGATGATCGCGCCGATGAAGGCCAGCAGCCAGACCACGACCAGGATCGGAATGGCCATAGGCAGCAGCACGCGCACGAAGGCCTGCCACGGCGTTGCGCCATCGACGCGTGCAGCCTCCTCGATCTCGGCCGGCAACGTGTCGTAGTAGCCCTTCAGCGTCCAGATGTGCATCGCGATGCCGCCCGAGTAGGCCAGCACGAGCGACCAATGCGTGTTCAGCCCGATGGCCGGAAAGGCCGAACCGAGGTGGTCGAAGATCGAGTGGATGGCCACCAGTGCCAGCACGGCCGGGAACATCTGCATCAGCATCAGGCCGGTCAACATGTGGCGGCGGCCACGAAAGCGCATGCGCGCCAGTGCGAACGACGCGGTGGTCGACAAGAGCAGCGTCACGCAAGCCGCCAGCAGTGCCACCTTGATCGAGTTCCACAGCCAGGGCAGCACCGGCAAGTCGGGTGCCATCAGCCGGCCGTCGGGGTCGGGTACCGGCAGGCCGAAGACATAGCGCCAATGCTCGAGGCTGATGAGCTCGGGAATCAGCGAACCGCTGGCGAAGTTGCCCGGCCGCAGCGACACCGACAGCACGATGATGAAGGGAAAGGCGACCGCGATGCACAGCAGGATCAGGAAAGCATGCGCGGCAATCAGGCGCCAGGATAGCGATTTGGCTTGGACGATGGGCATGGTTCAGCGGGCCTCGGCGTCGGCAGCCACGCGCGTGAAGCGCAACTGGACCAGCGTGACCGCGGCAACGATCAGGAAGATCACGGTCGATATCGCGGCCGCCAGGCCGTATTGCTGGCCCGAATCCTGGAACGCGATGCGCCAGGTATAGGAGACCAGGATGTCGGTGGTGCCGGCCGGCAGCGTGGCGTCGACCTGATCGGGCCGCCCGCCCGTGAGCAAGCTGATCAACACGAAGTTGTTGAAGTTGAAGGCGAAGGCCGAGATCAGCAAGCGGCATCAGCGGCTTGACGATCAGCGGCAGCGTGATGCGCCAGAAATGCGTGAAGGGCCCGGCACCGGCCACCGACGTGGCCTCGCGCAGATCGCCCGGGATCGACTGGATCAGGCCCGAGCACAACACCATCATGTAGGGAAAGCCGAGCCAGATGTTGACGATCAGCAGCATGGTCTTGGCCAGCAGCGGGTCGGAGAACCACTCCGGGCGGATACCGAAGAGTGCATTCAGGATCAGGTTGACTTCGCCCAGGTTCTGGTTGAACAGACCCTTGAAGACCAGTATCGACAGAAAGCCCGGCACGGCATAGGGCAGGAACAGCAGGGTGCGATAGAGGCCGCGCCCGCGCAGGCGGTCCCAGCCGAGCAGCGACGCGAGCAGCAGGCCGAGCGCGGCGGCACCGAGCACCGACAGCGCCGAGAAGACCACCGTCCAGACAAAGACGCTGGCAAAGGGCTCGCGGAATTTGCCCTCGCTGAAGACCTTGGCGTAGTGGCGCAGGCCGACGCCGACCCGAAAGCCAGGCTGCAAGCGGTCGCCGTCGGCGCTGGTGAAAAAGCCTTCGTTCATGTCGGGCCGGTATGACTTGCCGCTGACGCGGTCGGTCAGCGCACCGTCGGGCCCGGCCTGGTACAGCGACTGGCGTTGCGCAAACTCGCGCAGGCCGGTCAGCGTGTAGGCGCTGCCGTCGCCCGCCTTCAGGGTCAGCGTGCGCAGTGCGGGCAACAGGCGCACCACGTCGCGCAGCGGCAGTGGTGCCGACAGGGCGCTGGCCGGCGCCGACAAGGCCACGCTCTGCGGCGACGCGCCTTGCGCCAGCGCGATCGGGGGCGTAACGAGTGCATCGCCGCCACCACCGGAAATCGCCAGCGCGAGCCGAAATGACGCGCCCTCGCCGTGCAGCGTGAAGGCACGCTCGGTGCCGGGCACGATGATCGATTCTTCGATCAGGTAAGCGCGCACACGAGGCAGGTCGAGCAGATTGGTCGAGCTGTGGTTGGTGAAACCTATGCCCATGGTGTAGAGCATCGGAAAGATCACGAACAGCAGCGCCGCGGCGACACCGGGGAACAGGTAGCGCAAGGCAGCGGTGCGGCGCGAGCTGTAGGTCCAGATCGCCAGCGCAGAGACGACGAGCAGCGTGGCGGCCAGCGCTGCCTGGCCGGTCGCGTAGACGACCATCACCGCGTACAGCGCCAGCAACACCGCGCTGGCGATGGCGACGATGCGCAATCCCCGCTGGGCCACAGACGGCGGGCGTACGCGGGTTGCCAGCGCGCTCATCCCGCGATGCGGCGCGCGGCCGCCTCCATCGCCTGCGCCGCCGTTTGGCGACCCTCGCTCAAGGTCGTCAGCGACGACTTCATGGCGGACCAGAAGCGACCCATTTCGGGCACGCTGGGCGTGGGCACGCCGTCACGGGCCGAAGCCATGATGCCGGCGATGCGCGGATCGACCGCCAGTTCGGCATAGAACGCGCGGCTGGCCGGCGCACCGATAGGTTCGGCACGGTCGATCGCCTGCAGGCCCGGCAGAGCCAGCAGGTAGTTCTCGACGAACTCGACCGCGGCCTCGCGCTGCGCAGTCGAGCGATTGATGACGATGCCCTTGATGCCGACGAAGGGCGCCGCCGGCTTGCCGCCTACGCTCGGGATCTTGGCAACGCCGAAGTCGATGCCGGCACGCCTCAGGTTGAGCCAGGCCCAGGGGCCGTTGATCGTCATCGCCACACGGCCCTGCGCCAGCGCGCTCTCCATCTCGGGATAGCCGCTGCCGGCAGGCATCAGGCCTTCCTTGAGCAAACGCTCGAGCAGGCGCGCACCGACCAGGGCACCAGCATTGTCGACGCCGGTGTCCCTGGCATCGAAGGTGCCGTCGGGCCGCGCCTTGAAGGCATAGCCGCCGTGAGCGGCCAACAGCGGCCAGGTGAAATAGCAGTTGGTGTAGTCCCACAAGATGGCCTTGCGACCCTGCCTGGACAGGCGAGCGTCGAGCGCGAACACCTCGTCGAAGCTGCGCGGCGGCTCGGGCACCAGCGCACGGTTGTAGATCAGGGTCACGGCTTCGATGGCATAGGGGTAGCCCCAGAGACGCCCGCGGTAGGCAAAGCCCTTCCAGGCCAGCGGGTCGATATCGTCGAGCAGGCGTCGCGAGGGCGTGACGGCATGCAGCAGGCCGCCGCCGATCCACTCGCCGATGCGGTCGTGGGCGTAGATCAACAGGTCGGGTCCCTTGCCGGCCGCGGCGGCCTGCTGGAACTTGGACGGCCCGTCGGCGTCGGGGGTCTCGATCACGACCTCGATGCCGGTGTCGGCGGTGAAAGCCTCACCGATGCGCCGCATGCCCTTGGCGCCTTCGACGGTGAACCAGACCACCAGCGGCTGTGCGCCCGCGGCCAGCGCGCTGCGGCCGACCAGGCTGCCGACGCCCAGCGCGGCTGCACCGCCCAGCCCTTGCGTGAGTATTCGACGGCGGCGGTTCATGGCGGTGCGCTCAGCATTGCGCGCCGCGCCGGCGATCCATAGACGCTCTGAAAAATCGGTGTGGCCATCAGCGTGGTCACGACCGCCATCAGGACCATGACCGTGAACAGTGCCGGCTCGATGATGCCGCGCACCAGCCCGATGTTGAGAATGATCAGTTCCATCAAGCCGCGTGCGTTCATCAGCGCGCCGATGGCCGCCGCCTCGCGATGCGTCTCGCCATGCCAGCGCGCCGCGGCATAACACGCCAGACCCTTGCCGACCGTGGCGGCGATCAATACCACAGCGGCCAGCAGCCACAACGCCGGAGTGTTGAGCAGATCGACCTTGGTATTGAGCCCCGAATAGACGAAGAAGCAGGGCAGCAGCAGGGCTGTCGTCAGCGGGTAGAGGTGGCGATGCAGCTCGGCCGCAAACTTGCCACGTGGCATCGCCAGCCCGGTCAGGAAGGCACCGAAGACCGCATAGATCTGAATCGAATCGGTGAACCAGGCGCCCAGCATCAACAGGATCAACATGAAGACCAGCAGGCCCGGCTCCATCGTGCCGGTGCTCTCGACCTGGCGCGCCAGCGGCAACAGCAGGCGACGCAGAACGAGCAGGCAGAACAAGGCGAACAGCACCCCGCCGCCGATGGCCAACAGCGCAATGCGCGGGTCGGCCTGAAAGCTCGCCAGCACCAAGGCCAGCACGCACCACGCAGCGACATCGTCGATCGACCCTGCCGCCAGGGCCAGGGTGCCGAGCGAGGTGCGTGAAAGACCCTGCTCGAAGATGATGCGCGCCAGCATCGGGAACGCCGTGATCGACATCGCTGCACCCATGAACAACATGGCTTGCATCGCGGTGGTCTTCTGCGGGAACAGCGTGGTGTCTGCGGACCAGTGCCAGGCAATCAGCCCGCCGAGCACAAAGGGCACCACGATGCCGGCCATCGACACCGTGGCCGCACTGCGCAGGCGCGAACGAATCAGGGCGAAGTCGAACTCGACGCCGATCAGGAACATGTACAGCACCAGACCCAGCTGGCAAACCGAGAACAGGATCGGCTTGGATTCGGGCGGGAACAGGTAGGCGCTGGCCGCGGGCGCCAGCCAGCCGAGCAACGAAGGGCCGAGCAGCACGCCGGCGATCATCTCGGCCACCACCTGCGGCTGGCCGAAGTGCTTGAAGACCAGGCCGCAAAGGCGGCACGCGGTGAGGATCGCCGCGAGCTGCAGGAAGAACAGGACCGAGAGGTCGAAGGCGGACATGGCTTCGCGCGCCGGCTAGTGCAACCTGTGGCGTTGCTTGGCGCCTGATTGAACCCGACTTGGCGCCGCGTCGATGCCCTCGGCGATCGCGGCGCATCGTGTCGGCCGGAACTGCAACGTCATGCCGCGATGGTCCGTGTTAGCGTGTTGCCCGCCAATCGGGCACTTCCCTCGTGGCCGCAGGCGAGCCGATTCGCGCAAGCACGGTAGACAGGCACGCGATTGCCGGGCACCCAGTCGCTCTATCATGCCCCTTGGTGTGACTCGGCGAACTTCGCCTTGCCCAATGCGTATCGACATCAGCCCGCAAGGCCACCCCGAGCCGGAATCCGCAGCGTGTGGCGCGAAGCTTGCCTGATGAGTGCGTGGCTGGACGCGGCTGGCCGCCTTTTCAACCCCGCACCAATCGTCAGCGTGCTGCCGCTCGCGCCGGGGCGTGTATGCGTCGTGATCGACGACGCGCTGGCCAACCCGCAAGGCGTTCGCACCTGGGCCGCGTCGCAGACCTATGGACCACCCGCCGGCTACCCCTACCCCGGGTTGGTGTGCGATGTGCCGAGCGAGATCGCCACGCGCATCGCCGACTATTTCGCCATTCACGTGCGCAAACGCCTGGGCGCACGGCGCACATCCAGCCTCAGCGCCCGGCTGTCCTTGATCACCGAGCCGCCCGAACGCCTGGCGCCCATCCAGTGGCTTTGCCACCGTGACCGGCTGGTCCACGACTCCAGTGACATCCTGTTCGCCGCCTGCGTGCTGTACCTGTTCGACGAACCGCGGCTCGGTGGCACGAGCTTTTATGCGCCACGCCGATCGGTCGCACAAACCGAACAGCTGGTGGCCGACAGCCAGACACTCAAGGCCTACGATTTCGGTGCCCGCTATGGTTTGCGGCCAGGGTACATCACCGGCAGCAATGAATACTTCCAAAGAATCGCGCAGGTACCTGCGGCGTTCAACCGCGTCATCTTCTACGACGGCGGGTTGTTCCACTCAGCCGACATCGATGACCCTGAGCTCATGCACACGGATCCTCTGCGTGGCCGGCTCACGCTCAACAGTTTCATTACCTGCCGCAAGAGTGCCACCTGACGCGCCGCCGCAGTCGCAGGATCACATCCCTGCGGCAATCACGCATCACATGCAATCGTCGACGCCGGCCTTCGGCCCGCCGCTGGCTTGCTGAGCCTTGCAACGGTCGGACGAACGGGCAATGTCGCGCGCTGTGGCTTCCTTTTGGCGCCGTGCTTCCTGTTCGCGCGCGGCCGTGAGCTTCTTGGCGTTGTCCAGGTCAGCTTGCAGGCCCGGTGCGTTCTTCGGGCGCTCGATGGTCGCGACACGGTCCGACCCCACCTTGACGAAGGTGTAGAAGGACTCCTTGGCTCCGCTGGGCCAGACTGCCGTCACATCCGGCGTGCGTATCGACTCGGACTTGCCGTCGCCTTGGTAGGTGCGCATCACGGGCGCGATACCGATGGCCTGACCGCCTTCGTACAGCGTGGCCCCTTCGGGTACGGTCTCGTAGGTGAGCATGGCCGATTGAGGAGCAGGCACTGCGACGCACGCGGCCAGCGCAAGAGGCGCGATCAGGGTTGTCCATGAAATTCGGTTGGCTTGCATCGTGTCTCCCAATGAAAGTTCAGGCCGAGGCAGTGGCTGCGCAGTGGTCTGCAATGAAGCGGGCATGCGTGGGCATCACGTCGACACAGGCCTGGATCACGCCACTCACTTCCTCGAGGTATTCCTTGATTTCCTGTTCACTGCGCAGATCGGTCAGCGGGTGGTAGGACGATGGTCGCACACGCTGGCCATACATCACCTGCAGCCAGCTCAGCTTGGTGAAGAGCTCGTTGCCTTCCCGGTAGATGCGGCCGTGTGCCCTGAACAACTCCATTCGCTCGCGCAGCGTCTGCGGAACCTCCATCTCGCGGCAATAGTTCCAGAACGGCGTGTCGGTGCGCTCGGTGGCCTTGTAATGCAGGATGATGAAGTCGCGCACCCACTCGTATTCCTGGCGCATCATGCGGTTGTATTGGTCCCGATCCACGGCCTCGAACCCCGCCGAAGGAAACAACGTCAGCAGGTGGGCGATGCCCATCTGCACCAGGTGGATGGCCGTCGACTCCAGCGGTTCGATGAAGCCGCTGGCCAGGCCAATGGCGACCACATTCTTGTTCCAGGCATTCTTGCGCCGGCCCGTCGTGAAGCGTATGGGCCGCGGCTCGGCCAGCGGCGCGCCATCGAGGTTGCTCATCAGCACCGCCGTGGCCTCGTCCTCGCTGATGTACTTGCTGCAGAACACATGGCCATTGCCGATGCGGTGCTGCAACGGAATACGCCACTGCCATCCGGCCTGACGCGCCGTGGAGCGCGTGTAGGGCGTGAGTTCCTTCGCCGAGACGCAGGGCACGGCGACGGCGCGGTCGCAGGGCAGCCAATGCGACCAATCCTCGAAGCCGGTCTTCAGCGCGCCTTCGATCAGGATCGCACGAAACCCTGAACAGTCGATGAAGAGGTCACCCTCGACGCTTTGACCCGACTGCAGCGTGATCGCGCTGACATGCCCGTCGCCCTCGCGCTGCAGTACGTCGACAATCTTGCCCTCGACACGCTGCACGCCGCGTTCTTCACTGTAGCCACGCAAGTACTTGGCGTAGAGCGAGGCGTCGAAGTGAAAGGCATAGGCGATCTGCGACAGCGGCGAGTTCGGCATGTCCGGTCGCGGCCGCATGAACTTGTTCTGCATGCAGGCCGCGGTGTTGATCGAGTAGTGCCCCAGGTCCTTGGCCTTGCCGGCCAGCGACTGCTTGAGCCAGTACTGGTGGAAGTCGACCGTGGCGTTTTCCTGCCCGACGACGCCGAAGCCATGGGTGTAGCGGTCGCCCAGTCGGGCCCAGTTGACGAATTCGATGCCGAGCTTGAAGGAACCCTGTGTTCGCCTGAGGAATTCGTCCTCATCCAGCTCGAGCAGTCGATTGAACAGCGAGATCATCGGGATCGTCGCTTCGCCGACGCCGATGATGCCGATGTCGTCCGACTCGACCAACGTGATCCGATATTGCCCTTGCAGAACCTTGGCCAGTGCGGCCGCGGTCATCCAGCCGGACGTGCCGCCACCGACGATCACGACACTTGGATTCGCGTTTGATTGCATGGCTAGAGGTCCGCAGGTTCACACCGACCGGGCGACGTGATTATGGCCAACGGCCGGGCCACGTTGCCGCCCTGAAAGTGAAAAGCCCCTCACCGACGACCATCGGCGAGGGGCCCCGCGCCTGCGGCTCAGTACTTGTAGCTCAGCTTGAAGCCATAGGTCGCGCCGGTCTTGTTTTCGTTGTTGACCGATTGATCGAAATTCAACTCACGATAAACCGGCTTGTTGATGTTGTTGCCCTCGAAGCGCACGCTCAGCCCCTTGGCCGGGCCCTCCTGCACTTCGTAGCCGATTTGCGCCGATACCCAGGTCGACCCTTGGATGTAGCGCAACGTCGGGTAGCCGCCCACGGCCGAGTTCGCCACGCTGCCGATATAGGTCGAGCGGTAGTTCTGGGCCACGAAGGCACTGAAACCCCACCGCTCGAAATACAGCATCAGCTTGGAGTTGTTCTTCGACAGTCCGGGCAGTTGCATCTTCGGACCGGCCGGCACTGCTTGGTTCGGATTCAGCCCGATCACGTTCGGGAAATTGACGGAACTCGTTGTCTCCGAAAAACTCGCCGTCGCGCCGAAGCCGTTGAGGGCCGGCACCAGCATGTTGAACGGCAGCGATGCAGAGAACTCCAGGCCGGCCACGTCACCACCGGTGCCGTTGACGGTAGTGGTGAAGAACCCGACCGGCCCGGCCGGCGGGATTGCCAAGCCCAGCGCCGATGCGTAGGCGGAAAAATCATAGAGGCCGTACTGCGGGACGATGTAGGTGTCGAGCTTCTTGTAGAACATCGCTGCACTGACATAGCCCTTGCCGCCGAAATACTGCTCGGCCGAGATATCGAGCGTCCAGGCTTTGAATGGCTTCAGGGACGGGTTGCCCGCCGACCCAATGAAGACCCCTGACTGGGTGTCTACAGCGGCAGCAAACGAGTTGCGCATGTCGGTCAGGGTTGGTCGGGCGATTTGCTGCGACGCGCTGAACCGCAGCACGCCACCGCCACCGACATCGGCACTCAGGTTCAACGACGGCAAAAAGTCGGTGTACTTGATGCCGGCGGTTCTCAAGTCACCCGCCGGGTTGGTCAGCGTCACGCCGGATCCCACTTGCGCCTGATAGCCCGCGGAGGACTGGTCCGTGTTGACGACCTGCAAGCCGAGGTTGCCGCGAATCGGGTACGCGCCGGCCTTGCCATCGACATTCACCTTGGCATAGGCCGTGGTCACCTTCTCCTCCACCGTCCAGGTCTTGGACAGGATGTCGTCGTTGTACTTGCGCAGCACCACCGCCCCCGGCCACAGACCGGCCTGCGGATCGAAGGTCAGCAGGTTCAGGCCCGTGCCACCCACGTTGCTGGCGACATAGGCGCTCCCAGGGTAGGCAATGCGGTCGTAGCCCCCGTTGCCTACCGAGACGACCAAGCCTTCGTCGGTCAGGCGCTCTTTCGTGCGCTTGGAATAGTTGCCGCCGAACTGCACGTCGGTGAACACGCCGCCGTCCCCGAGGGTGCGCGTGAAGTCCAGGCGCACTGCGTCGATCTTGTCGGTGACCGTCGGCCCCTTGTTGTACCCGGCCTGCGGAACCGTCTGGCCCGCAAACGGGCTGCCAGCGGGGTAGGTGACGCCACTCCACCCCGACTGATCGCGGATCGCAATGGTCGCCGGATTGACGTAATCCGCCGCACGGCCCAGCGTGAACTGCGGCGTCCCGGCGGCCGCGCCCGTAAAGCTCAGCGTGTCGGCAGCGATGATGCCGCCATAGGCCTCGATGTCCTTCTCGATGCGCTTGGCCTTGTTGTGACTGAAGTCGACCGAACTGGTCCAGCCATCCCCGAATTTCAGCGTGCTCTTCCAGCCCAGCGAATCGATCTTGTCGTCATCGAAGATGTTTTCGCTGTAGGCGATCAAGGCACCGGGGCCCATGGTGAACGTGCCGCTGTCCACCACGCCGCCGACCACGGTCGCGTTGGTAACGGCGCCATTGCCGGTACCGGCTTTGGCCGCCATCTTCTTCAACTCGGTCTTGATCTTGGCGGTGTAGACGTCTAGCTGGGTGGAGAAGTTCTTGTTCGGTTTGTATGACAGGATGGCGGCCAGCCCATCCCGATCATCCTTGTTGCGGTCGCTCTCGTAGCTCAGGCCACCGCCGAATGGAATGCTGATCGTCGAGGTGGCTCCGGCCGTCGTCGTGACCGTCGCGTTGTTGCCCCAACTGCCATTGGCCAGCGAATTGCTCGTGCCGTCGGCATGCACATAACCGACGGCCACGCCCAGGGTGCGGTCGGCGAACTGGTCGATGTAGGTCAGGCCATAACGTTTGCCGCTGCCGGTGTCGGGCAGGCCCACGCCGGTCTTCGTCTTCTGTGCGTTGGCGGCAAAGACGCGGGAGCTGAACGACAGCGGGTCGATCAGGTGGTTGTCGATCGTGCCCGCCAAGCCGGCCGCCATCAGGCTCGCGTCGTTGGTCTTGTAAACCGTTGCGCCGGCAATCAATTCGGCTGGGTACACGCTCAGGTCCACACCGCGGCTGTCGCCGGTGCTGGACTGCTCGCGGCCATTCAGCAGGTAACCGTTGAAGTCGGGACCCAAGCCGCGGATGGAGATATTGGTTGCGTTGCCGTTGCGGTCGCGCTGTGTCGTCACACCCGGCAGGCGGGCCATCGACTCGGCGATCGTCGTATCGGGCAGCTTGCCGATGTCTTCTGAGCTGATGGCCTCGACCATCGCCGTCGGCGTTCTTCTTGACGTTGATCGCGTTCTCGATACCACGCCGGATGCCGGTCACCGTGATGGTCTGGCCGGCGTCGGCCGGCGCTGCCGCGGGCTGCGTCGACGGGCCGGTCTGGGCCTGGGCCGCGCCCATCGCCACCAGCATCAAGGCAGCGCCGGTGGCTACCGGGCTGAGGCGGAACATGGACTGCGGCGCGCTTACGCCATGCTTCTTCGAGGATTTATTCACCGGCTGTCTCCTGCAACGATTGATGGGGCCATGCGGGCTGCTCGCGCAAGAACACGGCACCCGATGAAAACGTTGAATCCGGCGACTTTGTACCAAAACTAGCTGTGTCATTGCTTCTGGGTTAACCCGTGGTGTTGCGACATCACGACCTTCGAGCATGGCAGTTTCCCTATGAAAATCAGTAGAAACACCATGTTTTCCGGCATCAACGCACCTCGATGGTGCGCCATGAATGTAGTCAAACTACGACTTGCAGCCGCAACGATCGGCAACCAAGATCGGGCTTTCGCGGTCCCGAGCTGCCCCATGCGCCTGCACATCACCCTTGCGCTCGCCCTTGCCGCGGTCACCGCCGCCCACGCTGCGCCCCCTGCCAATCGCCATGTGCCGTCACCCGATTGGCGCGACCAGATCGTCTACTTCGTGGTCACCGATCGATTTGCCGACGGCGATCCGCGCAACAACGACCAGGGCGCGGGCGAATACGGCCCGGGCAAGGAGCAATTCAACGGCGGCGACCTGGCTGGCTTGACGGCGCGGCTGGACTACATCCGAGGCCTGGGCGCCACCGCACTGTGGATCACGCCACCGGTGGCCAACCAGTGGACCGACCCGATCGGCGGCACCACCGGCTACCACGGTTATTGGGCCGAGCACTTCAAGAAGGTCGACAAGCATCTGGGCACGCTGGCCGACTACCGCAAGCTGGCCGTTGCGCTGCACGGCCGCGGCATGTTCCTGGTGCAGGACATCGTGCTCAACCACACCGGGGACTTCTTCAACTACCGCGGCGGCTGGGATGCGGCCGACCCGACCCGGTTTTACGAGCCCAACCACAGCGCCAAGCCCGCCGCCGCGCCGTCGCAGCCACCGTTCCATCTGAACGACCCGCGCAAGCCGGCGCACCGCCGTGCGGCCATCTATCACTGGACGCCGGCTATCGTCGACTACACCGACCCGCAGCAGGTACAGAGCTACCAGATGGCCGGCCTGGACGACCTGAACACCGACAACCCTGTCGTGCGCCGCGCACTGCGCGACAGCTACGGCTACTGGATCCGGGAGGTCGGTGTCGATGCCTTTCGCGTCGACACCGCGTTCTACGTGGAGCCCACGCTGTTCGCCGATTTCCTCTACAGCACCGAGCACCAGGCGCCGGGCATCCTCCGCGTTGCGCGGCAGACCGGCCGGCGCGGATTCCATGTCTTCGGCGAAGGCTTCGGCATCGACCAGGCCTTCGCCGACCGCAATGCCGCGAAGATCGAGCAGTACATGACCGGCACCGACGGCAAGCCGCTGCTGCCGGGCATGCTCAATTTTCCGCTCTACGGCACGCTGGGTGATGTGTTTGCGCGCGGCCGGCCGCCGGCCGAACTCGGCTGGCGCATCGAACGCATGATGCAGCAGCACGCGCGGCCGCACCTGATGCCGAGCTTCGTCGACAACCACGATGTCGACCGCTTCCTGGCCGGCGCCGGCGTGCCCGCACTCAAGCAAAGCCTGCTGGCGCTGATGACGCTGCCGGGCATCCCGGTCATCTACTACGGCACCGAGCAGGGCTTCACCGAGCCGCGCGCCGCGATGTTCGCGGCCGGCTTCGCCTCCGGCGGCCGTGACCACTACGACCGCAGCGCGCCGCTGTACCGCTTCATCGCCGAAGCGAGCGGCCTGCGCCGCTCGAACAAGGTGTTCTCGCGTGGCCGGCCGACTGTACTGCGCAGCAACGCTGCGACACCCGGCGCATTGGCCTGGCGCATGGACCATGACGGTGCCAGCGCGCTGGTGGTCTTCAATTCGGCCGATGCCGAGACCTTGCTCGACAACCTCGACACCGGTCTGCCCCCAGGCACGCTGCTGACGGGCCTGTTCGGCATCGACGGCATGCCGGCCGACGAGGTGGTCGGCGCCCAAGGCCGCATCACGACGACGCTCGCGGCGCGCAGCGGCCAGGTGTGGCTGGTTTCGCCAACGCGGCGCCCGGTTGCCGGCGCCGGCGCCACGATCACCCTCGACGCATCGGCCGGCGCGGTGGTTGCCGACGATTTCAGCGTCGACGGCAGTGCACCCGGTGCGGCGCAAGTCTTGCTGGTCGTCGACGGCGAAGTCGCTCCGGCACAGGCGGTTGCGCCCGGGCCCGATGGCCGCTGGCGCGCGCGCATCGACACCAGCCGCATGGTCGACCCCGCCGTGCACCACCGCCTCGTGGCCTGGGACGCGGGCCGTGGCGCCGTTTCGGCGGCGCACGAGTTCCGCGTCGAGCGCGAGTGGCGTGTCTTGGCCGACGTGGCCGACCCTGCCGGTGACGACCACGGCCCCGCCGGCCGCTACACCTACCCGACCGACCCTGGCTGGGGGGCCAACCACCAGGCCGACCTGCGGCGCGTCAAGGTATCTGAATCGGGCGGCGCACTGCGGCTGGACTTGACCACCGCCAGGCTGACCAGGCTGTGGAACCCGGCCAACGGCTTCGACCATGTGGCCTTCACGGTCTTCATCGAGCTGCCCGGCCGGGACGGCGGCAGCCAGGTCATGCCGCTGCAAAACGCCACGCTACCGCAGGGCATGAACTGGCACCTGCGGCTGCGCGCGCATGGCTGGTCGAACGTGCTGTTCACCTCGGCCGGCGCCACGGCCAGCCACGAAGGCACTCCGGCGCCGGTCGGCGCGCAGCTGCTCAGTGATGCGACCAGCCACACCGTGAGCTTCATCCTGCCGGCCGCTGCGCTCGGCAACCTGCCGTCGCTGGCCGGCGTCAAGCTGTACGTCACGACCTGGGATTACGACAGCGGGTACCGCGGTCTTTCCGCCGCGGCCCTACCCTACGGCTTTGGCGGTGGTGATCCGAATGCCGACCCGCGGGTGATGGACGACACGCCGGTCATCACCCTGCCGCAATGACCGCCGCTGGCTGTCGGCGCGCCGCACATTAGGTAGTGAAGCTACAGACAATGCGCGGCTCACAGAGGCGGTGACAGGGTGGATTGGCAGGGATTATCTGGCTCTGCTAGAGTCGACACGTAATCAAACTACAACGATTCAGCGCTAAATCAGTGACAGGCATGGAGCAAGGTTTCCCCAGACTGCTGGGCGACGTCGGGGGTACGAACGCGCGCTGGGCCTGGCAGGCCCGGCCCGATGCTGGGCTCGAGCATGTGCGCAGCCTGCCGTGCAGCCGGTTCGCCGCCATCGACGCCTGCATCGCGGAGTATCTGCACCGCGAAGGCCTGCCGGCGCCACGGCATGCGGCCTTTGGCATCGCCACCGCGATCGCGGGCGACCAGGTGCAGATGACCAATCACCCGTGGCGCTTCTCTATCGCGGCACTGCAAACCACGCTCGGCGTCGAGCGCCTGCTGGTGTTGAACGATTTCGAGGCCCTGGCGCAGGCCGTGCCCGGCCTGCGCGGCAACGAGTTGCGCGCGGTCGGCGGCGGGTCGGCCCGCGCCGACGCGAGCATGGCGGTGATAGGCGCGGGCACCGGGCTCGGCGCCTCGGGCCTGATTGCCGACGGCCGCGGTGGCTGGTCGGCCCTGGTCGGCGAGGGCGGGCATGTCACTCTGGCGGCGAGCAATGCGCGCGAGGCTTCGCTGTTGGCGGTGTTGCGCGAGCGTTTCGACCATGTCTCGGCCGAGCGCGCGTTGTCGGGCCCGGGGCTGGTCAATCTGTACCAGGCGGTGTGCACGCTCGACGGCGAAACCGCGCGCCCACTGACGCCGGCCGAGGTGACGACCCATGCCCTGGCCCGCGACGCGGCGCACGACGCGCAATGCGCGCAAGCCCTCGCCACCTTTGCCTCGCTGCTCGGCAACGTGGCCGGCAATCTGGCGCTGACGCTGGGCGCGCGCGGCGGCGTCTTCATCGGCGGCGGCATCGTGCCGCGCTTGGGGGTGCGGTTCGACGAGTTGCCGTTCCGCGCCCGCTTCGAAGACAAGGGGCGCTTTCGCAGCTATGTCGCGGCGATCCCGACCTGGGTCATCACGGCCGAGGCGCCGGCATTGGGCGGCGCAGCGCGCGCTCTGGACCGCGCGCTCTGAATGCAAGCCGCAGCCCTTTAACGGCGGCGTTTTCATAAGCCGGCCTGATGCGCCACTACGACACGGCATTGATCACCGGCGCCTCGCGCGGACTGGGCGCGGCGCTGGCGCGCGAGTTGGCCGCACGCGGCTATCGACTGCTGCTGGTGGCGCGGCGGCTCGACGAACTGAACGCGCTGGCGGCGACGCTGCGCAGCGCGCACGGCGCGACGGTCGAGACACTGGGCGCCGATCTGACCGACCCCGCCGCACCCCAACGCTGCGCCGACGCGGCAACGCAGCGGCTGGGGTCGGTCGACGTCTTGATCAACAACGCCGGCTTCGGCCATTACAAGCCGCTCGCTGACTGGACGGCGCGCGAGATCAGCGACTGCAACGCGCTGAACCTGACCGCACCGATGCTGCTGGCCCATGCCTTGGTACCCGGGATGGTGGCGCGCAGGCGCGGCATGGTGGTCAATGTGGCCTCGGACCTGGCGCGCCGCTATCTGGCCAACATGGCGCCCTATGTGGCGACCAAGTTCGGCCTGCTCGGTTTTTCGGGCTCGTTGCTGCGCGAGGTCAAAGACCATGGCGTGAAGGTCACGGCCGTGCTGCCAGGCATCATCGACACCGCGTTCGGCGGCGGCGCGCAAGGCAGCCGCGACGCCAGTGGGGCCTTGCGCCCGGCCGTGGTGGCCACGCAAATCGCCGACCTGCTGGCGCTGCCTGACAATGTGATCCTCGACGAGCTGACGATCCACCCTTTGCAGCAGGGCGAGTACTGAGCGCTGAGGCTTGGCGCCCGACCTGCCCAAACCCCATGCTCCCTGCCTACGACAGCCCCCGCCTGCTGGCCGACATCGGCGGCACCTACGCCCGCTTCACGCTCGAGACTGCACCGGGTGCGTTCACGCACGGGACCACGCTGCGCTGCGCCGACCATGCCGACTTTCACGCGGCGGTGAGCGCCTTCCTGGCCACCCTGCCCGCGGGCCAGATCCAGCACGCGGCGGTGGCCATCGCCAATCCGGTCGAAGGCGACGAAGTGCGCATGACCAACTACCACTGGCAATTCTCGATCGAGCAGATGCGCGAGCGCCTGGGCTTCGACACCCTGGTGGTGGTCAACGACTTCACCGCGCTGGCGATGGCCCTGCCCAGGCTGGCGCCGGACGGCAAGCGCCAGGTCGGCGGCGGGCTGGCGCGCGAGCGCAGCGTGATCGGCCTGTTGGGTGCCGGCACCGGCCTCGGCGTATCGGGCCTGATCCCGGCCGACGACGGCTGGATCGCGCTCGGCACCGAGGGCGGCCACACCAGCTTCGCGCCGCGCGACGAGCGCGAGCGGGCGATCCTCGATTACGCCTCGAAGGACCTGCCGCACGTGAGCTTCGAGCGCCTGTTGTCGGGCCCGGGGATCGAGTTGATCTACCGTGCGCTGGCCGAACGCGCCGGCGTGCGCGTGGCGCAAGGCTTGTCCGCACCCGAGATCACTCGCCGCGCACTGCTGGCCAACGACGTTCGCATCAGCGACGCGGTGTGCGGCGAAACGCTGGAGGCCTTTTGCGCGATCCTCGGCACGGCCGCGGCGAACGTCGCCGTCACGCTCGGTGCCCTCGGTGGCATCTACATCGGCAGCGGCATCGTGCCGCGGCTGGGCAGCTACTTCGACCGTTCGCCGTTCCGCAAGCGCTTCGAGGACAAGGGCCGCTTCTCGGCCTACCTGGCACAGATCCCGACCTGGGTCATCACCGCCGACAACGCCACCTTCCACGGCGTCTCGGCAATCCTGAGCACACAGCTGCGCAACCTGCACGGCGCCAACGCGTCGGCCATCCTGGGCCAGATCCAGCGTGCGCGCAGCGGCCTGACACCGGCCGAGCGGCGTGTGGCCGACCATGTGCTGGCGCACCCGCGCTCGGCGCTGAACGACCCGGTGGCCGAGATCGCGCGTGCAGCGCAGGTCAGCCAGCCGACGGTGATCCGCTTTTGCCGCTCGCTGGGCTGCGAGGGCCTGTCGGACTTCAAGTTGCGGCTGGCCTCGGGCCTGACCGGCACCGTGCCGGTGACGCACACCCAGGTCACCGGCGACGACTCGATCCTGGAGCTGGGCACCAAGGTGCTGGGCAACACCGCCTCGTCGATCCTGCAGGTGCGCGATCACCTGAACCGCGACAGCATCGACCGCGCCATCGCCTTGCTGATGGGCGCGCGGCGTGTCGACTGTTTCGCAATCGGCTACTCGGGCGCGGCAGCGCAGGACGCGCAATACAAGTTCCTGCGCATGGGCCTGCCCTGCGGGGTCTACATCGACCCGCGCGCGCAAGCGCTGGCCGCGCAGGTGCTCGGCGCCGGCGACGTGGCCTTGATCATCAGCAGCGGCGGCCGCAAGCCCGAGTTGCTGGCGGTGGCCGACGCAGCGCACGAACGTGGCGCAACGGTGATCGCCGTGACGGCCAGCCAGTCACCGCTGGCGCGCAAGGCCGACGTGGCCCTGATCGTCGACCATGTCGAAGATGCCGACCTGCACCTGCCGATGGTCAGCCGCATCCTGCACCTGCTGATGGTCGACATCCTGGCCGTCGGCGTGGCCATGCAGCGCCATCAACCGCTGGCGCCGGCGCCGGGCGGTGAGCAGGACGAGGAAGGCTTGCCCAAGGTGCCGCGCGCACGCAGCGTCGCGCCAGGTGTCAGCGCGGCGGTGCCGCTGTCGAAGCTCACCTCGCACAGCCATTGACGCTAGGGC
>CAVUGY010000038.1:0-233459 GCA_963741125.1 uncultured beta proteobacterium
TGCGTTGCTTCATCGGCATCGATCTCGGCTCGACGACCACCAAGGCGGTGGTGATCGACGAGCAGCAGAATATCCTCGGCCGCGGCATCACCAACTCGCGTTCGAACTACGACACCGCGGCGGCGATCGCCAAGCAGGAGGCGCTGGTCAACAGCCGCTTCCACCTGTTTCGGCAGGCACTGGGCAGCACCAATGCACTCAACGGCAGCCTGGACACCTTCATCGGCCAGCTCGAACGCGACTTTCGCGCCGAGCAGTATCTGGAGCAACTCGGCGACCTGGCCGCGACCTGCCGGCGCAGCCTGGGTACGGCCCATTTCGGCGACCAGTCCAAGGCCGTCGGCGAGGCGCTCGACGAAGTCTTTCGCCAACTCTCGGCCGAAGCCCACACCCTGTTCGCACCGGGCGCCAAGCGCAAGTCCGATTTCTTTCGCGACATCGCCGGAGCCCAGTACCTGGCCACCGGCGAAACCGTGGCCAAGGCCGCGGGCGTGCGCTACGACTTTCTGCTCAATCTGTTCGACCGCTCGATCATCGAAGTCGAGAACCGCGTCTACGGCGATTCGATCAAGCGCCATCTGCTCGCCGCGCTCGAACGCAGCTTCATCGCGCTGCCCGAAACCGCCGCGCGCCGGGCCCAGGTCGAGGCGCCGATCAAGGGCATCCTCGACACCGAGCTCGAAGAGACCTATGTCGTGGGCACCGGCTACGGTCGCGCACGGCTGCCGTTTTCCAAGGAGCACATCCGCAGCGAGATCCTGTGCCACGGCCTGGGCGCGCATGTGATGTACCCCGGTACCGCCACCGTGCTGGATATCGGCGGCCAGGACACCAAGGCCATCCAGGTCGATCCGGCCGGCATCGTCGAGAGCTTCCAGATGAACGACCGCTGCGCCGCGGGCTGCGGGCGCTACCTGGGCTACATCGCCGACGAGATGAACATGGGCCTGCACGAGCTGGGGCCGATGGCGATGAAGTCCACCAAGACCATCCGCATCAACTCCACCTGCACGGTCTTCGCCGGCGCCGAGCTGCGCGACCGCCTGAGCCTGGGCGACAAGCGCGAAGACATCATGGCCGGCCTGCACCGCGCGATCATCCTGCGCGCGATGTCGATCCTGGCGCGCTCGGGCGGCATCCGCGACCAGTTCACCTTCACCGGCGGCGTGGCCAAGAACGAGGCCGCAGTCAAGGCGCTGAAGGAGCTGGTGCGCGAGAACTACGGCGAGCTGACGCTCAACATCGATCCCGATTCGATCTATACCGGCGCGCTCGGTGGAGCAACATTCGCCTGGCGCGCGGTGGTCGAAGACGGCAAGAACATCGAGGCACGGGTATGAGCCACAAGCTCACTTCGCTCTCGGGTTTGTCCTGCGCATCGCGGCAGGCGGCACCCGGCAGGGGCTCATGGTGGGGTGGTCGGCGCTGCGCGCGCCGACCCCAGACCTGTGCTCCTCGCCACCCCACAAATCGCCCCTGTCGGGTACCACCTGCCGCGAAGGCCAGCCGCATTGGCACTTGCACCGAACGCCACTGCGGTCTCCTGGCCCGAGGCGGGGTACCCGCCGGGGTGAATTTGCGTACCCGCAGCCTGAACCCCGGCGGGTACCCCGCCTCGGGCCTCGCACCAAAGGCGGCATTTGCATGCGTGTGCGCGTCACGCCCAACGTGCGGCGCGAAGCAGATTGGAGACACTGAGACATGACCACGACAACCATCGGCATCGACATCGGCTCCGGCGCCGTCAAGAGCGTTCTCTTTCGCGTCGACGACAAAGGCCAACCGCATTGGCTGGCTAAACGCTGCGAGCGCATCCGCCGGCGCGACCCGATGACGCTGGCCCACGAAGGGCGCGACGGCGTGCTGGAAGATGCGGGGCTGGCGGCCAACGACATCGACTACATCGCGACCACCGGCGAGGGCGAGAACGTCGCTTTCGCCACCGGTCACTTCTATTCGATGACCACACACGCCCGCGGCGGCGTGTTCCTGAGCCCGGGCATCAATGCGGTGGTCGACGTCGGCGCGCTCAACGGCCGTGCGATCTATGTCGACGAACGCGGCAAGGTGCTGGCCTACAAGATGACCAGCCAATGCGCGTCGGGTTCGGGCCAGTTCCTGGAGAACATCGCGCGCTACCTCGGCGTGGCGATCGAGGAAATCGGCGCCCTGTCGGAGAGCTCGAAGACGCCGGAAAAGGTCAGCTCGATCTGCGCCGTGCTGGCCGAGACCGACGTCATCAACATGGTCAGCCGCGGCATCGCCACGCCCGATATCCTCAAAGGCATCCACCTGTCGATGGCCTCGCGCATCGTCAAGCTGCTCAAGGTCACCGGCATCAAACAGGGCAAGGCGCTGATCACCGGCGGCCTGGCGCTGGACAGCGGCCTGCTGGCCGCGATCCAGGAAGAGATGGTCAACGAAAAGGTCAGCGTGACAGCCGCCAGCCACCCCGACTCGATCTACGCCGGTGCCATCGGCGCCGCACTGTGGGGCGCGTATCGGCACGAGAAGCTGGCCGAGTTGCAGCAACGTGCGGCCGCCTAAACCCCGAATCTGAGGAGCGAAGATATGGCCCTGCTGATCAACAGCGACTGCACCGCCTGCGACGCCTGCAAGCCGGTGTGCCCGAACGACGCCATCAGCGTCGGTGACCCGGTCTACGTCATCGACGCCCTGCGCTGCACCGAGTGCGTCGGCGCCGAAGACGAGCCGCAGTGCAAGCTGGTCTGCCCGGCCGACTGCATCGTGCCCAACCCCGACTTCCAGGAAAGCCACGACGAGTTGATGGCGAAGTACGAAGGCCTGCACGGCTGACATCCGGCGCCGCAAGAGGGCGCCTGAGCCGGTACGCCTTGGCTGCGCGGCCCCGCCGCAGGGCGGGCGGTGAATGACCTGCCGGTACCTGGCCATAAACTGCTTGAGGTATCTTCGTGCTCCCGGCACGGATCTGTCCTGCGCTCGCGTGCGGGCTGGACTCAGCATGGCGCCGATGGTGCCTGCAGCCGCGGTGCCGACCACCACTTCAGGACAGCGAGGATTCACCTGTGACACGAACACCTTTCGGTGCGGCTGATCGCGTGCGCTGCGGCCAACCGGCGCGCACGATACCGTTCGTGGCTGCCGCAGCACTGCTGTTGACCCTGGCTGCCTGCGGCGATCGGGCGCAGAGCGGAGCAGGCCCTGGCGGCGCAGCGCCGCCCCCGCCCGAAGTGGGCGTGGTGACCGTCGCCACGCAGACCACGCCGCTGATCACCGAATTGCCCGGCCGCGTCGAGGCCTCGCGGGTGGCGCAGGTGCGGGCACGCGTCACCGGCATCGTCACCAAGCGCCTGTTCCGGGAGGGCAGCGAGGTCCGGGCCGGCCAGGCCTTGTTCCTGATCGACGCTGCGCCGTACCAGGCCGCGGTCGACAGCGCTCAGGCGCAATTGGCCAAGGCCCAGGCCAACGCCATGCAGGCCGGCGCCCAGGCCACCCGCTACAAGCCGCTGCGCGAGGCCAACGCGATCAGCCAGCAGGATTACATCAATGCACAGTCGGCGCAGGCCCAGGCCGACGCCGATGTGGCGGCGGCCGGCGCCGCGCTGCGCACGGCGCAGCTCAACCTGGGCTATGCCACGGTGACGGCGCCGATCTCGGGCCGCATCGGGCGGGCCCTGGTGACCGAAGGCGCGCTGGTGTCGCAGGCCGAGGCCACGCAGCTCGCGCTGATCCAGCAAATCGATCCGGTCTACGTCAACTCGACGCAAGCGGTGGCCGATGTCGAGCGCCTGCGCCAGGCGGCCGCGCCGAACGGCAAGGCGGCTGATTCGGCCCCCGTGCGTGTGCTGCTCGACGACGGCAGCGAATTGCCGCAACGCGGGCGCCTGCTGTTCTCCGACCTGTCGGTGGACCCGACCTCGGCGCAGGTGACCCTGCGCGCCGAGGTGCCCAACCCGAAGGCACGCCTGCTGCCGGGCATGTACGTGCGCACGCTGCTGGTGCAGGGGCAGATCGTCGATGCGGTCCTGCTGCCGCAACAGGCGGTGACGCGCGGGCCGCAGGGCGACACCGTGCTCGTCGTCGGCGACGGCGGCAAACCCGGGCCGCGGCCGGTGAAGATCGGTGGCAACCGCGGATCGTCGTGGATCGTGCTCGACGGCCTCAAGCCGGGCGAGTTGGTCATCGTCGAAGGTTTCCAGAAGATGCGTCCGGGTGCGCCGGTCAAGCCGGTGCCCTGGGCCGGCGCATCGGCGTCGGCTGCCGCGCCGGCCGCCGCGGCCAGCCGCTGAGCGCGACACGAGATGGCCAAGTTCTTCATCGACCGACCCATCTTCGCGTGGGTCATCGCGCTGTTCATTCTGGTCGGCGGCGCGGTGGCCATCGTGCAGCTGCCGGTGGCGCAATACCCGACGGTGGCGCCGCCGGCGATCATCGTCACCGCGGTCTATCCGGGCGCCTCGGCCAAGACCCTCGAAGACAGCGTGCTGAGCGTCATCGAACAGGAGATGAACGGCTCGCCCGGCCTGATCTACATGGAATCGGTGGCCCAGGCCAACGGCAGCGGCACGCTGACCCTGACCTTCCAGCCCGGCACCAACCCCGATCTGGCCCAGGTCGACGTGCAGAACCGCCTGGGCCGCGCCAGCCCGCGCCTGCCGCAGGCCGTGACGCAGCAGGGCGTGCGCGTCGACAAGGCGCGCTCGAACTTCCTGCTCTTCACCATCCTGTCCTCCGACGATCCGAAGTTCGACCCCATCGCGCTGGGCGACTATGCGGCGCGCAACGTGCTGCCCGAAATCCAGCGCCTGCCCGGCGTCGGCCAGGCGCAGCTGTTCGGCACCGAGCGCGCGATGCGCATCTGGCTCGACCCGGCCAAGCTGGTCGGGCTGAACCTGTCGACCAACGACGTGACCAACGCCATCCGGGCGCAGAACGCACAGGTCTCGTCGGGCACGATAGGCGACCTGCCCAACCTGCCGGGCCAGACGGTGTTTGCCACCGTCGTCGTCGAAGGCCAACTGGCCGATGTGCGCCAGTTCGGCGAGGTCGTGCTGCGCGCCAATGCCGACGGCTCGTCGGTGCGCCTGCGCGACGTGGCGCGCATCGAACTCGGGGCCCAGAACTACGCCACCTCGGCGCGCCTGAACGGCAAGCCCTCGACCGGCATCGGCGTGCAGCTCTCGCCCAGCGGCAACGCGCTGGACACCGCGCGCGCCGTGCGCTCGCGCATGGACGAGCTGCAGCGCTACTTCCCGCCCGGCATGAAGTACGCGATTCCCTACGACACCTCGCGCTTCGTGCAGATCTCGATCTCCAAGGTGGTCGAGACCCTGCTCGAAGCCGTGGCCCTGGTATTCCTGGTCATGTTCCTGTTCCTGCAGAACTGGCGTTTCACCATCATTCCGACCATCGTCGTGCCGGTGGCCCTGCTCGGCACCTTCGGCGTGCTGCTGACGCTGGGCTTCTCGATCAACGTGCTGACCATGTTCGGCATGGTGCTGGTGGTCGGCATCGTGGTCGACGACGCCATCGTGGTGGTCGAGAACGTCGAACGCATCATGAGCCAGGAGGGCCTGCCGCCGCGCGAGGCCACGCGCAAGGCGATGGGGCAGATCTCGGGCGCGATCGTCGGTGTCACCGTGGTGCTGATCTCAGTCTTCGTACCGCTGGCCTTCTTCACCGGCGCGGTGGGCAATATCTATCGTCAGTTCTCGGCGGTGATGACGGCGTCGATCGGCTTCTCGGCCTTCATGGCGCTGTCGCTGACCCCGGCGCTGTGCGCCACTCTGCTCAAGCAGGTGCCGGCCGGCCATGCCCACGCCAAGTCGGGCTTCTTCGGCTGGTTCAATCGCGGCTTTGCCGGTACCGCCAAGCGCTACGAGAGCGCGCTGGCACGGCTGCTCAGACGGGCCGCACGCATGCTCGTCGTCTACGCGGCGATCGTCGGCGCGGTGGTGTGGTTGGTGCTGCGGCTGCCGACCTCCTTCCTGCCCAACGAGGATCAGGGCTACCTCATCGTCAACGTGCAGCTGCCGCCCGGCGCCACGGTCAATCGCAGTCGCAAGGTGATCGAGCAGGTCGAGGCGTACTTCCTCAAGCAACCCGAAGTCAAGAGCATCGTCGGCGTGCTCGGTTTCAGTTTTTCGGGCCAGGGGCAAAACGCCGGCCTGGCCTTCGTGACCCTGCAGGACTGGGACCAGCGCCAGGGCCCCGGGCAATCGGCGCAGGCCCTGGCCGGTCGCGCCTTCGGCGCGCTGATGGGCATCAAGGACGCGTTCATCTTCCCCTTGAGCCCGCCGCCGATTCCCGAACTCGGCAACGCCACCGGCTTTGCCTTCCGGCTGCAGGATCGCGGCGGCAACGGTCATGAGGCGCTGACCGCGGCACGCAATCAGTTGCTCGGCCTGGCCGCACAAAGCAAGCTGCTGGCGGGCGTGCGGCCCGACGGACTGGAAGACGCACCGCAATTGCAGCTCGATATCGACCGCGACAAGGCCAACGCGCTGGGCGTCGGCTTCGACACCATCAATGCCGCCATCTCGACTTCGCTCGGCTCGGCCTATGTCAACGACTTCCAGAGCCAGGGCCGCTTGCAGCGCGTGGTGGTGCAGGCCGATGCCGCCGAGCGCATGCAGCCCGAAGATCTGCTGCGCCTGAACGTGCTCAATGCGCGTGGTCAGCCGGTGCCGCTGTCGGCGTTTGCCAGCACGCGCTGGATCAGCGGCTCGATGCAGTCGATCCGCTACAACGGCTTCCCGACCATGCGCATCGCCGGCGATGCCGCGCCCGGCGTCAGCACCGGCGAGGCGATGCTGGAGATGGAGCGCCTGGCCGGGCAACTGCCGCCCGGTTTCGCCTTCGAATGGACCGGCCAGTCGCGCGAGGAGCGCCTGGCCGGGGCCACGGCGCTGTACCTGTTCGGGTTTTCGCTGTTGGCCGTATTCCTGTGCCTGGCCGCCCTGTACGAGAGCTGGTCGATCCCCTTTGCCGTGATCCTGGTCGTGCCGCTCGGAGTGTTCGGCGTGGTGCTCGGCACCGGCCTGCGCGGCTTTTCCAACGATGTCTATTTCAAGATCGGCCTGATCACCATCATCGGCCTGTCGGCGAAGAACGCGGTGCTGATCATCGAGTTCGCCAAGGACTTGCAGGCGCAGGGGCGCAGCGCGATCGCGGCCGTGCTCGAAGCCGCGCACCTGCGCTTCCGGCCCATCGTGATGACCTCGATGGCCTTCGTGCTGGGCGTGCTGCCGCTGGCCATCGCCAGCGGCGCGGGCTCGGCCAGCCAGCGCGCCATCGGCACCGGTGTGATGAGCGGCATGGTCAGCGCGGTGGCGCTGTCGGTGTTGTTCGTGCCGGTATTCTTCGTCGTCGTGCGGCGCTGGTTCAAGGGCAGCGAGCGCCAGCGCAAGCTGTACGCGCATGAACTTGAGGCCGCAGCGCCGGCCACCCCCGGCAGCGCGCCGGATGCGCACTGAGGGGCGAACAAGATGCCGATGGCCTATTCCCCGCGCCTGACGACGACCCTGCTGGCCGCCGTGGTGCTGGCCGGCTGCATGCAGATGGCGCCGCGCTATGAACGCCCGGCGGCCCCGGTGCCGGCGACCTTTGCCGACATGGCAGCGAGCGCCGCCACGGCAGCCGATCTGCAGTGGCAGTCGTATTTCACCGACCCGGCACTGCGCGAACTGATCACGAGCGCGCTGAAGAACAATCGCGATCTGCGCATCGCCGTGCTCAACATCGACGCGCTGCGCGCTCAATACCAGCTGCGGCGCGCCGACCAGTTGCCGACGCTCAACGCCGGCCTGATCGCCAGCCGCGTGCCCGGCAGCTCGGGCAACATCGTCGACGCCTACAGCGCAGGCCTCAACGTGGCGGCCTACGAGATCGATCTGTTCGGGCGCGTGCATTCGCTCAGCGACAGCGCGGCCGCCCAGTTGCTGGCCGGCGAGGACGCCCGAAACGCAGCGCAGGTCTCGCTGGTCGCCTCGGTGGCCAATCAATACCTGGCGCTGGCCGCCGACGCCGAACTGCTGGCCTTGACCGAGCGCACGCTGGCCTCGCGCGAAGAATCGCTACAGCTCACTCGGCTCAAGTTCGACAACGGTGCGGCCTCCGAGCTCGACCTGCGCCTGGCCGTCACGCTGGTCGAGGCCGCCCGCGTCAGCCGGGCCCAGTTGCAGCGCCAGCGCGAGCTCGACCGCAATGCGCTGACCTTGTTGCTAGGGCAGGCGCTGCCCGGGCAGCTGACCGGCGGCCTGGAGACGATTGCGCTGGTCGATGTGCCCGCAGGGCTGCCGTCCGAGGTGCTGCTGCGTCGCCCCGATGTGCGTCAGGCCGAACAGCAACTGATCGCCTCCAACGCCAACATCGGTGCCGCGCGCGCCGCATTCTGGCCACGGCTCACGCTGACGGCCAACGTCGGCACGGCCAGCAGCCAGCTGGCCAAGCTGTTCCAGGACGGCGCATGGACCTACACCGCGCAGCTGCTGCAGCCGATCTTCGACGCCGGCCGCAACCGCTCCAACCTGGCAGTGGCTGAGGTGCAACGCGACATCGCCGTGGCGCAGTACGAGCGCGCGATCCAGGCCGCGTTTCGCGACGTCGCCGATGCGCTGGCCGGCCGCGCCACGCTGGATGAGCAACTGCGCGCCACGCTGGCCCAGGCCGAGGCCGAGCGGCAACGCTACGCCCTGTCGGAACTGCGCTTTCGCAACGGCGCCAGCAGTTCGCTCGAACGGCTCGATGCCGAGCGCTCCCTTTTCTCGGCCCAGCAGGCCGTCGTCCAGACCCGCCTGGCCTTGCTGCAAAACCGGGTCGCGCTTTACCGTGCGCTGGGCGGCGGCGTCTGATTCGAGTTCCGCCTGCCGCGAAGGCCACCGGGGTTGGTGTTCGAAGCGAAGACCCCCAAAGCCTCCGCAAAGGCGGGCCCGGGCAGGGGGCAGCGCGCCTGCGGGGCGCCGAGGAGCGCAGGTCTTGTGGCCCGCGCGCGCAAGCGCGCCACGTAGACTGACTTGTCGCACCCTGTCTGAGCGTAGCGAACGCAGTGAGCGCAGCGAGTTGTGCGACGGGCCACAAGGCCGAGCACCGCAGGGCAGTCGGTGCGCAGCACCGACCGCCACGCCGAAGCGCTGCCGCCTGCCCGGGCGCGGCTTTGCCGCGTCGTCAGGCGACGGCGAAATCGGCCTTTTGCCCCTGATTGGCAAACCAGCCTTCGACCAGGGACGTGACCGGTGCTGGACCGCTCAGGTGCTCGTAGTCGTTGAGCCGCGGGATGTGCCGGTAGTCGGCGGCCCAGTCGTCGCCGTGCAGCGCGATCTGCTCGATCGCGTCGCACACGGCAGCGACCTCGGCATCGCTCATCGCCGGGTGGAACGACACCCGCACCCAGCCGGGCTTGTCGGTCAGGTCTCCGGCATCGATGCGCGAGGTGATGCGTTGTGAGTGATTCACATCGACGTTGAGCAGGTAATGCCCGTAGGTGCCGGCGCACGAGCAGCCGCCGCGGGCCTGGACGCCGAAGCGATCGTTCAGCAGGCGCACCACCAGGTTGTAGTGCAGCCCGGGAAGGTAGAACGAGAACACCGGCAGCCGCTCGCGGTGTTGCCCGGCCAGCACCACCACGCGCGGCGTGCGGTCCAGCCGCTCGAACACCTGCTGCACGATCGCGCGTTCGCGCGCGGCGATGCGTTGCACGCCCAGCGACTCCTTCAATTGCACCGCCAGCGCGGCGCGGATGAGTTGCAGGAAGCCCGGTGTGCCGCCGTCCTCGCGCACTTCGATGTCGTCGTGGTAGCGGTGCTCGTGCCAGGGGTTGGTCCAGGTCACGGTGCCGCCGCCCGGCTGGTCCGGCACCCGTGACGAGTACAGCCGCGGGTCGAAGATCAGGATGCCGCACGAGCCGGGCCCACCGAGAAACTTGTGCGGCGAGAAGAAGATCGCATCGAGCGCACGCGCCGGGCTCGCCGGGTGCATGTCGATCGCCGCATAGGGGGCCGAGCAGGCGTAGTCGACGAAGCACAGCCCGCCGTGCTCGTGCATCAGCGCCGCGATGTCGTGCACCGGGGTCTCGATGCCGGTGACGTTCGAGCAGGCCGTGATCGACGCGATCTTCAGCCGTCGCCCGGCATAGCGGGCCAGGATGGCGGGAATGGCGCCCACATCGACCAGGCCTTGCGCGTCGGCAGGGATCACTTCCAGATCGACCTCGCACTCCAGCCACGTGGTGTGGTTGGAGTGGTGCTCCATGTGCGTGATCAGCACCAGCGGGCGGTCGGCCGCCGCCACCGTGGCCGTGCCGATGTAGTTGGACGGCACGCGCAGCCCGAGCAGGCGCTGCAGCTTGTTGATGGCGCCGGTGCAGCCGGTGCCGGTGGCCAGCAACACGTCGCCGGGCGCCGCGTTCACATGCTGCTTGATCAGCGCGCGCGCACGCTGGTAGGCGGCGGTCATGGCATGGCCGGTGAAGCTGGTCTCGGTGTGCGTGTTGGCGATGTAGGGGCCGAAGTCGCGCAACAGGCGTTGCTCGATCGGTGCGTAGGCGCGCCCGCTGGCGGTCCAGTCGGCATAGATCACGCGCCGCGGACCATAGGGTGTGGGGATGCTGAGGTCGCGCCCGACGATGCCCTGCTCGAGCAGGGCGAAGGGATCGGCCGCCGAGGGGCCGGCTTGTGCGGTCATGGTTGCTCCAGTTGCACCGCAGCCATGGGCTGCGGTGGGCCAGCAGTCCTTACTTCGATTCGAGGTAGGCGGCGAGCGCAACGATCTCGTCGTCGGTGAGGTTCTTGATCAGGCCGTGCATCACCGGCGAATTGCGCAGCCGGTTGCGTATCGACTGCATCTGGATGAATAGGTATTCACCATGCTGGCCGGCCAGGCGCGGGAACACGGCCAGGCCTTCGGCATGGGGGCCATGGCAGCCGGTGCAGGTCGGCAGGCCGCGCTCGGGGCTGCCCTTCTCGAACAATTCGCGGCCGCGGGCTGCGGCGGCCGGGTTGCTGGCCACGATCCCGGCGGCTGGTTTTTGCGCGGCGAAGTAATCGGCCAGGGCGACGACGATGTCGTCGCTCAAGGTCGAGGCGATGCCCCACATGTACTCGTGCGCCGCATGATCGCCGCGGTTCTGATTGCGAAAGGCCTTGAGCTGCACCTCGACATAGGCCGGCTGCTGGCCGGCCAGGCGCGGTACCCGGGTGTTGTCGCCCCGGCCCTCCGGCCCGTGGCAGGTGCCGCAGACATTGGCCGCCAGCTTGGCCGCCGCCTCTCGGGTCGCCGCGTCGGGTGCCGCCCGGGCGGCTTGCGCCCAGAAGATGAGCAAGCCGAGTGCCAGGCAAAGCACGCTGCGCTGCGAAGACGCGATCATCATAGGGAGCCCACTTTTCCCGGGAAGCAAGTCGCGTCGATCTTACGTCGGCGCTCGCCGCCGGGGCAGGGGTGACAACCGGAGCATCATGGGTCGTGCGCGCAGAGCGCAAGCCCTTGATGGAAAAGGAAGACCCATGGTATTGCTCGAATTTTCGATGGCCCCCGTCGGCCTGGGCGAAAGCGTGAGTGCGCAGGTGGCACGCATCCTCGACGTGATCGACCGCAGCGGCGTGCCCTACCAGCTGACGCCGATGGGCACCATCCTCGAAGGTGAATGGGCCGACGTGATGGCGGTCGTCAGCACCTGCTTCCAGACCCTGGCCGCCGACTGCCCGCGCGTGGCGGTGCACCTCAAGGCCGACTACCGCGCCGGGCCGGGCGGACGCATGCAGGCCAAGACCGCCAAGGTCGAGCAGCATCTCGGCCGCAAGCTCAATACCTGAGCCTGCGACTGCGCGGCCTCATTCTGGGTTGAGCATCGGCTTGCACACGCAGGCCCGGGCCCTCGCATGCCGGCCACGCCGCACCAGCACAGCGGGCCGCGCTGCGGCACTGCCGCATCGACCACACGCTGCCTTCGTTGCCACCCTGCGACTGTGCTGCCGCTGCGCTGTCCGCCGCCGCGAGCCTGGGCATTGCACACACCGGCCGCTGAAACTTACACTGGCCTCTGCCACCGCCGGCCTGGCGGTTCAGTCCAACGAGGTTTATCCGACGCCATGCACCACCGTGCCTTCGATCAGCTTCGTCTCGGCGTCGGATAAACGCTGCGTGGTCAATATCTCGACCCAATGCACTCGCACGGTCGATAAATGGAGCAAGAATGCATTCTCGGCGAAGGGCAAACGCGCTGCTACACCTCATGTCAAATGGTAGGCCGCAGATGAAGATTCTTTCCACCACTCCGCTCAGAAGCCTTCTTGTCCTGCTTGCGCTGTCTGCCTCAGGCCTCGCGCTTGCTCAGGGCGCTTCGGCATCGGACGCCACAGCGCCCAGCAAGAGTGCACTACTCGTCATCGATGCTCAAACCGGCGTTCTCGCCCCAGTGTGGGAGTCAAAGCGAGTTTCGGACAACATCGAGTCGCTCGTAGCCAAGGCGCGGGCCGGCAATGTGCCGGTGATCTGGGTCCAACACTCCGATGAGGAGTTGAAGTACGGATCTGAAGGGTGGAAGCTGGCGCCGCGATTCGTTCCTACGGCAGGTGAATCGGTGGTTCACAAGAAGTACAACTCGTCGTTCGCCGAGACCGATCTGGACCGCAGGCTGAAGGCCCTCGGCGTGTCCAGACTGATCATTGCTGGAGCGGCCACGAACTGGTGCGTCCGCGCTACCGCCTACGCCGCAGTCGATCGAGGCTACGACCTCCTGCTTGTGAGTGATGCGCACTCCACGGAGTCGCTGGACTTCGGCGACGGCAAAGTCATACCGGCGGAGATGATCGTCGCCGAGTTCAATGCTGCCATCAAGTGGCTCAGCGTTCCAAGAGTGCGCACCGAGGTTAGGAAGACGTCCGAGGTTGCTTTCTAGCGCACTGCGGCTCCTCAAGCGGAACGCCGACGGCAGGCCACCATGCCCGGTCCGGCACATCCGCGCCCTGCACGAGCAGGGCATCCCCGCGCTGATTGCCGACGACGGCATGCGCCGGCGCGACGAGCGCTTCGCCGAGCAAGGCAAGCATATCAACCCGACCTCGCTTCGACATCGCACCATGAACGGCAAACCCACCCGACCTCGCTTCGACATCGCACCGTGTGTCGAAAAGCGGGTTATTGCCCAGTCTCGTTGGGCGTCACATCAAACGCAGTGAGAGCCTCGATGAGTCTCGACCCAGCGCATTTGCGGTATCGCGAGTTCGAGCACGCCGCCTGGGAACGCGCCGCTGCAAACTACGCCGACTCGTTTGAAACCGTGACCGCGCTGTTTGCTCGCCCGCTGCTGGACGCGGTTGGCTGTGACGCTGGCTTACAGGTTCTCGACGTGGCGTGTGGCAGCGGCATTATTTCTTCGTTAGCCGCCTCCATGGGTGCGGCGCCAACAGGTGTCGATTTCAGTGCCGGCATGGTGGCCCAGTCAAGTGAGCAATACCCGCTCATTTCGTTCGCAGAGGCGGACGCTGAAAACCTTCCGTTTCCTGACGGTTCGTTTGATCGTGTCGTCATCGGCTTTGGCGTGCATCACTTCCCCAATCCAAAGCTTGCCATCGCGGAAGCACATCGCGTTCTTCGTACTGGTGGTCGTCTTGCGTTTACGGTGTGGTCCGCCACCGATCACGCGCTGCAACAGCTGCTGACTGATGCCATTCGTCAAGCTGGCGTAGCCGGATCGTCAATGCCCGTCCCGCCACAGGGTGATATCAATGAAGTCCAATCTTGCCTCAGCCTCCTGCGAGGGGCCGGCTTTGGCCTCGGAGGCACGTCAGCTCAGAGGTTGGAGAAGCTTGTTGTAGTCGAGTCTGCAGCAAGGCTGATCGAACTGATGCTCAAGGGCACGGCTCGATCATCCGCAATGATCCGCGCCCAGCCACCGGATATCTTGCCTTCCGTCATCGCTGCGCTTGATGCGGCCCTGCAGACGTATAAGGAAGGTAAGGTGTTTAACGTCCCGGCTGTCGCGATACTCGCGGTGGGCACACGCTCATGAACGTCAGATGCGAGCGAGGCTCAACCCTAGGCGTCAATCGAAAGCAAGGCATGAAAATGACACGCGTCCGAGTTGAGGGCTTTACCATTTCGCTTGACGGATTTGGCGCGGGTCCGAACCAGGATCTCGGTAATCCGCTCGGCGTGGGCGGGACCGATTTGCACCAGTGGTTATTCCCGACACGCACGCTTCAACAGAAGCTGTTTGGCGCCGACGGTGGCACAACGGGTATCGATGACGACTTCGCGGCGCGGGGGTTCACGAATGTCGGCGCCTGGATTCTCGGAAGAAACATGTTCGGACCGATTCGCGGCTCCTGGCCCGACATGAACTGGAAAGGCTGGTGGGGGGACAGCCCGCCCTATCACGTTCCAACTTTCATCTTGACTCATCACGCGCGCGCGCCCATCCAGATGGAAGGCGGAACGACATTCCACTTCGTCACGGGCGGCATTCACGAGGCGCTTGACCGAGCGCGCGACGCAGCCAACGCAATGGATGTGCGCATTGGCGGCGGGCCTGACACCATCCAGCAATATCTTCGTGCAGGCCTCATCGATGAGCTGCACGTCGCGATCTCGCCCGTCCTGCTCGGCGGAGGAGAACGGCTGTTCGGAGGGGTCGACTTGCGGGCTCTGGGATACGAATGCGTTGAATTCGTAGCATCGGAGAAGGCCACGCACGTCGTCCTACGGCACCGAGGACGCGCGGGCGCCTAACAGGTGGTGACAGCGGACGACGCGTCGCATCATCATGACCGCCCATCGAATCTTTGCGATGCCATTCGCAGCTGTTTACCCTGCCTACGTGAACAAGGCTGAACGAAAGGGCCGTACCAAGCAGGAAGTCGATGAACTCGCCAAAGGCAAGGCCATGGAGAAGATTTTGCGGCAGTGAGTCTTGTGTCCATCGCTGCCGCAAGGGGTCGTGTCGAGCCATTGCACAGTCTCGTTGGGCTTCGCGCAGGCCCACACACTTCAGGAGGACTCATGTTCGACCACGTCAAGTTCGGAGTCAGCGACTTTGCAGCGAGCAAAGCGTTCTTCCTCAGGGCGCTCGAACCGCTCGGCGTAACTGATGCCACAGATTGGCCTCCGAATGGTGTCGAGCTCAGCGCGCCAGGGGGTAATGTTTCATTGTGTCTCTACCAAACCGAGGAGAAGCCGGCGCATCTTCACTTGGCGTTCACGGCCAAGAACCGCCGGCAAGTCGCAGCTTTTTATCGTGCGGCGCTGGAGGCCGGTGCGAAAGACAATGGCGCACCTGGTCTGCGCCCGCACTACCACGCGAACTACTATGCGGCCTTCGTGATCGGTCCGGACGGGCACAACATCGAAGCGGTTTGCCACGAACCCGAGGTCTAGCCCAACAGACCCAGCCCCTGTGCATGCGCCGCCGAGCCAATGGTGTAGAAACCGCTGTCGGTATGCCATCCGATCGAATCGAGGTACCAAAGGACCAAGATCACCAGGATCAACGGTGCCGTGAATACGAGGAATATCCAGAGCGTCATCAGAACCGGCCACACGTCTCGGGTCCAGAACGAGCGAACACCCGTCCAGACTGCCTTCGCAGCCTCTGAGAGTTCGTCAGCCCACGCGCGTTTCCACATGACCCGTCCGCCAAGTTCTGGTCCTGGATATCGGCAATCCTCGGCCAAAACTGAGGGCCCAAGCAGGAATGGCTGTCGTCGTCCAATCTAACCGTGGCCCTGCTGCGCAGTGCGCCTGCCGCGCAGCACCGCGCCCAGCGTGATCAGGATGAATGCCGCGAGCGCCAGCCCGTTGCCGACGGCAGCCGCGCGCACCCATTCGAGCTGACCCACCGCGTCGCCGGCCAAGCGCAGCGCCAGCGATGCGTGCAGCAGCGCCAGCGGCCCGTAGAACATCGGGTGGTAGGGCACCGCCACGCGCAGCACGGCGGGGAAAATGATCGGTGCGTGGCCGAAGACCATCGAAAAGACGAAGCCCAGCGCGATGGCGTGCAGCGCCGCGTCGTAGGCCGCGCTGCCGGGCACCAGGCTGCCTGCCGTCAGGAGGACGGCGCTGCCCAGGGCCAGCCAGGCATAACCCGACAGCAGACAGACGGCGATGTAGCGCGTCAGGCCGCGTCCACGCACGGTGCGCCGCGCCAGGTCCTGTTTGAGCAGCCACAGCGCCAGCGCGAATAGGCCGGCGGCAAAGAGCGGCGTTGCCCACGCCCAGCGCTGGCCGATCAGCCCGGTCACGATGGCCGCCAGCAGCAGGCCGAATACGCGCCGGGCGGTCGGCGACGGCGGCAGCAGGCGTGACAGCTCGAGGCGTTCGCCGGCGATGGTCAGGACCAGGAAGGCGAGCCAGCAGGGCACGACTTCATGCACCGACCAGCCGCCCAGCCACAGGACGTTGCCGGCCACCCAGCAGGCCGCGCCGAGCACCAGCGTGAACGTGAACATCGCTGTCTGGCGGCGCAACACGTCGAGCGACGCGGCCAGCAGCACGGCGCTGCCGGCCAGAAACAGCCACGCCGCTGCGGCCACCGCCCCATGCACCGCCGCCACAGCGCCCAGCCCGGCCAGCAGCGGCCCGAGATAAGCCCAGCCGCGGCCGATGGCCACCGCGCGCTCGAGAGCGATGACCACGCCGAAGAAGCCGCAGATCATCAGCGGGCCGTGCAGGGCAGCGGCCGAGGCCACCAGATCGGGCATGCGCCAACCCAGTCGCGCCAGGCCGGCGCCGGCACCGACCAGCAGGCCGATGAAGCCGAACATCAACAGCGGCACGCGCCAGGGCGGCGCCAGGCCACCGGGTGCATCCCGGCCCTGGGCAGGTGCGTCGCTCAACGCGTCCAGCCGAAATGTTCGCGCGCGATGCCCGACATCTTGTCCGGCGTCCAAGGCGGGTCCCAGACCAGGCGCACATCGACCTTCGTGCCGGCGGGCATGATCGCGCTGACGGCGTCGCGGGCCTGCCGGGCGATCATGTCGGCCATCGGGCAGGCGGCGGTGGTCATCGTGAGCTCGATCTGCACCGAGTCGGCGCCGACTTCGATGCCATAGACCAGCCCGAGTTCGACGATGTCCATGCCGGCCTCCGGGTCGTCGACCTGGCGCAGGGCCTCGCGCACGGCCTCATCGTCGGGTGTCATGACAGCCGCTCGGCTCCCCGCCATGGCGGCGCATTCATCGCCGGGTGCCGATGGGGCGCACGAACGGCAAGCGCTGCGACGGCGCAAAGCCCACCGAGTACAGAAAGCCGAGCAGTGCCAGGTCGTGCGCGGCGACGTTGGTCTCGACGCGCTCGACGTGCAAGGCGCCGAGATTGACGAACAGTTGCGACAACAGCGCACGGCCTATGCCCTGGCGCGCGGCTTCGATGGCCACGCCGATGGTGTCGATCACCGCCACCGGCTCGGTGCGACCGAAGTCGCCGCGATCGACCCGCGCCATCAAGAATCCGACGTTGATGCCGTCGCGCTGCGCGCACAGCGACACGCGCAGGCTCGAATCGTCCACCGCCTCGGCCAGTTTGGCCTGCAGGTAGGCGCTGCGGTCACGGCCGGTGATGCCGCGGTCGATGCGCACGATGCCCGGCAGGTCGGTCGGCGTCATCGCGCGCACGTCGGCGCTGTCGCGGGCCAGGCGCTCGAAGTCATTGCCGGCGTCGCCGCGGTCGAAGCGGATCTCGCGGCCGGGGCCGCCGTCTTCTGCCGGCGTGATCGCGTCGTCGCGTTCGGGCCGGTAGCCGCCGCCGGCCACCGCGCATTCGACGATGGCAGCCGGCGCCAGCGCAAAACCCATGCTGTCGAGCCAATGCAGCATGGCTGCGTCCGACCAGTCGGCCTGGGTGCGCAGCTCTTGCACGCCGTGGCGGCCCGCCCATTCGGTCAAGGCATCGAACAGTTGGCGGCTCACGCCGTGGCCGCGGCTGTCGGGCCGCACGCCCACCAACTCGATGCGCAGACTGCGCGCCTCGCGGCCGAACTCGCCTTCGAGCACGCGCGCCAGGAGGTAGCCGGCCAGGCCCTGCCCATCGACAGCCGCGAACTGGGCGTGCAGTGCCGGGTCACGGCGTGCCGCCGCCAGCCGCCGCTCGGCATAGGCGCGGCGCGAACGGCCTTCGATGGCCGCGTCGATGGCCACCACGGCGGCCAGGTCGGCCGCCGTCAAGGCTCTTACGGTCGACGGCTCGGTGACAACAGCTTGCATGCAGGGCTCCTTGTGCGTGCGTCGGTGGCGGCGTCAATGGGCGCCGTAGGCGAAGGCCAGTGCACGATCGGTATCGTCGTCGAGCAGATCGTCGAGCAGCGGCAACAGCGCCATCGTTTCCTTCTGGATATGGCCCAGCTGACGCTCGACCATCTCGAGCGCGCCACGCCTGAGCTCACGCCAGCCCGCTTCGTCGAGCGTGCCCGCTGCAGCGGCGCGCGCCGGCGTCATCAACTCGGCGGCCAGTTCGCGGATCGTGTCGTGCTCTTCCTGCAGCAGCGCAGCGATGTCGCTTTCGCCGGCGGCGGCCATGCGCGGGAAGAGCTCGCCTTCCTCGAAGTCGAAGTGGCGTGCGATGTCGTGTTCAAGCAGGCGCAGGAAGGCCGACGCCAGCGGCGCGAACGCCATCACGCTCGGCCCACGCACGCAAGCCTGCTCGACTTGCTCGAGCAGACCCAGGCTGCTGCGGTGTTCGTTCTCGAGGGCTTGGCTGACCTGGCGCATGACGCTCATCGGCGGTCTAAATTGGTATTCGGGTACCAGAATAGCGAAGCGCCTGCGTTCGACCTTGATGCGCCTCAAGGCGCAGAAGCCTGCTTCATGCGCCGCAGGACGAGCACGAAGAACGTGCCGAAGGCGGCCGCGCCGACGGCGCCGACGCCGGCGCTCAGCAGCACCAGCTGCGGGCTGTCGACGCTGGCCGCCACGGCCAGACCGGCCAAGGCCGCAAGATGGCAGGCGAAGTGGATCGCGAGCGGGCGATCCGCAGTGAGTGCCGAGGGCGTTGGCGGCCGCCGACCGCCGCGCGCGGCATGCATGGTCGCCAGGAAGGGCACGATGCGCTGCAACATGCCGAGCACGAAGCTCAGCAACCAGCCGCCGACCAGCGTCAGCCCGAACAATGTGCCCAGGCCGGGCAGTGGCACGCCGACATCGATCGCCAGGGCCAGCACCAGACTGGCCACCAGGCAGGCCCAGCCCAGGCGCACGAGCATGAATGAGCGGCCGAGTTTGCGTCGCATGCCGCTGCGCAGGGCGGCGCGCATCAGGCCCAGGTGCAGCGCCACGGCCGCGGCGCCGAACCCGATCGCCACGCGCAGCGTGGCGGGCGGCGCCCCGTCCAGCGCGACCATGGCGGCCAGCAGCAGGGCCACCACGGCCAGGCTGCATGAGGCGATGGCCAGCCGACGCTCCGGGGCCTTGGCCAGCGCAAACATCGGCACCAGGATGCACGACACCCCGAGTGCGAGCAGGCCCATGAAGCCATAGGCCGCAAAGGCCAGGTGCAGCGCCAGCGCGCTCTGGCGCGCGAGCGTGGGCAGGCCGAGCCAGCCCAGCACCAGGGCCAGTGCGCTGGCCAGCACGATCATCAGCGAGGCCAGAGCGACCCAGCCGTGCACGACGACCTCGGGCATGCCTCGCGCCCCGAGCAGGTTGAGCGCCAGCAGCGCGGCGAACGCCAGCAGCGCCAGCAGCACGGCCAGGGCGCCCAGGCCGATCAGCCGCGGCAGCGCCAGGCCCATGCCCAGTGTGACCGCGGCCACGCCGGGCGTGTACAGCCACCAGATCGCCCGCGGCCAGACGGTCGAGCGCAGCGGCTGGCGTGTGGCGATGGGCAGCAATTGCAGCGCCGCGCCGATGGCCGTCATGACCAGCACACCCAGGGTCAGCAGGTGCAAGCGCCGCCAGCGGCCAGCCGGGTGCGGCGACGAACGGTACGAGGCGCTCGGACCCGGCCGCCAATGCCAGCCAGGCCAGCAGGTGAAAGAACGCGGCGGCGCCGAAGAAACGGAACGGGATCGAGGCCGGCAGCAGTCGGCTCGTCGCGCCAACCAGGAACGCGCCGGGAACGGCCATCAGCCGCAGCGGCTCAGCTTGAGCCGCACGGCGCCCGGCTCGGCAGTCAGGCGCTCGGCCGCCCAGCCGATCTCGGCCAGCTCGGCGTAGAGCAGCAGCGGATCGCGGTCATGGTGCACCAGCACGGCCGAGCCGGCAGCGCCCTGCTCGTGGACCAGACGCAGGATCGCCACCAGCGGCTGCGGCGGCGCCAGGCCGCGCACGTCGATGTGCACGCCCTCGGCGTCGCGCCACAGCCGTGGCTCAACGGTCATATTGCTGGATCAGCGCACGCGCGTCGTCGAGCAGGGCGCGGCCGTTGCCGCCTTTGGCAGCCACTTCCTTGATCCACTGGTCGTCGACGTCGGCCGAGGCCTTGATCCAGCGCTGGTACTCGGCGTCGGTCAGCGTCAGCAGTGCGTTGCCGCGATCGCCGGCCAGCTTGTGGTTCGCGGCGACCACGGCGTCGAACTTCTCGCCGGCCCAGGCCGAGACGGCCACGCCGCTGTTGGCGTCGAGCACTTTCTTCAGCTCGGGTGCCAGGCTGTCGTACTTGGCCTGGTTCATGACGAAGGCGAAGATCGAGTTGGCGAACTTGGGCTGGCCGGCGGGTGCGTCGAGATGACTCTTGGCGATCTCCTGCAGCTTGGCCGCCGGCACGCCTTCCCAGGGCACCATCGCGCCGTCGATCACGCCTTTGGACATCGACTCGGGCACCGAGGGCAGCGGCATCTGCACCGGCGTGGCACCGAGTGCGGCCAGCATGCGCGAGTTCAGGCGTGTGGCGGCGCGGATCTTCAGGCCCTTCAGGTCTTCGAGCGTGCGCACGCCCTTGGCGCCGGACAGGTGGAACGACGAGCCGTCGTTGGTGTGCAGGAAGATCGGGCGCACGCCCTGGTATTCATCGAGCGCGTTTTTTTGCACGAAGCTCCAGTAGGCCTGGCTCGAACCCTTGGCGCTGCGCGTCAGGAACGGCAGTTCGAAAACTTCCGACTTGGTGAAGCGGCCGGCCGAATAGGTCGGGATGGTCCAGACGATGTCGGCCACACCATCCTTGGCCTGGTCGAACAGCTGCGCCGGCGTGCCGCCGAGCTGCATCGCCGGGTAGATCTGGCACTTCAGCTTGTCGGCCGATTCCTTGCCGACCTTGTCGCACCAGGCCTGGATGATGTTGACGTGCACGTTCGAGGTGCCGGGCAGGAAATGGTGCACCTTGAGCACCACCTGTTGCGCCTGTGCAGGCAGCGCGACAGCGAGCGAGACGATGGTGGCGGCGACGAGGCCGAGGGAGTGACGCAGCTTCATGGGTTGTCTCCTAGCGGGGTGGATGAACTCAAGGTTGGAAGGTCCGGACCAGGACCAGCGAGAGCGCGGGAAAGAACAGCAGCACGGTGATGCGCACGAAGTCCGAGAGCAGGAAGGGCATCACGCCCTTGAAGGTCTCGACCAGCGGCACCGTCTTGGCGATGCGGTTGATGACGTAGACGTTCATGCCGACGGGTGGATGCACCAGGCCGATCTCGACCACCATCAGCGCCAGGATGCCGAACCAGATCGACTTGTCGGTCGCGGCCAGGCCCCAGAAATCGAGGCCCATCACCACCGGGTAGAAGACCGGAATGGTCAGCAGGATCATGGCCAGCGAATCCATCACGCAGCCGAGCAGGATGTAGGTCAGCAGGATGGCGACCATCACCAGCAGCGGCGAGAAGCCGCTGCCCTTGACCCAGGCCGCCAGTTCGGCCGGCATCTGCGACAGGGCCAGTGCGGTGTTGAGTTGGTCGGCGCCGAGCAGGACCAGGAAGATCATCGCGCTGGCTTGAGCGGTACCCAATGCCGTATCGATCAGGCCCGGCAGGCGCATCTTGCCGCTGGTCAGCGCCAAGACGCCGCAAGCTGCCGCACCGATCGCTGCGGCTTCGGTCGGATTGGCCCAGCCGCCGTAGATGCCGACGATGACGACCAGGAATACGCCGAGCACCGGCAGCACGGCGGCCAGCGCGCGCAGGCGTTCGGGCCAGGCCACGCGCGGCCCGGCCGGGCCCATCGCCGGGCGCCAGGTGACCACGATCTTGATCACCAGCATGTAGCCCAGCATCGCGATCACACCGGGCAGCACCGCAGCCATGAACAGCTTGCCGATCGACTCCTGGGTCAGGATGGCGTAGATCACCAGCGGCACCGAGGGCGGGATCATGATGCCCAGCGTGCCGCCCGCGGCCAAGGTGCCGGTGGCCAGGCTGCCGGCATAACCCAGGCGCTTGAGTTCGGGCAGCGCCACCTGGCCCATGGTGGCGGCGGTGGCCAGCGACGAGCCGCAGATGGCACCGAAGCCGGCGCAGGCGCCGACGGCCGCCATCGCCACGCCGCCGCGCCAGTGACCCATGAATGCGTTGACGAAGCGGAACAGCGCGCGCGACAGCCCGCCGTGGGTGGCGAACTGGCCCATCAGCAGGAACAGCGGGATCACGATCAGGTCGTAGTTCGACAAGCGCGCGTAGGCCAGGTTCTTCAGCGAGTTGAGCAGCGGCGTCCATTGACCGCCGGTGAGCCAGACATAGCCGCCGGCACCGACCGAGAACATCGCGATGCCGATCGGCACGCGCAGCACGAGCAGCACCATCAGCAGCCCGAACAAGACCAGCCCGGCGCTGATGCCGGTCACGCCGGCCCCCTGACGCGACTCGCATGCCAGGCGGCGCGATACAGCCCGACCAGGCCGAGCAGGACGAAGCCCGGCACCATCAGGGCCTGGCCGAGCCAGACCGGCAGGCTCAGGATCATGGTCGTCTCGCCGCTGGACCACAGCGACAGCGCACCGGCGCCGGTGCGCCACGCGATCAGCGCCCCGAAGGCGCCGACCAGGAGCGAACCGATGCTGTCCAGCGCGTGCACCTTGGCCGAAGCCAGGTGTTCGGTGAAGAAGTCGACCTTGACGTCACCGAGATTCAAGTGGCACCAGGCGAAGAAAGACGAGGACGCGAACGCGGCGCACAACTGCAGCAATTCCACGTCGCCGGGCACCGGGGCCGAGATCAGCTTGCGGCCGCTGATCGAGACGATGGACATCACGACCAGGGCGACGAAGACCAGCGCGCCGGCGATCGCCGCCGCCTTGCACGCGACTGCTAGCACCCGGCCGCAGCGCTGCAGGGCGCCGCTGGGCTCGTCGACAACGGTCGCCGACGGCACCTTCAGTTGCCTTCGAACACCGGTTTGCCCTTGGCGGCAAACGCGTGGTAGGCGCGCTCGAAATCCTGCGTCTGCATGCAAATGGCCTGCGCCTGCGCCTCGGCCTCGATGCACTCGCCCAGGCCCGAGTTCCATTCCTGCCAGAGCATGGTCTTGGTCATGGCATGGCCGAAGGTCGGGCCGTCGGCCAGGCTTTGCGCCATCGCGGTGGCCTCGTCCTGCAACGACTCGGGCGCCACCAGCCGGTTGTGAAAGCCCATGCGCTCGGCCTCTTCGCCGCCGACGACGCGGCCGGTGAAGAGCAGGTCGGCGGCGCGCGACAGGCCGATCAGCCGTGGCAGCAGCGTGCAGGCGCCCATGTCGGCGCCGGCCAGGCCGACGCGAACGAACAGGAAGGCCAGCTTGCTGCGTGCGGTGGCAAAGCGCAGGTCCGAGGCGCAGGCGATCATCGCCCCGGCGCCGGTGCACACACCGTCGATCGCGGCGACGATGGGTTGCGGGCAGGCGCGCATGGCCTTGACCAGGTCGCCCGTCATGCGCGTGAACTCGAGCAGCTCGGGCATCTCCATCTTCACCAGCGGGCCGATGATCTCGTGCACGTCGCCGCCGGAGCAGAAGTTGCCGCCTTCGCCGGCGAAGACCACGGCCTTGACGTCGGTGGCATAGACCATCTCGCGGAACAGGTCACGCAACTCGCCGTAGGAGTCGAAGGTCAGCGGGTTCTTGCGCTCGGGCCGGTTCAGGGTGATGGTGGCGACCTTGCCGTTGACGCGGTAGCCGAAGTGGCTGGCGCGGTACTGTGCGAGCTGGATGCGTTTCATGAGGTTCTCCTGGTGGTCACTGTACTGGGTCATCCGGCCATCGTCAGGCCGCCGCTGACGCTCAGCACCTGGCCGGTGATGAAGGCAGCGCGGTCGCCGGCGAAGAAGACCACCGCGTCGGCCACTTCCTCGGGCTTGCCCAGGCGGCGCATCGGGATGGCCTTGGTCAGCGCCTCCTTGACCTTGTCGGGCACCGCAGCCATCAGCGGCGTGTCGGTAGGCCCCGGGCAGACGCAGTTGACGTTGATGCCGTAACGCGCGGTCTCGCGCGCGAGCGACTTGGTGAAGGCGATCAGGCCGCCCTTGGCGCCGGCATATACCGTCTCGCCCAGGCTACCCACGCGCCCGGCGTCGCTGGCGATATTGACGATCTTGCCGCCGCCACGCTCCATCATCGCCGGCAGCAGCGCTTTGCAAAGCGTCATCGGGCCGACGAAGTTGAGCGCCACGAGCTGGCTCCAGAATTCGGGCGTGCCTTCCCAGAACGGTGCGGTGCGGCCCCAGCCGGCGCCGTTGACCAGGACATCGACCGTTCCGAAGCGCGTCTGCACGGTGGCGGCAAAGGCGACGATGGACGCGGTGTCGGTCAGGTCGACGGCCACGAAGTCGGCCTGATGCCCTTGCTGGCGCAGCGCCGCCGCTGCGGCCTCGCCCTTGACGGCATCGATGTCGGCGACGACGACGCGGGCACCGGCCTGGGCCAGCGCCTGTGCCGTGGCGCGGCCGATGCCCGAGGCGGCGCCGGTGACGACGGAGATCTTGCCTTGCATGCTCATGATGGTTCCTTGCTCATGGGTTTGACGGGTCTTGAACGTTGCTTGTTGCGGGCCAGGAAGGCCTGGACCTTCTGCCGTGTCTCGGGGTGCTCGTAGAGCGCGCGGGTTTCGAGCAACTCCTCGGCGTAGCCATCGCGGCCGGCGTCCAGCGCGGCCGCGATGCAGCGCTTGTTGGCGGCCAAGGCGGCCTTGGGCATGGCGGCCAGGCGCGCCGCCAGCTCGCGCGTCCAGGCCGCCAGTTCGGCGCGCGGTCGGGCCCATTGCACCAAGCCCAGGCGCTGGGCCGCCTCGCCGTCGATGACCTCGGCGCCCAGGATCAAGCGCTTGGTGATGCCCGGGCCGCACAACCGGGTCAGGCGCTGCGTGCCGCCCGCGCCGGGCACCAGGCCCAGCGAGGCTTCGGGCAGGCCGATCGGCGCGTCCAGCGCCGCGACGCGAAAGTCGCAGGCCAGCGCCAGCTCGAACCCGCCACCCAGTGCGGCGCCGTCGATCTCGGCCAGCGTCGTCAGCGGTGCCGTCTCGAGACGCTCAAACAGGCGCTGCATTTCGCGCACGATCATGGTCATTTCGCTCGGCCCCTGCGCGGTGGCGAAGCAGCGCTCGATGAGGGCCAAATCGGCGCCGGCGCAAAACACCCGCTGATCGCTGCGCAGGTGCAGCAGGGCCACGCCGTCGTCGGCGATCGCGCGGTCGAGTACGGCGTGCAGTTGCGCGATCAGCGTGTCGTCGAGGGCGTTGACCGGTGCGCGCGACAGCGTCGCGACCAGCACGCGGCCGCAATGTTCGGTGCGCACGACGGCGTTCATGGGCTCAGGCCAGCGTGCGGTGCAGCTCCTGCAGCTTGCGCCGCAGCAGCTTGCCCGTCGGTGTGCGCGGCAGGGCCGCCACCGGATGCAGCCAGCGCGGACGCTGGTGCGGCGGCAGTCGATCGGCGCAACTGCGCAAGGCGGCGTCGGCCGCCGCCGCATCACGCGTGACGAAGAACAGGGCCACCGAGTCGACACCGTCACCGTCGGGCACGCAGACGGCGGCAGCCTCCAGGATGCCTGGCGCCTTAGCCACCAGTTGCTGTTCGAGTTCGACCAGGTTGACCCAGCGGCCGCGGATCTTGACCAGCGAGTCCTCGCGGCCGGCAAAGCCCCAGCCACCCGCTTCGTTGCGCCGGAACAGATCGGCCGGGCAAAACAGTTCACCGTCGCGGAAGGTCTCGGCCTGGGCCTGCGGCCGATCCAGGTAACCGAGGGCCAGCGTCGGTGCACGGATCGCCAGGCGGCTCGGTGCGCCGGCCTGCGCATCGCCGATCGGCTGCACGTCGACCCCTGGCGATGGCATGAAGCCCTGGCCGTCACCGTGATCGAGCATGACCAGGATCAGGACTTCGGACGCACCGTAGCCGTCGACGATGGTCAATCCCGTCTGCTCGCGCCAGGCCTCGCGCAGACTCGCCGGCAGGGCCTCGCCGGCCGACACGCACAGGCGCACGCCGGCGCCGGCGATGGCGGGCGCCAGGCCCTCGTGCAGCAGGTTGCGGTACAGCGAGGGCACGCAAAACAGCACGCTGGGGCGCAGCGCCCGCACGCTGGCGGCCACGCTTTGCGCGGTCGGCCATTGCGGGTCGAGCAGCACGGTGGCGCCCAGCTTCAGGCCGGCGCAAAGGCTGTTGGTTTGCGGGTAGGAGAAGAACAGCTTGGAGCTGGCGAACAAGCGGTCGTCGGCGCCTATGCCCAAGCCCTCGCGCGAGACCTGCTCGATGCGTTGCGCGAAGCGTTGACTATGCACGACGGCCTTGGGCTTGCCCGAGGTGCCCGACGAATGGCACCAGAACGCCGGCGCGTCGGGGGCCATGGCCACCGGGGCGAGCGGCGCTGCGGCGTCGACGGCCGCCCGCCATTCCTCCAGGCGCAGCACATGGTCGGCCCACGGCGGGGGCGTGTCGTCGGCCGACTCGGCGACGATGATCCGAAAGCCCGCTTCGTCGAGGATGTACTGCCACTCGGGGGCCGGAATGCGCGGGTTCACCGCCACGGCCACGGCGCCGGCCCAGATCGTGCCGAGGTAGGCACCCACCCAGTCCAGGCCGTCGGGCAGTTTGATCGCCACCCGGTCACCGCTGCGCACGCCGCGCGAACACAGGGCCGACGCGACACGCGCCGCGTAGTCGCGCAGGGCGGCGTAGCTCAGGCTTTGCTCGCCGCAGACCAGCGCCGTGCGCGTGCCATCGTGGCCCTCGAGCAGCAAGGCCGCCGCATTCATCGTGCCGCCTTGCGCCGCGGCCGCGCCGTGCGCTTGATCACCCGGGAACAGATCGGTATGGCCGCTGCGCCAGCGTTCATGCGCCGTCATCAACCATCGCGCATGCTCGACCTCCTCGGTCGCCAACTCGCGGTACAGCGTCTGCTCGGCCGAGCCCGCGCTGGCGCCGGCCGCGCGCTCGGCAAAGAATTCGGCGGCGCGCCGCTCCCACGCGGTGGCGATGCGAAACAGGTTTTCCGGGTCGCTGGGCCGATGCTCGACGCCGGCGAAGATGGCCGCCAGCTCGACGCTGAAGGCTTGCGAGGGCGCCGGTACGTCGACGTGGTAGCGGCGGGCCAGCGTCTCCATATGCGTGCCCTCCATCACCGCGAAGTGCATGAACAACTCGCGCAGCGCGGGGTCGGCGCTTTCGGCCGCGGCGCGCTGGTAGAAGGCGCGCGCGCCGAGCTCGATCTCGAAAGCCATGCGGATGCCGGCCAGCGCCGCGGGCTCGCTGCTGCGCGGCCCGTCGAGCAATTCGAGCGCGCCGCCGCAGTGCGGGCAACTGCCATAGGCGAAGGCGAAGCCGGGGACGATCTTGGCGCACAGCGCGCAGCGCCACTGCACGCTGGCATGGGCGCAACACAGCGCGCCGGCGTCATCGCGCTCATCGACGATGGGGCGCTGGCATTTCGGGCACAACATGGCTTCAGCCTCCTGCAGTCAGGTCTTGCAGCAGGCGCTGAGCCAGTGCCGCGGCGGCCAGGCGCCGGTAATTCGACGGCGTGACGGTGCTGCGCATCGGGCCGACCTGCTTCTGCACCAGTTTGCCGAGCTGGGCCAGCAGTGCGGCGTCGACGCGCCGGCCGATGAAGGCCTCGTTGCCCTCGAGCAGAAACGGATGGGAGTTGGTGCCGGTGATGGCGATGTGCAACTCGGCGATCGTGCCGGCCTGCAGCGTCAGTGCGCAGGCGACGCCGGCCAGCGGGAAATCCATCGCCGCGCGCGTGCGCGCCTTGCGGTATCCGCTGCGCCAGCCCGACGAGGGGGGTAGGTGAATGTGCGACAGCAACTCGTCTTGCGCCAGCGTCAGGTGTGCGGCGCCGTCGTCGCGATACAAGGCCGCCAGCGGTATTCGACGCGTGCCGCGCTGTGTCGTGAGTTCGACCTGCGCGCCGAGCACCAGCAGCGCCGGCGCCATGTCGCCGGCAAATGCCGCATGGCAGCGCCGGCCCTGCGGCGCGACATGGCAGGTATCGCCGCCGCGCTTGAGGCAATGGTCGTTGGCCGCGCGCCACCAGGCGCTCTGGTTGTAATACACGCAACGGGTGTCCTGGCACAGGTTGCCGCCCAGGCTGGCGGCATAACGGTGGCCGGGGCCGGCCACCGATACCGCGGCCTGTGCGATCGCCGGCCAGTCGCGGGCGATGCGCGCCTCGCTGGCCAGCCGTGCCAGGCTCACGCCGGCGCCGATCGACAGGCCGTCGGCGCTGTACGTGATATCGCCGAAGTCGAGCACGCCGGCGAGCGCGATCAGGGTCGACGGCTGTTCGATGCCTCGGCGCAGGTTGGGCATCAAGTCGGTGCCGCCGGCGAGCAGCCGCGCACCGGGTTCTGCCGCCAGCAGCGACGCGGCTGCGGCCACGCTGGCCGGGCGGTGCAAGACGAAGTCAGGCAGGCGGGGCATGGTCACCTCAGCGTCGCGGGTTCGGGCACATCGGCATGGCGGCCCGCACCCAGCCGCTCGCGGCGGCGCCGCGCCTGGATGGCGTCGAGCACGCGGTCGGGCGAGGCAGGCAACTCGGTCAAGCGAATGCCGATGGCGTCGTTGATCGCATTGGTCAGCGCCGGGGCGAAGCCGTGCAACGAACCCTCGCTGGCCTCCTTGGCGCCGAAGGGACCGAGCGGGTCATGGCTCTCGATCAGCTTGACGTCGATGGGCGGCGACTCGATGCTGGTCGGGATGCGGTAGTCGAGCAGATTCGGGCGCAGCGGCAGGCCTTCGTGGTACTGCGTCTCTTCGGACAGTGCCTGGCCCATGCCCATCCACACCGCGCCCTGCACCTGACCTGTGACGGCCAGCGGGTTGATCGCGAAGCCGCAATCGTGCGCGACCCAGACCTGCACGACGCGCACGGCGCCGGTGTCTTCGTCGACCGCGACCTCGACCACTTGCGCGCCATAGGAGAAGCCGGCGGTCGAGCCGACCGCGGCGCCGCGGAACTTGCCGCCCTGGGTCTCGGGCGGTGCCGACCAGGTGCCCTTGACCGTCAGCGTGCCGCTGTCGGCCAGCGCCGCAGTGACGACGTCGGCGAAGTCCAGGCCTTCGTCGCTGCCGGTGACGACGCAGCGCTCGCCCAGCCACTCGATGCGTTCGGCCTCGACTTTGAGCCTGGTGGCCGCGGCGGCGATCAGCACGCGGCGCAGCTCCTGCGCTGCACGCAGGGCGGCGTTGCCGACCATAAAGGAGACGCGCGACGAATAGGAGCCGTTGTCCTTGGGTGTCAGCGCGCTGTCGGCGGCCACGACACGGATGCGCGACAGCGGCAGCAGCAGCACCTCGGCGACCACCTGGGCCAGCAGGGTCGACGAACCCTGGCCGATGTCCGAGGCGCCGGTGAGGACGGTGATGCCGGCGTCGAAGTCGAGCTTGAGGTTGACCACTGCATGCGGCTCGCCGCTCCAGTGCACGGGCTTGGCCGAGCCCGACACATAGTGCGAGCAGGCCAGACCCAGGCCGTGGCCGCGGGGCAACTGGCCGCGCCGGGTGCGCCAGCCGGAGGCGTTTTCGACCCAGTCGAGGGCGGCGGGCAGGCCGTAGGAGTTGACCTGCAGGTCGTTGGCGCTGCGCCACGGCGGCGTGATCAGATTGGCGCGGCGCACCGCGAAGGCATCCAGGCCGAGTTCGCCGGCCATGCTGTCGAGCAAGGCCTCGAAGGCATGCCGCGCATCGACCGCGCCATGCCCGCGCATCGCGCCGCAGGGCGGCGTGTTGGTGTAGACGCGGTGACCGTGATAGCTGACTGCCGCCAGCCGATACAGCGCATGCAGCAAGGCGCCGGCATACAGGATCGTGACCAGGCCGTAGCCGCCGTAGGCGCCACCGCGCTGCGTGATCTCGCAGTCGACGGCGGTGATCTCGCCGCTCTTCTTCAGGCCCAGCTTCAGGCGAATGTCGGTCTCGGGCCGGCCGCGGTGGGTCAGGAAACCATCCTCGCGCGTCAGCTCCATCTTCACCGTGCCGCCGGCCGCACGGGCCAGCGCGGCGGTCACCATCTCGAAGTTCAGCGGCTCGACGCGGTGCCCGAAGCCGCCGCCGACGAAGGGTTTGACGACCCGGATCTGCGCGCTGTCCAGGCCCAGGCATTGGGCCAGGGTGAGGTGCAGGTAGTACGGCACCTGGGTCACCGAATGCGTGGTCAGACGGCCCTGCTCGGGCTCCCAACTGGCGACCGCCGCATTCAGCTCGATCTGGCCATGCGCAACCTCGGCGTAGTGGAAGGTCTGCTCGCGCACCAGGTCGGCCGCGGCAAAACCGGCTGCGACGTCGCCGAATGTCTGTTCGACTTCGCGCTCGATGTTGCCGGCCTTGTTGTCGTGCAGGGCCACGGCATCGGCGGCACGCGCGTCGGCGGCATTGAAGTAGGCCGGCAAGGCTTCGATGTCGAACACGATCGCCGCCAGCGCGGCCTCGGCGGTCGCTTCATCGACCGCCGCCACGGCGGCCAGCGGCTCACCCCGGTAACGCACCTTGTCGCGGGCCAGCGGCCACTCGTTCTGCGCGATCGGGATCACGCCGTAGGGCGCGCTGAAGTCCGCGCCGGTGATGACCGCGCGCACGCCGGGCAGTGCGCGCGCCTTGCTGGTGTCTATGCGGCGGATGACGCCATGCGCGATCGGGCTGCGCAGAATGCGCCCGACCAGGGCGCCAGGAAACGGCAGGTCGGCGGTGTAGCGTGCGCGACCGGTGACCTTCTCGATGCCGTCGATCAGTGGCGTGTCCCGGCCCACCACTGCAGCGCTCGGCTCGGAAGCCGCCTTGGCCTCGACCGCGAATGCCGCCTGCACCGACTCGACGATCTTGACGTAGCCGGTGCAGCGGCACAGGTTGCCCGACAGCGCCTCGCGGATCTGGGCCTCGCTGGGTGCCGGATTGCGCCGCAGCAGCGCCTCGGCGCTCATGATCACGCCGGGGGTGCAGAAGCCGCATTGGGTGCCGAGCTTCTCGTGGAACGCGCGCTGCAAGCGGCTCATGCGCCCAACGGTGGCCAGGCTCTCGATGGTCTCGACGTGCCGGCCCTCGCAATTCGCAGCCAGCGTGATGCACGAGACCCTCGGCTGGCCATCGATCAAGACGGTGCAGGCCCCGCACTCGCCGCCGTCGCAGCCCTGCTTGGTGCCGGTCAGGCCGACGCTGTCGCGCAGATAGTCGACCAGCAGCATGTTGTCGGCGACCGCGTCTTCGCGTTCGCGGCCATTGACAGTCAGTTTGAGCAGACGCTTGCTGGCCATCTCAGTGGCTCCAGCTTGGCTGCGGGTTCCGCGCATCGCGGCAGGCGGCACCCGGCAGGGGCTCATAGTGGGGTGGTCGGCGCTGCGCGCCGACTGCGCTGCGGTGCTCGGCCTGGGGTCGCGCCGCACAACTCGCTGCGTTCGCTGCGCTCACTGCGCTCAGACAGGTGCGGCGAGTCAGTCTGACGAAGCGCGCTGCGCGCGCCGACCCCAGGCCTGTGCTCCTCGCCACCCCACAAATCGCCCCTGCCGGGTACCGCCTGCCGCGAAGGCCACCGGGGTCGGTGTTCGAAGCGAAGACCACCAAAGCCTCCGCAAAGGCGCGCCCGGGCAGGCGGCAGCGCGCCTGCGGGGCGCCGAGGAGCGCAGGCCTTGTGGCCCGCGCGCGCAAGCGCGCCACGTAGATCTGACTTGTCGCACCCTGTCTGAGCGTAGCGAACGCAGTGAGCGCAGCGAGTTGTGCGACGGGCCACAAGGCCGAGCACCGCAGGGCAGTCGGTGCGCAGCACCGACCGCCACGCCGAAGCGCTGCCGCCTGCCCGGGCGCGCCTTTGCCGCGCCACTGTCAGCAAAGAGAAGCTGGAAGTTCGGCAATGGGCCAAAGTCAAGTACGCGAGAAGCCTGAGGAAGATGGTTCATTGCACCGTCTCCTTGGGCCGCAGGTCGCGCACCCGCACGGCCTTGCCTTGCGAGCGTTCGATGGAGCCGGGGGCCTTGACGCTGATATCGGTGCTGATGCCGATCATCGACTTGATGTAGTGCGCCACGTCGCGCGCCACGGTCGGGTAGCTGTCGGCGGGCACGCCGGGCAGGGCCTCGACGTCGATCGTGACTTCGTCTAGCTTGCCGCGGCGCTGGACCACCAACTGGTAATGCGGCGCGATGCCGGGGCGCCCGACCATCACGGCCTCGATCTGCGACGGGTAGACATTGACGCCGCGGATGATCAGCATGTCGTCGTTGCGGCCGGTGATGCGCAGGATGCGCAGATGCGTGCGGCCGCAGTCGCAGGGTGCGCTGGTGACGCGCGTGATGTCGCGCGTGCGATAGCGCAGCATCGGCAGGGCCTGCTTGGTCAAGGTGGTGATCACCAATTCACCGACCTGGCCCTCTGGCAGCGCCTGGCCGCTGTCGGGGTCGATGACTTCGAACAGGAAGTGGTCTTCCCAACCGTGCAGCCCGGCACGGCATTCGCACTCGCAGGCCACGCCCGGCCCCATGATTTCCGACAGGCCGTAGATGTCGATCGCCTTCAGGCCCAGCCGCGACTCGATTTCGCCGCGCATGGCATGGCTCCAGGGTTCGGCGCCGAACAGGCCGACCTCGAGCGCACTCTTGCGCAGGTCGACGCCCTGCGCGTCGGCCACTTCGGCGATGGCCAGCGCGTAGGAGGGTGTCGAGCACAGCACACGGGCACGAAAGTCCATGATCAGGGCCACCTGGCGCTCGGTCGATCCACCCGACATCGGTACCACCGTGGCACCCAGACGCTCGGCACCGTAATGCGCACCGAGCCCGCCGGTGAACAGGCCGTAGCCGTAGGCGTTGTGGACCATGTCGCCGGCGCGCACGCCGGCGGCCGTGAACGAGCGCGCCATCAGGTCGGCCCAGGTCGCGATGTCATAGCGCGTGTAGCCGACGACGATCGGCTTGCCGGTCGTCCCCGACGAGGCATGCAGACGTGCCAGTTGCGGGTTCGGTCGCGCGAACATGCCGAACGGGTAATGGTCACGCAGGTCGGCCTTGACCGTGAACGGCAGGCGCTGCACGTCGGCCAGCGAGAGGATGTCGTTCGGTGCCATGCCGGCCTGGTTGAGGCGCGCACGCTGCATGGGCACGTTCTGGTAGGCGTTGCGCACGCTGCTGCGCAGCCCGGCAAGTTGCAAGGTGGCCAGCTGCTCGCGTGGCATGGTTTCCATGGCCGGGTGCAGGCATTGTTTGGCAGCCAACCCGGCTTCGACTTTTCTCGGTGTGGCCATGTCGGATCGTTCCCTTCTGATCGCTGCTCAGCGCCGCACGCCGCGCACCGGCAGTTGCACGAGTGCGAAGCCCTGATTGAATGCGGCGCGGGTGACCAATGAATACTTCAGGACCGCGCCGGTGATGGCCAGCAACAGGCCCAAGCCGGCCAGCAAGGGCAGCGCCGCCATGCCGCTGGCCCACAGCAGCGAGAGCAGCAAGGCCGTGGCGACATCGCTGCGCTGCATCCAGCGCAGCGGGACCGCCAGCGCCGCCGCTGCACGCGCGCTCAGGCGGCGCTGATAGGCCCATGACAGGGCAACGCGGGCCAGCGCCAAGCTGCCAGCCAGGGCCAGCAGCCACGGCCGGTCCAGGGCCTGCGCCGGCTGCAACAGCAGGGCGATGCCTGCGCCTTCGGTCAGCCCGGTCAGCACGATCAGCGGCACGACGAGCGGTTGACGCCAGGCCGGGATGCCTCTGGCCGCGCGCAGGATGCGCGCCTGGCAATAGACGAAGGCCAGGGCCAGCGCCCCGGCCACCCAGCGGCTGCCCGGAAGGCCGAGCGTGGCCGCCAGGGTCGTGGGCATCAGCAGCGTGGCCACGATCGCCTCGCGCGACATCCAGGAACTGCGTGGGTTGACGAAGACCCGCAGCGCACGCAGCGGGCGGCCGATCTCGAGCCAGACGCAGAACAGGCCCGTGCCGACCAGCGCCATCCCGGTCAGCAGCAGCAATGCCGGCGCACTGGCGCCGGCCAACGCTGCGCAGGCGATCAGACCCGCGCCCGCGCCGCCGCCCATGAAGTTGCCTGCGGCACGCCAGTCCCATTGGGTCTGCTGCCAGGGGTTGGGTCCGTAGCTCATGGGGTTGCCGCCTTGTCCCACAGGTAGAAGAAACCAGGTCCGGTACCCAGCTCCTCGTGCATGCGGAAATGCTGGTTTTCGGCCAGCAGCTCGGAGACCTTGCTTTGCGGGTCGTCGAGGTCGCCGAAGCTCATCGCTTCGGAGATGCAGGCGTTGACGCAGGCCGGTGTGGCTTCGGGGTCGACGCCGGGTGTCAGGCCCTTGGCCAGGCCAGCGTCGATGCGCTCGACGCAGAATGTGCACTTGGTAGCCACGGCCAGGCGATCGCTGTCGTGGCGCTGCGTCTCGTTGGCCGTGGCTGCACCGAAAGCAAAGCTGGCGCGGTTGGTCTTGTAGCGCGCCTGGTACGGGCAGGCCACGGCACAGTAGGCGCAACCGATGCACAGGTCGTAGTCGATGGTCACGATGCCGTCGGCGCGCTTCTTGGTCGCCGTGGTCGGGCATACGTCCAGGCACGGCGGCTGGTCGCAATGCTGGCAGCCGACCGGCACGAACGCGCGCTGCACCTCGGGGTACTCGCCGAACTCCATGTCCAGCACGCGGCGCCATTGCACGCCGGGCGGGGTGGCGTTGGCGTGCTTGCACGACGCGGTGCAGGTCTGGCAACCGACGCAGCGCCGCAGATCCGCGACCATCGCGTAGCGTGTCATGGGTTTCCTCCGGTGCCACAGGGGCCGTGCAGACGCCAGGCGTGGGTGTAGGCGACGTGTCGACCGGCGCGCGCAAATCCGACCAGCGTCACGTTCAGCTCGCGTGCCCTGCGGATCGCCAGGCCGGTCGGCGCGGAGATGGCCACAACGATGGCGATGCCGGCCGCGGCGGCCTTTTGCACCATCTCGAAGCTGGCGCGACTGGTGAGCAGCGCCGCGCCAGAACCCGGATCGACACCGATCTGTGTCATCGCACCGATCATCTTGTCCAATGCGTTGTGGCGGCCGACATCTTCTCGCAGCCAGATGAGCTGCCCGTCCGGCGTCATCCAGGCGGCGGCGTGCGTGGCCCCGCTGATCGCGCGCAGCGGTTGCGCATCTTCCATCGCGGCCAATGCACCGGCGAGCCGCGCGGCGCGCAGCGGGCTTCCGGCAGCGACGGGGGCGACGGCGCGGACCACATGGTCCAGGCTCTCGATGCCGCATAGCCCGCAGCCCGTGCGCCCGGCAAGGCTGCGCCGCCGCTCCTTCAGGGCGAAATGACGCCGCGCCGTGATCTCGATGGCCAGGCGAATGCCATGCGGCCACTCGGTGACGACGATATCCAGGATCTCGCGGCGATCAGCGACGACGCCTTCGGTGAGGCTGAAGCCGATCGCCAGGTCCTCCAGGTCCAGGGGGGTGGCCAGCATCACCGCATGCGCGATGCCGTTGTATTCGAGACTCACCGGCACTTCTTCGGCCGCCCAGTCCAGGCCGGCGTCGATTCGGCTATCGCGCCAGCGCTGCACGCCTACAGACGTCACGGCACCGACGCTCGCACCCGCCGCCGCACAGGTTGACGGGGGCGCCTCGATCGTTTGGGTCCTCATGATCGGGCCTCCGGCGCCAGCGGCCCGTCGACGCGCCGCAGTTGCACCCGGACCAAGTCGGCCCCCGACCCGCTGGAGTCAGTGAGGTCGAGGATCGCTCCGGATAATTGGCTCACCGCATTGAGTGACGGGAAGTCCAGGTCCTTGGCATAGGGTATCTTCCAATGCTGGAATTGCCCGGGGATAACGATGGTGTCGGGCCGGCAGCCCTGCACCAGTTCGGCGTGACCGCGCGTCACGCCGGTGGTTGAGGAAACCTCGACCCAGTCGCCCGAAGCGATGCCCAGGCTGCGGGCCGTGCCGGCGTTGATGACCACGCAACCGTGGCCGCGCACATTGACGCCGACCTCGTTCATCAGCGGGATGCCGACGTTGGCACCCGCGCTGTACTGCATGCTCTTGGTCGTGATGCCCCAGAACGGGTAGTCGGCGGGGTCCTTGCCCGCAGTGGCGACGGCCTGGGTCCACACACCGGGGAAGTCGTGCCAGGACGGCAATGCCGAATATTCCGCGAGCTGCTTTTCCCACCACTGGATGCCCTTGTCGTGCAGGCGGCGCTTGAGTTGTTCGCCGATGCGCAGCAGCCGCTCCTGGTAAGGCAATTCGTAGCGCAGTCCCTGCTCCTCCATGGTCGGCGTGAGGTACCAGTCGACACGCGTGTGTGGCACGACGTAAAACCCGTTCTTCTTCATCCAGGCCAGATCCCTGACCTCGGTGCCGTCGCTCAATTCGGCCGTGGCGGCCTTGCACACCGCGTCCCAGATGGCATCGACTTCCGGCACCTGATCGTTGGGCAGCGAGTAGTCGTAGCCCTTGCCCGTGAGCGGCACCAGGGCCGTGCCCCGATTCAATCGATCGACGTAGGCCGAGAGCAAGCCCGTGCGGCGCGCGAGTTCGGTGGCGATCCAAGTGAAGTCGCGCGCCTGGCCCTGCGGCGCTGCCACCGGCTGGCGCAAGACGACGCCGCGGTAGGCCCAGGCCTGCTCGACGAATTTGGTGCCGCCACAGCGGATGAGCTGGGTGCTCTCCAGATCGGTGGCCTCGGGCAGCAGGATGTCGGCCATGTGGTTGGTCTCATCCATCGTGTAGGCGAAGGCCACGATGTAGGGCAGACGAGCGATGGTCTCGGTCATGCGTTCGTTCTGCCAGAACGAGATCGCCGGATTGGTGCGATAAGCAAACCAGAGTTCGGGCATGCTCGGCTGGGGCCAATGCTCGGGCGCTTCGCGCATGAAACTCCAGGCCAGGTGAGTCGGGCCGAGCGCCTGGCTCCAAGGCGAGTCGCCCACATGCGGCACCAGGGCGCGATGCGCGTTGCGGCCGGTGGGCGTGCCTGCCCATCCCTCGGGCGTGGTGGCGTTGAAGTTGCAGGACATGAAGCCGTCCTCGCCCGGCTTGACGCTCTTCAAGCGGTTGTCGTGGGGCTTGTTCAGGCGCACCGTGGTGCCCAGCGTTCCGCCCGGCACTTCTAGGGCGCCGACCACGACCGCGAGCACCGTGCGCGCCCAGCAGCATTCGAACGCACCCCAGCCGTTGTTGACCGTCTTGCCCAGTGTCACCGCCACCGGCCGGAAGGGCAGGGTTCGTCCGTCGATCTCGATGGTCTGTCCGACGCAGGCGTTCGCGAGGTACTCGAGCGCAACGCGACGGATCGTCGCCGCGGGCACGTCGCAAATCTGCGCGGCCCACTCGGGCGGGTAACGCCGCATCGCCTCGATCGTCTCTGTGAAGGCTGTGCGCGCGATCGCGGACTCGAAGTGGCCCGCCTCGCCGTCGGCACGCTGCGTGACCGCCTCGGCAACCGTAAAGCTGCCCACTAGCGCCGGCACCACGCCGGGGCGGTCGAACGGCAGCGCGGAACCCGTGCGCTCGTCCCACACCAGCGGCTTGCCGCTGGCAGGCTCGCGCAGGTAGTAGCCGTCGGGACCGACCAGGTAGGGCGACGCCGTACGGTCGCGCAGGAACGGCCACATCCAGCCTTTCGCGCGGCTGCTCGTGCAGCAGCACGTGCAGCATGGCGAACATGAACGCCGGGTCGGTCTTGGGCTTGATCGGCACCCATTCGGCCGAGCAGGCGCCGGTCACCGATAGGTGCGGCTCGATCTTGACACGCTTGACGCCGCGGATGCGCGCGTCGGCGTGGCGGCGCACGCACAGACGCCGCCGGTGACCTCGATGTTGGCACCGAAGGAGACTAGGTAGCGCGAGTGCGGTGTGTCTGAGCTGACCGTGAAGGCTCGATGCCAGAACTCGCCGTACAAGTGCTCGGAGTGGACGCACTTGACGCCCTGGCCCGAGCCGAGGCTGAAGTCGATCGGACCCAAGGCTGGCCAGGAAGGCCGGGAAGGTGCCCATGTAGCTGGCCGGCGTGCCGCCATGGCCGAAGGTCGCCGCCACGCGCGGCAGGCCCGCGGCGTCGAGCAGACCGCGGGCGCGGATGTCGTTGAGCCGAGCGGCGATGGTGTCGAGCGCTTCGTCCCACGAGATCGGCACGAAGCCCGGGTCTTCATCGCGGCCCTTGTGTGGGTTGGTTCGCTTCATCGGCGTCAGCACGCGATGCGGGTTGTAGGTCTTCTGCACCAGTCCGTAGGCCCTGACGCAAGGCCTGCCGTCGCCCGGGTGGATGCCGCGGCCGGCCGAAGTTGGGTTCGACCTCGGTGGCCACACCGTCCTCGACCTTCACGGTCAGCAGGTCGGGGCCGGCCACGCATTGGTAGCAGTAGGTCGGCACGCGCTCGGTGCGCGCCGCGACGGTCTTCATGTCAGCCCTGCTTTCTGCGCCTTGGCCGCCAGGCGCGATTCGGTGGTCTTGACGTCGACGACGAAGCGTTGGTGGCGGCCACGGCAGATCGGCTCGAGCTGGTCGCGGCCGCTGATCTCGAAGCTGATCAACCGGCCCTTGACTTCGCTGATCGTCACCATGAGTTCGACCGTCATGCCCATCAGGGTGGCCGCCAGATGGTCGAGTTCGACCCGCGTGCCGACCGAGTCTTCCCCGCTATCGAGGTGATCCAGGAGCAGGTTGCGGCAGGCGATCTCGATGTCGCGCACCAGCATCGGCGTGGCGTAGACACGTGCCTTCTCGCCCATGAAATCGATGGTTCGCTCACGGTCGACCGTGAGTGCGGTATTGGCGGTGGCGCCGGCTTGCAGGGTGTTCTTCATCGGGGCTCCTCGTCGTTGGTCACAGGCCCAGATAGGCCTGCTGAACCTGTGGATCGCGCAGCAATTCGGACGCCGGGCCATCGAGCACGACGCGGCCGGTTTCCATCACATAACCGCGGTCGGCGATGGCCAGCGCGGCGCGGGCGTTCTGGTCGACCAGCAGGATGGTGGTGCCCTGGGCCTTCAGCGCGGCGATGGTGGCGAAGATCTCGGCCACCAGCTTGGGCGCCAGGCCCATGCTCGGTTCGTCGAGCAGGAGCAGCTTGGGTTCGGCCATCAGCGCGCGGCCGATGGCCAACATCTGTTGCTGCCCGCCCGACAAGGTGCCGGCCGGCTCGCGGCGTTTCTCGTCCAGGGCCGGGAACATGGCATACACGCCTTGCAGGCCGTCGCGCGAGCCGCGCGCGAAGGCGCCGAGCAGCAGGTTGTCTTCGACACTCAGCGGCCCGAACACCTGGCGGCCTTCGGGCACCTGCACGATGCCCAACTGCACACGCTGACGGGCCGACTGTCGGGCCAGGTCGCGGCCGTCGAAATGCATGCTGCCGCCGCTGGCGGGTTGCACGCCGGAGATCGCGCGCAACAGCGTGGTCTTGCCCGCACCGTTGGCACCGACCAGGGCCACCAACTCGCCGCTGGCCACGTGCAGGTCGACGCCATGCAGGGCCGGGATGCGGCCGTAGCGGCTGTCCAGGCGCAGCACGTCAAGCATGGGCAGCACCCTGTGTGTCGAGACCCAGGTAGGCTTCGATCACGCGCGGATCGCGGGCAATCTGTGCCGGCGCGCCCTCGGCCAGCTTCTTGCCATGGTCGAGCACCAGGACATGATCCGACACGCCCATCACCAACTTCATGTTGTGCTCGACCAGGACCACCGTCGTGCCGTCGGCGGCCAGCTTCTTGATCAGCAGGTCGATCTCCTGCGCTTCGCTGTGGTTCAGGCCGGCGGCGGGTTCGTCGAGCAGCAGCAGCTTGGGTTCGGCCGCCAGCGCGCGTGCGATCTCCAGGCGCTTCAAGGCGCCGTAGGGCATGGCGTCGGCCAGCGTGCCGGCATAACCGGCCAGCCCGACCAGGTGCAGCAGGCGCAGTGCGACTTCGCGGCACGCCGCCTCGGCACGCACCAGCGCGGGCGTGCGCAGCAGGGCCGCCAGCAGCGAGCAGGGTTCGCGCAGGTGGCGCCCGGTCATCACGTTCTCCAGCGCCGTCATGTTGAAGAACACCTGCAGGTTCTGGAAGGTGCGGCCGATGCCCGCGGCCGCGAAGCGATGCGTCGGCTGGCCGGTGAGCGGCTGGCCGGCCAGGTGCAACTGGCCGCTGTCGGGCACGTAGATCCCGGTCAACATGTTGAGCAGCGTGGTCTTGCCGGCCCCGTTGGGGCCGATGATCGAGTGCACCGCGCCGCGCCGGACCTCGAACGACACACCTTCGAGGGCCTCGCACGCCGCCGAAGGCCTTGCTCAAGTGCGTGACGGTCAGCAAGGCGGTCATCGCCGCAGCTCTTGCCAACCAGCGCCGCAGCGTCGGCACGATGCCCTGGGGCAGGAAAACCATGGTCGCGATCAGTACCGCGCCGAAGACCATCATCTCGTAGTCTTTCAGCACGGTCAGCAGTTGCGGCAGCGTCGTCAACACCGCCGCACCGACCACGGCGCCGAAGATCGACGCCATGCCGCCGAACACGACCATGATCACCAGCTCGACCGAATGCATGAACGACGCCTTGGCCGGGGTGATGAAGCCGGCGTAGTGGGCGGTCAAGGCCCCGGCGACAGCGGCGAACACGGCCGAGAGCACGAAGACCATCACTTTGGTGCGTGCGCTGGCGATGCCCAATGTCTCGGCCGCGATCTCGGAGCCGTGCAGTGCGCGCAGCGCGCGGCCCACCGGCGATTCGATCAGGTTCAGGGCCAGCCACACGGTCAGCAGCAGGCTGGCACCGGCCAGTGCGTACCAGGCCCGCTCGCCTTTGACCACCCAGCCGAACAATACGAGCGCGGGCACGGCCATGCCATCGGGCCCGCCGGTGAAACGATCCTCGGTCGACAGCACGATCGAGACGATCACACCCAGCCCGAGCGTGGCCATGGCCAGGGTGTGGCCCTTCAGGCGCAAGGTCGGGCGGCCGACGATGTAGGCCAACAAGGCGACCGCCGCGCAACTGGCCAGCATGGCCAGCCAGGCCGGCCAGCCATGGCTGCCGGACAGGATTGCCGAGCCATAGCCGCCGAGGGCAAAAAAGCCGGCGTGGCCGAGGCTGATCTGGCCGGCGTAGCCGATCAGCAGATTCAGGCCGACGCAGACGATCGCGTTGAGGGCGACGACGATCGCCACTTCATAGAAATAGTTGTTGGCCAGGGCCAGCGGCAGCAGCACGATGACCGCGGCCAGCGCGAGCAGGCCGCCGGTGCGCGGGGCCAGCAGCCAGCGCCGCAAACCGAGCTTCATGGGCTCAGACACGCTCAGTGCGGCGGGCGCCAATCAGGCCTCCCGGCATGAAGAACAGCACGGCCAGGATGATGACGAAGGCGATCGCGTCCTTGTAGGCGGAGGAGATGAATCCCGCGCCCAGGCCTTCGGCCAGGCCGAGCAGCACGCCGCCCAGCACCGCACCGGCAAAGCTGCCCAGGCCGCCGAGCATCGCCGCGGCGAAGCCCTTCAAGCCGAGCATGATGCCGCTGTCGTAGGAGGTGAAGGTGATGGGGGCGATGAGCACGCCGCCCAGGGCGCCGAGCATCGCCGCCAGGCCGAAACTGGCGAACAAGACCGTTCGTGTGTTGATGCCCACCAGGCGTGCGGCCAGCGGGTTGTACGAAGTGGCCAGCATGGCCTTGCCGAACAGGGTGCGGCCGAAGAACCAGGACAGCCCGCCCAGTGCCAGCGCCGCGCCGCCCAGCACCCACAGGCTTTGCGGCAGCAGGGTGGCACCGAACAAGCGCAGCGGCACATCGCCGGAAAAAGCCGGCAGGGCATGGACCCGCTTGTCCCACACCAGTTGCGCCAGCCCACGCAACAGCAGCGACGCGCCGATGGTGATGATGATCAAGGTCACGGTGTCGGCGTGGCGTGCCGGTTCGATGGCCAACTTCTCGAGCGCCAGCCCGACCAGCACCGCAGCCAGCACGGCCAGCGGCACGGCGGCCAGCAGCGGCAGGCCGGCGCCGACCAGGGTCACCGCGCTCATGCCGCCGATCATCACGAACTCGCCCTGTGCGAAGTTGATCGCGCCGCTGGCGTTGAAGATGATGGAAAAGCCGAGCGCGACCAGCGCATAGATCAAGCCGGCGGTCAGGCCGCCGGCAAGGTACTGAAGCCACTGGCTGGCCCACATGACGGCTCGGCCCGGGTCGGTGTGCGCAGGCCCTACTTGGCCATCGCCCAGTTGCCGTTCCTGACTTCCAACATCAGGAAGGCACTCAAGTCCAGGCCCATATGATCACTGGCCGACATGTTGACCACGCCGCCGGTGCCGACATAACCCTTGGTTGCTTCGAGCGCATCGCGCAGCTTGGCCTTGTCCGTCGAGCCGGCGCGCTTGATGGCGTTCACCGCCAGCATCAGACCGTCGTAGGCATGACCGCCGAAGGTCGAGACATCGCTCTTGTAGCGCGCCTCGTAGTCACGCTTGTAGGCCGTGACCACCGGCTTTTGCGGGTCGCCCGCGGCCAGCAGATCGGGGACCAGCAGGGCGGCAGCGGGCAGGCGTACGCCGTCGGCCGCCGGGCCCGACAGCTTGATGTATTCCTTGGACGCCACGCCATGCGACTGGTACAGCGGCAGCGTCAGGCCGACCTGGCGGTAATTGCGCGTCACCAGCGCCGGGCCCTGGCCGAAGCCGGCGTTGAGCACGGCCTGCGCCGCGCTGGCGCGGATCTTGGTGAGCTGTGGCGTCATGTCGGTGTCGGACGCACCGTAGGTTTCGTCGGCTACGAATTCGATGCCGTACTTGGGCGCCACCTTCAGGCACTCGCCGCGCATCGACTTGTCGAAGCCGCCGCTGCCTGAGATCAGCGCCACCTTGGCCAGCTTGCGTGCTTGCAGGTCGACGAAGATCTTCTCGCAGGCCATGCGGTCGGTGTGCGGTGTCTTGAAGACCCACTTCTTGGCCGGCTCGACGATCACGACGGCGCCGGCCAGCGAGACGAACGGCACCTGCGCCTCTTCGACCAAGGGCACCGCAGCCATGGTGGTGCCGGTGGTCGAGCCACCGACGATGACATCGACCTTGTCCTGTTCGAGCAGGCGTTTGGTGAAGGTGCGCGCCCTTTCGGCGTCACCGCCGTCGTCGTAGGTCACGAGCAGCAACTTGCGGCCGAGCACGCCGCCCTCCGCATTCAAGCGCTCGATCACCATTTCGAGTGTTTTTTGCTCCGGGTCGCCGAGGAAGGCGGCCGGCCCGGTGACGGAGAGAAAGGCACCGACACGGATCGGCTCCTGCGCGAAGGCGGTCGGGGTGCCGGCGAGCAGCAATCCGGCCACGGCGAGGATCGCGCGGGGCAGCTTGATGAATCTCATGTTTGTCTCCTGTTGCATTGACGCCAAAGTGCCAGTCCAGCGGCTAGACTTCACCTCATAAAATCATTCTGGTACCGGAATGCAGGTATTACCTTGATCTGGCTCATGTCTAGCGGGCACCCCTGATGCAGGCCGCCGCGAAGAACCCGACCGCCGATGGCCTCGTGATCCGCCCTGTGCGGCGCGCCGACCTCGACGCGGTGATTGCCATCGACGCCACGGTGACCGGGCTGGCCAAGCGCAAGTACTGGTCGTCGGTGTTTCGACGCTACGGCGCGGGCGGGCGCAGCCCGCAGCAGTTCCTGGTCGCGCTGGTGCAGGGCCGAGTCGTCGGCTTCGTGATCGGCGAGGTTCGCGACTGGGAGTTCGGCTCGCCGCCCTGTGGTTGGGTGTTTGCCATCGATGTCGATCCGCATCAGCGCTTGAAGGGCGTGGGCACGCAGTTGCTGGCCGCCATCAGCGCGGGATTCCGCCGCGCCGGGGTGCGCACGCTGCGCACCATGCTGGCGCGCGACAACACGCTGATGCTGTCCTTCTTTCGCAGCCAGGGGCTGATGGCCGGCCCCCTGATGTCGTTGGAGACGCAAATCGAGGACACGGCGTGAGGCGGCAGCGATGAAGCTACAGAAGAACACCTCGCTTGCGCTGTACAGCGTGCTCGAATTCGCCGCCGATCCGAGCCGCCACATCTCGGCTGCCGAAATCGCCGACAAGCATGGTGTGTCGGCGCACCACCTGGCCAAGGTGCTGGCCGAACTGGCGCGCCGGGGCATCGTCGAGTCGGTGCGCGGCGCCGGTGGCGGCTACCGCTTTGCCGGCAATGCCCGGCGCCTGACCCTGATGGACGTGGTCCAGATGTTCGAGGAATTCGCGCTGCCGGCCTCCGAGCGCGGGTCGGCCAATGGCGACATGACGCCCGTCGATCGTGCGCTGGGCGCCGTGCTGGCCGAGATCGACGAGAACGCCAAGGCCACCTTCAGCTCGATCACGCTGGCGACGATGCTGCGCCTGATCGATCGCCAGCAGGCCGGCGCGGCGTCTACGCGCGGCGCCACAACCCAGACGTCGGCGTCGAGCGGCGACTGACTACGCCGTCGTCGCCGGGCTGGTCGCGACGCGCTGCAACAAACGCGTCCAGCCGTCGTCGATTTCGGCCTGCAGGGTCGCCGTGTCGGCAGCCGACAAGTGCCGGTAGCGTCGCTGCAGCGCCAGGTAGTCGGCCACCGGCCGCGTGCAGCGGTCGTGATTGAGCGTGTAACGCCGGCCGTCCTCGATCTCGTAGAGCGGGAAGGCGCCGCATTCGACGGCGTAACGCGCCGCAGTCAGGGCGCCGTCATCGGCCAGGCCCCAGCCGTCGAGGCAGGGGATCAGCAGCGTGACGATGCGCATGCCGCGCATGGCCTTGGCTTTGTGCACCTTGCGCCGCAGGTCGGCGAGGTGGCCGATGCTGGCCGTGGCCACATAGGGCACGCCATGGGCGGCCATGATTTCGCTCAGGTTCTTCTTGCGCGAGGTCTTGCCCGCAGGGGTCGAGCCGGTGCGCGCGAAGTGCGGCGTCGACGACGACTTCTGCGCCCCGGTATTCATGTAGCCCTCGTTGTCGAGGCAGAAATACAGGATGTTCTCGTTGCGCTCGGCAGCCGACGACAGGCATTGAAAGCCGATATCGTAGGTGCCGCCATCGCCGGCCAAGACGATGACCTGCGTGGCCTGCTTGCCCTGCGCGTCGAGCGCCCGGCGCAGGCCGGAAGCAGCCGCGGCGCTGGCTTCGAGCGTGGGCTGGTACACCGGAATGCGCAGCGAACTGAGGGGCTGCGCGCCGGCGATGATGGCCATGCACGAAGGCGGAATCACGGCCATGGTGTCGGGGCCCAGCACGTCGAGCACCTGCCGCACCGACAGCGGCTCGACACAGCCCGGGCAGGCGGCGTGGCCCGAGCAGAGCAGCGACTCGGATGCCGGCGGGCGTTCGATGGCGATGGTGGGCATGGCGGTCACCGAACCCAAACCGACTCGGCCAGCGCCGGGCCCTGCAAGGCCTGTCCCACGAACGCGGCAATGCGCTCGGGCGAGACATTGACCCCACCCACACCCGCCAGGTAACCATGGACACGCGGTGCATCGGGCGTGCCGTAGAGCGCCGCGCGCAGTTCCTGGTGCAACACGCCGCCGCAGCCCGGCGAGTGATTGCGGTCGAGGACCACGATGTCGGCCGCGCCGGCCAGTGCGGCACGCAGGGCCTGTGCCGGCAGCGGCCGGAACAGCCTGAGTTTGAGCAGACCCACGGCCATGCCCTGGGCGCGCATCGCGTCGACGGCGTCGCGCGCCGTGCCGCACAGGCTGCCCATGCTGACGATCACCGTGCTGGCGCCGTCGCAACGATAGCGCTCGATCACGCCGTGGCTGCGTCCGGTGCGCTCGGCCCAGGCGCGGTCGGCCTCGGCGGCCAACTCGGGCACCCGGCCCATGGCCGCTTCGACGTCCTGGCGGTGGCGGTAGAACATGTCCTGCGTCACTACGTTGCCCCACGACGAGGGCGCCGCGGTGTCGAGGCGGTGTAGGGGGGCGAACGGCGGCAGGTAGGCATCGACCAGCGCCTGCGTGGGCACGCACACGGGCTCCAGCGAGTGCGAGACGTAGAACGCGTCGAGGTTGACCAGCACCGGCAGCAAGACCTGCTCGGCCACGCGAAAGGCCTGGATCACCGTGTCCAGCGCTTCCTGCGCGGTCTCGACGTAGAACTGGATCCAGCCGGTATCGCGCTGCGCCAGGCTGTCGGTCTGGTCGGGCCAGAAAGCCCAGGGCGAGGCGACGGTGCGGTTGACGTTGGCCATGACGATCGGTGCCCTTGCGCCGGACGCGTAGTGCAGCAGCTCGTGCATCAGCAGCAGGCCCTGCGAGGCGGTGGCGGTGAACACGCGCGCACCGGCCAGCGACGCCGGGATGCAAGCCGACATCACCGAATGCTCGGACTCGGGCGTGATGATCTCGGCCGGGAAACAGCCTTCGGCCTGGAACTCGGTGAGCTTTTCCAGCACCGGGGTTTGCGGCGTGATCGGATACACGGGTACGACCAAGGGCCGCGCCAGCCGGGCTGCCCAGGCCACGGCGTGATTACCGCTCAGCAGCACCGGTGTGTCGAGCGCGCTCACCGCACTTCCTCCTGCATCTTCATCGAGCCGCTCGGGCATTCCTTGACGCACAGCCCGCAGCCCTTGCAGTAATCGGTCAGCACCTGATAACCGGTGCCGGCGCGCCGCACCGCGAGGTCGGGGCAATAGGTCATGCAGTTGTCGCAATGGGTGCAGGTGCCGCAGGAAAAGCAGCGCGTGGCCTCGGCCAGTGCTTGCTCGATGGCCAGTCCGAGCTGGACTTCACCGCTGTGCGTTCGGCGCTGCGCGGCGGCCAGACGCCGCTCGGCCGGGCGCGCACGCGCCGGGTGGTAGTGCAGATTGATGTCGTTCAAGGCCACCAGCGCTTCTGTCGCCGCGCTCGGCGCGCCCGCCGCAGCGAACTGACGGTGAATGGCCAGCGCGGCGCGCTGACCCATGCCGATGGCTTCGCTGACGAAGCGCGCCATGCTCGCCAGGTCGCCGCCGGCCCATACGCCGGCGGCGCCGGTCGCGCCCTGGGCGTCGACGGTCAACAGGTCACGCGCGCTGTCGAATGCCGCCAGCGGTGCCAGTTCCGGGTCCTGGCCGATCGAGACGACGAGGGCGTCGGCGAGCAGAGCGAATTCGCTGCCGTCGATCGGCGTCACCTTGAACGGGCCGCGCGGCACGCCGGGCTCGAACTCGACCTGTACGCAGGCCAGATGTACGGCGCCGTGGTCGGTTTCGCTGGCCACGCGCAACATCGACGACGCCAGCAGCGTGATGCCTTCTTCGCGCGCCTCGATGAGTTCCTCGCGCTGTGCCGGCATGCGGTCTTCGGCCTCCAGGGCCAGGATCGTCACGTCATGGCCGGCCCGGCGCGCACTGCGCGCGACGTCGAGCGCCGCACTGCCGCCGCCGATGACCACGACATGGCGACCCAGTGGCGGCGCCTGGCCGCGGCTGCTGCGCGCCAGGTAGTCGGCGCCGTCGACGACCCAGGGGCGCTGGTAGTCGAGGTCGGGCAGGCGCTTGGGCCGCTGTGCACCGAGCGCCAGGTAGACGGCGTCATGCTCGGCGCGCAGCCGGGCGAAGTCTGCGGCGGTGGCCAAGGCGCGGCCGCACTGCACGTCGACGCCGAGTGCGACGATGCGATTGATTTCAGCAGTGAGCACTTCGCGCGCCAGGCGGTAGGCCGGAATGCCGTAACGCAGCAGTCCGCCGAGCTCGGCCTGGGCTTCGAACAGCGTGACCTGGTAGCCGCGACTACGCAATTGGAATGCGGCAGACAGGCCGCTGGGCCCGCCACCGACGATGGCCACGCGCTCGCTGCGCTGCCTGTCGGCCGCGGCGAAGGACCAACCCTGCTCGAGGGCATGGTCGCCGATGAAGCGTTCGAGCTTGCAGATCGCCAGCGCCTCGTCGGCGCCGCCACGGTTGCACGCGCTTTCGCATGGATGGTGGCAGATGCGGCCGGTGACTGCCGGCAATGGGTTGTGGCGCGTCAGCACTTCCCAGGCGGCACGGAAGTCGTGCCCGCGGGCGTGGCCTATCCATTCCGCGATCTCTCCGTTGACCGGGCATGCGGCGTGGCAGGGCGACGGTGCCTGGATATGCCGCGGCAGCGCTGCGCGCCAGGTGCCGGTCTTGATCGCCGCCGTGCTGCCGGTGGTCCAGATCGTCGGGATCGGCAGCGGCGCATTCATGTCGTGGCCGCCGGCTGTTGTGCGTCGACGGCGCGATAACCCTCTTCGCAGGCGGCGATGTTTTCGGCGTGCTGCTTGGGCGCCTGTTCGACCAGCGTGCGCGCCAGCACTTCGAGCGTCGGCGCCGAGAGCGCTCGCGCGAAGGCGCCCAACAGGGCCGAGTTGACGATGCGCCCCAAAGCGTTGCGGCGCGCGATCGCCAGGCCGTCGACCGGGATCACGCGGTAACCAGGCAGCGCGCGAGAGAAGTATTCGCCGCCGTGCGCCGAATTGACGACGATCAATGTGCCGGCATGCGCGCTGGCCAACAGCCGGCCTTCGAGCAGACTGGCGTCGAAGCACAGGATCGCATCGGCGCGCTCGATGTCGCAGCGCAGGCGCACCGGGCGGTCATCGACGCGCAAGTAGGAACTGACCGGTGTGCCGCGCCGCGCGCCGCCATAGCTGGCGAAACACTGCACCTGGCGCCCCTGGGCGAAGAAGGCGCTGGCGAGCAGATTGCCTGCCGTCTGCGCGCCTTGGCCGCCGCGGCCCTGGATGATGATTTGCAGCACGCCATGTCTCCTTGCCTGCAATTTAGGGCCTGGCTTGGCATTCGCCTAATTGATTGTCAGAATCCGAATCATTCACAGATCAGATAGCAATGAACTTTCGCCAGCTCGACCTCAACCTGTTGCGCGTGCTGTGTGCCGTCCACCGCTGCGGCTCGGTGACCGAGGCCGGGCGGCAACTCGCGCTGTCGCAGCCGGCGACCAGCAATGCGCTGGCGCGGCTGCGGCGATTCTTCGATGACGAATTGTTCGTGCGCTCACCGACCGGGCTGCACCCGACGCGCCTGGCGCAGCGCATCGCGCCCACGGTGGCCACCTATCTGCATGCCCTCGAAGCGAAACTCTGCCGCGGTGAACGCTTCGATCCGGCCGGCGGGCAGGTGCACTGGCGGCTGTCGCTGTCGGACCTGGGCGAGATCATGTTCCTGACACCCTTGGCCCGGGCCATGCGCAGCGAGTCGCCCGCCAGCCAGGTGTCGAACGTGGCCGTTGAGAGCGCGCGGCTGAGCGCCGCACTCGAAGCGCGCGACATCGACCTGGCCATCGGCATCCTGCAGCCCGAGCATGGCGGCATCAGCGGCGAGGCCTTATTCCACGAACAATTCGTGGCCATCACCGGCAGTCGCTGGCTGCCCGCGGTCGGGCGCGCCGGCAAAGCCTTGACGACCAAGCAGCTGTCTTGCGCCGCGCTGGCCGTGGCCGCTCCGACCGCGACCTTGCACGGCAGCGTGGAGCAGATGCTGACCCGGCTCGGACTCAATGAACGGGCCGTTGTTCGCGTGCGCCACTACGGCGCGTTGCCCGACTTGGTGACCTGCACCGACCTGCTGGCCATCGTGCCCAAGATGTTCGCCGACTCGCTCGCCGCGCGCTGGCCGGTGCGCGTATGGGAACTGCCAGGCCACGGCCCGCGTTACACCGTGCGCATGGTCTGGCACCAAAGTGCCACCAGCGATCCGGCCCATGCCTGGCTGCGCATGCGCGTGCGGCAGTTGTTTGCACGCAAGCAAACCGAGTCTCCAGGCACCGGCAGGCAGCTTGATGCGGAGGTGCTGCGGGTCGGATGAGACGGGCAGCCTGCAAGCGGGATATTGGTGAACTTCGCCGGTGCCCGCTACCTGTTGCGTCTTGCGCGTCGCGGCAGGCGGCACCCGGCAGGGGCTCATGGTGGGGTGGTCGGCGCTGCGCGCCGACTGCGCTGCGGTGCTCGGCCTGGGGTCGCGCCGCACAACTCGCTGCGTTCGCTGCGCTCACTGCGCTCAGACAGGTGCGGCGAGTCAGTTGACGAAGCGCGCTGCGCGCGCCGACCCCAGACCTGTGCTCCTCGCCACCCCACAAATCGCCCCTGCCGGGTACCGCCTGCCGCGAAGGCCACCTTAAGTGGTGTTCGAAGCGAAGACCACCACTGGCCCCGCAAAGGCGCGCCCGGGCAGGTGGCAGCGCGCCTGCGGGGCGCCACGCCGAAGCGCTGCCGCCTGCCCGGGCGCGACGTTGCCGCGCCGCTGCCAGAAGAGCACAGATCGCCGTTCGCCGAATTTCAGATTGCATACGATCGGACGGCTACCACTCGAATCCGAATGAGCATCAGACGCCGAGGTAGGAGGCCAGGCGCTCGCTTTCGCGCAAATCCTGCGCCGCACCGGCAAGCACGACACTGCCTTTTTGCAGCACCATGGCCTGGTCGCTGTGCGCCAGCACCTTGCGGTAGTCGCGGTCGACGATCAAGGTGGCGATGCCGCCGGCGCGAATGTCGTTGATGACGCGCCAGATGTCGGCCACGATCTGCGGTGCCAGCCCCTCGGTGGCTTCGTCGAGGATGATCAACTCGGGGTGCGTCATCAGGGCGCGGCCGATCGACAGCATCTGCTGCTCGCCACCAGACAATTGCGCACCGAGATGACTGAGCCGTTGTTGCAGGCGCGGGAAGGTGTCGAGCACGCGCATGATGGTCCAGTCGTTGCGGCCATCGCGGCCGCGGCGCGCGGCCATCACCAGGTTCTCGCGCACCGACAGATTGGGAAACACACCTCGGCCCTCGGGCACGTAGGCCACGCCCAATCGGGCCACTTGATGCGGGCGGGCAGCGGACATGTCTTGCCCGAACAGCTTGATGCTGCCCTCGCGCTGTGTCACATGGCCGAGCAGCGTGCGGATCAAAGTGCTCTTGCCCATGCCGTTGCGGCCGAGCAGGCCGACGGTCTGGCCGCGGTGGATCGTCAGGTCCACGCCACGCAGTACGTGACTGGCGCCGTACCAGGCGTGGATGGCGCGGGCGTCGAGGATCCGCTCAACGGTCACCGTCATCACCTCCCAAATACGCAGCCTGCACCTCGGGGCTGGCGCGCACCGTCTCGGGTGTGTCGGACGCGATCACCGCGCCGTTGACCATCACGGTGATGCGGTCGGCGATGCGGAATACGGCGTCCATGTCGTGCTCGACAAGCAGGATCGCGTGACCGGCCTTGAGCTCGGCCAGCAGCGCCAGCATGCGCTCGGTTTCTTCGGCACCCATGCCGGCCAGCGGCTCGTCGAGCAGCAGCACTTCGGGGCCGGTGGCCAGGCACATCGCGATTTCGAGCTGGCGCTTCTCGCCATGCGAGAGCAGGCCCGCGGGGCGCTCGAGCAGGGTGGCCAGGCCGGCGCGCTGCGCGGCGGCATGGGCCGCTGCAGTGCTGGCAGCGCAGCGTCGCGCGTCCTGCCACCAATGCCAGGGCCGTTGCGTTCGCGCCTGCGCGGCGAGGCGGCAGTTCTCGAACACAGAGAAGCTTGGGTAGATGGTGCTGCGCTGGTAGCTGCGGCCCAGACCGGCGCGTGCGCGCCGCGGTTGCGGCCAGGCCGTCACGTCCCGGCCAAGCAATTCGACCTGGCCCGCGGACGCGGCGATCTCACCCGACAAGATGTTGACCAGCGTGGACTTGCCCGCACCGTTGGTGCCGATGACCGCATGCACGTTGCCGCGCTCGAGGGCTATCGACACGCGATCCACCGCCACCAGGCCACCCCAGCGTCGCGTGATGCCGCGCCCGCGCAGCAGCACCTCAGCCGCGGCCATCACCCGCCTCCCTCGCGCCGCGCAAGCTGCCGCGCTTGCCGAGCAGCCGCTCACGCAGCAGCGCCGGCACGCCGACCAGGCCGCGCGGCAGCAGTGCGACGCTGGCAATGATGGTCAGCCCCAGGCCGAGCAGCCAATGCTTGGCGAAGGCGCCGAAGATGGCCTCCGACTTGAACAACTCCTGCAGCAGCGCGAAGGCGAAGGCGCCGATCAGCGCACCACGCAGGTGGCCGAGCCCGCCGAGGATGATCATGATCAGCACCGCGCCCGACAGGTGCCAGCTCATCAATTCGGGGTTGACCAAGCCGTCCTTGACCGCGAAGAGAAAGCCTGCCAGGCCGGCGATGGCGCCCGAGACGGTGAATGCCGCCAACTTGTAAGGGTAGGTCGAGAAGCCCGTCGCGCGCATGCGCTGCTCGTTGACGCGAATGCCCGCCAGCGCGCGGCCCAGGCGCGAGCGCAGCAGCAGCGCCAGGCCGACGAACACACCCGCCAGGCAGGTCAGCGTGAAGCCGTACAGCGCCAGCGGCTTACCCAGATCGAGCCAGCCGCCGATCACGGGTCGGGCATTGAGATAGATGCCGTCGGTGCCACCGCCGAGCGGCGTGTCGTGCACCACGTAGTAAGCCATTTGCGCAAAGGCCAGCGTGACCATGATGAAGTACACGCCCCGGGTGCGCACCGACAATGCGCCGACCGCCAGCGCATACAGCGCCGCCAGTAGCACGCAAGATGGCAGCAGCCACAGCGCCGAAGCCGCGGCGTCGCCGGGCGACAGCAGCACCGTGGCGTAGGCGCCGATGCCGAAGAATGCTGCCTGGCCGAAGCAGACCAGGCCGGCGCCGCCGACCAGCAACTCCAGGCTGAGGGCGAAGACGGCGTAGATCATGATCTTGGTGACCAGATCGATGCCGTAGTTGCCGGCCACCAGAGGCCACAGCGCCAGCAGGCCGAAGGCCAGCGCGACGAACAGCAGCTTGGGTTTGTCCATGTCACTCATCCGGCCCGGAACAGCCCGTCGGGTTTCCAGAGCAGGATCAGCGCCATCAGCACATAGACCAGCACGCCGGCTGCCTGCGGCAGGAAGACCTTGCCGAAGGTGTCGACGACGCCGATCAGCAACGAAGCCAGCAACGCGCCGCGGATCGAGCCGATGCCACCGATGACGACGACGACGAAGCAGATGATCAGCACCGTGCTGCCCATGCCCGGGTAGACCGACGACACCGGCGCTGCGACCATGCCGGCCAGCACGGCGATGGCCACGCCGGCGGCGAAAACCACGCGATAGAGAAACTTGATGTCGATGCCCAGCGACTGCACCATCTCGCGGTTCGTGCTGCCGGCGCGGATCATCATGCCCAGCCGCGTGCGCGTGAACACGAAGTACATGCCCAGCGCCAGCGCCAGACATACGCCGGAGATGAACAGTCGATACACCGGGTAGGTCATCAACTCGCCCAGCGGCAGCGTACCGGCCAGCAGCGGCGGCGGCGCGACGCCGTGCACGTCGTCGCCGACGATCAGGCTGCGCAACTCCTCGAAGACCAGGATCAGGCCATAGGTCATCAGTACCTGCTGCAGGTGTTCACGCTGGTAGAGAAAACTGAAGAACGCCCACTCGAGCAGATAACCGAACAGCACCGCAAGTACCAGGCCGACCGCCAAGGTGGCGAAGAAGCCGCCACCGAAGGTCGCCTCGACGAAGGGCGCCAGGGCATAGGCCATGTAGGCGCCGATCATGTAGAAGCTGCCGTGCGCCAGGTTGATGACGCCCATGATGCCGAAGATCAGCGTCAGGCCCGAGGCGACAAGGAATAACAGCAGCCCGTACTGCAGCGCGTTCAGGCACTGGATCAGAAAGGTGGCGAGTGTCATCGACGGGCGTGTTGTCGTTGCATGAATAACGTGCTGGCGGCAAGCACGCGCTCGGGCTGATCACGTTGCGGCGAATGCCCGCAGGCCGCCAATTCGAGCACTTGCGTGTGCGGCAAGCGCCGCGCGATGCCATGCACCTGCTCGAGTGTGCCGTACTCGTCGTCGCTACCCTGAATGGCCAGCAGCGGGCAGCGCAGCGTGCCGATCTCGTCGGCGATCGACCATGACTCGAATCGCGGATGCAGCCAGATATCGTTCCAGCCCCAGAACGCCGAATCGGTATCGTCGTGGTAACGCGCCAGGCGCGCGCGCAGGTCGGTACCGAGGTAGGCCTCGCGTGCCTTGCGGATGCTGGCCAGCGACAGGTCCTCGACCAGGATATGCGGTGCCAGCACGACGGCGCCGGCGCAACGCTCGGGCCAGCGCGCTGCATACAGCAAGGCGATCGATGCACCGTCGCTATGACCGAACAGCCACGGCGCTGAGGTTTGCGCATCGACGTCCAGCGCATCCAGCAACGCAGGCAGGACCTCGTACGCCTGGCGGTGCATGAAGTCCGGCCCCCAGGCCTCGTCGGCCGCGCGCGGCGTCGAGCGGCCGTAACCAGGGCGCGAATAAACCAGGCCGCGGCATGCGTTGGCGTCGCACAGCCGGCGCGGGAAGTCCCGCCACATGGCCAGAGAGCCCAGGCCTTCGTGCAGAAATACGATCAATGGTGCATCGACGCGCGAACGCGCGATCCACTGGTACTCGATGCGAACGGGGCGACCTGCCCAGTCGATGTCGGCCAATGCCGCGGAGTCACTCAAGGCGCTACGTCGGCCCAGTCACTGAGTCGGCTTGACGCCATTGGTGCTGACTTGTATGCGCAGCGCGGTCCACTTGCCCTGGGTGTCCGGCCGGGCCACGATGAAAACTGTTTCACCGGGTTTGATGTCGGCGCGGTTGCCGGGGATGGCCTGCGACATCGGGGTGTCGGCCGGGACCAGCACCTTCACGGTCCCGTCCTTGTAGTTGAGATTCAACTCGGTGCCCGTCGTCGACACGAGCTGGCCGTCCAGGATGGCATTGGTCATGGTCGAGTTCGGCTGCAGGTCGAACGGCGAAAGCCCCAGGCGGGCGGTTGCCGGGATGGGCCGAATGTCGATGGCAACGATCTGACCGTCCGCGCGTTTGACAGTGGTGACGCCCAAGGACATGCCGGGCTTGAGGTCGGCCAAGGAGATGGCCTTGGTGCCCGATACGGCCAGGTTGTCCGGCAAGGCCACCTCCAGCGCGCTGCCGTCCTTGGCCTTGACGGCGACGGTCTTGCCGTCGAACGCAGTCACCACGCCGCGAATATTGGTGTTCTGTGGCGTCTGTGCCAGAACGAAGGGGCTGGCCAGCAAACCCAGCCACAGGCCTAAGACGAGTCGCTTCACGAAGATCCTCCTGCCGAAAAGACAATCAATGCCGGGTCACCGAGGGTGCGCATTGCACCACGAACCGGCGTCGGGCGTGCTGCACGGCCGTGCCGCCGCTCAAGTCTTGGCTTCGAGCTCGCGCAACCTGAAGCGTTGGATCTTGCCGGTCGCGGTCTTCGGCAACTCGCTGATGAATTCGATCGAACGCGGATACTTGAAAGGCGCGAGCCGGTCCTTGACGAAGGCCTTAAGTTCGCTCTCGCTGGCCGTGCGGCCGGCCTTGAGCACGACGAAGGCCTTGCTGCGCGTCAGGCCCTCGGCGTCGGCCACGCCGATCACGGCGGCTTCGAGCACGCTGGGGTGTTGCACCAGGGTGGCTTCGACTTCGAACGGCGAGACGTAGATGCCGCTGACCTTGAGCATGTCGTCGCTGCGCCCGGAGTAGGTGTAGCTGCCGTCGGCGTTGCGCACGTACTTGTCGCCGCTCTTGGTCCAGGCGCCCTGGAAGGTCTCGCGCGATTTTTCGCGGTTGCCCCAGTACATCAGGGCCGCGCTCGGGCCGCGGATATAGAGATCTCCGGTCTCGCCATCGGCCACCGGTCGCCCATCGTCGCCGCGTAGCTCGATGTCGTAGCCCGGCACCGGCCAGCCGGTGGTGCCGTAGCGCACCTGATCCGGCAGGTTGGACAGGAAGATGTGCAGCATCTCGGTCGAACCGATGCCGTCGATGATGTCGACGCCGAAGTGGGCGGCGAAGCGTTGCCCTAGCTCGGCCGGCAGGGCCTCGCCGGCCGACGATGCCAGGCGCAGGCAGATCTCGCTCTTGCCCGGCAAATTGGGCGCGGCCAGCATGCCGGCGAAGCCTGTGGGTGCGCCGAAGAATAGCGTCGGCCGCTGCTCGGTCCAGCGCTTGAAAATGGCGTCGGGCGTCGGCCGCTCGGCCATTAACAGGGTGGTGGCCCCGACGCTGAGCGGGAAGCTGAGCGCGTTGCCCAGGCCGTAGGCGAAGAACAGCTTGGCCGCCGAAAAACAGATGTCGCTCTCGGTGACACCGAGCACGGCCGTGCCATACAACTCGGCCGTCCAGTAGGGGTTGGCGTGGGTGTGCACGGTGCCCTTGGGCCGGCCGGTCGAGCCCGATGAGTAAAGCCAGAAACCGGGATCGTCAGGCCCGGTGGCGGCGGGCGCGGCGAGGGGGGCGTGGCGCCCGATCAAGGCGTCGAGCGCCACGGCGTCCGGGGGCAAGTTCGCATCGGGCCGGGACACGATCACCACCTTGAGCTCATGCCCTCCCTGGGCCATCGCGGCTTGCAGAGTGGGCAGCAAGGCCGCCGATACCAATGCGGCCTGTGCGCGGCAGTGGCGCAGCATATAGGCCACGTCGTCGGTGGTGAGCAAGGTGTTGACTGCCACCGGAACGATGCCGGCGTACATCGCACCGAGAAAGGCCACCGGCCAGTCATTGCAGTCGTGCATCAGCAGCAGCACGCGCTCTTCGCGGTGGATCTGTGCAGCGCCGAGCGCCGCGGCGAGGCGGCGAACCCGATGGTCGAGCTCGCCATAACTCAAGCGGCCGGCGTCGTCGATGTACGCCGCCTTGTCGGCCCTCATCTTGTTGCGGCCAAGCAGATGCTGCGCAAAATTGAACGCGGCGGCTGGCGCCTGAACGGGCGGGGTCGTGGTCATCGCAGGGTCTCCGTCAGGGCGTGGTAGGGCTGTGGCTGCGCGTGAAGTCGATGCGCCCCGCGGGCAGCAGGTACAGCACCAGCGCACGGCCGGCCGAGACGGTCGGGCAATGCGCCGTCCCCGGTGCATAAACCACCCAGCCGGCGGAGCGGCCGTCAAACAGGGCCTGGCTGTCAATCGGCATGACGAGGTCGATTTCGCCGTTGGGGTGGCTGTGGTGCGGGCCTGCGATGTTGCACATGTCGACTACATCGACCGAAAAGCCCTGCAGTTCGGGGCTTGGTTTAAATGCCCGGCCATAACGTATGCCAGCGCCTTCGCGATTGCACAGCCAGCCTTCGGCGATGCCGGCCTCGCAAGCCCGTTGCAGCTGCGCGAAGGCCTGGCTTGCCGCACCGCGTTCGCGGTTCAGCCACTGGTCTAGATCGGCATCGAGTGCGCGTCCGGCGATGTCGCGCGTGAGGTCGGCGATCTGCTGGTGCAAGGCAGTGATGGACAACGGGCTTCCTTGGTTGCGAACGACGGTGAGATGAAGTATTGTGCCTATGCAGTACGCTAAGTGGAATGAAATGCAATGTCAAGCACGATAGTGCGTGAAACGAGTGTCGTGCGCGCCAAACAGGCGCAGGCGGGTCCGGTCGACACCGAGCGGAAGCATCCGTTCCTGGTCGCGCTCGGCGAGCGCGTGCGCAGCCTGCGCTCGCGCCGGGGCATGACGCGCAAGGCGGTGGCAGTGACGGCCGGCGTGTCCGAGCGCCACCTGGCCAATCTCGAGTACGGCCTGGGCAATGCCTCGATCTTGGTTTTGCTGCAGGTGGCCGGCGCCCTGCAATGCGGGCTGGCCGAGTTGCTCGGTGATGTGACCACGTCGTCGGCCGAGTGGCTGCTGCTGCGCGAGCTGCTCGACGGTCGCGACGACGCGGCACTGCACCGCGTGCGAGTGGCCGTCGGGGAGATGCTCGGCACAGGCGGCGGCAACGCCTCGCGCAGCCCGCGCGTGGCGCTCATCGGGCTGCGTGGCGCCGGCAAGTCCACCCTCGGCCAGATGCTGGCCGACGAGCTCGGCTTCCCGTTCGTCGAGCTCAGCCGCGAGATCGAGAAGTTCGCCGGCTGCAGCGTGGCCGAGATCCAGGCGCTGTATGGTCAGAACGCCTACCGCCGCTACGAGCGCCGCGCGCTGGAAGAAGCGATCCAGATCCATCCCGAGGCGGTGATCGCCACACCCGGTGGCCTGGTCTCTGACGCGGCGACATTCAACCTGCTGCTGGCCCATTGCACGACCGTCTGGTTGCAGGCCGACCCCGAGGACCACATGAAGCGCGTCACGGCCCAGGGCGACCTGCGGCCGATGGCCGCCAGCAAGGAGGCGATGGCCGATCTGAAGGGCATCCTGTCGGGCCGTGCCGCTTTTTACTCGAAGGCCGAGTTCCGCCTCGACACCAGCGCGCAGCCGCTCCAGCCGACATTTATCGCATTGCGCGAGATGGTTCGCGGTGCCCTGGCCTTGCATGAATGAACGGCAGGTGAAGATGCATAAAAATGCTTGTACCGGCAGTAATATGCAGTATGATGCATTGTCTGAAAGCGCGGCACTCCGTTGTCCTGCGCCCATGTCGAGGAGACTCCATTGAACGCCCCCATCACCGTCGACTACCAGACCGACCCCGCGCACTACAGGCATTGGAAGCTGCGCTTCGAAGGGCCGGTGGCCACGCTGGCTGCCGATTTCGACGAAAACGCGGGCCTGGCGCCGGGCTACAAGTTGAAGCTCAACAGCTACGACCTGGGCGTGGACATCGAACTCAACGATGCCATCAACCGCGTGCGCTTCGAGCACCCCGAGGTGCGCACGGTGGTGCTCACCAGCGCCAAGGACAAGGTCTTCTGCTCGGGGGCCAACATCTTCATGCTCGGTGTCAGCAGCCACGCCTGGAAGGTCAACTTCTGCAAGTTCACTAACGAGACGCGCAATGGCCTCGAAGACTCGTCGAAATACAGTGGCCTGAAGTTCCTGGCTGCTGTCAACGGTGCCTGCGCCGGTGGTGGCTACGAACTGGCGCTGGCCTGCGACGAGATCATCCTCGTCGACGATCGCGCAAGCGCAGTCAGCCTGCCCGAGGTGCCCTTGCTCGGTGTGCTGCCGGGTACAGGAGGCTTGACCCGAGTCACCGACAAGCGCCACGTGCGGCACGATCTGGCCGATCTGTTCTGCACCAGCGTCGAAGGCGTGCGTGGTCAGAAGGCGAAGGACTGGCGCTTGGTCGACGATATCGCCAAGCCGCAGGAATTTGCGCGCAGGGTGCAGGAGCGCGCACTGCATCTGGCGGCGCAAAGTGATCGGCCCGCCGACGGCAAGGGCGTGGCGCTGCCACCGCTCGCGCGAACGGTCGAGGCCGACGCGCTGCGCTATCCGCATGTCGTTGTCGAGATCGACCGCGCCAAGCGCGTGGCGACTTTCACCGTCAAGGCGCCGACGCTTGCACAGCCGTCGGACGTTGCCGGCATCGAAGGCGCCGGCGCCGCCTGGTACCCGTTGGCCATGGCGCGCGAACTCGACGACGCCATCCTGTCGATGCGCACCAACGAGCCCGGTATCGGCACCTGGTTGATCAAGACCGAAGGCGACCCCGCAGCCGTGCTGGCGCTGGACGCGACTCTGCTGGCGCACAGAGATCATTGGCTGGTGCGCGAAACGATCGGCCTGCTGCGTCGCACCTTCAGCCGCCTCGACGTGTCGTCACGCAGCCTGTTTGCGCTGGTCGAGCGGGCTCGTGTTTTGCCGGCACGCTGCTCGAATTGGCGCTGGCCTGCGACCGCAGCTACATGCTTGCCGTGCCCGACGACGACGAAGACAGCGCGCCCAAGCTCACGCTCTCCGACGCCAATTTCGGCCTCTACCCGATGATCACGGGCCAGAGCCGCCTGCAGCGCCGCTTCTACGACGAGCAGCCGGCGCTGGACGCCGTGCGCGCCAGGATCGGACAGGCACTGAACGCCGACGCGGCGTTTGCGATCGGCCTGGTGACGAGCAACCCGGACGACATCGATTGGGCCGACGAGATGCGCATCGCGATCGAGGAACGGGTCTCGATGTCGCCCGACGCGTTGACCGGCATGGAGGCCAATCTGCGCTTCAACGGCCCGGAGAACCTGTTCACCCGCGTCTTCGGCCGCCTCACCGCATGGCAGAACTGGATCTTCCAGCGCCCCAATGCGGTCGGCGAGAAGGGCGCACTCAAGGTCTATGGCAAGGGCGAGAAGGCCGCCTTCGACTGGAATCGTGTTTGAACGGCTAGGACAAGCATCATGAGCAGCATCGACTACAGCGAAAAGATCCCCAACAACGTCAACCTCGGCCAGGACCGCACCCTGCAGCGCGCGCTCGAGGGCTGGCAGCCGAACTTCCTGCATTGGTGGGCCGACGTCGGTCCAGAGGGCTCGACCGACTTCGAGGTCTACCTGCGCACCGCAGTCAGTGTCGACCCGCAGGGCTGGGCCCAGTTCGGCTATACCAAGATGCGCGACTACCGCTGGGGCATCTTTCTCAACCCGAGTGACGCCGAGCGCAAAATCCACTTCGGCGACCACAAGGGTGAGAAGGCCTGGCAGGACGTGCCGGGAGAGCACCGCGCCAACCTGCGCCGCATCATCGTCACCCAGGGCGATACCGAGCCGGCATCGGTCGAGCAGCAGCGCCACCTGGGCCTCACATGCCCCAGCCAATACGACCTGCGCAACCTGTTCCAGGTCAACGTCGAGGAAGGCCGGCACCTATGGGCCATGGTCTACCTGCTGCACAAGCACTTCGGCCGCGATGGCCGCGAAGAGGCCGAGGCCTTGCTCGAGCGCCGCAGCGGCGACGCGAACAACCCGCGCATCCTCGGCGCCTTCAACGAGCAGACGCCGGACTGGCTGGCGTTTTTCATGTTCACCTACTTCACCGACCGCGATGGCAAGTTCCAGCTCTGCGCGTTGGCCGAGAGCGCGTTCGACCCGCTGGCGCGCACGACCAAGTTCATGCTCACCGAGGAAGCGCACCACATGTTCGTCGGCGAAAGCGGTGTGTCGCGCGTCATCGCCCGGACCGCGGCGGCGATGAACGAGTTGAAAACCGACGAGGTGGGCCGCCTTCGCGCCGCCGGCGTCATCGATCTGCCGACCATCCAGCGCTACATCAATTTCCACTACAGCGTGACCATCGACCTCTTCGGCGCCGATCAGTCGAGCAACGCCGCCACCTTCTACTCGAGTGGCCTGAAGGGTCGCTTCGAGGAAGGCAAGCGTGACGACGATCACCTGCTCAAGGGGCGCACCTACCCGGTGCTCGAGGCCGTCGGCGGGCAACTGATCGAGAAGGAGGTACCGTTGCTGAACGCGCTGAATGAAGTCCTGCGCGACGACTTCATCAAGGATTCGGTGGCCGGCGTGGGCCGCTGGAACAAGGTGCTCGAGAAGGCCGGCCTGCCGCACCGCCTGACGGTGCCGCACAAGGCCTTCCATCGCAACATCGGCGCGCTGTCGGGCGTGAAAGTCTCGCCCGACGGCCGCGTGGTGGGCGAGTCCGAGTGGCAGGCCAATGTCGACAAATGGCTGCCGAGCGCCCAGGACCGCGCCTTTGTCGCATCATTGATGGGCCGCGTCGTCGCGCCCGGCAAGTTCGCCAACTGGATCGCACCACCGGTGATGGGCATCAACCGCCAATCGGTGGACTTCGAATACGTCAGATTCAACTAGGATGAAGCCTTTAAGCGCATTGCGTGCATCGACCTCCTGGGTGCGCGCCGCTCCTGCGTGTCGCGGCAGGCGGCACCCGGCAGGGGCTCATGGTGGGGTGGTCGGCGCTGAGCGCCGACTGCGCTGCGGTGCTCGGCCTGGGGTCGCGCCGCACAACTCGCTGCGTTCGCTGCGCTCACTGCGCTCGAACAGGTGCGGCGAGTCAGTCTACGAAGCGCGCTGCGCGCGCCGACCCCAGGCCTGTGCTCCTCGCCACCCCACAAATCGCCCCTGCCGGGTACCGCCTGCCGCGAAAGCCGCCGGGGTTGGTTTTCGAAGCGAAGACCATCACTGTTCCCGCAAAGTCGCGCCCGGGCAGGGGGCAGCGCGCCTGCGGGGCGCCGAGGAGCGCAGGCCTTGTGGCCGCGCGCGCAGCGCGCAACGTAATCTGACTCGTCGCACCCTGTCTGAGCGTAGCGAACGCAGTGAGCGCAGCGAGTTGTGCGACGGGCCACAAGGCCGAGCACCGCAGGGCACTCGGTGCGTAGCACCGACCGCCACGCCGAAGCGCTGCCGCCTGCCCGGGCGCGACTTTGCCGCGCCACTGGTGAGCCGAACACTGTCGGGCCATTGACATGGGTGCGACCGAACCCGCAGTCATCAAGCAGCATCTGATCGATCCCGAGATCTGCATTCGCTGCAACACCTGCGAAGCGACATGTCCGGTCGGCGCAATCACGCATGACGACCGCAACTACGTGGTGAATGTCGGCAAGTGCAACCTTTGCATGGATTGCATCACGCCGTGTCCCACCGGGTCGATCGACAACTGGCGCATCGTGCTGCGGTCCGAGGCCTACAGCGTCGACGCGCAACTGGGTTGGGATGTGCTGCCGGCGGCGTCGAATGCGGCGCCCGTGGGCGCGGCCGGTGTGGCTGCGGTGCAGGACTTCGATGCAGCCGTACCGGTGCAGCCGGCTGCCGCTGACGGGCAGACTGCCACCAACGGCGCGGGCTACGGTGCGAAGCTGCCGCCATGGTCCGCCGCCCATGCCTACACCAATTTGTACGGGCCGAAGGCACCCGAGAAGTCGATCGGCGCCACGGTCACGGGCAATGTGCGCGTCACGGCAATCGGTCGTGAATACGACACCCACCACATCGTGCTCGACTTCGGTGCGCTGCCACTGCCCTTGCTTGAAGGCCAGTCGATCGCCATCGTCGCACCCGGGGTCGATGGCAACGGTCGTGCCCACCACCCACGCCAATATTCGATTGCCAGCCCGCGCAACGGCGAACGACCGGGTTACAACAACGCCTCGCTGACCGTCAAGCGCGTGCTCGAGGATCACCAGGGCCGGCCGGCGCGCGGCGTGACCAGCAACTACCTGTGCGATCTGAAAGTCGGCGACAAGGTGCAGGTGATCGGCCCCTTCGGAGCCAGCTTCCTGATGCCCAACCACCCGAAGAGCCACATCGTCATGATCTGCACGGGCACGGGCAGCGCGCCGATGCGCGCGATGACCGAGTGGCGCCGCCGACTGCGTGCCGCGGGCAAGTTCGAAAGCGGCAAAATGATGCTCTTCTTCGGTGCCCGCAGCAAACAGGAGCTGCCGTATTTCGGGCCGCTGCAAAACCTGCCCAAGGACTTCATCGACATCAACTTCGCCTTCTCGCGCGAGCCCGGCAAGCCCAAGCGCTATGTCCAGGACGCGATGCGCGAGCGCGCCACAGATCTCGCCGCCTTGTTGGCCGACCCGAATGCCTACTTCTACGTCTGCGGTCTCAAAGCCATGGAAGAAGGTGTGGTGTTGGCCTTGCGCGACATTGCGCAACAGGCCGGGCTGGCCTGGGATTCGATCTGCGCGGCCTTGAAGTCACAGGCCCGTCTGCACCTGGAGACCTACTGATGTCGGCGCTGACGATGACCACGCGCGCCGAGGGGGTGGTCCAGGTGACGATGTCGCGAGCAGAGCGCTTCAACGCCTTCGACGAAGCCATGATCGCCGAACTCGATGCCGCCTTCGCACGCTTGGCCGCCGATGCCGCGGTGCGCGTGATCGTGCTGGCCGGCGAGGGCAAGCATTTCAGCGCCGGCGCCGACCTGCAATGGATGCAGCGTGCCAGCGTCGCGTCGCGGGAACTCAACCTCGACGATGCGCGGCGCTTCGCGGCGATGTTGTCGCGTATCGAGACGGCGCCGCAACCGACCGTGGCTCGCGTGCAGGGTGCGGCGCTGGGGGGAGGTGTCGGCCTGGCCTGTGCCTGCGACTTCGCGATCGCCACCGACGAGGCGACGTTTGCCGTCAGCGAAGCGCACTTCGGCATTCTGCCCGCCGTCATCGGGCCCTACCTGGTCAACGCCGTCGGCAAGCGTCAGGCCGCTCGGCTGGCGCTCGCCGCCACGCGCATCACGGCGGCCCAGGCGCTGGCCATCGGCCTGGTGCAACAGGTGGTGCCGCTGTCTCGCCTGGACACGGCCGTCGACGAAGTCGTGGCCGAGTTGTTGGCCGGTGGCCCAGGCGCACAGCGCGAGATCAAGCAGTATTTCGCGCAACTCGAAGTCGGCCCGATCACGGCCGAGGTGCGCGAACTGAGCGCGCAGACCATCAGCCGCGTGCGCGGCGGGCCCGAGGCGCGGGCTGGATTCGCCGCGTTCCTGGCCAAGCGTGCACCACCCTGGAGCCGGACATGACAGCCACCAAGCTCAACGACGCCGACCTGCTGATCGTCGGTGCCGGCATCATGGGCGCAGGGATCGCCCAGGTGGCGGCGCAGGCCGGGCACCGTGTCAAACTCTTCGATGCGCGCCCCGATGCCGCAGGCCAGGCGACCAGCAAACTCAGTGCAACCCTCGACGGTCTGGTGACCAAGGGCAAGATCGGCGCCGCCGCGGCGCGAGCGGCGATGGCCCGCATCGAGCCGATCAGTGCGCTGGAGGCGGTCGGTGGTGTCGGTCTGGTCATCGAGGCCATCGTCGAGAAGCTCGACGCCAAGCGGGCCCTGTTCCAGCAACTCGAGACCTTGGTCAGGCCCGATTGCGTACTGGCCACCAATACATCGTCGATCTCGGTCACGGCCATCGCCAACGGGCTGCAGCATCCGGGCCGTGTCGTCGGCATGCATTTCTTCAATCCCGTGCCGTTGATGAAACTGGTCGAGGTGGTGGCCGGTCTGCACACCGAGGTCGGAATTGCCGAGGCCGTTTTCGAATTGGCCCATGCCTGGGGCAAGACGCCGGTGCACGCGCGCTCGACCCCGGGTTTCATCGTCAACCGCATTGCGCGGCCGTACTACGCGGAGACCCTGGCACTGCTGCACGAGCAGGCAGCCGCACCGCAGGTGCTCGACGCCTGCCTGCGCTCGGCAGGGTTTCGCATGGGTCCGTGCGAGCTGATCGACCTGATCGGGCAGGACACCAATTTCGCGGTCACGCAGGCCGTGTACGAAGCCAATTTCTACGACAAGCGCTACGCCCCTTCGCCATTGCAGCGCGAGCTGGTCGACGGAGGCCTGCTCGGCCGCAAGAGCGGGCGCGGCTTTTATCGCTACCAGGGCGAGCGTGCCGGACCGCCACTGGTGCCGGTGGCCGTGCACGAGGCGCCGGCGACCGCGCGCGAGGTTGCGGTGCATGGCGACGACAAGATCGCTGACTGGTTCGAACGAGCTGCCACACAGGCCCTGTCGGCGCAGGGCTGGGGCCCGGCGCGTGTGCTCGGCAGCGGCTGGACGGGGCTGGAAATCGACGGTGCGCGCCTCATGCTGACCGACGGCCGCACGGCCACCGAACTGGCGCAGTCGCTCGACAACGTGGAGGTGGCCGTGTTCGACCGCCCGCTGGTGCTGCCGGCACCGGCCGGCACCGCGCTGGCCTACGCCACTGCCGAGAGCGCCAGCGCTGCGTGGCGCGGTCAGGCAGCGGCCTGGCTCGCCGCGCTCGGGTTCGCCCCGCTGCGCCTGGCCGATTCGCCGGGCTTGGTGGTGGCCCGCACGGTGGCGATGTTGATCAACGAGGCTGCCGACGCCGTGCAGCAGGGGGTGTGCACGCCCGACAGCGCCGATGCGGCAATGAAGCTCGGTGTCAGTTATCCGCTCGGGCCCTTCGAGTGGCTCGCCTCATGGAGCCCGGCCGGCGTCGTGGCGCTGCTCGACGCGCTCGACGCCTGGTACCGGGGCGAGCGCTATCGCGCCAGCCCGTGGCTGCGGCGGCGCGTGCGCACTGCCTAGCCTCCACAGGGGCGACCCGACTTGCGCCGGCGTGTGTGCGAGGCCAGCATTGCATGCGTTGGTTCCGAAATGAATGACGTGCATGGGATGGAACGAATTGTCTCGCGCGTATCCCGCTGGCAAGCCCCGCTTGTCCAACCTCACTCACTACAAGGAGTCGTCATGAGCGCAAGATTTGATGCCCGGTCGCTGACCGCCACTGTCGCCGTGTTGATCCTGACCGCATGTTCCAGCCTGGGCATCGGCAGCGGCATGAGCGACGGCCTGAAGTTGTCGGGCGACCAGGAGGTGCCGCCGGTGAGCACGGCGGCCATGGGGTCGAGCACGATCAGGGTCGGTCCCGACGGTTCGCTCAGCGGCAGCGTCACCACGACTGGCCTGGACGGCACCATGGCCCATATCCACATGGCGCCGCAGGGCAAGAACGGCCCGGTGATCGTGCCCCTGATGAAAACCGCCGATGGCGTGTGGTCGGTGGCGCCTGGCGCCAAACTGAGCCCCGAACAGCTCAAGGCCTTCCAGGCCGGCGACCTGTACGTCAATGTCCATACCGTCGCCAACAAGGGCGGCGAGATCCGCGCCCAGATGAAGCCCTAGCCCGGGCCGATATGCGAGTCGCCATCCTCGACGATATTCACCAGGCGTACGAACGCACCGATGGCCTGCGTCGCCTGCGCGAGCGTGCCGAGGTCACGATCTTCACGGCACCCTTCGGGGATGTGAAGCAGCTCGGCCGCTTCGATGCCCTGGTCGCCAACCGGGAGCGCACCGCGTTTACGCGCGTGCTGTTCGAACAATTGCCCGCGCTGCGCATCCTGGCGCAAACGGGCAACCATGCCTACCACATCGACTTCGCGGCGGCCGCGGAGCGCGGTGTCATCGTGGCCAAGGCCAGCGGCGGTTTTTCCACCGGCGCTGCCGAGCTGACGATAGGCCTGGCCATCGCACTCATGCGCCATGTGCCGCTGGGTGACCGCGCCGTGAAGGCCGGTACATGGCCGGCGCCGCTGGGCTGCGAACTATCTGGCAAGACCTTGGGCATCGTTGGCCTGGGGCATGTCGGCCGCCATGTCGCCAAGATCGCCCATGTGATGGGCATGCGCGTACTCGCCTGGAGCCGCCGCCTCGACGCCGATGCGGCGGCACAGGTCGGTGCCGAGCCTGCCGAGCTGGACGCGCTGTTGCGCGCCGCCGACGTGGTCAGCGTGCATGCGACGCTGAGCGCCGAGACGCGCGGCTTGCTCGATGCCCGTCGCCTGGGCTTGATGAAGCCGAGCGCCTACCTGATCAACACCGCTCGGGGGCCCATCGTCGACGAAGCGGCGTTGCTCGCGGCCCTGGCCGAACATCGGATCGCGGGCGCCGCGCTCGACGTTTTCGACACCGAACCGCTTCCGGCGGGTCACCCGTTGACGACCCTGCCCAATGTCGTTCTGACCCCGCACCTGGGCTGGCCTACGGACAGGAAGTACGAGCAGTTCGCCGAGGCGGCCGCCGATGTGCTGCTGGCCTACCTGGATGGGCGCGACGTGCCGCGCTTCGTCGATCGGCACTAGGCCTGACCGACGCGGTCTCGTTTATCGCAGATCCTCGCCGGCGCGGCTCACTGCCAGACCTCGGCCGCGGTTTCGACGACCAGCCGCAGCTTGGCGCGCTGTGCTTCGACCGCGATGTTGTTGCCATGCACCGTGGAAGAAAACCCGCACTGCGGGCTGAGCGCCAATTGCTCGATCGGCGCGTACTTTGCAGCCTCGTCGATGCGGCGCTTGAGCGCGTCCTTGCTTTCCATCTCGCCGAACTTGGTGGTCACCAGCCCGAGCACGACGATCTTGCCCTTGGGCAGGAAGCGCAGCGGGCGGAAATCACCGCTGCGCGCGTCGTCGTACTCCATGAAGTAGGCGTCGAGCTTCATCTCCGCGAGCAGGGCCTCGGCGACGGGTTCGTAGTTGCCGGCAGCGGCGTGTGTGCTCTTGAAGTTGCCGCGGCACAGATGCATGGCCAGCGTCATGCCGGCGGGTTTCCTGGCCACCACTTTGTTGATGAAGCCGGCATAACGGTGCGGCAGCTCGTTCGGGTCGTCGCCGCGCTGGCGCGCCGCTTCGCGCATCTTTTCGTCGCACAGATAGGCCATGTTGGTGTCGTCCATCTGCACGTAGCGGCAGCCGGCGTCGAACAGCGATTGCAGTTCTTCGCCGTAGGCCCTGGCCACATCGTCGTAGAAGACGGGGTCGAGTTCGGGGTAATGCTCGCGGCTGATGCCCGCGCGGCCGCCGCGAAAATGCAGCATGGTCGGGCTGGGGATCGTGACCTTGGGTGTCATCCCGGCGGCGGCCTGCGACTTGAGGTATTCGAAGTCGGCGCGCTGGATGTCCTTCACGTGGCGTACCTTGTCGACGACGCGCATCACCGGCGGCGCAAGCTCTTCGCTGCCGTCGGGCTTGCGGATCAGCGTCGGCAAGTCCGTCTTCACCCCGCCGATTTGCTCGAGAAAGTCGATGTGGAAATAGGTGCGGCGAAACTCGCCGTCGGTGATCGACTGCAGGCCCACGTCCTGCTGCATCTTCACGATCTCGGTGATGGCCTTGTCTTCGACCGCGCGCAATTGCGTGGCCGTGATCTCTCCCCGCGCCTTCTGCTCACGCGCGTCGAGCAGAAATTTGGGGCGCAGGAAGCTGCCGACATGGTCGGCGCGAAACGGAGGCATGGTGCGGGCGGTCATGGGATCACTCCTTCGGTGGTTGTTCGCTGGGCGGCGACGCCCAGCCAGGTGTCGAGCGGCGTTGGGTCGTGCAACAGCGCTGCGCTTTCGGCGCGGTAGGCGATGCTGCCACGGTCGAGCACGATCGCATCGTCGGTGACGCCGAGCACCAGGTGCGGGTGCTGCTCGACCACGATCGAAGACAAGCCCTCTTCGCGTGCAACCCGACGGATGGCGCGCAACAGCTCGTCGACGATGATCGGCGCCAGGCCTTCGAGCGGCTCGTCGAGCAGCAGCAGCCTGGGATTGAGCACAAGGGCGCGCGCAAAGGCCAGCATCTGCTGCTCGCCACCCGACAATTGGCTGCCTAGGCTGCGCTTTCGTTCGGCCAGGCGCGGAAACAGTTCGTAGATCCGCGCCTCGGTCCAGGCACCCGGGCGCGCGACGGCGCTCAGGTTCTCGGCCACGGTCAGCGACTTGAAGATATTGCGTTCCTGTGGCACCCAGCCAATGCCCGCCGCTGCGCGTTCGTAGACCGGCAATGCGTGGATCGGCCGCCCGGCGAGCTCGATGCTGCCTGCATGGCGTCGCGTCACACCGACCAGGGTGTCGAGCAGGGTCGTCTTGCCCGTCCCGTTGCGACCGAGCAAGGCCAATGAACGCCCCGCAGGCACCACGAAGCTCACGTCGGTGAGCACCACCGAATCACCATAGCCGCAGGTCAGGCCGTTGACTTCGAGCAGCAGTTCAGCCATGCGACACCATGGTCTGGCCCAGATAGACGGCTCTGACCCGATCATCCTGCGCGATCTCGGCGGGCGTGCCTTCGGTGAGCACCGAGCCGTTGACGAGTACCGTGATGCGCTTCGCAAAACTGAAGACCAGGTCCATGTCGTGTTCGATCAGCACGACCGACACCTCGTCCGGCAGTGCGGCCACCGTGTCGAGGATGTCCTTGCGTTCGGTGGCAGGCACACCGGCTGCAGGTTCGTCGAGCAGCAGCACGCTCGGCCGCAATGCCACCGCCAGCCCGATTTCGAGCAGGCGGCGTTTGCCATAGGCTAGTTCGCGTGTCGCTCGGTGGGCCTGCTCGGTCAGGCGGAATTGCGCCAGCAGCTGCTCGCACTCCGCGGCGATGACGGGATCGCTGCCCATCGGCTTCCACCAGCTGCGGGCCGTGCCACGGCGGCTGCCGACCGCCAGTGCGAGGCTTTGCAGCGGCGTCAGCGTCGCGAACAGCTGGTTGATCTGGAAGGTGCGCACCAGGCCGAGGGCCACGCGTCGGTGCGGTGCCATCTCGGTGATGTCGCGCCCACCGAGCCGCACATGGCCTGCGGTGGGCTGCAGCACGCCGGTCAGTTGATTGATCAAGGTCGTCTTGCCGGCGCCGTTGGGTCCGATCAGCGCATGGCGCGCGCCGCGCTCGATGCGCAGCGACACGTGGTCGGTGGCGATGATGCCACCGAAGCGCTTGACCAGGCCTTCGGTCTCGAGTACGGCCGGCGCGCTCATGGCCTGCGTGCCCTGGAGAACCACTGCCTGGGCCTGAACAGTCGCTCACGGCCGACCAGCATTAGGAGCACGAGAAAGACGCCGATCCAGAAGGTCCAGTACTGCGGCGTGAAGGCCGAGAGCACGTCGTGCAGCACCTTGAAGGCGATGGCGCCGATCAGGCCGCCCCACAACCAGCCCGCGCCGCCCATCACCAGCGCCAGCATGACGTCGGCGCTGCGGTGGAACTCGAGGCCGTCTAGCGAGGCGAAGCCGGTAGTCTGCGCGGCCAGGGCGCCGGCTGCGCCGGCCAGCCCGGCGCCGACCGTATAGACCAGCGCCAGGCGGCCGTTGACGCTGAGGCCGATGGCCATCAGGCGCAGGCGGTTGTCGCGCAGCGCCTGCAGCGACATGCCGAGCTGCGAATGCACGAAGCGGCGCAGCACGAGGAAAGCGACGAAAAGCACGGCCAGTGAATAGAACGAAGCCACGCGCGCGCCGAGGTCGAATTCGAACCGGCCGAGGATCGGGCCTATCACCACGCCCTGCAAACCGTCGGCGCCGCCGGTGACTTCACTGTACTTGTTGGCCAACTCGTACAGCACCAGGGCCACGCCCATGGTCACCATCAGCCGGGTCAGATCGGTGCCGCGCACGATCATGGGGCTGGTGAGCGCGCCCAGCAGGGCGCCAAGCGCCGCACTCGCGGCCAGGCCGAGCAGCGGGTCAGCGAAGCCGTTCTTGGCCAGCAGGCCGGCCGCGTAGGCGCCGGCGCCGAAGAATGCAGCCTGGCCTAGCGAGACGATGCCGGCATAGCCGAGCACCAGATCGAGGGATATCGCAAACAGCGCGAAGATGGCGATTTCGTTGATCAGCGCGGCATGTTCGGGCATGACGACGGGCGCGGCCCAGATCAGCATCCAGGCGACGATCTCCCACGCCCGCCAGCGCGACGGGGCGAGCAGCATCGATGCGGCCGAGGCCTCGGCAGGCTCGCTCATCGTCTCGCCTCGCGGGTGAACAGACCGCGTGGACGCCATAGCAGGATCGCGATCATCAGCACGTAGACGATGAAGCCGCCGAGTTTGGGCACGTAGTACTTGCCCATGACGTCGGCCACGCCGAGCACCAGCGCGGCCATCAACGGGCCGGTGATCGAACTGGTGCCACCGACGGCGCAGACGATCAGGAAATAGACCATGTACTTGAGCGGAAAGGTCGGATCCATGCCCAGGATGTCGGCGCCCATTGCGCCGCCCAGCCCGGCCAGTCCCGAGCCGACGGTAAAGGTCAGCAGGAAGACGCGGTTGACTGGGATCCCGAGGCCGGCCGCGACACGCGGGTCGTCGACCGCGGCGCGCAGGCGGCTGCCGAAGCGGGTGTGCGTGAGCACGGCCTGCAGGCCGAGTGCGAGTGCGAGGCAAATGCCGATGATGAACAGACGATACGCACCCATACCCAGCGTCCATGCGCCGGAGCCGAACTCGAAGCGCTGGCGCAGCCAGTCGGGCAGCGTCACCACCTGCGGCGACGAGCCCATGACGTAGTCGACGGTGGCCACGGCCATGAATGTCAGGCCGATCGAGAACAGCACCTGATCGAGGTGCGGTTTGGCGTACATCCGCCGGTACAGCGTGGTTTCGAGCAGCGCGCCCGCTGCCGCGGCTAGCGATGAAGGCCGCGGGCAGACAGAGCAGGAAGGGCCAGCCGGCGCGCTGCATCAGCACGATCAGCAGGTAACCGCCGGCCATCGCGAAGGCGCCATGGGCCAGGTTGATGAAGTTCATCAGGCCCATGGTCACCGCCAGCCCGAGGGCCAGCACGAACAGCAGCATGCCGTAGGCGATGCCGTCGAAAAGCAGGGTCGGCATGCCGTGTCAGCGCGCGCGGGGCTTACTTCGACTTGCCTGGGTCCTTCATGCCTTTGATCGAGTCGAACTCGACGTTGAAGAGCTGGTTGCCGACGCGCTCGACTTTGCGGATGTACATGTCCTGCACGACGTCGCGTGTCTGGGCGTCGATCAGCACCGGTCCACGCGGGCTTTCGAAGAGCTGGCCCTTCATCGCGTCGAGCAGGGCCTGGCCGCCGGCGCCCTTGCTGGCATTGAGTGCGGTGTAAATCACGCGCATGCCGTCGTAGCCACCGACGGCCATGAAATTCGGGCGGAACTTGTTGGCCGCTTCGAAGGCGGCGACGAACTTCTTGTTCGCCGGGCTGTTGTGCGCGGCTGAGTAATGGTGCGAATTGACCACGCCGAGCGCGACGTCGCCCATGTCGTTCAACTGGTCGTCGTCGGTCACGTCACCGGTGGCGATCAGGCGGATGCCGGCCTTGTCGAGGCCGCGCTCGCCGAACTGCTTCATGAACTGCGCGCCCTGGCCCGAGGGCAGGAACACGTACAGCGCGTCGGGCGCAGCGTCGCGCACCTTCTGCAGTACCGGCGCGAAATCGGGCGCGCGCAGCGGCGTGCGCAACGAGTCGACGACCGTGCCGCCATTGAGTCTGAAGCGGTCGTTGAAGTATTTCTCGGCATCGAAGCCCGGGCCGTAGTCGGCGACCAGGGTCACGACCTTCTTGATCTTGTTCTTGGCCGCCCATTCGGCCAGCCCGACCGCCGCCTGCGGCAGCGTGAAGCTGGTGCGCACAATGAACGGCGAGGCCTCGGTGATCGCCGAGGTGGCCGCGGCCATCACGACCATCGGCGTCTTGCTTTGTGTTGCGATCGGTGCGGTGGCCATCGCCGACGGCGTGATGCCAAAGCCGGCCAGCACCGCCACCTTGTCATTGACCACCAACTCCTGCGCCAGGCGGCGGGTGTTGTCGGGTACCGAGGCGTCGTCCTTCAGGATCACCTCCACCGTCCGGCCGCCGGCCTTGTTGCCGTTTTGGGCCTGCCACAGCTTGACCGCAGCGTCGATCTGGCGGCCGGTCGAGGCCTGCTGGCCGGTCATCGGCAGGATCAGGCCGATCTTCACCGGGCTGGTGTCGGCGGCAAGGCCGGGCAGGGCCATGCCGGCAAGCGCGGCGGCAGCCATGGCCTGTATCAGTGGGCGTCGTTGCATCGTCTTCATCTCCGGAGGTGGTTGGGCCTTGCGGCTGCTGATTGTGGCTGGGAGATGCGGCCATGTTATGCGTGCAGACCCCGAGAGCCCCCGGCCGCCGGCCCGGGTCGCTCCCGTGGCAGTCGGGCACGCGTGGTCAGTCGACGGGCGCAGGTGCTTCGCGCACCACGCCGCGGGGCGGTGAGCCGAATTGCGCCAGGGCCACGCCGGCCAGGGTCAATGCCGCACCGCCGAGCTTGACGGCGCCGTAACGCTCACCGGTCAGGGCCCAGGCCACCAGGCCGGCCACCGGTGGCATCAGGTACATCAGCGGCGCCGTGCGCGCCACGCCACGCACAGCGTTGACCCAGCCCCAAACCAGCCAACCCAGAAACGCCGACACCAGGCAGGCCCACAGCGCGCCGGCCCAGATCAGCGCACTGACCTGCGACCAATCGACGGCCAATCCCGCCGGCGTGCTGATGGCCACCACCGGCGCGCTGCCGAGCAGGGTGGCGTAGGCCATCACCAGCACGCCGCCATGGCGCTCGATCAGCGGTTTGGCGGCCACGGTGTAGTAGGCGAAGAACGACGACGCGATCAGCAGCGTCAGGTCGCCGCCGCTGGCCCGCCACTGGGCGCCGAGCAGCTTGTCGGACAGGAACACCAGCACGCCGGCCATCGCCACGGCCACGCCGGCCACCTGGGCCCGGGTCAAGGTTTCCAGGCCATGCCAGCGCAGGATCAACAGGGTGAAGACCGGCCCGCAGGCCAGAATCAGCGAACTCGAGAACGGCGTCGACCAGTGGATGCCATAGGTGACCAGGGTCACATGCAGCAGATGCCCGGTCAGCCCCAGGCGCAGCAGCGCCCACAGGTCGGCGCGCGGCACCCGCGGCCAGTGCAGGCCGTGGAACCAGCACAGCATCAGCGCGGCAGCGGCGGGCAGGAGCAAATAACGCAGGAACAGGAAGCCGCCGGGCTGCAGGGCCACGAAGACAGCCTTCTGGACGCTGAAGTTGGCGCCCCAGATGACGATCAGCACCAGCGCCGCCCACAGAGCGCGGCGGCTGCGGCGGGATTGGGCATCGGCAGGCATGGGCCCAGTGTCGCTCAGCGCGGCGCGGCTTCAATTCGCTTGCCGCACAGGACCTTTCAAGACGCCGGTCGTCAGCGCGGTGCCGAGCAGGATCACGCCGCAGCCGAGCAACATCGCCGGCGTCAGTTGCTCGCCGAGAAACATCGCACCCCAGATCAGCCCGAAGACGGGGATCAGGAAGGTGACGGTGATGGCCTTGGCGGCGCCCAGGTGGGCGATCAGCCGAAAGTACAGCAGGTAGGCGATCGCCGTGCACAACAGCGCCAGGCCGACGACGCTGGCCCAGGCCGTGGTGCTCGGTGCGCTTGCGGGCCACAGCCACCATGCCGGCAGGGCGAGCCCCATGCTGGCCGCGAGTTGGCTGCCGGTGGCCACTGCCAGGGGCGGCACGCGGTCGAGCTTGCGTTTGGCATAGTTGGCGCCAAAGCCATAACACAGCGTCGCGGCCAGGCAGGCCGCGATGGCGAGCATGGGGCTGACACCCTGCGCGTCGGGCTTGAAGCTGGCTTTGTCCCAGGCCAGCCAGAGCACGCCGGCAAAGCCGATGGCCAGACCGGCCACGCGCAGGCGATTGAGCCGGTCGCCGAGCCAAGCCCAGGCCAGCAGCGCGCCCCACAGCGGCGCCGTGGCGTTGAAGATGGCCGACAGCCCGGCATTGATGGCCAGCGCGGCAACGCTGAAAAGAACGAAGGGCAGCGCCGAATTGACGACGCCGACGATGGCGATCGCGCGCCAGTTGGCACGCAATGCCGCGGCCTGGCCGCGCCAGAGCAGCAGCGGCAGCAGTGCCAGCGTGGCGATGCCCACGCGCAAGGCCGACAGCGTCACCGGTCCGAACTCGGCCGCACCCAGGCGCATGAACAAGAACGACGCACCCCACAGCGCGGCCAGGCTCACCAGTTCGATCAGGTCGCTTGCTCTCATGCCAGGATCACGCCTTCGAGTTGCAACAACGCCACCTTGCGTGGCAGTCCACCGGCATAACCGGTGAGCGAGCCATCGCGGCCGATCACGCGGTGGCAGGGCACGATGATGCCGATCGGATTGCGGCCGATCGCTGCCCCCGCCGCGCGCGCTGCCTCGGGCTTGCCGGTGCGCGCGGCGATTTCGCCATAGGTGCTGGTTCGGCCGCGCGGAATTTTCAGCAGCGCCTGCCAGACAGCACGCTGGAACGGCGTGCCATGGGCATCGAGTGTCAGCGCGACCGGCGTCGTATCGCGTCCCGCCCAGTAGGCATCGAGCCAGGCCTTTGCAGCGCGGATGTGCGGGTGACTCGCATCCACCGGCGCATCGAGCGCGCCAGGGTGGTGCGCCTGCGCATCGAACCACAGGCCGGCCAGGCCGCGCGCGGTGGCCAGGGCGGTCAGCGGCCCGAGCGGGCTGGGAATGTCGGCCTGTGCGACCAGGGCGACGCCATTCAAGGGTGAAGTCATGTTCCGCTCTCCAGGGTTTGCCACAGCCGCATCACGGCATAGGAACGCCAGGGCCGCCAGGCCTCGGCTTGTGCCAGCACGGCGCGTTCGTCACGCGTGCCGAGCGCGTTCATCACGCCGATATCGCTGGCCGGGAAGGCATCGGGCCAGCCCAAGGCACGCATCGCGATCAACTGTGCACTCCACTCGCCGACGCCGGGCAAGGCCTGCAGCGCGTCGAGCGTGGCGGCCAGCGGCGCGCCACGGTGCAGGGCGATGCGCCCGTGGTGGACTTCGCTGGCCAGGGTTTGCAACGCCCGCACGCGCTGGCGCACGATACCCAGGCGACCGATCGCCTCGGGTGGAGCGAACGCGATGCGCTCGGCTGACGGAAACAGCCGGGTCAGATCGGCGAACGGTGTGACGATCGGCTCGCCCAGCGCCTCGACCAGGCGCCGGGTCAGCGTGCGCGCGGCGGCCACGCTGACCTGCTGGCCGAGGATCACGCGCGCCGCGACCTCGAAGCCATCCACTCCATTGGGCACGCGAATGCCGGGCGGGCCCGGCAGCGCCGCGAGCGCCCTGTCGATCGGTGCCGGGTCGGCGTCGAGGTCCAGCCCCTGGCGCAGGCGTTGCACCAACGCACCGAGCGCGGGGGTGAGCGAGGGCGAAGTGACGACCTCGACCTCATGCCGTTCGCGGAGGAATCGCAGTGCCAGCCAGCCTGCCAGACCGCGGCCTTGGTGGCTGAGCGCGAACGTGCGGCGCATGCTGAGGGCGCGGGCATCGACGGCCTCGACGCCGGCGACGCTGCGGGCGCCGAAAAATGCCAGCACGCCTTCGATGTCGTAGGGCGGTCGGTAGGCCAGGCGCAGCGATGGGCCGACGAGTGCATCGCGCGGCGCCATCGCGCCGGGGCTGCGCTGGACGCGGCGCATGCCGGTCGGGCTCAGGCGGTAGCGCTCGGCAAAGGCGTCGTTGAAGCGGCGTTGGCTGCCAAAGCCCGCAGCCAAGGCCACGTCGGCGATGCTGAGCCGGGTATCGGTCAGCAGCTGCTTGGCCAGCAGCAGGCGCTGCGTCGTCAGGTAGTCGATCGGCGTCACGCCATGAGCGGCCAGAAAGATGCGCCGCAGATGGCGGTCGGTGACGCCCAGCCGGGCGGCGATCGCCGGCAGCGCGACCTCGTCACCGTCGTGCGCGGCGCGGCTCAGCATGCGTGCCGCGTGCTGCGCCAGCACGGTCGGTGAATCGACCAGGGCCAGGCCCGGTGCGAGTTCGGGCCGGCAGCGCAGGCAAGGCCTGAAGCCGTCGCGCTCGGCGCTGGCTGCATTGCCGTAAAAGCGGCAGTTCTCGCGCCGCGGCAGGCGCACCCGGCAGACCGGCCGGCAGTAGACGCGGGTCGAGGTGACACCCACGAACAGGCGACCGTCGAAGCGTGCATCGTGCGCTTGCAGTACGCGATAGGCGGCGTCGGGTTCCAGAGTCATGGTGCCATCTTAGGCGTGGCGGGCGGCCGACTTGGCTGTTTTCGGACCTATGCCTGCGGCGCCGAATGCTTCGGGAACGGGATGCGTGTGACCGGGCCTCTCGACGCAGGGCCTGCCGCGCCGCTTGGTCTGCCTACAATCGGCGCGCAAATGAGGAGCCAGCGCGCATGAAAACCATTGCATCGATCTTCAAGGCCTACGACATTCGCGGCGTGGTCGGCCGGACGATCGACGAGACCTTTGCCGAGCACCTCGGGCGGGCCTTCGGCAGCGAGGCGCTCGTCGCGGGCGAGAAGGCGGTGGTCGTCGGGCGCGACGGCCGCTTGTCGGGCCCGGCCCTGGTGGCGGCGCTGATGCGCGGCCTGTCCTCGACGGGCCTCGACGTGGTCGACCTCGGCGCGGTCACGACGCCGATGCTGTACTACGTGGCCGCCACGCGCGGCAAGCATGGCTGCCGCTCGCGGCATCCAGGTCACCGGCAGCCACAACCCGAAGGACTACAACGGCTTCAAGATGGTGCTGGCCGGACGCGCGATCTATGGCGACGACATCCAGCGCCTGCGCCAGCGCATCGAGGCCGAGCGTTACTCCGCGCGGCCGGGGTCGCAAGGCGCAAATGGACATCGGTGCCGAGTACAGCCAGCGCATCATCAGCGACTGCCAAGCTGGCGCGCCGCATGAAGATCGTGGTCGACTCGGGCAACGGCATTCCCGGCGCGTCGGCGCCGGGCATCCTGCGTGCGCTCGGCTGCGAGGTCGACGAGCTGTACTCCGAGGTCGACGGCGACTTTCCCGAACCATCACCCCGATCCGAGCAAGCCGGAGAACCTGGCCGACCTGATCGCACGCGTGCAGAACACCGACGCCGAACTCGGCCTGGCCTTCGACGGCGACGGCGACCGCCTGGGCGTGGTCACCAAGGACGGCCAGATCATCTACCCCGATCGCCAGCTGATGCTGTTCGCCGCGCGACGTGCTGTCGCGCAACCCGGGCGCGCACGATCATCTTCGACGTCAAGTGCTCGCAGCGCCTGGCGCCGGCCATCCGCGCCGCCGGCGGCGTGCCGCTGATGTGGAAGACCGGCCACTCGCTGATCAAGGCCAAGATGGCGCGAGATCGGCGCGCCGATCGCCGGCGAGATGAGCGGCCACATCTTCTTCGGCGAGCGCTGGTACGGCTTCGACGACGCGACCTACACGTGCGGCGCGGCTGCTCGAGATCCTGTCGCGCAGCGCCGACCCGAGCGCGGTGCTGAACGCCTTGCCGCACGAGCTTCAACACGCCCGAGCTGAACGTGCCCTGCGCCGAGGGCGAGCACCATCGCCTGGTCGCCGAGCTGCAGTCGCGTCTGGCCGAGGCCGCCTGACGTTCACCGGCGCGCGAGGTCAACACCATCGACGGCCTGCGCGTCGACTGGCCCGACGGCTTCGGCCTGATCCGCGGCTCGCAACACCACGCCGGTGCTGGTGCTGCGCTTCGAGGGCCACACCGCCGCAGCGCTGCAGCGCATCGAGGCCGTGATGATGGCCGCACTCAGGAGCGTGAAGCCCGAGGCCACGATTTCCGTCGCGTCGCATTGATGGCGTCTTTGGCGGCCCGCTGGCTGTATTCGTTCGCGCTGTGGCTGCTGACGCCGGTCTACCTGGCGCGTTTGTGGCGTCGCGGCAGCGCCGAGCCGGCCTATCGCAAGCGCCTGGGTGAACGCTTGGGCTATTACAAGCTGCCGCCCCGGCGCGGCCAGGGCGGCGTGGTCTGGTTGCACGCGGTGTCACTGGGCGAGACCATTGCCGCCGGGCCGCTGCTGGCCGCATTGCGCAGCGAGCTGCCGCAATTGCGGGTTCTGCTGACCTGCAGCACAGCGACCGGCGTGGCCGCCGGGCACGAACTGCTGCAGGCCAATGACGACCAGACCTGGCTGCCCTACGACACGCCTGGCGCCGTGCACCGTTTTCTCGCGCGCTACCGGCCGGCGGTCGGCGTGATCATGGAGACCGAGGTCTGGCCCAATCTGATGCACGCCGCGCGCCGCGCCCAGGTGCCGATGGTGCTGGCCAATGCGCGGCTGTCGGCGCGCAGCGAGCGCAAGGGCCGGCGACTGGGGCTGTTGCTGAGGCCGGCCCTGGCCGCGTTCACCCGCGTGCTCGCGCAGACGGCGCGCGACGCGCAGCGCCTGCGCGAATCCGGGGCCAAACCGGTCGAGGTCTGCGGCAATACCAAGTTCGACATCACGCCGTCGGCCAAGCTGCTGGTGCGCGGCCACCAGTGGCGCGAGGCTTTGCCGCGGCCGGTGGTGCTGATGGCAGTCAGCCGCGAGGGCGAGGAGCAACCGCTGCTCGACGCCTGGCGTGCGCTGGCCGTGCCGCGGCCCTTGCTGGTCATCGTGCCGCGCCACCCGCAGCGCTTCGACGAGGTGGCGGCGATGGTCGAGCGCAGCGGCTTGTCGTTGCAGCGGCGCAGCCAATGGGTCGATACCCCGCCGGCGGCGGCCGCCGATGCCGATGTGTGGCTCGGCGACACGATGGGCGAGATGCCGCTGTACTACGCCATTGCCGACGTGGCCCTGCTCGGTGGCAGCTTTGCGCCGCTCGGCGGCCAGAACCTGATCGAGGCAGCGGCCTGTGGCTGCCCGCTGATACTGGGCCCGCACACCTTCAACTTCGAAGATGCCGCGATCTTGGCCATCGAGGCCGGCGCGGCGGTGCGCATGACCGATCTGCCGCAGGCCGTGCGCCGTGCCGTCGCCCTGGCCAGTGACCCGCAGCGCAACACCTGGGTCGAGGCGGCGCTGGCCTTTGCCGGCAGCCACCGCGGTGCGACGGAGCGCATGGCCAAGCGCATCGCCAAACTATTGACGGGCCTGGACTCGCCGTGAGTCGCGCCGCGCCCGCGTTCTCGCAGGCACCGCTCTGATCAGTCGCGTGCCTTTTGCGCGAGCTGCTTCCACAGATTCCACGGCCGCTCGGCCTGGCCTTCGTTGGTGATGCGCGTCGCGTCGGCCTCGGCCGGGGTCAGGTAGTTGACTTCGCCCAGCGGCATCGCCTGCAGCAGCAATTTGGCGTTGAGCTCGGTGTACACGGCGCGGTAGATCGCCACCCGCAACGACTCGGCCACGATGGTGCAGCCATGGCCGCGCATCAGCACCACCCGGCCATCACCCAGGCATCGCGCCAACGCCGCGCCGAGCTCACGGTTGCGGATCAGCAGGTCGCTGGCCTCGCCGGCACTGTCGCGGATCTCGAATACACCCGGGCCGGTGCCGAGGAAACCGCACATGTGGCACACCGGCCTCAACTTGACGCCTTTGACGAAACCGAACGGCAGCACCGCCGGCGAGTGGTTGTGGACCACGGCCATGACATCCGGGCGCGCCTTGTAGATCTCGCTGTGGATATGGCGCTCGAGGTACAGGCGCGGCGGGTCGGCGGCCACCGGCTCGCCGCTGGCCACTTCGTACTCGAGGATGTCGGCGGCGCTGACCAGCCCAGGCGCCAGGTTGCGCGAGAGCAGGAAGCGGTCGCTGCGCTCGCCATGCCTGGCGCTGACATGGCCGAAGGCATCGACGATGCCCTGGTGAAACAGGATATGGTTGGCGTCGACCAGGTCGGCGATCAATGACGTCTGTGTGCTGAGCGGCATGGCGGGGTCCAGGGTATACCGAATTGTGCGCGACCGCCCGCTGCCGCTACCCTTGCGAACCGACCTCAGGAGACGAATCATGAAGGCAAAGCAATTCGGCGCGGCGGTGCTGCTGGCGATCACCAGTATGGTTGTACAGGCCCAGGCCGATTGGCCGGCCAGGACGGTCACGGTGGTCGTGCCCTCGTCGCCGGGTGGCGGCACCGACGTCTACGGCCGCCTGCTCGCGCAGGCGCTGACCGAACAGTTGAAGCAGAGTTTTGCCGTCGACAACAAGCCCGGCGCGAGTGGCGCCATCGGCGCCACTGCCGTGGCCCAGGCCGCGCCCGACGGCTACACGCTGCTGGTGGCGTCGAATTCGTCGCTGGGTATCAACCCAGTGCTGTACAAGAGCCTGCAGTACGACGTGGCGCGTGACTTCGCGCCGGTCACGCGCGGCGTGATCGCGCCGATGGTCATCGTCGCCCACCCCGATGCCAAGGTGAAGACCTTGGCCGAGCTGATGGAGCGCGGCAGGCGCGAACCCGCCGCACTGTTCTACGGCACGGCCGGCGTCGGCAGCCCGCTCTACATCGGCGTGCGCATGATCGAGGAAGCCACCGGCGCGCGCTTCACGCATGTGCCCTACAAGGGCGCGGGCGCCGCCTACCAGGACCTGCTCGCCGGGCGCCTGCAGTTCATGCTGACCGACCTGGCCAGCGTGCGCCAGTACATCGACAGCGGCAAGTTGCTGGCCTTGTCGGTCACCGACCAGACCAAGCTGTTGCCGGGCGTGCCCACCTTGGCCGAGGCCGGAGTGCCCGGCATCAAGGCCTTCACCGCGTTCTCGGTGCTGGTGCCGGTCAAGGTGCCGCCGCCGCTGGTCAAGCGCATCGCCGACGAGATCGCCAAGGCCATGAAGAGCCCGGCCCTGGCTGCCAGGCTCGAGCAGCAGGCGCTGTTGCCGGTGTTCGACACGCCTGAGCAGTTCGCGACCTCGCTGAAGGAAGAGCAGCAGAACTGGGGTTCGTTCATCCGCCAGCACAACATTCAGCCCGATTAGGGTCTCTGACCCCATTGGGTCCTGCGCGTGTCGCGGCAGGGGGCACCCGGAGTTGGTTTTCGAAACAAAGACCACCACGACTGTTCCCGCAAAGTCGCGCCCGGGCAGGGGGCAGCGCGCCTGCGGGGCGCCGAGGAGCGCAGGCCTTGTGGCCCGCGCGCGTAAGCGCGCCTCGTAAACTGACTTGTCGCACCCTGTCTGAGCGTAGCGAACGCAGTGAGCGCAGCGAGTTGTGCGACGGGCCACAAGGCCGAGCACCGCAGGGCAGTCGGTGCGTAGCACCGACCGCCACGCCGAAGCGCTGCCGCCTGCTCGGGTGCGACTTTGCCGCGCTGCTGTCCGCACTTGTTTCATGCCAATGTTCCCCAGTGCGTCGCCGCAGTCGCCCCTTCCGGCGCCATCAAAGGTGGATATTCGTGTTCGTATCAGACGCGCAGCAGGGCCAGGGGGCGCACCGCACTGGAGGCGGGGAACACGGTCTGCTCGATCAACGCGCCGGGAAGCCGCAGGTGGTCGCCGAGCACGCCCTTGAGCACGGCGCGCAGATCGGTGGTGACACGCAAGTCACGGCCTTCGAAGCGTTGTGCGCGCGACAGCCCTGGCCAGTCGCTGAGTACACGGCCGCCGTGAACCGCGCCGCCGAGCACGAAGGCCGCACCGCCACTGCCATGGTCGGTGCCCTGGGTGCCGTTGACGGCGACCTCGCGGCCGAACTCGGTGACCACGACGATCACGCTGCGCGACCACGCCTGTGCGCTCATGGCCTCGTGCAGTGCGGCCAGGGCCGCGTCGAGCGTGCGCAGATTGCCGGCCAGGGCTCCGGCCGGGGCCATTTGATTGGCGTGCGTGTCCCAGCCGCCCATTTCCAGCATGGCCACGCGCGGGCCCTGGTCCATGGTGATCAGTTCGCCGGCTTTCTGCGCTACGGCGACGGCTGCCGCGCGGCCGGTGGCGCTGGTGCTGTCGTTCATGCCCGGCAAGGCGTGCAAGGCCTTGGCCCGGGCCAGTGCTTGCGCCAGGGGCGCATCGTCGGCGTACAGGCCTTCGAGCCGAGCCAGCAGATCGGGCGCGGGCTCGGGCAGAAACGAGGGGGCCCAGGTATCGACGCGCTCGCTGCCGCGCAGTGTCAGCGGCACGGCGGTGGTCAGGGCCAGTGCACTGCGGCGACCATGCGCAGCGAGCGCGCGGCCTAGCCAGCCGGTGGTCCATTCATAGGGCTTGCTGCCGCCGGATTCGAGCACCTGCTGGGCATCGAAATGCGAGCGACCGCTGTAGGCCAGGCCGGTGGCGTGCACGACGGCCAACTCGCCACTGCGATACAGGCCGTGCAGCGCAGTCAGCGCCGGGTGCAACGCGAACGGCGTGCCGTCGAGCGACAAGGGCGGCGTGGCGAACTGGGCCAGCGGGCCGCGCGTGTCTGCGAAGTCCGGGTCGGCGATGGCCGGTACCGCAGACAGGCCATCGAGGCCGCCGCGCAGCAGCACGAAGACGAAGCGGGCATCGTCGGGGCCGGCGTCGGTGGCCGTGGCCGCCAGGGCCAGCGACAAGGGCGAAGCGAGAGCGGCAGCGCCGAGCAACCAGTGGCGGCGAGTCAATGTCTGCATGGCCACCTTCATCGGCGTTGAAACTCGGGTGCGAGCAACAGCAGGGCCAGGGCCTGCGGGGCATCGGCGGCACGTTCGATCTGCCGCGCCGTGCCGGGGCCTAGCAGCGGCCCCAGGCTGGCCTGGGCCAAGAGGCGCGCATCGAACTGCCTGCCGACCCGTTCGGCCAGTCGCGTGACCCATTCGACGCGTTTCCACACGGCGTCGGGCCCGAGCCACTCCTCGGCCTTGTCCGGCCAGCCGGCGGGCGAGGGGGCGGCCTGCACACGCTGGCCCAGCGTGGCGATGCCGGCGTCGGCGATACGTTCGAAGGCCACCTGGCCCAGGCCGAGCACGCGCACGCACGACAACACCCACTCCTCGGGATTCTTCAGCTTGGCCGCACCGGGTGACCAGGCCTCGGGTGCGTCGAGCAGGGTGCGGTACACGCTGGGCAGGTCGCCCTCGCTGCGCTGCCAGCTCTGCACCAGGCGCTCGACCAGGGGCAGCGGGGGTTCGTCGGCAACGAAATGGCGCGCCAACTTGGTGGCGACGAAACGCGCGGTGGCCGGGTGCTGCGCCAGATCGTGCAGCACCTGGCCCAGGGCCTGACTGCCTTCACGGTAGCGGCTACCGAGCACGATCTTGTCGCCGGGCTCATGCCATGCCGGCTCGAACCGGGTCGGGCTGGCCGCGCCGGCCGCTGAGATCGATGCGCCCGGGCGAGGCTGAGGCAAGCCTGCCATGTAGGCCGTCGCCGGAACGCGCCAACCGGTGAGGACCGCAGCGAACGCGGTCACGTCGGCCTGCGTGTAGGTACCCGCACGCGCCGCCGCCGCGCCCAGGGTATGCAATTCCAGCACCTCGCGCGCCAGGTTCTCGTTCAGGCCGGTGATGCGGGGGGGCTGACCCGGCTCCATGCCGGCGCCGCCACGCGCGCGTTGCGCCAGGCGGCGCACGACTGGCGAGTGCGGACCGGCCGACTGCTCGTTGTCGAGGTAGCGCAGCATGCCCGGGTGCATCACGGCCGCACGCAGCAGGTCTTCGAAGCGACCGCCGATATGCGGCCGGATGGCTTCGCGCTCGAACGCACCGACCATGCCACGGGCGCTGGCCTTGGCCATCGAGACGGTGAAGTGGTTGGCCCAGAAAAGCGCGAGGCGTTCGGCGAACGGGCGCGTGGTGAGTGCGGCCGTGCGTCAGCCGCGCACGGGTGTCGGCCTGGACCGTCTGGCGAAAGTGCTCGACGAACTGCTGCTCCGACGCGCCGGCGTCGTTGGCGGTCATGGCGGGGTGGGTTGCCGCCGCGCGCTGCTTGCGGCGTTGCTGCACAAATTCGGCGAAACGCCGCAGGCTGTCGGCGGCGTCGGGCAGGGGTTCACCGTGGCGGCTGCGCTGCGCATCGGCCGCACCGATCTGGCTGGACAGCCAGCCGCGCGGATCACCACGCACGCCGGCCTCGAGACTGGCTTCGCCGAGGCCGAAGCGATGGGCCGCGATCGCGGCCTGGGTGGCGCTGGATGGGGTCATGCCGAGGCTTCACCTGCGATAGGTGCCGAGCCTAACGGCTGCCGCCGCCACCGCGTTGAACGCGCGGCCGCGGTTTACCGAGCTTTACTTTGCAAGCAGGGTATTGACCGCGTTGACGTCGGCCGGCTGCAGCGTGCCCGCGACCTGGCGCAGGCGCAGGCCGCCGAGCAGCACGTCGTAGCGCGCCTTGGACAGGTCGCGTTGGGTCGTGAACAGCTGGGTCTGCGCATTGAGCACGTCGAGGTTGACGCGCACACCGACGCGGTAGCCGAGCTGAGTGGCTTCGAGCGCCAACTTGCTCGACGACTCTGCCGCTTCCAGGGCCCTGACCTGGGCCTGCCCCGACTGGTAGCCGAAGAACGCCACCCGCGTGCCCTGCGCCACGCTGCGCCTGGCGGCGTCGAGGTCGTTGCGCGACTTCTCTTCCAGCGCCAGCGTTTCCTTGATCCGGTTCTGCACCGAGTAGCCGGCGAACAGCGGCAGCGTCAATTGCAGGCCGACACTGGCGCTGGTGGTGTTGCCCGCGCCGGCCGCGGCGCTGACGCCCGACAGGCGACTGGTGCCCACCGTGGCCACCGCATCGAGCGTCGGCAAGTCGCCGGCACGTGCCTTCTCGGTTTCGAGTTTGGCGATCATCAGTCCAAGATCGGCCCGGCGCACGCTGGGGTGGCTGGCCTGGGCCTGGTTGACCCAGTCGTCGACCTGCGCCGGCGCCAGCGCGGGTAGCGCGACCGGCGTGGCCAAGGCCATAGGCTTTACGTTGTCGCGACCGACCAACTGGTCGAGCGCAATGCGCTTGGTGCGCAAGTCGTTCTCGGCGGCGATCTCGGTGGCGATGGCGAGGTCGTAGCGCGCCTGCGCTTCGCGCGTGTCGGTGATGGTCGCGGTGCCGACTTCGAAGTTGCGCTTGGCCGATGCCAGCTGTTCGCCGATGGCCTTGGTGCTGGCCTGTGCGGCCGCCAGCGCGTCCTGCGCCACCAGCACGTCGAAGTAGGTCTGCGCCACACGCACGATCAGCTCTTGCTCGGCCGTCTGCAGGTCGGCCTGCGCGACCTCGAGCGATTTCTCGGCCTGCCCGATCGTCGCCGCATTGCCGCGATTGAACAGTGGCTGGCGACCGTTGAGGCCCATGGTCGTGGTCGTCGTCGTGATGCGCGCACCCGTGGCATTGCTCGAGCTGGTGGGTGGGCTGTTGGGCGGATCGGTGTCGTTGTAAAACATGCTGCCGGTGGCGTTGACGGTCGGCAGGCGCAAGGCATTGCTTTGCGCCGCCCGGTGCAGCGCCGACTCGGCCAGCGCGCGCGCGGCCAGATAGCTTGCGTCATAGCCCCGCGCCGCCTCGTAAATTTCTTGCAGGCTTTGGGCCCGGCTGATCGGGGCGATGGCCAGGGCAATGCTGGCCAACAACAGGTAACGCAGACGGCGCATGAGGGCTCCTCGCGGGGTGTGTTCGGGTCGGGGAAAGTCAGCGCGCTTTGTAGCCGCAAGCGCAGCGGGCCAATGCCGCCATGCGACGGATTGCCGGATGCCGGGCGTCAACTGCATCGCCGCAGGCACTCAAAATTGGAACGCAGCGGGTTCGGTGAAGCCTTGCAGGCGCGCTGCCACGGTGTCGAACAATGCCGTGCGACGGAATTGTGCACCGGCGGCAACGCGCGTGATCAGCATCGCGCGCATCATCGGTTCCTGGCCGACGATGGCCACCAGTCGGCCCTCCGGCTTCAACTGATCGAGCAGCGCGGGCGGTACTTCGGCCACCGAGCCCGAGAGCACGATCACATCGAAGGGTGCCTGTGCCGCCAGGCCGCGCGAGCCGTCGGCCTGATGCACCGTGGCGTTGGTGGCCCCGGCGCGCCGCAGGTTGGCCCTGGCCATCTCGGCCAGCGGCGCATGGATTTCGAGCGTGACGACCTGGCGTGCCTGCTGGGCCAGCAGGGCGGCCATGTGACCCGAGCCGGCGCCGATCTCGAGCACGGTCTCGTGGCGCGCCACCTGCAGCGCCTGCAGCAGGCGGGCTTCGAATTTCGGCGCCAGCATGACCTGGCCCAGCCCCAGCGGCACCTCGGTGTCGACGAAGGCCAATGCGCGATGCGCCGGCGGCACGAAGTCTTCGCGCTTGACTACGGCCAGCAGTGAGAGCACGTCCTGGTCCAGGACTCCCCAGGGCCGAATCTGCTGCTCGATCATGTTGAAGCGGGCTTGTTCGATGTTCATGGTGTGGTTTGCGTAGTCAGGTCGATTTTATGGGCCGCGCCTTGCGTGCCGGTTTGGGCTGCGCCTGCACCAGACCGCTCAGCACCAGCTCGACATGGTCGGCAATGAATTTCGCGGCGTCGATGGAATGCTGGGTGCAGGCGCCCAGCGCATGCTTGTGGGTGCACAGCATGACCATCGGCAAGAGCAGCGAGTGCACCGCGCTTTCCACGTCGACAGGGCGGAACTCGCCGCTGGCGATGCCGCGCCGCAGGATGGTGCCGACCAGCTGGTGACCGGGCTCGATGACCTCGCGGACATAGAACTCGGCGATTTCCGGAAAGTTGCGAACCTCCGAGATGATCAGCTTGAAGGTCCCCGAGGCCGGGCTGGCGTAGGTCTGCTGCCACCAGGCAACGAGCATTTCGCGCAGCACCGGTGCCATCGGCCCGTCGATGCGACGCACTTCCTCTGCCGTGTCGGCGATGCGCGCGGACAGGAAATGCCCGATCACGGCCTTGAGCAACTCTTCCTTGCTCGGGTAGTACAGGTACAGCGTGCCCTTGGATACACCGGCGCGCTGCGCGACCTCTTCGGCACGGGTGGCGGCGAAGCCCTTTTCAACGAACAGGGCCAGCGCGGCCTCGAGCAACTCGTGCGGCCGCGCGTCTTTGCGGCGCTGGCGCGGCGGGCTGCGGGGTTCGGGGGCGGCGAGGGTGGGCATTGGTTAATGACTGACTGGTCAGTAATGTAAGCCAGGCACCGAGAACGGGTCAATCGGGGCCGGCTCCTAGAATTCGCGCCATGAAGCGCCGCTTGGACCGCACTGTAGCGGCCGTGATGTTCTGTCTCGCGGCGGGGCTGGCGGGCTGTGCCGGCATCGGCGGGCCGCGCAGCGTGACACTGACGCAGGAGCAGATGCAGCGGGCGGTGGAGCGGCAGTTTCCGCGCCAGCATCGTCTGCTCGAGGTCATCGACATCAGCGTTGCGCGGCCCACGCTGCGCCTGCTGCCGCAAAGCAACCGCATTGCCACGGACCTCGATCTGGCCGCGACCGAGCGCCTGTCCGGCCGCGCCGTGCGTGGCAGTCTGAGCCTGGATTACGCCCTGCGCTACGAGCCCAGTGATGCCAGCGTGCGCCTGACGCAAGTGCGCGTGCAGGCGCTCAAACTCGAACTGAGCAACGGCCCGCTGTCGCCGTCGAACGCAAGGCTGGGTGCGCTGTTGGCCGAACGCCTGCTCGACGACACGGTGCTGTACCGCCCGGATGCGGAGCGCCTGAGCCTGTTGCAACGCGCCGGTATCACGGCGGCCGAGATCACGGTCACGCCCAGCGGCATCGAATTGAGGTTTACCCAGAGCCGCTAGGGCAGGGCTCGGCGACCACTCCTGCGGCATCGGGGATCGCCGCGCGCCTGCACCGCTATCATCCGCGGCCTCGTCGCGACAGGGGGTCGCGCTGAATCGTCATTGGAGTCGCTGTGGATTGGATGGTATTGGCCAAGGCCGCGGTGATGGGCATCGTCGAGGGTCTCACCGAGTTCCTGCCGGTGTCGTCGACCGGGCACCTGATCCTGGCCGGCGCGCTGCTGGGCATGAGCGACGACAAGTCCAAGGTCTTCGACATCGCCATCCAGTCGGGCGCGATCCTGGCCGTGGTCATCGTCTACTGGCAGCGCCTGTACGGCGCGGTGCACGATTTCGGCAGCAGCGCGCGTGCGCGCCGTTTCATGGCCAACGTGGCCATCGGCTTCTTGCCGGCCGCGGTGATCGGCCTGCTCGCCTACAAGTCCATCAAGGCGTTCCTCTTCAACGGGCCGGTGGTGGCGGCGGCCTTCATCGTCGGCGGCTTGATCATTCTCTGGGTCGAGCGCGGGATCCGGCCGCAGCCGCGTGTGCACGACATCGACGACATGACACCGCTGGACGCGCTCAAGGTCGGCTTCGTGCAATGCCTGGGCATGATTCCCGGCACCAGCCGTTCGGGTGCGACCATCATCGGCGGCATGCTGCTCGGCCTGTCGCGCAGGGCCGCCACCGACTTCAGCTTCTTCCTGGCCATTCCCACGCTCGTGGCAGCCGGTGGCTATAGCCTGTGGAAGGAGCGCGCGGCCTTGTCGGCGGCCGACCTGCCGCTGTTCGCGGTGGGACTGATCGTCAGCTTCCTCGCCGCCTGGGCCTGCGTGCGTTGGCTGCTGCGCTACATCGCCAGCCATGACTTCGTGCCCTTCGCCTGGTACCGGATCGCGTTCGGCGGCGTGGTGCTGCTGACCTACTTCACGGCCTTGGTGGACTGGCGCGCATAGCCGGCATCAGCAAATTGCATGCGCGGCCGATGCGCCCGCGGCTAGCATGGCCGACACGGCAACCGGAGATCGCACATGCTGCAACTGGTGATCGGCAACAAGAACTACTCGTCGTGGTCGATGCGGCCCTGGGTCTTGATGCGCCACTTCGGCATCGCCTTCGACGAGATCAAGCTGCGCTTCGACTTCGCGCCCGACTCCGGGTTTTACCGCGCACTCGCCCGCTATACACCGGCCGGCCGCGTGCCGGTGCTGCTGATCGACGGCTTCGCGGTCTGGGATACGCTGGCGATCACCGAGACGCTCGCCGACTTGCATCCGCAACTGGCGCTGTGGCCGCGGGACGCCCAGCAGCGCGCACGCGCACGCTGCCTGGCGGCCGAGATGCACGCCGGTTTCTCGGCCCTGCGCAGCCACTGCCCGATGAACATCGAGGCCGCGCTACCCGAGGTCGGCGCGCGCAAGCTGGCCGGCGAATCGGCGCTGCACCGCGACCTGGCACGCATCGATTCGATGTGGGCCGAGCAACTGGCCGCCGGTGGCGGGCCCTTTCTGTTCGGCCCCTTTGGTGCCGTCGATGCGTACTTCGCGCCGGTCGCGGCGCGCGTGCGGGGCTACGGGCTGCCGTTGTCGGCGCCGTCACGGGGCTATGTCGAGCGACTGTGGGGTTCGCCGGGCGTGGCGGCCTGGGTCGCCGACGCGCTGGCCGAGCACGACTTTCTCGATTTCGAGGAGCCCTACCGCCAAGGCCCGGCCTGACGCCGCGGCGTCAGCGGCGCGCAAATACCAAGTCCCAGACCGCGTGGCCGAGCTTCACGCCGCGTTGCTCGAACTTGGTCAATGGCCGCAGCGCAGGCCGCTCGGCGTAGCCCGCGCAGGTATTGGTCAGCAAGGGTTCGGCGCTCAACACCTCTAGCATCTGGGCGGCATAGGCTTGCCAGTCGGTGGCGCAGTGCAGGCCAGCGCCGGGCGCCAGCCGCGACGCGAGCAGGGCCACGAATTCGGGCTGGATCAGGCGCCGCTTGTGGTGCTTCTTCTTGGGCCAGGGGTCGGGGAAAAAGACATGCACGCCGGCCAGCGTGGCCGGCGCGATCATTTGCTCGAAGACCGCCACGGCATCGTGCTGCACGATGCGCAGGTTGTTCAAACCGGCCTGCTCGATGCGCTGCAGCAACGCGCCGACGCCGGGCGGGTGAACCTCGATGGCGACGAAGTCGGTGTCGGGCTGCAGTGCGGCGATCTGCGCCGTCGCCTGGCCCATGCCGAAGCCGATTTCCACCACCAGGGGGGCGTCACGGCCGAACACCGCGTGGGCGTCTAGCCTCTGGCTTGCAAACGGCAACAAAAAGCGTGGCCCGAGTTCGACCAGGGCACGCGCCTGGCCGCTGCCCATTCGCCCGGCCCGCAGCACGTAGCTGCGAATGGTGCGCCGCGCTGGCGGGGCCTTGATCGTGGCGTCTTGCATCGGTTGCGTATTGTCGCAAGGCGAATGAGCGCAAATCGGTCAGGCATCACGAAACGGCGACTCTTGGCCTGCCGCCGCTGCAGCACTGCCGGAGCGCTGACGATACTGCGATCAGGGCAAGGCCCCGCACAGTCGAGGCGCTGCCCGCCATTTGCCCCATGTCACCCGCAGTTCCCGTTCATCGGCTCCAGCGGCCACGCCTAGTCCCGCTCGCTGCTCGCAGGTGCGAGCCGTGTGCGGGCGCCTGATGCGCTGGCCGAGCTTGTCGATCCGCAGCACCGTGGTGCTGGGCATCGGCATTGCGGTGCTGGCACCGACGCTGGCGCTGTGGCATGTGGAGCAGCGTCTGACGCGCTCGGCGCAAGAGCCGCTGATCGCGCAAAGCCGTCAGGCGGTGCTGGTGATGACCGCTGCGGCCCTGGTCGAACCGCTGTGGACCATAGACGAACAGCGCGCCTTGGCCACCGCTCAGCGGGCCCTGGCCGAGCCCTCGGTCTTGAGCCTGCGCCTGACCGAGGCCCGCCCCCTGACGGCCCCGACGGTGCTGTCGAAGCCGGGGGTCGCGCCAGGGCAGGGCGTGGCCCTGAAATCGCCGATCTCGCGCGAAGGCGAGTTGCTGGGTGAACTCGAGATCTGGTTCGACCCGGCACAGATCGATCGTCTGCTGGCCGAACGGCGCCGCGCCAATGTCGAACTGGCGGCCTTGCAGGTGCTGCTCAGCGTGGCGGTGTTGATGGCGATCTTGTATCGGCGTCTGCTGGCACCGATCCAGCGCCTGAAGCGACAGGCCAGCGAAATCGCGCTGCGCACCGATGCCGAGCCGGTGCAGTGGAATCGCCGCGACGAACTCGGCCAATTGGGCGAACACCTGAACGAGGTCCATGCCCAGATCGATGGGCTGTTCGCTCAGCTCGAGGCGCAAAAAACCGAACTGGAGAAGGTGGCCCTGCACGACACGCTGACCGGGCTGCCCAACCGGGCCTTGTTTCGCGAACTGACGCACAGTGCGGTGGCCATCGCGCAACGCGAGAGCGGACGCCTGGCCTTGCTGTTCATCGATCTGGATCGCTTCAAGGCCGTCAACGACACCTGGGGCCATGCGGCCGGTGACACCTTGCTGGTGACCTTGGCCCAGCGCCTGCGCCAGGCCGTGCGGGCGACCGACGTGGTCTGCCGCCACAGCGGCGATGAGTTCACGGTCTTGCTGCACGACGCCAGCCAGTGGGCCGAGGTGGCGGCCACGGCCGACCGCCTGCTCAAGGAGATCGAGCGCCCGGTACATCTGGGCAGCGGCGAGGTCAACGTCTCGGCCAGCATCGGCGTGGCCCTGTTCCCCGACGACGCCGCCGACCATGAGACGCTGGTGCGCCATGCCGATACGGCGATGTATGCGGCCAAGAACCTGGGACGCGCACGCTGCAGTTTCTTTCGCAGCGAATTCAACGCCAGCCTGCAGGCCAGCCTCCTGCTCGAGCAGGAACTGCGCCACGCGCTGGCGCACGACGAATTTGTCTTGCACTATCAACCGCAGGTCGACGCCCGCAGCGGCGAACTGCTGGGCTGCGAGGCCCTGATTCGTTGGCAACATGGGCGGCGCGGCATGGTGCCACCGCTGGAATTCATTGCCGCGGCCGAACAGTGCGGGCTGATCGGCGAGGTCGGTGCGTGGACGATTCGCATGGCCTGCCGGCAGATCGCGCAGTGGAAACGTGCCGGCCTGCACTTCGGCAGCATCGCGGTGAACATCTCGGCGCTCGAGTTCCGCAACCACCGTCTGATCGACACCTTGACGCAGGCGATGGCCGACTTCGGCGTCCAACCCCATGAGCTGGAGATCGAGCTCACCGAAAGCGTCTTGATGACCGACACCGACACCACGCGGTTGATCGTCGAGCGCTTGCACACCCTGGGCCTGCCGCTGGCGGTCGACGACTTCGGCACCGGCTATTCGTCCTTGGCCTACTTGAAGCACCTACGCCCGTCGAAGATCAAGATCGATCGCAGCTTCGTGCGCGATCTGCCCGGCGACGAGGACGACCGGGTCCTGGTCCAGGCCATCGTGCAACTGGCCACCGCATTGGGTATTCGCGTCGTCGCCGAGGGCGTCGAGACGATTCTGCAGCGCGACTTCCTGCAACGCATCGGTTGCGACGTGCTGCAGGGCTTCCTGATCGGCCGGCCGATGCCGGCCGAGGCTTTCGAGCGCATGGCCTGGGGCGGTGGCGCCGACAGTCTGAGGCAGCGTCTGCGGGCCATCGAAAAAGCCTGACGCCCCAGCCGAGCGCGTCAGAAGCTGGTCTTGCTCTTGACCAGGAACTGCATTTTCTTGATGTCGGCCGTGGTGTTGAGCGGGAAGGCCAAGTCGACATGCAGCACGTTGCTGAACGCCGTGCGCGCGCTGACGATGCGCAGCCCGACGCCGACGTCGCTCAAGGTGCCCGGGTTGACCAGATTGGTGTTCTCGCCGCCCCAGGCGCGGCCGGCATCGAAGAATGCGGCGCCGCCGATGCGAAACAGCTGCCAGACATAGAGGTCGGTGTAGAAGCGCTGTTCGACCGTCAGCAGGGTGCGCCGGGTGCCGCTCTGGTAACGCAGAGGGTAGCCGCGCAGCCCGTTGTCGCCGCCGAGCAGCAAGGTCTCGCCCACGTCGGGTCGGGTCAGGATGTCGCCCGCCACCGACACATAGAACAGCCGGTGCGGGCTTTGCGGCAGATAGTACTGAGCCTGGACACCCAGACGTTGGTTCTGGATCTGTCCGTCTGCGTAGCGGCCGGACAGGGCGCCCGAGGTGATGAGCCGATGCGCCGCGGCCGGTTCGAAGCCGCGGCTGATATTCGCGGCATACAGCCACGCGTCGCGACTCGAGCCCAGACCGGTGAAGGCGTGCCCCAATTGCACGCTGGAACTCAGACCCAGGGCGAAGAACTCCGGCCGCCCGATCAGGTTGCGGTTCTGTTCCTTCTCGAAGCGATCCTCGATCAGCTCATACCGAACGAAAGGTCCGGCCAACAGCTGATCCGACGGCAGTTGCGCGGGCGCCGTCAGTCCGGGCTCGTGAGCGTAGGCGTCATCCTCGGAAAACAGACCCACGGAGTAGCGCTGCACCCAACCATCCTGCAGCCCCGGCGACCAGCCGCCGAAGGCTTCGCGCCGATTCTCGCGATGGCGATACTGGCTTTGCACGGCGCCGGCGTTGTAGATGGCGTCGATGCGATCATCGTTGGAGGCCGTCACGCCGGCCGCCCAGCGTGTGTCCAGCGCCGTGAACGGCTGCGTCACCGAGACGGCATCACGCTGGCCATCGCTGTTCACGGCATGGCTGTAGCTCAGTGCCGTCGAGCTGCCGAAGGCATGGTCGTTGGCGAACAGCAGTTCGGTGCCGGTGCGATCGACGGTGTTGGAGCGGCCCAGGCTGACCATGGTGCCGGTGCCCAGCAGGTTGTACTCGCGCAAGTGCACGCCGCTGGAATTGGTGCCGCCTGAGCGGCCGAAGCTGGCCCCGAAGTCGAGTGTCCAGGTGTCGCGGGTCAGCACGTCGATATCGACCACACCGTCGGGCTGGAGCCGCGGTCGGAACTGCACGTCGTACAAGTAGTGATTGCTGCGCAACACCCGCTCGGATTCGTCGATGACTCGTTCCGACACCGCATCGCCGGTCTTGAACAGCAGCTGGCGGGCGATGACGTCTGCGCGCGTCTGGATGTGCAGGCGGTTCGCCCAGCCGAAGAGGAGCTTGTCTTCCTTCGGGTCTTCGGTGTCGAAGATGTTCCGGTTCAGTACCTGAACCTTGCCGACCCGCGCTCCGGCGGCCTCGAGCTGGGCCCAGCTCGGCGCGGGGTCCGGCACCTGGGCCAGGGCCGGCGCCAGCAGCAGGCCGATGGCGAAGGCCGCGGCCGTCAAGTACTTCATCGTTCGACCACGCGGCAAGCAAGGGGGCATCGCAGGCAGTCTAGCCGCCGCTTCCTTAAGCGAGGCTGAAATCCGCACCGCTCTACCGAGCTCGCCGCGCTCGATCTGACCCACGTCAAGGCGACGCGGCCGGCCGTTCAAGGCTCCAGCGACCTCACCAGCCGCACCGCCAGGCGCGTGCGCTTGAGCACGGCGCCGTCGGCCTCGCCCGTCGCCGCGTGAACCGCCCAGCCGTGCAGGAATGCGACACGCGCCACGTTCTCGTCGGTCACCCCCCGGCGGATGTTGCCGTAGTCGTAGGGGTTCACCTTCGACATGTCCAGCGTGTTCGAGGAGGTCCACTGCCATTCGTCTGGAGCGCCCGGAAACGCGCGCGAGCCCTGTAGTTGCTGCCTCGCCCATTGGCTGACCATGCGCTTGAGTTCCGGCGCACGTGGCAGGCGCCAGGCCTTGCCGTCGGCCTTGCGCCGCGCCGCCGCGGCCGCCAGCGCCTGCGCATGATCGAGGTGCGCGGGCGAACCGACGCAGCTGCGGCCCGACCAATGCATGCCCTCGACGCATCGGGCCCAGGCAATGCCCGCCGTCGCGTTGATCACCTCGCTGCCGTCGGCCGACGGCACGAGCACAGGGGGCTCGGCGGCATCGACGGCCGATGCCGGCGCGGCAGCGAGTGCGGCGCACAGGCCTACTAGGAGGAGGCCCGCGACCGGCAAGAACTCAGTTGCGCGCATGGCCCAGGCTCAGGCCGGTGACGCCTTCGAGCCGCGTCAGCGTGGCGGCGATCTCGTCCATCGCCACCGCCTGCTGCTTGTGGATCATCACGATGACGAAGCGCAACTCGTGCTTGGCGCTGTCGCTGGTGATGGAGAAGGAGCCCGGTGCGACCTCGTAGCCCAGGCCGAGAAACACATGCTCGATGTCGGCATTGCGCATCGGCGAACCACTGGCCAGGCGCAATGTGACGAGCATCGCGGGGTGCGCCGGCAGCCAGCCCTCGATGCGGCTGCCCCACATCATCGTCGCCGCCGACAGGCCGGCCAGCAAGATCGCCGCCGCGTAGAAGCCGACACCGATCAGCACGCCTATGCACGAGGCGGCCCAGATCGACGCCGCCGTCGTCAGGCCGCTGATGTTCAGGCCCTCCTTGACGATCACGCCGGCGCCGAGAAAGCCGATCCCGGTGACGATGCCTTGCATGACCCGGGTCGGGTCGGGGACCGAGCTGACCAGGTGCTGGCCGCCGAACCACAGGCCCGGATATCCGGCGACGACGGTCAGACCGGCCGAGGCCATGCACACCAGCCCATAGGTGCGCATGCCGGCCGCGCGGCCGTGATACGCCCTTTCATAGCCGACCACGCTGCCCAGCAGCAGCGCGCCGAGCAGGTTCATGAAGATGATGACGTTGGTGGTCAGTTCCCCGAGCGACCAGTACGCGGCGAGCAGGCTCGGAAAGCTGGTGGGTTCCATGGGACGGCGGTTTCGTGGCGACCGGCCTGCCAGTGGCGCAGGCGGCACGGCAGGAGCTTGCAGCCACTGCGGCGCCGGCGATCGCCGGAAATGCCCCCGGCTTACCGCCCAAATCAGACGCCTGCCGGCGCTGCCGGATGCGGCTGCCTTGATCAATGTCCATCTGTCGCGCGCCGGCTGCCCTAGGCTGTGTCGGATCGCGATCGCCCGGCACAGCCTCTTCAGGAGCGCGGCATGGAAACGTTTGTCTGGGATCAGAACTTCATCACCGGGATCGCCGAGGTCGATCAGCAGCACCACTCGCTGGTGGACCTGTTCAACGAACTGCATGCGCAGCTGTTCCGTGGCCAGGCCACCGACGTGGCGGACCTGGAGGCGGTCTTCAAGCGCCTGCTCGACTATGCCGCTCACCACTTCGCCGAAGAAGAAGAAATGATGCGCCGTGCCGGCGTAGACCGTCGCCATGCCAGCGAACACGAACGGGCGCACCTCGAATTCGTGTCGCAGGTACGCAGCATGTGGAGATGGCGCCAGACGCTGCGACAGCCGGGCGAAACCATCATGGGTTTCCTGACCGCCTGGCTGGGTTTGCACATCCTCGGCGTCGATCGCGCGATGGCGCGTCAAATCAGGCTCATCGAACAGGGCCGCAGCGGTGCGCAGGCCTTCGAACAGGAAGCGGTAGACGGCCACGAGGACACGCGGGCGCTGCTGAGGATGGTCGGCAACCTGCACCATGTGCTGTCCGAACAGAACAACGCCCTCATGCGGGCCAACCAGGAACTGGAGGCCCGGGTCGAAAGCCGCACCCGGCAGCTGGCGGCGGCGAACCAGGAACTGAGCGCGGCCAACGCGCAGTTGCATGCGTATTCGCGTACCGACGGTCTGTTGCAGATCGCCAATCGGGCCTGTGTCGACGAGCGCATCAAGTTGGAGGTCGCGCGCGCGCTGCGCGAAGGCCGACGACTGGGCCTGCTGATGCTGGATGTCGATTTCTTCAAACGCTACAACGACACCTACGGCCACCAGGCCGGCGACGCCTGCCTGCAGGCCATCGCACGCGCGGGCCGGCAGGCGCTGGCCCGCGAGACCGACTTCATCGGCCGCTATGGTGGCGAGGAACTGCTGGTGCTGCTGCCCGACACCGACGCCGCCGGAACCGAGCAGGTCGGCCAACGCCTGCTCGAGGCCGTGCGCGCCCTCGCATTGCCGCACGCGGCCTCGGATGCCGCGGCGGTGGTGACGCTCAGCATCGGTGCCTGCAGCGCCGTCCCGACCGACAGCGATGGAGGCGCGGCGCTGATCGCCCAGGCCGACGCGGCGCTGTACGAAGCCAAGCACGCTGGACGCAACCGCGTCGTGTCGGCCGCCGCTGCAGGCTGATCCTCGCTGCACCGCTGCCCCGTTGGCGGGCGCAGCGCGGCCGCGGCCTGGATCACGCCACGCACATTGACTTCACGCCGTCGAACGAGCGAACCGATCGCGTAAACTCGAACGCCCCGCGGGTGTAGTTCAATGGCAGAACGGCAGCTTCCCAAGCTTCATACGAGGGTTCGATTCCCTTCACCCGCTCCAACGCGTAGCGAGCCCTGCATGGGCCTTTTGTCTGGTCGCCCATGAGTCGCAATGCCGTCCCCGCCAAGCCTGTTGCAAGCCTGCTCTGCGTGGGCCTGGCGATGCCCGGCGCGACTTGCTGCGCCAGCCTGGAAGAGGCCGCCGTCCAGTTGCGCCAGGTCAATTTCGAAGTGATGGTCGCGGCCGCCTCGGCCGAGGCCTTGCTCGAGTGGCCGGCCCTGGCCCATGCGGTGCTCGACACCGCCGTCATCGCGATGTTGCCGCATGCGCCGACCGAGTCGGTGCTGGCCGCCTTGCTCGAGCGCGGCGTGCAGGATGTGGTGGTGCAGGCCGACAGCCCGACCGAGGTGATGCACCGGCGCATGCACATCGCCCAGCGGCGCAAGGCGCTCGACAGCGCGGCTCGCAAGGCCTTTGCCACCGACCTGGCCACCGGCTTGCCGAATCACACCCAGTTGCTCGAGCACATGACGCACCTGCTGGCCTTGCGCGAGCGCGAGCCGGCGCCGATGGCCGTGATCGCCTTGTGCGTCGACGGCCTGGCCTCGGTGCGGGCCTCGCTCGGCGCCGAGTCGAGCAACGTGCTGCGGCGCAAGGTGGCGGTGCGTTTGCGCGCCTCGCTGCGCGCCAGCGACGTGGTGGCCTCGATCGGCCACGATGCCTTCCTCGTGCTGCTGGCGCTGGTCGACGCGGCGACCGACGGCGAGCGCGTGATGGCCAAACTGTTGCAGTCGCTGCGCCAGCCGTTCAACGTCGCCGGCACCGATGTCAACGTGGCCATCAACGCCGGCCTGGCCTTGTACCCCGAGCATGGCAAGACGGCCGACGCGCTGCTGCGTCGCTCGGTCGGTCAGGCGGCGAGCCTGACCACCCCACTGAGTCAGGGCGTCATCGCCAAACGCGTCGAGCGCGGGCCGGCCAAGGCGGCCAACGACATCGAGTGAGCTACTTCTGCACGTCGCCGATGCACAGGTACTTGATTTCGACGTAGTCGTCGATGCCGTGGTGCGAGCCTTCGCGACCCAGGCCTGATTGCTTGACGCCGCCGAAGGGCACCTCGGCGGTCGAGATCAGGCCGGTGTTGATGCCGACCATGCCGTACTCCAGCGCCTCGGCCACGCGCAAGACACGGCCGATGTCGCGGCTGTAGAAGTAGCTCGCCAGGCCGAACTCGGTGGCGTTGGCCATCGCGATCGCCTCGGCCTCGGTCTCGAAGCGGAACACCGGCGCCACCGGGCCGAAGGTCTCTTCGCGCGCGCACAGCATCTGGCTGGTCGCATCGGCGAGCACGGTCGGCGCGTAGCTGCGCTCGCCGACGCGCTCGCCGCCGGTCAGCACACGCGCGCCCTTGGCCCGCGCATCGGCGACATGGGCCTCGACCTTGGCCATCGCCGCGGCGTCGATCAGCGGGCCCTGCGTGACGCCGGCTTCGAAGCCGTTGCCGACCTTGATCGTGCGCGCCTTGGCCGCCAGCCGGGTCACGAAGTCGTCGTACACACCGTCCTGCACGTACAGGCGATTGGCGCAGACGCAGGTCTGGCCGGCATTGCGGTACTTGCTGATCATCGCGCCCTCGACCGCGCTGTCGATGTCGGCGTCGTCGAAGACGATGAACGGCGCGTTGCCGCCGAGTTCGAGCGAGAGCTTCTTGACCGTCGGCGCGCATTGGCGCATCAGGATGCGGCCGACCTCGGTGGAGCCGGTGAACGACAGGTGGCGCACGACGTCGCTCTCGCAGAGCACGCGGCCGATGGCGATCGAGCTCTCGCTGTCGGCGGTCAGGACGTTGAGCACGCCCGCCGGCATGCCGGCTCGCTGCGCCAGTTCGGCCAGCGCCAGCGCCGAGAGCGGCGTCTGCTCGGCCGGCTTGATCACCACCGGGCAGCCCGCGGCCAGCGCCGGCGCGACCTTGCGCGTGATCATCGCGATCGGAAAGTTCCACGGCGTGATCGCCGCGCAGACGCCGACCGGCTGCTTGATGACCAGGAAGCGCTTGTTGTGGTCGGTGGTCGGGATCGTCTCGCCGTAGACGCGCTTGCGCCTCTTCGGCGAACCACTCGATGAAGCTGGCGCCATAGCCCACCTCGCCGTTGGCCTCGGCCAGCGGCTTGCCCTGTTCGGCCGTCATGATGCGCGCCAGGTCGTCGGCATGCTGGTGCAGCAGGTCGAACCAGCGCATCAGGATGGCGCCGCGTTCCTTGGCCGGCTTGGCGCGCCAGGCCGGCCAGGCGCGGTTGGCCGCGGCGACGGCGGCCGCTGCATCGTCGGCACCGAGGTTGGCCACCTCGCACAGTCGGGCCCCGGTGGCCGGGTCGGTGACGTCGAAGCGCCGGTTGCCGGCGACCCAGTGGCCGTCTATCAATGCGGCGGTTTTCAGCAGGCCGGCATCGGCCAGCGACGAGAGGGGTGAGGTGGTGGTGTTCATGGCCATGCACTTTAGCGCGGCGCTATGCTCCGGCGCCATGTCTTGCGCAAACCGCGGCACGCTGGTGCTGGCCCTTCTTGTCGTGGCCTGTGGCGGCGGCGGCTCCACGCCCAGCCTGCCCTTGCCCGACTTGCCGGCGCAACGCGTCAGCGCGGCCACGCCGGTGGCGGCGGCTTGCACGGGCGGCAATGCCAGCGGCACGCTGTACGTGAATGCCGAGGTCGAACCCTTTGCCGCGCTGCACCCGACCGATGGCAGGCACCTGCTCGCGGCCTGGCAGCAGGACCGCTGGAGCGGTGGCGGTGCGCGGGCGCTGGTCAGCGCCGTCAGCCTGGACGGCGGCGCGACCTGGCAGCGCACGATGCAGGCCATGTCGCGCTGCGGCGGCGCCGCCCCCGGCAGCGCCGGTGATTTCGAACGCGTCTCCGACCCCTGGGTCGACTTCGGCCCCGACGGCACGGCGCATGTGCTCGGCCTGGTTTTCAGCGGTGCGTCGTTGCAGCCGGGCTCGTCCAGCGGGCTGGTGGCGAGCCGTTCGACCGACGGCGGCATCACCTGGGCGCCGCCCCAGTTGCTGGCGCAGGATGGACCGACCTTCTTCAACGACAAGACCGCGCTGACCGCCGACCCCACCGATGCGCGCTACGTCTACGCCGTGTGGGACCGGCTCGACACGGCAGGACATGGCCCGGCGATGCTGGCCCGCTCGAGTGATGGTGGCGCGAGCTGGGAGGCACCGCGCGTGTTGTTCACGCCGAGCAGCGCCGGCGTCAGCCAGACGCTGGGCAACCGCATCGTCGTGCTGCCGGGCGGCGCCGAGCGCGGCACGCTGGTCAATGTGTTCAATCAGATCGATACCGTGAACGGCGTATCGAGTTCGCGCGTGGGCCTCGTGCGCTCGGCCGATCATGGCCTGAGCTGGAGCGCTCCGGTCTATGTGGCCGCGCTGCAGTCGGTGGGTGCGCGCAACCCCGAGGGTGGGCAGCCCATCCGCGACGGTGCCGACTTGCCGACGGTGGCTGCGGGGCCTGACGGCAGCCTGTGGGTCGCCTGGCAGGACGCGCGGTTTTCCGGCGACCTGCACGACGCGATCGCGATCGTCGCACTCGACCGACGGCGGCCAAACCTGGACCATGCCGGTGGCGATCAACAAAGTGGCCACAGTCGCCGCCTTCACGCCGACGCTCTACGTTCGTGCCGACGGCCTGGTCGGCGTGATGCATTACGACCTGCGCAGCAACACGTCCGACCCCGGCACGCTGCTGGCCGACGCCTGGCTGCTGAGCTCGCGCGACGGCATCAGCTGGAGCGAGAGCCACGTTGCCGGCCCGTTCGACCTGGCCCCGGCCCCGAACGCCCAGGGTCTGTTCCTCGGCGACTACCAGGGCCTGGTCGGCAGCGGCACATCGTTCACGCCGGTGCTCGCGCTGTCGCGTGCCGATGCCAGCAACCGCACCGACATCTTTGCGCCGCGGCTCGACGGCATCAGTGCCGCACTCGCATCGTCGCAGGCCGTGCATCGCGCGCGCAGCGCCGTGCCGGCGGGTCTCGACGCTGGCCGCCTGCGTGCGCTGCACAGCCAGGCGATCGGCGCCGCGATGGAGCGGCGCATGCCGGGCTGGCGCGAGCGGGTGCAGGGCACGACTCGCTGATCGCGTCGCGAGCGGCCCGCGGCCCGCCGCGTGAGCCGCTTCCTATAATCGAAAATCGCACGCCACCGCATCGGGTGGCGTGCCCCGCCTCTTCGAAAGCCCCCGGATGAAAGCCGCCGAGATCCGTTCCACGTTCCTGAAGTTCTTCGAGTCCAAGGGCCACCAGCTCGTGGCCTCGAGCCCGGTGGTGCCCGGCGACGACCCGACGCTGCTGTTCACCAACGCCGGCATGAACCAGTTCAAGGACGTCTTCCTCGGCTTCGACAAGCGGCCCTACAACCGCGCCGCGACGAGCGCAGAAGTGCATCCGCGCCGGCGGCAAGCACAACGACCTGGAGAACGTCGGCTACACCGCGCGCCACCACACCTTCTTCGAGATGCTCGGCAACTTCAGCTTCGGCGACTACTTCAAGCACGACGCCATCGTCTACGCCTGGGAGCTGCTGACCGAGGTCTTCAAGCTGCCGAAGGACAAGCTCTGGGCCACGGTGTACGCCGAGGACGACGAGGCCTACGACATCTGGAAGAAGGTGATCGGCGCTGCCGGCCGAGCGCATCGTGCGCATCGGCGACAACAAGGGCGCGCGCTACGCCTCCGACAACTTCTGGATGATGGGCGACACCGGCCCCTGCGGCCCGTGCAGCGAGATCTTCTACGACCACGGCCCGGAGATCGCCGGCGGCCCGCCCGGCATCGCCCGAGCAGGACGGCGACCGCTACATCGAGATCTGGAACAACGTCTTCATGCAGTTCAACCGCGACGAAGACGGCGTGATGCACAAGCTGCCCAAGCCCAGCGTCGATACCGGCATGGGGCTGGAGCGGCTGTCGACCGTGCTGCAGCACGTGCACTCGGCAAGTACGAGATCGACCTGTTCGTGCGCCTGCTGGCGACGGCCAAGCGGGCGGTCGACGCGGCCGGCGCCAAGGACTGCGACCGCGAGTCGCCGTCGCTGAAGGTCATCGCCGACCACATCCGCGCCTGCGCCTTCACGGTCGTCGACGGCGTGATCCCGGGCAACGAAGGCCGCGGCTACGTGCTGCGCCGCATCGCGCGGCGCGCCATCCGCCATGGCTACAAGCTCGGCGCGCGCAAGCCCTTCTTCCACACGCTGGTCGCCCCGCTGGCGGCCGAGATGGGCGATGCCTATCCGGAACTGCGCCGCGACGCCGCGCGCGTCACCGAGGTGCTGAAGCAGGAAGAGGAGCGCTTCTTCCAGACCATCGCCAACGGCATGGAGATCCTCGAAGCCGCGCTTGGCGAAGAAGGCGCGGCAGATCGGCGGCGACCTGGCGTTCAAGCTGCACGACACCTTCGGCTTCCCGCTCGACCTGACGGCCGACGTCTGCCGCGAGCGCGGCGTCACCGTCGACGAAGCGGGCTTCAACGTCGCGATGACGCGCCAGCGCGAACAGGCCCGCGCCGCCGGCAAGTTCAAGATGGCGCAGGGCCTGAGCCTACAGCGGCGCCGACACGGCCTTCCACGGCTACGAGCACCTGGTCTGCGAGCACAGCCGGGTCATCGCGATCTACATCGACGGCGCGCCGGTCAAGCGCGCCCGCGCCGGCGACGACGTGGTCATCGTGCTCGACCACACGCCGTTCTACGCCGAGAGCGGCGGCCAGGTCGGCGACACCGGCGAGCTGCGCAACGCCGCGCTCGCGCGTGCTCGTCGAGGACACGATCAAGATCCAGGCCGCGGTGTTCGGCCACCAGGGCCGCATCGTCGAGGGCGAGATCGAGGTCGGCGATGCGGTCACCGCCCGCGTCGACGCCGAGCAGCGCGCCAAGACCGTGCGCAACCACAGCGCCACGCACCTGATGCACAAGGCGCTGCGCGAGGTGCTGGGCGCGCATGTGCAGCAGAAGGGCTCGCTGGTCAACGCCGAACGCACGCGCTTCGACTTCGCGCACAACGCGCCGGTGAGCGACGCGCAGATCCGCCAGGTCGAGGCCCTGGTCAACGCCGAGATCCTGGCCAACGCCGCCACCGAGGCCCGCGTGATGCCGCTCGACGAGGCGCAGAACACTCGGCGCGATGATGCTGTTCGGCGAGAAGTACGGCGACGAGGTGCGCGTGCTCGACATCGGCTCGAGCCGCGAGCTGTGCGGCGGCACCCACGTGCAGCGCACCGGCGACATCGGCCTGTTCAAGATCGTCGCCGAGGGCGGCGTGGCGGCCGGCGTCCGCCGCGTCGAGGCCGTCACCGGCGACAACGCGCTGGCCTATCTGCAGCAGCTCGAGGCCACGCTGGGCGGCGTGGCCGGCGCGCTGAAGGTGACGCCGGCCGAAGTGCCGGCGCGTGTGGCGGCCAGGTGCTGGACCACGTGCGCGCGCTGGAGAAGGAGCTGGCCGCGCTCAAGGGCAGGCTGGCGTCGTCGCAAGGCGACGACCTGCTGGCGCAGGCGGTCGACGTCAAGGGCGTCAAGGTGCTGGCCGCCATGCTCGACGGCGCCGACGCCAAGACCTTGCGCGAGACGATGGACAAGCTGAAGGACAAGCTGAAGACCGCGGCCATCGTGCTGGCCGCGGTCGACGGCGGCAAGGTGCAGATCGCCGCCGGCGTCACCGCCGACCGCATGGGCCGCGTCAAGGCCGGCGAGCTGGTCAACTTCGTCGCCCAGCAGGTGGGCGGCAAGGGCGGCGGCAAGGCCGACATGGCGATGGCCGGCGGCAGCGATGCGGCGGCTTTGCCGCGGGCACTGGCCTCGGTGGCGGCATGGGTGGCCGAGCGTGCCTGATCCGTCACCGATCACCATCCGCCGGCCGCGGCCCGACGACGCGGCGGCACTCGCCGCCATGATGAGCGACCCTGCCGTGCTACCGTGGCTGCTGCAACTGCCCTATGCCACCGAGGCGATGTGGGGCAAGCGTATTGACGAGATGAACGCCGCCACGACGGGCGCGGAGCTGTTCATCGTCGCCGAGCGCGGTGGGCGGGTGGTGGGCAACGCGGGCATGCACCCGCTGCCGCAGGTGCGCCGCAGCCACGTCGCCCACATCGGCATGGCTGTCTCCGTCGACGCCCAGGGGCAGGGCGTGGGCACGGCGCTGATGGCGGCGCTGCTCGACTGGGCCGACAACTGGGCGCGCCTGCTGCGGCTGGAGCTGACGGTCTTCACCGACAACCCGGCCGCGATCGCGCTGTACAAGAAGTTCGGCTTCCAGATCGAGGGCACGCACCGCGCCTACGCGCTGCGCGACGGCGTCTTCGCCGATGTGCTGGCGATGGCGCGCCTGCATCCCAAGCCGCCGCTGGCTTGAGCCGCCATCCTCGCCTGCGTGTGTGGCTCGCGCGCGCAGCGCGGCTGTACAGGTTCGCAGGGGCTTACCCAGTGCAGCCGGTCGGGGCGGCTTGAAAGCGAGAGCAGTCTTCGACGCGCCAGATCGCATGGCCTTCGGGCGGGTGCCGGGCAGGGTCGTCGTGAGGGCCGATGAGCCAAGAGTTCCCGGCGCATCCTGCTGATCGCAGGATGTCACCTCACTTTCGCGGGCGGTATGCAGTCGGCACATGTTCAGGCATGAGCACCTTTGGTTCGGGCCTGCACTAAGAACGCTGCCAGTTGCCACACGACAAAGAAGCCGATCAGGCTGAGCAAGGTGCCGCTGATGGGGCGGGTAAAGAAAGAAGTGAAATTACCGCGGCTCAAAAGCAGCGCACGGCGGAAGTTCTCTTCCAGCATGGGGCCGAGAATGAAACCCAGCATGAGCGGCGCTGGATCCAGGTCCAGGCGCAAGAACATATAGCCGATGAAGCCGAACACGGCGGTGATGAAGACGTCGTCCAGGTTGTTGTTGACGCTGTAGGTGCCGATGCAGCAGAAGAACAGAATCGATGGGAACAGCACGCTGTAGGGGATCTTGAAGACCGACAGCCAGTAGCGCACCAAGGGCACGTTGAGGGTGATCAGGAAGCAGTTGCCCACCCACATGCTGGCGACCAGACCCCAGAATAAATCAGGATGACCGGCGATCATGTTGGGTCCGGGTTGGATGCCCTTGATGATGAAGGCCGCCATCATCAGGGCCATGACCGCATTCTCGGGAATACCGATGCTCATGAGCGGAATGAAGCTGGTACGTGCGGCCGCTTCATCGGCGGCGGCCTGCCCGGCCACGCCCTCGATGGCGCCGCTGCCGATCTCGTGTTTGTACTTGCTGACCTTCTTGTCGACTGCATAGGCCGCGAACTGGGCGATGACCGGGCCGCCGCCGGGCAGGATGCCCAGGAAGGAGCCGACCACGCTGCCGCGCAGGGCGCTGGGAATGATGCGCTTGAACTCCGGCCAGGTCGGCATTAGCTTGATCTTGCCGTTGAAGGGCGTGCGCTCGTCCTTGTTGTCCAGGTTCTTCGTGATCTCGGCGATGCCGAAGCAGCCCAGCGCGATGCTCACCAGGCCCACGCCGTCGGCCAGGAAGGGCAAGTCCATGGTGAAGCGCGGCGTGCCGCTGTTGACATCGGTTCCTATCGACCCGAGCAGCACACCGATCAGACACATGGCCATGCCATTGAGCAGACTGCCGGTGGTGACGAAGCTCACGCACACGAACCCCACCAGCATGAGGGCGCAGTAGTCGGCAGGCCCGAACAGGAATGCCACTTCGCCCAGCATCGGCGCGAAGAACGACAGCACGACGATGGCCACGGTGCCACCGATGAAGCTGGAGACGCCGGCGGTGAACAGGGCCAGGCCCGTCTTGCCCTTGAGCGTCATCTGGTAGCCGTCGATGCAGGCCACGATGCTGCTGGCGTGCGGGATCTTCATGGTGATGGCGCTCACGCTGTCGCCATATTGAGCGCCATAGTAGATGCCCGCCAACATGATCAGCGCGCCGCCCGTGGGGATCGAATAGGTCAGGGGCAGCAAGATGCTGATCGTCGCCAGAGGGCCCAGTCCCGGCAGCAGACCGACGAGCGTGCCCACCGTACAGCCGACGGCGCAGAACATCAGGTTCTGCCAGGTCAGCGCGACATCGAAACCGAGCGCGAGGTTGTGCAGGACGTCCATCAGTAGAGGGGCAGGTTGAAGCCGAGCAGTTTTTGAAAGGCCAGGGCGACGGCGAGCAGGCCGGCCGCGATCTTGAGGTTGCGCATCACCGAATACGACGCGGTGCCGGCGAACGAGGCGCAGAAGACCATGAACGTGATGCCCGCGATCATGTTCAGATGCTCGGAGATCAGCGCGAACCCGCACAGGCTGGCCAGGATGATGGCGATGTTCTTCATGTTGAACTCGGGCTGCACACGTTCGACGAAGCGCGAGCGCAGCACGGTGATCAGTCCGATCAAGAACAGCAGACAACTCACCATCAAGGGGAACAGGCCGGGCCCCGCACGACTGAATTCGCCGATCGGGTATCGCAGCGACTGCAGGCCGAAAGCCAGGGAAACCACCAGGAGAAACAGGCCCCTGACGAGATTGCGGTCCTTCATCGGACATCAGCCACGTTGAAAGACGAGCGCTGCGGAAACTGGCCGCGGTCGACCGCGCTCGCTGCTTGCCGCGCAGCGGGCTGTCCCAGGATGTCGTCGGGGCCGGGTGTCATCATGAGTAAGTCTCGCCGTCGCTTGCGCGGCGGGTCAGACCGGTCGGATCACCAGCGACACGTTGCTGCCGCCGAACGCGAACGAGTTGGACATCATGGCGACGGGACGCGCTGCCCGTGGCGAGTCGCGAACAATGTCGATCAGGGATTCCAAACCACTCTTTCGCACATGTGCACTGGCAGGCATGTATCCGCGGCGAAGCGCCTGCACAGTGGCCACGAGCTCGAGCGCCCCACCGGCGCCGATTAGGTGCCCATGCAAGGCCTTCGTTGCGCTGACTGGAACGCCGTGCGCGCCAAACAGCTCGGCCAATGACTGGGCCTCCACCGCGTCGCCCACCTCGGTGGCCGTCCCGTGAGCGTTCACGTAGCCGATGTCCGCAGGCGCGAGGCCGGCGTCGTCGAGCGCCGCGCGCATCGCGCGGCCCTGCCCCCGGGCGTCCGGTCGCGACAGGTGCACCGCATCCACGCTGTGCCCGTAGCCGGCCAGTTCGGCCAGCGGCTGCGCTCCGCGTCGGCGGGCGTGGCCCGCCAGCTCCAGCACCAGGGCGGCGGCGCCTTCACCGAGCACGAGGCCGCGCCGCGCATCGTCGAACGGGCGGCACGACGCGGTGGGATCGGCCGCGTCCGGTGGGGCCATGACGCCCATGGCCTGCCACGCCAAGACGGAGCCTCGATTGAGCAGTGCCTCGGAACCCCCAACCAGCGCCACGTCGGCGCGTCCGTGGCGCAGCAGGAGCATCGCCTCGCCTATGGCCTGCGCCGACGACGCACAGGCGTTCGAGATGGTGAGCATCGCCGCTTGTAGCTGGTACTTCATTGCCAAGTGCGAGGCGGCCGAGTTGCTCATCACCCGCACTACGGTGTAGGGATGGATGCGGGGCGATTTGCTCAGCAGCATTTCGGTGTACGACTGTTGGATCGTGTTCGACCCCCCGACGCCTGTGCCCCAGGCGCACGCCGCACGTTCCGGTTGCTCGGCGCTGGGCGGTAGGCCGGCGTGCACCCAGGCCTCATCCGCGGCCTGTAGCGCCATGAGACCATGGCGGTCATGCAGGTTGCGCTGTGCCGGCGCCATCTGCGTGCCCATCGGTTCGGTGATCGAGGCGGCTGCGTAGGAGGCAAGGCCGGTGGCCGGGTCGCCTTCGTGCAAGCGCACACCCGAGCGGCCCTGCTCCAGTGCGTCGGCCAATGCGGCGGCGTTGCGTCCCAGCGCGCTGCACGCGCCGACGCCGGTGATCCAAACCGCCTCGCGCCCGATCACGATCAGGCAGCCACCGGCCTGCGCCCGGTCACGACGAGTTCGTCGACCAGCGCAGCCAGTCCCGCCAGCGTAGGATTCGCGAGCGCACGATCGTGGTCGATGTCGACGCCGTAGTGGTCTTCCACCGAGAATAGGAAGTCCACCAGCATCAACGAATCGAGCCCCAGGTCGGTGAAGCTGGCCTGCGCGTCCAGCTTCTCGTCCTTGAGTTCGAGTTCGGTGCGGGCCATCTGGAAGAGTTGCTCAAGCGTAGTGGTCATGGGATTGTCCTAGTGAGTCGTGGATCGGCACGGCTGCATTGCCGGACGCAGGCGGCAGTGTCCGTACCAGGAAATCGCGTGCAGTGGTAGCCACCGACACGCGCTCGTTGTCCAGCGTCAGCATGTGATAGCTGTCGTGGAACCAGTGCACCTCCGGCGCTCTGCCGAGATGCGTTTCGAGCTCCCGCACCGAGCGTGGGCCGCTCACGTCATCGTGGCTGGCGTGCAGCACGAGTGCCGGCATCGACAGTTGGCGCAGGCGCGGCCGGACGTGGACTAGCAGTCGACTGGCCTGGTGCAGCGACGCCGCCGGCAAACGAGACGCGCCAGCCACCGATACATGGTGAGAGGCCATGGCTTGAGCGACCCAGGCGCGCAGACGCTCGTTCTTGAGACCATAGGGTTCGGTCTCGCGAAAGCTGAGCCAGTGCCGCAGGCCCGGCAGGTAGGCCAGGGGCAGCAGGCGGCGCCACGGCGATACGTTCCATCCGTCGAAGTGCAGCGTGGTAGAGACGAGCACGAGTGCTGCTGCGGGCCGTTCACAGGCCAGAGCCAGGGACAGAACCGCCCCCATGCACAGGCCACCGACGGCCACCTGTGTATGCCGGTCAGCCAGAGTGTCGAAGCGCTCTCGTGCCAGCCGCAGCCATGTCTCGAAAGGTGGCACGCGGTGCTCGGCGCAGCCTTGCATGCCCACGCCATAGCCTGGCAGCGCAGGTACGTCCACGGTGTAGCCCGCCTGACGCAGCGGCCGCGCGAGGGGCATGAGTTCCAGCGGGTTCGCGCACAGGCCGTGGAGCAGGAGCACGGCGGGGCGTGGATCTTTTTGTGGAGTCAGGCGCATCGGTGCCAGTCTCACCCGCGAGGGTGTCGCGCACTTGTCGCCGATCTTGCAGAAAGCTGTCGGCCAGGCCCGAATCGATTCCGGGCGATATGCTGCGCAGGATGCGGATTCTTTTGGTCGAAGACGACGAGATCTTGGCGGAATCCACGGCCCGCGCGCTTCGCTCGCAGTCGTGGGTCGTGGACCGCAGCGCACGTGGCGAACCGGTGCCGCGGTCGTTGCGCGAGGATCGCTACGACGTGTTGATACTCGACATCGGCCTGGCGGGCATCGACGGCTTCGAGACGCTGCGGCGCGTGCGCGCCCAGGGCAGCGAGGTTCCCGTGCTGCTGCTGACCGCGCGCGACGCCGTGGAGGACCGCGTGCGCGGCCTCGAGGGTGGTGCCGACGATTACCTCATCAAACCATTCGCGCTGAGCGAGCTCGTGGCGCGTGTGCGGGCACTCGTGCGCCGCAGTCAGGCAAGGGTCGGCAACGAGCTGCGGTTGGCTGCACTTCGGATGGATCTGGAGGCGCGTCGCGCCTTCGTCGGTGACGAACCGCTGGCGCTGTCGGCACGCGAGTGGGAGGTGCTGAGCTTCTTGTTGGCACGCGCCGGCAAGGTCGTAGCCAAGGAACAGATCGCCTCGTCCAGCCAGGGCTGGGATCAGGGAGTGAGCGACAACGCCATCGAAGTCTGTGTTTCGCGCCTGCGTGCCAAGATCGAGCCCGCGGGGCTCAAGCTGCGCACGGTGCGCGGCCTGGGTTATCTGCTCGAGGAGACGGCCGCCGGTGAACGCAGCGCCCGTTGACAGACCGCGGCGTAGCACCGCGAGCCTGCGGCGGCGCCTGCTGCTGTGGCTGATGGTGCCGGTGCTCGCGGCAGTACCGTTGTTGGGCTACGGCCTGTACCGGTTCGTCCACGACACGGCGATCGTCTGGCTCGACCAGTCCCTCGGCGACACGGCGCTAGCCCTGGTGAGCCTGATCCGCGAGCAGGATGGCCGGCTGAGCCTCGATATCTCGAACGAGACCGACCGCGCGTTGCGGTTCGATCGCGACGACCGCATTGACGTGTTGGTGCTCGATCCACAGGGGCGCGTGCTCCACGGAGAACCGCAGCTGCAGGCCGTGGCCGATTCACTGCCCGCGCCGATCAAAGGTCAATGGCACTTCGCCGACGCGCGTCTGGGGACCGAGCCCGTCCGCGTGTTGCGGGTCACCGTAGCCTGCGGCAGCGGCCAGTCCTGCCAGGTTGTGGTGTCAGAGACGCTGCACAAGCGCGACCAACTTCGCTCCCAGGTCCTCGTCGGCGTCGCGGTGGCGATCTCGACACTCGGCACGCTGCTCTTGCTAGGGGGCGGACTCGCCATCCACCAGGGTCTGCTGCCGCTCGAGCGCCTGGGCGGCGAGATCGAACGCCGCAACCTCGACCGCTTGGAGCCGCTGGATACGACGGTACCCGCCGAACTCAGCCCACTTATCGCTGCCTTCAACCGGCTGTTCGCACGGCTGCGCCAGGCATCCGCCGCGCAGCGCGAGTTCCTGGCCGACGCCGCGCACCAGCTGCGCACGCCGTTGACCTCGCTTCAAACCGACATCGACCTGGCCCTGCTCGAGCCGCACGATGCATCGGTGGAACCGCTGTTGCGTCGGCTGCAGCGCAGTGTCGACCGCAGCGCACGCCTCGCAACACAACTGCTGTCCATGGCGCGCGCGGAGTCCGACCTCGGCCAGCCGATGCGGCGACTCGACCTGCGCGACGTTGCCGCCCAAGTGGCCGAGGAGTGGGTGCCGCGCGCGCTCGACCAGAACGTGGATCTCGGATTCGAACTGCAAACCGCGCCGGTCCAGGGCCAAGGCTTCCTGTTGCGCGAGTTGCTGGAGAACCTGGTGCACAACAGCGTGCACCACGCCGGTCCAGGCACGCGTGTGACCGTGCGCACCTCGAGCGACGGCGGACAGGCCGTGCTGGAGGTCGAGGACAACGGTCCCGGCATCGCGCCAGGGGAGCGCGAGCGCGCCGTGCGCCGTTTTCACCGCGGTTCCAGCGCCGGTGGGCAAGGCAGCGGGCTCGGATTGGCCATTGCCTCGGATATCGCACGCCGCCACGGGGGGCGCCTGGAACTGATGGATGCATCGAACGACCGGGGGTTACGCGTGCGTCTGACGATGTCGAGGGACGCCGACGCGGGCGTCCCTTGACGAGGCCTTACTCGACGCGAATCCAGGTCTGAGTGCGGCCGAACAGCGACACGCCAATGTAGCCGCGCACCTCGAGCCGACGACCACCGTCGATCGGTTGCAGCCGCACGCGGTAGACCCGGCCCTCGTCGGCGTCGAGGATGGTGCCGCCCTCCCAACGTGGTGGTACGCCCGAGGACCGCACGCCGCGTAGGATTTCGAGGCCAAGGATGCGCTGGCCCTTGCGATCGTCGCTGCACTTGTCACATACCGCGTCGGCGTCGACGTCGGGCTCGAGCAACTGCTCGACGCGCCCGCTCAACACGCCAGCCGTCTCGCTGACGCGTACCAGCGCCTGGGGTGCACCTGTCTTGTCGTCGACGCTGCGCCAGAGCCCGACAGGCGATGGCTGAGCCCACACAGGGACGCCGAAAGACGCCACGGTCAAGAACACCATGCACGCCACGCGCCGGCGTCTCATTGGCCACAGGAAGTCTGAGGGCTTCCGCGCCGTCTCACCGGGTTTGCAGCTATCTGAGACGCTGATCATTCCGTCACCATTTGCATTGGTGGTCAATGGCAGTGTCGCCTGAATAATCGAGAACGGCCCGTTTCCACTCAGCCCAAATGCGCAATCAACATGAACCGGCCTGTGCGTCACGCATAGTCCAGTGACCGCGCCTTGCCCCAGAACACGCGGTACGCATATAGCGTGTAAAGGGCGATCACCGGCACCGTGATCGCGCAGCCTATCAGGAACACGGCCAGCGACTCGGTGGCGCTGGCGGCCTGCCGGATCGTGATGCGGTCGATTACCACGTAGGGGTACAGGCTGTACGCTAGGCCGATGCCGCCCAGCGTGAACACCGTGACGACGAACGCGAAGGGCAGCCAGCAGAGTGCTCCCAGCACCTGCTTGGAGCGCAACACGGCCAGCGTCACGACGAGGCAGATCACGCTCATCAGTGGAATCGCCGACAGGGCAATCAGCTGCGGGAAGGCGAACCAGCGCTCGAACACGGTAGGGCTGACCCAGGGCGTGGCCAACGAGATCGGCGCCAGGCCCAGCGCCACCGGCAGCCAGGCCTGCCGGGCCTAGTGCACGGCGCTGGTCTGCAGATCGCCCTCGGTCTTCATCACCAGTCAGCCGAGCGCGATCGAGATTGCCGGGAACGTGATGTTCGCGGCGAACTGCATGCGGGCCAGGATGAGCGCGTCCATGCGGTGAATGGTGGCCCCCTGCTAGAGTGCGCGCCATGGCGCAACTACTCGATCTGCAAGGCAGGCATATCGTCCTCGGCCTGACCGGCGGCATCGCCTGCTACAAGGCTGCCGAGCTGACGCGCGAGCTGGTCAAGGCCGGCGCCGTCGTGCAGGTGGTGATGACCGAAGCGGCGGGGCATTTCATCGGTGTCGCGACGATGCAGGCCTTGTCGAACCGGCCGGTGTTCACCAGCCAGTGGGATGCCCGCGAGGCCAATGCCATGGCCCACATCAACCTGACGCGGCAGGCCGATGCATTGCTGGTGGCGCCGGCCAGCGCCGACTTCATTGCCAAGCTGGCCCAGGGCCGCGCCGACGAGTTGCTCAGCCTGGCCTGCCTGGCGCGGCCGATCGCCCGCTGCCCGCTGCTGCTGGCGCCGGCCATGAACCGCGAGATGTGGGCACACCCCGCGACGCAGCGCAACGTGGCGCAAATCATTGCCGACGGTGCCGCGGTGCTCGGCCCCGCGGCTGGCGACCAGGCCTGCGGCGAGGTCGGCGATGGGCGGATGCTCGAAGCCACTGAGCTGCGCGACGAACTGATCGCCCTGTTCCAGCCCAAGCACCTGGCCGGGCGTTCGCTGCTGGTGACCGCCGGTCCGACCTATGAAGCCATCGACCCGGTGCGCGGCATCACCAATCTGTCCAGCGGCAAGATGGGTTTTGCCGTGGCCCGCGCCGCCGCCGAGGCCGGTGCGCGCGTGACCCTGGTCGCCGGCCCGGTGGCGCTGGACACGCCGCGCGGCGTGACGCGCATCGATGTGCAGAGCGCGCAGCAAATGCACGACGCGGTGCTGCCGCTGGCAGCCGCATTCGACGTGTTCGTCGCCACTGCCGCGGTGGCCGACTGGCGGCCGATTCAGGTGGCTGCACAGAAGATCAAGAAGGACGGTTCTGCGGTGCCGAGCCTGGGGTTGACCGAGAACCCCGACATCCTGGCGGCGGTGGCCGCGCTGCCGCGCCGGCCGTACTGCGTCGGCTTTGCCGCCGAAACCAGCGACCTCGCCCGGCATGCGCGCGACAAGCTCGAGCGCAAGAATGTCGAGCTGATCGTGGGCAATATCGGGCCTGCCACCTTCGCCCAGGACGACAACGCATTGCTGCTCGTCGACGCGAAAGGCGAGCTCGAACTGCCCGGCGCGGGCCAGCGCGCCGACAAGCTGGTGCTGGCGCGGCAACTGGTGGCCGAAATCGCCAAACGACTCGGCGCATGACGACCATCGACATCAAGGTGCTCGATTCGCGCATGGCCGCGCACCTGCCGCATTACGCCACGCCGGGCAGCGCCGGACTGGACCTGCGTGCCTGCCTCGACGAGGCGCTGGTGCTCTCGCCGGGCCAGACGCAACTGGTGTCGACCGGCCTGTCGATCCACATCGGCGACCCGGGTCTGGCGGCGATGCTGCTGCCGCGCTCGGGTCTGGGCCACAAGCACGGCATCGTGCTCGGCAACCTGGTCGGCCTGATCGACAGCGACTACCAGGGCCCGTTGATGGTCAGCTGCTGGAACCGCGGCGACTCGGCCTTCACCATCGAGCCTATGGAGCGCATCGCGCAGATGGTGATCGTGCCGGTGGTGCAGGCGGTGTTTCGCCGCGTCGATTCGTTCGCGAGCTCGGATCGCGGCGAAGGCGGCTTCGGCTCGACCGGCAAGCGCTGACACGCCGGGGCCGTACCGGCCCTAGTGGATGCCATGCGCGGTGGGCAGCACCTCGAGCACCTCGACCACGCTGCTGCCGACGCTGCCGGCCTCGATCTCGGCCGCCGTGGCCTCGCGCACCCCACGCACCGTCAGGTGCAGGCGCAGCGCCATGCCGGCCAGCGGGTGGTTGCCGTCGAGCACCACATGCTGCGGGAAGACCTCGGTCACGGTGTAGAGCGCCTCGCGCGGCATATCCGGCGTCACGCAGCCCTCGGGCAGACCTTCGAACTGCATGCCCGGCGCCACCTCGGCCGGAAACAGGGCGCGGTCTTCGAAGCACACCAGCGTACTCACGTACTCACCGAATGCGTGCTCGGGCTCGAGGTGCAGGTGGCCTTCGAAGCCCACGTCCTGCCCGGCCAGCGCCTCCTCGACCTTGGGCAGCAAATCGTCGCCGCCGAAGAAGAACTCGAGCGGCTCGGCCAGCTCGTCGATGGCCTGGCTCTGGGCGTCCGACAGCCGCCACGTGAGGGCGACGACGCAGGGTTTTTCGATCAACATCGGGCAATGATGGCACAGCACGACAATCGATCGATGGACGTCAACCAAGCCCAATCGCTGCTCGGCGGCCTGTCGCCGGCGCAGTTCATGCGCCGCCACTGGCACAAGAAGCCGCTGCTGGTGCGCCAGGCCATCGCCGGCGCGCAACCCACCGTGACGCGGGCGCAGATGTTCGCGCTGGCCGAACGCGACGACGTCGAGTCGCGGCTCATCCAGCGCCACGCGGGTGACCGCTGGCAACTGCGCCATGGCCCGCTGCCACGGCGTGCCTGCCGGCGCTGGCGCAACCCGGCTGGACCCTGCTGGTGCAGGGGCTGGACCTGCATGTCGATGCCGCGCAAGAACTGCTGTCGCGTTTTCGCTTCGTGCCTGCGGCGCGCCTGGACGACCTGATGTTGTCCTACGCCAGCGACGGCGGCGGCGTCGGCCCGCATGTCGATTCCTACGATGTGTTCCTGCTGCAGGTGCAGGGCCGGCGGCGCTGGCGCATCGGCGCCGGCCCTGACCGGCGCCCGGCACCCTTGCGCGACGACGTACCGCTGAAGATGCTGGCCCGGTTCGAGCCCGACCAGGAGTGGCTGCTCGAGCCCGGCGACATGCTCTACCTGCCGCCCGACTGGGCCCACGATGGTGCGGCCGTCGGCGGCGATTGCATGACGGCCTCGATCGGTTTTCGTGCGCCGCGGGCCGACGAGTTGGCGCAGTCGCTGCTCGTGCGCCTGGCCGACGTGGCCGACGAGGCGTTGCCGGCGCCGCGCTATCGCGACTCCAGGCAGTCGGCCACCGCGACGCCGGCTGCCGTGCCCGAAGCCTTGCAGCGCTTTGCGCAGGATGCCGTGCGCCGCACCCTGGCCGAGCCGGGGGCGATCACACGCACGCTCGGTGAATGGCTCACCGAACCCAAGGCCCAGGTCTGGTTCGAGGCCACCGGTGCCGCGGTGCAGAATGCCGGGCGAGGGGTCCGACTCGACCGCCGCTCGCGAATGGCCTACGACACGCGCTACGTCTTCATCAATGGCGAGTCGCTGCGCGCCAGTGGCCGCGACGCACGCCTGATGCACACCCTGGCCGACCAGCGCCGGCTGGATGCCGCAGCCGTGCGCACGGCCAGCCGCGCAGCACGTGCACGGCTCGACGAGTGGCTGGCCGATGGCTGGCTGCAACCCATTGCCTGACTCGCCAGGAGACCTCGTGACGCCCGAACCTTCAGCGAGCGCTTCCCTCATCACCGGGCGCAGCGAGTACCGGGCTGCTGTGCGCCTGGCCCTGTCGCAGGCCGCAGCCGAGCGCGCCCGCGAGCTGGTCTTCGTCGATCCCGACTTCGAGGCCTGGCCGCTGGAAGACGCCCAGGTGCTGGCCGCACTGACATCTTGGGCACGGCTGCCCAAGCGCCAATTGCTGATGGTGGCCTGCCGCTTCGATGAACTGCCGCGGCGCTGCCCACGTTTTACCGCCTGGCGCCGCGACTGGGCGCATGTGATCGCCTGTCATGCCACGGAGGTGGAGGCGTCGCAGGTGCCGACACTGCTGCTGGCGGGCGCGCACAGCCTGACCTTGGCCGATCGTCTGCAGTGGCGGGGCCATTGGCTCGACGACGACAGCCAGATCAGCGCCTGGCGCGAGGTGGTTGATGTACTTATGCAACGTTCGGAGCCCGACTTTGCGGCCAACACGCTGGGGCTATAGGGCTAGCACCTAGCAACGCTACAATTGCAGGCTAGGTTCAAGGGCGTCTCGAGCGCCTCTTGTCCTTGATCGAAGCGGATTCTCGCGAATCCAACAATTACCGGTAATCGTTAGCCTCACTGAACTTCAAGGATCTCTCCCATGAACAAGTCGCTCCTGTTGGCCTCGCTGGCCGCTGTTGTTGCCCTGGCCGCTTGCGGCAAGAAGGAAGAAGCTGCGCCGGCCGCGCCCGCCGCTGCCCCGGCTGCGGTGGCTGCCCCCGCAGCTCCGGCCTCAGCCGCTGACGCCGCCTCGGCACCTGCCATGGCCGCAGCGCCGGCCGCTTCGGCAGCCTCGAAGTAATCGGTTCGCCGATTTCGCCGCAGAAGCCGCCCTCGGGCGGCTTCTGCGTTTTCTGGCCAGTGTTAGTTCACCACCACCCAGGGGCAGCCGGTGGCGGCGTCGGCCACCGACAGCTGCGTGCGCCCCGTGCCCAGCGCCGCGCTCAATGCGGCAAGCGCCAGCTCGGGCCGGTTGTTTTGCCGGCTGAGATGGGCGGCGACCACGTGGCGCAGGCCGTCGTGGCGGCAGGCGTCGAGCAGGCTGGCCGACTGGCTGTTGGCCAGATGCCCTTGGCGGCCGCCGATGCGGCGCTTGAGCCAGGCCGGGTAAGTGCCCGCAGCGAGCATGGCCGCGTCGTGGTTGGTCTCCAGCAGCAGGGCGTCGCAGCCTTGCAAGGCCTGCGCCACGGCCGCGGTGGGCTCGCCGATGTCGGTCAGGATGCCGATGCGATGGCGACCGTCGCCACAACTCAGTTGCAGCGGTTCTGCCGCGTCATGCGGGACGGCGAAGGGTTCGATGGTGAGATTGCCGATCACGATCGCCTCGCCGGCGCGGGCCAGGTGACAGCTCGGCGCCGGCTCGACCTTCACCGTGGCCTGCGCCCAGGTGCCTGCGCTGGCCCAGACCGGGGTGCCGTGTCGCCGCAGCAAGGCCAGCACGCCGCCGACATGATCGCTGTGTTCGTGCGTGACGAACACGGCGTCGATGTCGGCCACCGACAGGCCGCGCGCCGCCAGGCGCGTCGCCAACTGGCGTGGCGGCAGGCCGCAGTCGACGAGCAGGCGTGTGGCGCGCGTGCCGTCGTGCGGCGACGCTTCGACTACCGTGGCATTGCCACTGCTGCCGCTGCCCAGGCTGGTGAAGCGCAGCACGTCGGCGCGGCGCGCTGCGCTACTTCAGATCTTCGATCAACAGCCCGACGATACGCTGGCCGACCTCGCCGTTCTCGGGGCCACCCTGCGCGTTTTGCACCGAGACCAGGGTGCGTGCACCGTCGGCCTTGACGGCGATGCGGTAGCGGCCCGGCGACTGCGACGGGTCGGACTTGCCGAAGCTGAACAGCTTGGCGAAGAAACCGGGTTCGGCCGTGGCGGCGTCTTTGGGATCGACATAGCGCACGAAGTACAGGCCGCCCGCACGGTCGCGGTCTTCGACCGTGAAGCCGCTGCGGTCCAGCGTCAAGCCGACGCGGCGCCAGGCGCGGTCGAAGCCCTCGTCGACCTGCAAGGTGGCCGCCGCCTGCCCGTCGAGCGCACGCGCACGCGGCGGTGCGGTCACCGGGCTCGCGCTGGCCGTGGCCCGCGCCACTTCCTCCTTGGCGCCGAGCTTGACCATCAGGCGCGACAGGAATTCGGCCTCGAGCTGCGGGTCGCTCGGCCGCGAGGTCCAACTGGTTGTTCTTACGTCAGCGCGCTCATTGGTATAGACCTCGATCATGCCGCGGTGGCTGAGGAACACATCCGTGCCACTGGCGCTGCGCTCGATGCGCACACGAAAACGGTCGCGCTCGCCACTGTCGTACAGCGAATCGAGGACCCGACCGATGGTGCGGCGGATCACGTCCTGCGGAATCTTGGCCCGGTTCTCGGCCCAATCGGTTTCCATCACGCCGGCTTCGGGGTTGTCGACCACCAGCGAGAAGCCCCTCTCCTGCCAGAACGCACGCAGTTGCGGCCACAGCACCTCGGCCGGCATCGGCACCGCCAGCCAGCGCTGGTTGCCCTCGCGCACGATGCGCATCTCGCCGATCGCGGTCGGCGCGATGTTGCTGGCCGCGCGGTTGCTGCTCGCCGTGGCCGCGCTCGGGCTGCCGAAGGTGCTGGCGCTGATCGCCGCACCGCTCTGCGGCTGGTACTTGGCATCGCGCTGCAACTGGGTCAGGTCGGGCGGTATATCGAGCGGCGCGGTCTTGGTGGCCTGGGCCTTGTAGTCAATCTTGTCGCCCGACAAAAAACCGTCGACGGTCGAGCAGGCGCCGAGTGCAGCAACCGTGACCAGGAGCAGGGTCAGGCGCAGGGGCAATGGCAGGGTGGCGTTCACAGGATGCATGGGTGAGGCGGCGCGTTGCGGCGACCGGCAGGCTGAAAGGGAATGGACTCGGACGCAGAGCAATGGTTCGCGCTCGGCTTGGGCCTAGAGCAGGCCCGCCTCGCGCAGCGCCTGCTCTAGCGGCGCATGCAGGGCCTCGGACAAGCCCACCAGCGGCAGGCGCAGGGTCGGGCCGCAACGGCCCAGGCGGGACAGCGCCCACTTGACCGGGATCGGGTTGGCCTCGGCAAACAGCTGTCGGTGCAAGGCCAGCAACTTGAAGTGGATCGCGCGCGCCTGCTTGGCATCGCCAGCGATCGCGGCGCGGCACAACTCGGCCATCGCCTTCGGGGCGACGTTGGCGGTGACGCTGACGTTGCCCTGGCCGCCGAGCAGCATCAAGCCGATGGCCGTCTGGTCGTCGCCGGAGTAGATCGAAAAACCCTTGGGCGCCTGTTTGATCAACCAGGCACCGCGGTCGAGGTTGCCGGTGGCGTCCTTGATGCCGACGATGCCGGGCACCTGGGTCAGGCGCATCACGGTGTCGTTGGCCATATCGGCCACCGTGCGGCCGGGTACGTTGTAGAGGATCAGCGGCAGGTCCACGCCCTCGGCGATGGCCCGGAAGTGGCGGTAGATGCCTTCCTGCGTCGGTTTGTTGTAGTAGGGCACCACCTGCAGCGTGCAATCGGCGCCGACCTTCTGCGCGAAGCGCGTCATCTCCAGCGCCTCGGCGGTGGAGTTGGCACCGGCGCCGGCCATGATCGGCACCCGGCCCGCCGCGTGCTCGACGGCGACGCGGATGATTTCGCAGTTCTCTTCGATACTGACCGTCGGCGACTCGCCGGTCGTGCCGACCACGCCGATGCAGGCCGTGCCTTCGGCGATATGCCAGTCGATCAGGCGCCGCAGTGCCGGGTAGTCGACGCTGCCGTCGCCAAGCATCGGCGTGACCAGTGCAACGATGCTGCCAACGATCGGGTTCATGGGAGACCGGGTTGATTACAAGCGGCGGATTTTAGCCGTGGCGGCCGCACAGGCTTCCTACAGCCGGTGGCGGGCATCGGCGGCGGCCGAATTCAGCGCGGCAATGCGTTGCACGCGACGCGGCGGCGCATCCTCCACGCCGTCCTCGTAGGCCACCACATGCAGGCCGCGGCAGCGTTCGAGCAGTTCGCCGGGGCGCAGCAGAAAATCGGGGTTCGACGGCTTGCCGAAGGCTTGGTGGCCGAGCGCGAATGTCTCGTAGATCAACACACCGCCTTCGGCCAGGCTGGCACGCAGCGAGGGCCACAGCGGCCGCCACAGGTAGTTGGTGACGACCACCGCGTCGAAGCGTTCGCCGGCCAGCGGCCACGGACCGTTCTCGAGGTCGGCCACCAGCACTCGGCCCCATCCCTGCAAGGCAGCCAGTGCGGCGGCGTCGCGATCGACGCCGGTGACGCAGGCCCCGCGCCCGGCAAACCAGCGCAGGTGACGACCGCTGCCGCAGGCCACGTCGAGCACATGGGCGTTGGGGGCGATCAGCGCCGACCAGCGTGTCACCCAGGCCGATGGCGCCAACCCGGCATGGGTGGTCAGAAGCAACTCCACACCAGGTTGGCCAGATCGAAGATCAGGTCGGGGCGCAGATAAGCGACGAAGACCGCGCCCAGTGCCAGCAGCGCGGCCGCGTACCCGAGCGCTCGCGACCGGTACCAGGGCATGGTGTTCATGCCGAGGCCAATGCGGGCCGCTGTACGGCCGTCTCGCGCACCGGCTGGTTGATCAGTGCCGCGAACACGCCCAGCGCCACCGCGATGCCCCACACCACGTCGTAGCTGCCGGTGGCGTCGTACAGCTTGCCGCCTAGCCAGGCGCCCAGGAACGAGCCGAGCTGATGGCTGAGGAAGACGAAGCCGCTGAGCATCGAGAAATGGCGCACGCCGAAGATCTGCGCCACGACCGCATTGGTCGGCGGCACGGTCGACAGCCACAACACACCCATCGCGCCGGCGAAGAGGTAGACCGACATCGGCGTCAAGGGTGCGGCCAGAAAGGCCAGGATCACGACCGAGCGCAGCGCGTAGATGGCCGACAGGATGTGGCGCTTGGCGATGCGCTGGCCGAGCGTGCCTGCGGCGTAGGTGCCGATCACGTTGAACAGGCCGATCAAGGCCAGCGCGGTGGTCGCGACCTGGGGCGTGAGGCCATGGTCCTTGAGGTAGCTCGGCAGGTGCACGCCGATGAACACGACCTGGAAGCCGCAGACGAAATAGCCCGCCGTCAACAACTGAAAGCTGCGGTGGGCGAAGGCTTCGCGCACGGCCGTCAGGATGCTCTGCTGGTCGCCCGCCGCGGACACCGGCCGCGGCCCTTCCTTCAAGCCGAACGACAGCGGCAGGATCGCCAGCACGCCGACGCCGAGCATGATCAGTGCCTGCTGCCAGCCGACGGCGCCGATCAGCCCGCTCGATACCGGCACCATCAGGAACTGGCCGAAGGAACCGGCCGCCGCGGTGATGCCCATGGCCCAGGAGCGCTTGTCTGCGGGTACGTTGCGGCCGATCACGCCGTAGACCACGGCGTAGGTGCAGCCGGCCTGGGCCGCACCGACCAGGACGCCGGCGCTGCCGGTGAAGGCCAGGCCCGTGGATGCCCACGCCATGCCGAGCAGGCCGGCGGCATACAGCAGCGTCGAGCCGATCAGTACCTTGAAGGCGCCGAAGCGATCGGCCAGTGCGCCGACGAAGGGGCCGGTGAGACCCCAGGTCAGGTTCTGCACGGCCAGCGCGAAGGCGAAGGTCTCGCGCGACCAGCCGCGCTCCATGGTGATCGGTTGCAGCCACAGGCCAAAGCCGTGGCGGATGCCCATCGACAAGGTCACGATCGCGGCGCCGCAGAGCAGCACCTGGGTCATCGACAGCGTGCGCGTCGGCTGGTTTTGGGCGGTCATGGCGGCACTGTAGCGGCTGCGCCCGGACCTTGCTCGGACAGGGGCTGCCTAGAATCTGCCGCCATGCCGACCAAGATCGCAAAATACGCCGAAGCCTCGATCCGTGTGCTCAAGGGCCTGGAACCCGTCAAGCAACGCCCGGGCATGTACACCCGCACCGAAAGCCCGCTGCACGTCATCCAGGAGGTCATCGACAACGCGGCCGACGAGGCCTTGGCCGGCTTTGGTCAGCGCATCGCGCTGACGCTGCACGCCGACGGCTCGATCAGCGTCGAAGACGACGGCCGCGGCATTCCGCTCGGCCTGCACCCCGAAGAAGGCGTGCCGGTGATCGAGATCGTCTTCACGCGCCTGCACGCCGGCGGCAAGTTCGAAAAGGGCGGCGGTGGCGCTTACAGCTTTTCCGGCGGCCTGCACGGCGTGGGCGTCAGCGTCACCAATGCCCTGGCCGAGCGCTTGGCGGTGACGACTTATCGCGACGGCCAGGTGGCGACGATGGCCTTCTCGGGCGGTGACGTGATCGAGAAGCAGGTCGTGCGCAAGGCCTCGGCGGCCGATCGCAAGCAGGGCACCACGGTGCGTGTCTGGCCCGACCCCAAGTACTTCGACAACGCCGAGCTGCCGCGTGCCGAGCTGACGCACCTGCTGCGCAGCAAGGCGGTGCTGATGCCCGGCGTGAGCGTGACGCTGACGCAGGAGAAGAGCGGTCGAGCTGACGACGAGAGCCAGACCTGGCTGTACCAGGGCGGCCTGCGCGACTACCTGCTGCAGGGCCTGCCGGCCGAGCCCGTCATCCCGCTCTTCGAAGGCGCGCATTACGCCGAGGAGGGCGACAGCGAGAACAACGCCGAGGGCGAGGGCGCAGCCTGGTGCGTGGCCTTCACCGAAGAGGGCGCCACGCTGCGCGAGAGTTATGTCAATCTGATCCCGACCGTGGCCGGCGGCACCCACGAGTCGGGCCTGAAGGACGGGCTGTTCGCCGCCATCAAGGGCTTCATCGAGATGCACGCGCTGCAGCCCAAGGGCGTCAAGCTGATGCCCGACGATCTGTTCTCGCGCGCCAGTTTCGTGCTTGCGGCCAGGGTGCTGGACCCGCAGTTCCAGGGCCAGATCAAGGAGCGCCTCAATTCACGCGACGCGCTGCGCCTGGTCTCGGCCTACACCCGGCCGGCGCTGGAGCTGTGGCTGAATCAACATGTCGAACACGGCAAGAAGCTCGCCGAGCTGGTCATCAAGCAGGCGCAATCGCGCCAGCGCGCCTCGCTCAAGGTCGAGAAACGCAAGGGCTCGGGCGTGGCCGTGCTGCCGGGCAAGCTCACCGATTGCGAGAGCCGCGACCTGACGCTCAACGAAGTCTTCCTGGTCGAGGGCGACTCGGCCGGCGGCAGCGCCAAGATGGGACGCAACAAGGAGACGCAGGCCGTGCTGCCGCTGCGCGGCAAGGTGCTCAACGCCTGGGAGGTCGAGCGCGACCGGCTGTTTGCCAACAACGAGATCCACGATATCGCGGTGGCCGTGGGCATCGACCCGCATGGCGCCGGCGACGAGCCCGATTTTTCCGGCCTGCGCTACGGCAAGGTCTGCATCCTGTCCGACGCCGACGTCGACGGCTCGCATATCCAGGTCTTGCTGTTGACGCTGTTCTTCCGTCACTTCCCCAAACTCATCGAACGTGGCCATGTGTTTGTGGCCAAGCCGCCGCTGTATCGCGTCGACGCGCCCGCGCGCGGCAAGAAGCCGGCGGCCAAGATCTACGCCCTGGACGACGGTGAACTCGCGGCCACGCTGGACAAGCTGCGCAAGGAAGGCGCACCTGAACCGCCAAAGACGGGCTCCTGGACCATCAGCCGCTTCAAGGGCCTGGGCGAGATGAGCGCCGAGCAGTTGTGGGACACCACGCTCAACCCCGACACACGGCGCTTGCTGCAAGTGGCTTACGGTGAACTCGACCATGCCGGCACCGTCGACTCGCTGACCAAGCTGATGGGCAAGGGCGAGGCCGCGGCGCGGCGCGAGCTGATGGAATTGCACGGCGACCGGGTCGAGCTCGATGTCTGATGCACTGCACCTGCGCCTGCGCCCGACCATGTTGTCGGACCTCGACTTCGTGCAGACCGTCGAGACCGACCCGGCCAACCGGCCCTTCATCACGCCATGGGAGCGCACGCAGCACGAAGGCGCGGTGCGCTTCCCCGACTTCCGCCACTTCATCGTCGAGGCCGGTGACGAGTGGGCGAGTGTCGGCTTCGTCATCCTGCAGGGCTGCCGCAGCCCGCACAAGAGCGTGGAGCTGAAGCGCATCGTGCTGCAGCCCAAGGGCCAGGGCCTGGGGCGGGCCTGTGTGCGGCTGTTGAAACGCATGGCCTATCGCGACTTGCATGCGCACCGCTTCTGGCTCGACGTGAAGATGCTCAACCGGCGCGCGCAGGCGCTCTACGCCAGCGAGGGTTTCGTCGAGGAAGGCCGGCTGCGCGAGAGCGTCAAGCTGGCCGAAGGCTACGAGTCGCTGATCGTGATGAGCATGCTCGACCGTGAGTACGAAGCCCGCGTCGCATTGGGTCAGGAGTAGGCCAGCTTGCAAGACGGGACGCTCGAGTGCCGGTCGATCGACCTCGTCAGGGCCTGGATCGCCGCCGCGCGGCGCGTGGTTGTGTTGACCGGGGCCGGGCTCTCGACCGACTCCGGCATTCCCGACTTTCGCGGGCCGCAGGGCGTGTGGACCACCAACCCCGCTGCCGAGCGGCAGTCGACGCTGCAGCATTACCTGGCCGATCCGCAGCTGCGCCGGGCGGCGTGGCGCAGCCGCGCAGCGCATCCGGCGTGGCAGGCACAGCCCAATCGCGGTCACCTGGCGCTGGTGGAGCTGGAGCGCCGCGGCAAGCTGCATGCGCTGGTCACGCAAAACATCGACGAGCTGCACCGCCTGGCCGGCAACGACCCGGCGCGCATCATCGAGGTCCACGGCACGATGCGCCGCGCCATGTGCTGGGGCTGCGGCCAGCGCACGACTATGCAAGACGTGCTCGCCCGCGTCCAGGCCGGCGAGCCCGACCCGGCCTGCCTGGCCTGCGGCGGCATCCTCAAGAGCGACACCATCTCGTTCGGACAGCCCCTGGTGCCCGAAGTCATCGCCCGCGCCATGGCCGTTGCCGGTGAAGCCGACCTGCTGCTCGCCGTCGGCAGCACGCTGCAGGTGTATCCGGTGGCCGGCGTCGTTCCGCTGGCCAAGGATGCCGGCGCACGGATCGTCATCATGAACAATCAGCCGACGCCGATGGACCCTGTTGCCGATGCGCTGCTGCGCGGGCCGATCGGCGAACTGCTGCCGGCTGTCTGTGCGGCCTGACAAGCCCTAATCGACCATGCCGCTGGCGTTGAATGCCTGCGAGGCCATGCGGCCCTGCCAGACATTCTTGGCCTCGGCGGGCAGCAGACCCGGCTGCGGCGCGCGGTACTCGACGCGGAACTGCGCGAAGCCCTGCAGCGCACCGACCTCGACCGCTTTGCCGTCCTTGAGCACAAACCAGCGCGGCTCGGACAGGTCCAGCTCGATGCTGTGCGCCTGGCCCGGGGCCAGCGTGAGCAGGTCCGCGGCCGCGGCCTTGCTCGCTTCGCAGCCCTGCGCCGCGGCGACCGCCGGCGGCGGCCATTGCACTGGCACGAGCTGGAAGGGGCAATGCTCGGCAAAATCGACCACGACGATCGGCGCATCCGACGTGTTGGCCAGCGTGACGCGCAGCTTGGGGCTCAGTGGCCCGGCCGGCAGCGCACCGCTGCGGTCGCGTGGCGCGGGCCGGCGCAGCACTTCGAGCTGCATGCCCAGGCGGCTCCAGCGGTAGCCGCGGATCACGGCGGTGCCCGAGCTGCCGATGGCGACTTCGACCTCCATCGGCACCTGCAGCCCATTGCGGCTGCCGCGATGGGCCTCGATGGCCTGGCCGCTGCCCTGCTCGACGAACAATTGTTCGATGCCGTATTTGACGAACAGTTGTCCGCCGCCGCGCCAACCCATGCGCCATGGCTCTTCGCTGCGCCCGCGAATGAACAGGCTCTCGGCCGGCCGCCGGGTGCCGCTGCCGGCCGCGTCATAGAGACCTTCGCCGGCCGGTTGCAGCCGGGTGTACATGACTTCGTGGCGGTTCTGCTCGCGTGCGGCGGGCGCGGCCGGATCGATGCCCTCGGGGCGCACGTTGTTGATCTCGTACTGCAGGCTGACGTAGTCGCCGCGGAAAATATCACGCGGGTCGATCGGCGCGGTGCGCAGGTGCACCACCTGCCCGGTGCGCAATATCCATTCGCGCTCGGCGGCCATCCAGGCCAGCACGACGAACTGCGCCAGCACGGCGAAGACAACGAAATACCGCGTCATTGGGCGCAGGTTCATGGCCGCAGCTCCCGCACCAGGCGGCGCTGCCGGGTATAGAAATTGCCCACCAGGAAGAGCCCCGTGCCGAGCGCGACGAACACCGCGGCACGCGTGAGCAGGCTGCTGAAGAGGTCGGTGTAGCGACTGACCGTGACCAAGGCGAAGATCAGGCAACCACTGCCTACCCACCACGGCTGCAGGTCGTGCGCTGCCTTCCAGGATCAACAGCGCGGCCAAACCGAGCACGATGACATTGAACGGCAGCGCAATCGTCCAGCCGCCAACATCGCCGTGCGAGAACACGCCGGCCAGCACGATGGCCAGCCCGATGCCGGCCAGGGCCAGTTGCCAGCGGCGATAGTTATCGAGCTGCGCCAAGCCGTCGCGGGCCGACAAGGCAATGGCCCCGGCGAGCGCGCCGACGAGCGCCGCGCCGGCGGCGCCGAAGTAAAACACCAGGCCGGGCTTGGCCCAGTTCAGCTGGCCCAGCGCTTCCGACATGCCGCGAAAGCTGAGCACGTAGCTGCAACCGAGCACGACCAGCAAGCCGATGCCGTGCAGGGGGGTCGCCGCAGCCGGGAACGCGGTGGCCGACGCTGTCGCGCCGGCCATGATTGCCGCTGCGGCCATCGTGAAGAGCAGCGGCATCAGCGCCTTGCCGTCGATCCAGCCGACAGCGAAGGCCGTCACCAGGAACAGCACGGCCAGCGTGCAGAACATCAGCGCCGGCGAGCGGCGCCACCAGGCCAGCGGCAGCACGCCCAGCACCACCAGCAGCGGCGCGCCATGCATGGCCGCGTGGAACGCGAACAGTTCCACGCCGGCCCAGAAGGTGACGAGAAACAGCGCCAGCGTTGCCTGCACCAGCGAAGGCAGCGCCCAGGCCAGCGCCAGCGCGCCCAGGGACCAGATCAGGAATCCGTTCGGGTAATGCTCGTCGATGTGGTAGACCTGCGCCACCAGCCAGATGCCGGCGCCGAACAACATGGTGCCGAGCGCGTGCAGGCCCTCGACCAGCGCACGATTGGCATCGGTGCGGCGGGCCAGCGCCATGGCGCTGCCATGCGCTGCGGCCAAGGCAGCGAAGACCAGGGCGAGCTTGCCGGCCTTGGGAATGTCCTGCCAGTTGTAGGCGAAGAACAGGATCACGCCCAGGCCCACGAGCACCGCCGCGATGGCCGAGAACACGAGGCGCCCCCAGCCGCGTTCGGCGGCGTCGGGATAACGCGCCAGGATGCGCTGCGCGAGCGCAGCATCGACCAGGCCTTCGGCCCGCCAATGCTCGACTTCCTGTTTCAGCCACCGCAGGTGCTTGGTCACGCCGGCTCCCGGTTCGTCGACTGAGTGCGATCGAGTATAGGCAAGTCGAGGTCATGGGCGGCGACCCAGGGGCGACGCGACGATGCGCGCCGCCGCTTGCGAATCGGCGCGCCTGCGGCCGACGAGCAATAGATGTCTACGCTCAGACGAGCAAGGCCCGCGATACGCCAGGACCTCACAACCTTGGCGGGGGTGCCGTGCCGATGCACGCGCTACAGTAGATGCGGGCCCACATGCTTCGCGACACTGTCTGATGCCCAGTGAGGAGCGGGCGATCGAACGCGCGACGATGCGACACACATGCACGCAACCCCCAAGCCTTCTGACGCCCAGCAGATTCGCGACCTGATTCGCACCTGGCTCGCGGCCAGCCAGGCAGGCGATCTCGATACCGTGCTCAGCCTGATGACCGAGGATGTCGTGTTCCTCGTTCCCGGGCGGGAGCCGATGCGCAAGGCCGAGTTCGCCGCCTTGTCGCGCGTCGACCCGGGGCAGCCTGGGCCACGGATGGAAGGGTCGTCCGAGATCCAGGAGGTGGTCGTCACTGGTGACTGGGCCTATGCGTGGACGAGCTTGCGCGTAGCGGTGACTCCGCCCGGCGCTGCGCAGGCCATGGTTCGGGCGGGGCACACCCTGAGCGTGTTCCGCAAGGAAAACGAACGGTGGCGGCTTGCCCGCGACGCGAACCTGCTCGTGCCGGTTCGGGCCGCCACATGACGCCTGCCCAGGCTGGAACTAGGCGCGGTAGCGGCGTCACCGCTCTGGGCAACGCCGTTTTCTGGCGCGTGATCCTTCCCGTCACGGCCGTGGCGCTGTTCATCGCCATGCTCTGGGTCTCCAAGCAAAATCACGAGTGCAGCGCGTACTGCGAGCTCAAGGGCTTCCAGGGCGCGCGCTACACGCCGCAGGGGCGGGGCAGCTCGCGCGCCCAATGCCATTGCCTGACCAAGGAAGAGAGCGAGATCAAGCGCAGGGTGCCCAAGGGCACCGAGGTTCATCCATGGGGGCAATGAGCGAGCGCCTGCCTTTTTGATCCGCCATGGCCCGTCCGCAGCGCCCACGCATCACGCCCATCGCCGGGCCTATCCTGGGCGAGTTTCTGATCGGCATCAGCGTCACGATGGCCGGGCTGTGGATGGCTTCGCAGATCTCCGATGCCGCTGCCGGCGCCTTCGGCATGAGCCAGCAGGTGCTCGAATCGCTGTTCGTGCTCTTTCGCGTGCTGGCCATCGGCGTGGGTGTGACTATCACGCAGGCGCTGGGTGGCCGCCAGGCCGACGCGGCGCGGCGAACGGCCTTAGTCGGCCTGGGGGCCTGCACCTGGGCCGGCGCGGTGGCCGCGCTGTGGCTGCTGTGCTTCAGCGACTGGACGCTGGATGTGCTGAACGCGCCGGACGCGGTGGCCGCACTGGCTGGCCCCTACCTGCCGCTGCTGGCGGTTGCCGCGCTGCTCGAGGCCTACAACCTGGTCATGGCCAGCATCCTGCGTGCCCACCTGCACGCACGCGACACCCTGTTCGTGATGCTGGTGATGCACGCCACGAACCTGGCGCTGGCCTTCCCGCTGATGCTGGGTCTGGGCGACTGGGACGGCCTGGGCCTGCCCGGCTACGCCTTGGCGCTGACGCTCAGCCGCGCCACCGGTCTGGGCCTGCACCTGGGGCTGTGGCGTCGGCGCATGCAGCTGGTGCCCAGCCAGCGCGATTGGTGGCATTGCCCGGCACGCGCGTTGATGCCGGTGCTGCACGTCGGGGTGCCGGGCGCCTCGCTCGAACTGGCCTATCGCATCGCCTTCATGATGTCGCTGTCGGCCGCCGCCAAGCTGGGTGTGGCGGCCCTGGCCACGCAGGCCTATGTGCTGCAGACCTTGCGCTACGTGCTGCTGATCAGCCTGGCCATCGGCTGGGCCTGCGAAATCATGGTCGGCCACTTGATCGGTTCGGGCAAATTCCGTGTCGCGCACCAGCTGGTGCGCAAGGGTTTGCGCAATGGCCTGTTCGCATCGGGTGCGATGGCCTTGATCGTGGCGGCCGGCGCGCCCTGGTTGATGCGGGCCTTCACGCGCGATCCGGCCGTGATCCAGATGGCGCAGACGCTGCTCTGGATCTCGTTTGCGCTCGAGACGGGTCGCGTCGCCAATCTGGTGGTGCTGGGGGCGCTGCGCTCGACCGGTGACGTGATTTTCCCGGTCACCGCGTCCATCGCGTCGCTGGTGCTGGTGCTGGGCATCGGTTCCTTGGTCCTCGGCAAGTACTACGGTCTGGTCGGGATCTGGGTCGCCTACGCCGCCGACGAGTGGATCCGCGGCGCGCTGATGTTCTGGCGCTGGGAGGCGCACGGCTGGGTGAGCCACGCACGGGCCATCCTGCAGCGCATGCGCTCGCCCGGGGTCGAGAGCCGGTTCTGAGCTCAGCGCCGCGGCGCGAGGTCGGCAAAGCCCAGTGCCTGATCGGCAATATGGGCCGGCATCGGCCGGCCCAGGATGCGTGCGGCGCAGGCCTCGCCCATCGCCGGGCTGGTCTGGATGCCGTAGCCGCCCTGTCCGCAGCACCAGAAGAACCTGGGCTGTGCCTGCGTCGAAGCCGCCGACCAGTGCGCCGTCGGGCACGAAGCTGCGCAGCCCGGCCCAGGTGCGCAAGGGGCGGCGGATGGCCAGCGTGGTGTTGTCCTCGATGCGCTGGATGCCGGTGGCGATGTCGAGTTCTTCGGCGACCACGTCATGCGCGGCCACCGGGTCGGCGTTGGCCGGCGAACCCAGCAGCACGCCGGCCTCGGGCTTGAAATAAAAACTCTCGTCGACGTCGGCCACGCAGGGCCAGCTGCGGCAGTCGGTCGCGGCGGGGGGCGCAAAGGTGAAGGCACTGCGGCGACGCGCTTGCAGGCCCAGCGGCGGCACCCCGGCCAATGCGGCCACGGCGTCGGCCCAGGCGCCCGCGGCATCGACCAGCACGCTGGCACTGAATTGTTGCGCCGCCGCGTGGACGGTCCAGCGCCCGTTGGCCAACGCGATGCCGGATACCTCGGCATCGACCACCAGCCGCGCACCCTGCCGGATGGCGCCGCGCAGGAAGCGCTGGTGCAGGCGGTCGACGTCGATGTCGCAGGATTCGCCGTCGATCAAGGCCAGCGCGCAGGCCTGCTGACGCAGCACAGGCACGCGCTCGCGAGCCGCTGCCGCATCCAGCAGTTGCACCACGCTGCCTTCGGCTTGCAACTGCCGGTGCAGCGCACGCAGCGCATCGGCCCTCTCGGCGCGGGCGATGAACAGCGCGCCGCGCGGCGTGATCAGGGGCGCCTGGCCATCGACCGATGCGGCCAGGCATGCGCGGCTGGCCCTGGTGAGCGCGCGCACTTGCGCCGGACCGTAACTCTCCATGAACATCGCCGCCGAGCGCCCGGTGCTGTGGTAGCCCGGCAGGGCTTCGCGCTCGAGCAGGCCGACGCGGGCATGCGGCGCGAGGAAGTGAGCCACCGATGCGCCGGCGATGCCGGCGCCGATGACCAGCACGTCGAAGTCCTGCGCATCGTTCACGCCGCGATGTTAGACGCGTCCGAGCGCGGCGGCGGCGCCGGCCTGCTGCGCGCCCACGCCGGCCGCGGCCCGCTGTGGCCGGCAGTGGCCAGGGACCAGCCTTCGGTGGCCGCCGCGTGCGGCAACCAGTGCCAGGCCTTGCCGCCCAGGCCATGCCGCGCGGCGATGCGCAGCAGGTGCTCGCAGGCGGCGTCGTCGAGCAGCATGGCAAAGCGCTGCCAACGCCGATTGACGGCCGCATCGGTCCACATGTCTTCGAGCGCGTGGCGCAGACCGATGCCACCGATCTGCATGCCGATGGCCAGACGCCGCGCCTGCAGCGTGAGCACGAAGACCTGGAACTCGTGCCGCGACGCGGCCGGCAGGTGCGCCATCAGCTCGCGCAGCCGGGGCACGGCCTGCGTCTGCGTGAAGGCCAGCGTCAGCACGGCCTGCAGCGCCTGCACGGGGTTGAGCAGGCGCAAACGGTTGGGGGGCAGGACCAGCAGCGGCAGTCGGGCCGCCTCGGCATGCGGCAACGCGGTGACGAAACTCATCAGCACACCCAGACGCGCCCAGTGCACGGCGCTCAGGCCGTCGACGGTGTCCAGGCCCGAGGCTTGCAGCTGGCGCGCGATGTGCAGCGCGTCCGACCAGCCGAGCTCGGCCTTGGCCTGGTTGACGCGCATGCTCGTCACGGCCAGATTGCCGGCTGCGTAGCCGGCCTGGTGGCAGACGCGGTCGACCGCGGCCTCGTTGCCGGCACCGTTGCCGCGGCTGAGGGCCAGGCGGGTGATCGGGCAATGCGGCACATCGATCTGAGCCAGGAAATGCGGCGTGACCTGCACGCCCTCGAATCCGAGATCTCGGCGCCAGGCATTCAGGCGCAGTTGCAGCCACTTGCGCACCTGCGGTGTGGGTTTGAGCGTGCGTGAGCCGAAGACGGCCGCGCCGGCCTGCCAGCCCTGGCGCACGGGGTTGGCCACGGTCAGTTGTTGCGGCGGCGGCGTGAGGCGGTAATGCGCATGGTCCCAGCCGATTTCGAAGCCCGTGGCATCGGCGGGGCTCAAGGCTCGCACCGCGGCTGCGGTGTCTTCGAACAGGTCGGCGGTGTGCATGGCGGCAGCGCTTTCGAGCGGACACCGGGACGACCCCGGCAACACCAGTGTCGGACCTCATAGGCTCATGGGATGAGCCTATGGGGCCTGCGCCGATGGACTACGGTGGCGGCTGGCGGTCACCCGATGTTGCTGCTTTGGTCACCGCGGTGGCCGCGAGTCGGGCGTCGGCCACGCGAGTGGCTTCTGTCGCCGCGCGGCGCGAGCCGGTGATGGCGGCGAGAAAGGTCGCGCGGTCCAGGGCCCAGAGACGGGCTGCAGTCAGCGTCGTCACCGTTGCCGTGCGCGGCAGGTCGCGCATGAGTGCGATCTCGCCGAAGGAGTCGCCGGGCAGCAGTGCGGGTCTCGGTTGTCCGTCGACCGCTACGGCGAGCCGGCCGGACTCGACGACGTAGAAATGCCCCCCCGCTTCACCTTGTCGGATGACCGTTTCCTGTGCGCCGAACTCGAACACCTGCAGTCGACTGGCGAGTCGTTCGATGACCGGCGTCGGCAGGTGTCCGAACATCGGCACGCGGCGCAGCAAGGCAAGCGCCGGCGAAGGCAAGGTGGCCAGTGCGTCTATCGTGCGCAGGCGGCGCCATGTCGAGGCGGCCAACAGCGGCAGCATCAGGCCTGCGGCGAAGAATGCGCCTCGTGGGCCCAGAACCGACACCAGGAGCGGTACGGCCATCGCACCGGCGGCCAGTGCCAGCAGCATCAGCCCTTCCTGCAACGCGAACACGCGCCCCAGCAAGTCCTCGTCCATCGATCGCTGTAGCAGTGTGCGCGACGCCACTTCGAGCACGCACTTGCCGGCGCCGGCCGCCGCCAGAAGGAGCACGGCGACAAACAGCTGCGAGACCAGACCGGCCATGGCGAACGGCACACCGGCGACCAATAGCGCAGCCGCCAGCGCCGGTCCGAGCCGGCGCCTGCCGACCAGCATGATCGACGCCGCGGCACCGAGCATGCCGCCGAATCCCATCGCGGAAATGAGGAGGCCCGGACCGGATGGCCCCAGCGCCAGGATCTCGAAGGCCAGGACAACGGCCAGGACATCGGCCATACCGACGAGAAAATGGGCGACCCCCACATAGGCCAGAAGCAGCTTGCCGTGGGGCTGCACGCGCAACTCGGAAAGACCCGCGAACCAGTCCGACAGCCTGGCCGAGCTGCGCATGACCGCAGTCGATACCGCGCCAGCGCTCGCCGGGCGCCAGGCCAACAGACCGGCAAGCGCCTGGACGAGGGCGAAGAGGGCAAAGACCAAGGCTGGACCGGCCAGCTCGGTCAACAGCGCAGCGATCGTCGGACCGACCAGCACAGCCAGGCTCTCGATCATCGTCGAGACGCTGTTGGCGGCCGTGAGTTCGGGCGGAGTTTTGGCAAAGGCCGGCAGCGACGAGAGGTAGACGGGCCGGCTGAGGCTGATCGCCACGGAGACCAGCGTCGCGGCGGCAAGCACGAGCATCGGCGGTGCATCGAGCAGCAAGCACGCGACGGCGATCGACATCGCCGTCGCCTGAGCGAAGTAGGTCCATGCCAGCATCCGCTCGCGCGCGGTTCGATCTGCCAGCGCTGCGGCGAAGGGCGCGATCACCGCCGCGGGCAGGAGCTGCACCAGTACGGCGATGGCTGCTGCCGTCGTGCCGCCGAATTCATGGGCGAAAACCAGCACCGCGACCCAGACCGCCCACTCCGCGGAGTTGAACAGCAGGTACGCGGCCAGCGACCGGCGCAATGCCGGCACGGACAACACGGTGCGCAGGGCCAGCAATGGCTGCTGCAGTGAGAATGGGGCCATCGGGCAGCGCGAATTCTATCGATCGCAGCTGCCGCGAGGGCGGGTGAACTTCGCCGCCGCCCGGTGTCGTCGTCAATCGATCGTCTGCCGATACCTCAGCATCGCAATCGTGCCGACCACGGCGAGGAAGGCGACGATCGCACCGGCCTCGGGCCAGACGTCGTGCCAGGTCACGCCCTTCAACATGATGCCGCGCACGATGCGCACGAAGTGGGTCAGCGGCAGCACCTCGCCGATGGCCTGGGCCCAGCCGGGCATGCCGCGAAACGGGAACATGAAGCCCGACAGCAGGATGTTGGGCAGGAAGTAGAACATCGTCATCTGCATCGACTGCATCTGCGAGCGGGCGATGGTCGAGAAGGTGAAGCCGACGGCCAGCGTGGCGACGATGAAGAGCAGCACGGTGGCCGTCAGCATGGCGAAGCTGCCGGCCATCGGCACGTCGAACAACAGGCGCGCCGCGCTGAAGACGACCAGCACCTGCACGTAGCCGATGAAGACGTAGGGCAGGATCTTGCCGATCATCATCTCCAAGCGGGCGCACCGGCGTGGCGAGCAGGTTTTCCAGCGTGCCGCGCTCGCGCTCGCGGGTCATCGCCATCGCCGTCATCATCACCAGGGTCATGGTCAGGATCACGCCCATCAGGCCCGGCACCACGTTGTAGGCGGTCAGGCCTTCGGGGTTGTAGCGGCGGTGCAGGCGCAGCTCGAACGGCTGGGTGCCGGGGCGCAGCGGGGCCAGCGCGCCTTTCAGGTCGTTGGCCAGGGCCAAGGCGGGCAGGGCCTGCAGCGCGGCCGACGCCGGGCCGGTGGCGGCCGGGTCGGTGGCGTCGGCATAGACGGCCAGCGCCGGGTGCTCGCCGCGCAGCACACGGCGCGAGAAGTCGGCCGGGAAGACCAGCGCGAACTGGACCTGGCCGCTGGCGATCAGTTGCTCGGCGTCGCCGTCGGCGAGCGTGGCCACGACCTTGAAGTAACCGGTGTTCTCGGCGGCGCGAACGATGCTGCGCACCAGCGGCCCGTTGTCGGCCGCCACCACCGCGGTCGGCAACTGGCGCGGGTCGCCGTTGATGGCGTAGCCGAACAGCACCAGCTGCATGATCGGCACGCCGAGCATCATGGCGAAGGTCAGTCGATCGCGCCGCAGTTGCACGAACTCCTTGCGCAGCACGGCCACGATGCGGCCCCAGGACAGCCCGAACAAGCCGCCGCCGGCACGACTACTGGAAGTTGTCGGTCGCATGCTGCGTCAGGGAGATGAAGACGTCTTCCAGGCCGGTGTCGATGGCCGTCACCGACCAGCGCGCCTCGGGCGCCTGTGCGGCGAGCCAGGCCGGCAGATCCGGGCCACCCTTGTCGGCGCTGACGTGCAGCGTGGTGCCGAAGGCCACCACCATCCAGCGCGGGTCGCGCTGCAGCAGGGCGCTGGCCCGGGCCAGGTCGTCGCCGTCGGTGCCGCCGAGGGCCCAGGTCGAAAGGCCGGCGTGGGCGACGACCTCGGCCGCGGTGCCGGCGGCGAGCAACTTGCCGTAGGAGATGTAGGCCAGGCGATGGCAGCGCTCGGCCTCGTCCATGTAGTGGGTGCTGACCAGCACGGTCAGACCTTCGGCGGCCAGGGCGTGGATCTGCTGCCAGAAGTCGCGTCGGGCCTTGGGGTCGACGCCGGCGGTGGGTTCGTCGAGCAGCAGCAGATCGGGCTCGTGCAGCATGCAGGCGGCCAGCGCCAGGCGCTGCTTCCAGCCGCCCGACAGCGTGCCGGCCAGCTGGGTGCGGCGCGCCGACAGCCCGAGGCGCTCGAGCGTGGCGTCGACGACGCCGCGCCGATCGGGCATGCCGTAGACGCGGGCCACGAAGTCGAGGTTTTCGTCGATCGACAGATCGTCGTAGAGGCCGAAGCGCTGGGTCATGTAGCCCACGCGCAGCTTGATCTGGCGCGACTCGCGGCGGATGTCGTGGCCCAGGCAGGTGCCTTCGCCGGCGTCGGGCTCCAGCAGGCCGCAGAGCATGCGGATGGTGGTGGTCTTGCCGCTGCCGTTGGGACCGAGGAAGCCGCAGATCTCGCCGCGGCGGACCTGGATCGAGAGGTCATCGACGACGGTGCGCGCGCCGAAGCGCTTGGTCAGGCCGCGCACGTCGATCGTGTAATCGACGGTCATCGGCCAGTTTCGGCAAATCGCACATCGACCGGCTGGCCGGGCTTTAGCGCCGCGGCGTCGTCGAGCGGCGTGGCTTCGACCGCGAACACCAGCTTGCTGCGGCTGGCGTTGCTGTAGATCACCGGCGGCGTGTACTCGGCCTGCGGCGAGACCCAGCGGATCTGCGCGCGTAGCTTGGGCGCGCAGCCGTCGCAAGTCAGCGTGACCCGGCTGCCGATCGCAGCGCGTGCCAGCAAGGGCTCGGGTACGAAGAAACGCACTTTCAGCGCACCCGGTGGCAGCAGCGCCACGACCGGCGCGCCGGCATTGACCCATTCGCCGGGGCGGTACATGACGTCGAAGACCAGGGCATCGGCAGGTGCGTCACGGTGCCTTTGCCCTTCGCGCCAGACACTGAGGCTCACATCCGACAGGGCGCCGCGCGCGTCGGCCGCTGCCGCCGCGATCTCGTCGCTGCGCGCGGCCTGTGTGGCCACCACGCGCTGGGCCTGCAACTCGCGCACACGCGCCGCGTCGCGATCGCGGGCCGCCACCAATTCCTCCAGCCGCAGCGGCGACTGGAAGCCCTGGTCGACGAGCTGCCGGTTGCGTTGCAGGGTCGAGGTCGACGCGGCGAGCGCCGCCTGTGCCTGCGCGATCTGTTGATCGACGGCCTGCACCTCCGCCGCCCGCCCGCCTTTGCGCAGATTGCTTTCCTGCGCCTGCGCGCGTTCGCGGCGCGCCTGGGCGGTCTGGCGGTTGAGGGCTTCGGCATCGGTGTCCAACGCGTACAGCAACTGGCCGCGCTTGACGCGGTCGCCGCGCTGCACGGCCAGCGACAGCAGCGTGCCGGCCGCAGACGGCGCCACATAGACCAGCTCGGCCTCGGCGTAACCGCTCATAGCCGCCTCGTCGCCGTGTGGCGTGCAGGCCGAGGCCAGCGCCAGCGTCCCCAGCAACCAGCCATGCCTCGTCATCACCGCCCTCCATCCTGCGCGCCGTCAGGGCGCGGCGCGATTGTCGCCGCTGACGGCGCAGTCTCGCTGCGGCGGCTACCATGACCATGTGCCTTCAGTCCCGCCAGACCCGCCTGTCACCGTCCTGCCGACCGACGACCCGTTGCGCCGCGTGCTGCACGATGAGGTGCACGCCCGGCCGCCGGCACTGGTGGCGCTGCCGGCCCTGGTGACCTATGTCGCGGTGCTCAACGAGGCCGTGACGCGTGAAGCGGAGTACGAGCATCTGCGGCGCCTGCCCGGGCAGGCGCTGCTGACGCCAGACGACCTGAAGCGCAACTTCCTGCGCCTGACTCTCGGTGTCAACAGCCTGAAGTGGGAGCGCCACAGCGAGTTCACGCGCTACTCGATCGTGCAAGCGTTGCCCGCCGGGGCTGGCCTGGGCTCGCGCCTGCCCGAATTGCTGACCGGCCTGGCGGTCGACAAGGCCTGGCTGCGCGGCATACCAGGCCACACCGTGGCGGCGATTCAACTCGCCATGGTGGTGGCCGACCTGGCCGATGCGCACGCGGTGTTGGCAGGGGCGCGGCGCTGGTTCGGCGACACCGCGGTGGTGGCTTCGCGCATGGGTGCGGGCGGCGGCGGCGGGCACGCGGCCGACGGTCACTCGTGCGCGGTAACCGACTTCCAGCTGCGCGACGACGGCTTCGAGCGTCTGCTCGTCGTCGCCGCCGCCGACACCACCGACAGCCGCGCCGGGCGCATTGCCCAGCGGCTGCTCGAGGTCGAGACCTACCGCCTGATGGCGCTGCGCGGCTTGCCGGTGGCCAAGGCGCTGGCGCCGATGCTGGCGGCGGCCGAAGGCGATCTGGCGGCGATCACGGCGCGGCTCGACGGCACGCAGGTGTCGGAGCAACAGCTGCTGCACGAACTGATCGCCCTGGCGGCGACGGTCGAGCGCGCCACGGCCGAGCACATGTACCGTTTCTCGGCCACCCAGGCCTACGACGCGCTGGTGCGCCAGCGCATCGTCGAGTTGCGTGAGTTGGCGATCCCGGGCGCGCAGACCATCGGCGAATTCATGCAGCGCCGGCTGTCGCCCGCGATTGCCACCGTGGCTGCGAACGCACAGCGGCTGGTTTCGCTGTCGCAGCGCATCGAGCGCGCCGGTGCGCTGCTGCGCACGCGCGTGGACATCGCCACCGAGGCCCAGAACCAGCAGTTGCTGGCCAAACTGACGCGCGGCCAGGAACTGCAGTTGCGCCTGCAGGGCACGGTGGAAGGCCTGTCGATCGCGGCCATCTCGTACTACGTCGTCAGCCTGATTCTTTACATCGGCAAGGCCGCCAAGGCCGCAGGCCTGCCGGTCGATCCGGAAATCGTCACCGGGGCGTTGATTCCGCTGGTCTTGTGGTTGGTGTGGAGCGCGACCCGGCGCATCCATCGGCGACTGCTCGGTGGTGGCTAGGATGAGATTCTCGAGTTCGATCCAAGCGCCGTGTCGGTGGCTTGCTGCGCATGCCGATGGCGGCTGTTGGACAAGGGCGACTTCAGTCGCACGCTCTGCGCAGTCGCGGCAAAGTCGCGCCCGGCAGGCGGCACGCTTCGGCGGGGCGGTCGGCGCTGCGCACCGACTGCGCTGCGGTGCTCGGCCTGGGGTCGCGCCGCACAACTCGCTGCGTTCGCTGCGCTCACTACGCTCAGACAGGTGCGACAAGTCAGTTTACGAGGCGCGCTTGCGCGCGCGGACCACAAGGCCTGCGCTCCTCGCCGCCCCGCAGACGCGCTGCCCCCTGCCCGGGCGCGACTTTGCGGGAGCAGTCGTGGTGTTCGCTTCGGAAACCACATCCGGTGACCTTCGCGGCAGGCGGTACCCGGCAGGGGCGATTTGTGGGGTGGCGAGGAGCACAGGCCTGGGGTCGGCGCGCGCAGCGCGCTTCGTAGTCTGACTCGCCGCACCTGTCTGAGCGCAGTGAGCGCAGCGAACGCAGCGAGTTGTGCGGCGCGACCACAGGCCGAGCACCGCAGCGCAGTCGGCGCGCAGCGCCGACCACCCCGCCATGAGCCCCTGCCGGGTGCCACTCTGCCGCGATGCGCAGAACTCGCAGCCTAGGCGGACGAACCCCAACTGCCGCGATGGGCAGCAAAGTGCGGCCTGAGGCGATGGACCGCACCGAGCGTTTTTACAAGATCGAAATGTTGATCCGCAGCCGCGGATCGGTGCCGTTCGCTGCGTTGATGGACGAGCTCGGTGTCAGCCGTGCGACCTTGAAGCGTGACCTCGAATACCTGCGCGAACGCCTGGACGCGCCTATCGTCTATGACCGTCTGGCCAACGGTTATTCGATGCGTCCCGATGCGCGCGACCAGAGGCAGGTCAAGCACGAGTTGCCCGGTGTCTGGTTCAGCGAGCGCGAAATCCATGCCCTGCTGACCATGCACCAGTTGATCCAGGGCCTGGACGAAGGCGGGGTGCTGGCCCGCCACCTGCAACCGCTGCTCGACAAGCTGCACGGCATGCTCGGTGCCAGCAGCGACGGCCAGGGGCTGATGAAGCGCGTGAAGATCATGAGCGCTGCGCGGCGGCCGGTGATCGGCCGCCACTTCGAGCTCATCGGCAGCGCGCTCATGCAGCGGCGTCGCGTGCAGATGCGCTACTGGGTGCGCAGCCGGCGCCAGGAGACCGAACGCAGCGTGTCGCCACAGCGCCTGGTGCACTGGCGCAACACCTGGTACCTCGACGCCTGGTGCCACACCAGCGACGCGCTGCGCCGTTTCGCGCTCGACGCGGTGCGCAGCGCTGTGCTGACCGAGCAGCGGGCGAAAGATGTCGCGTTGAAGACCATCGAGGCCGAACTCGACGCCGGCTATGGCGTGTTCAGCGGCGCCAAGGTGCAATGGGCCACGCTGCTGTTTGCGCCCGAGGCGGCGTTGTGGGTGCAGCACGAGCAGTGGCATTCCAAGCAACAGTCGACCCTGCACGACGACGGCTGCCTGACGCTGCGCGTGCCCTATGCCGATGCCACCGAGCTGGTGATGGACATCCTGCGCCACGGCGAGTTGGTGCGCGTGCAGGGGCCGCCGGCGCTGGTGCAATCGGTGGCGCGGCAGGCGCGTGCGGCCGCTGCGGTGTACAAGGACCCCAAACCCTGAGTCGGCCATGAAGAAAACGCAGCTCGGCGAAGCAGCCATGGACCACAGCGCGGAAGACGTCGGCAACATCGTCGAATTCGGCCATCTCAATCTGCGTGTGCCGGATCAACAAATGGCCGTGGTGTTCTACCTCATGGGCCTCGGGCTGACCCGCGACCCCTACCTGAGAATCGGCGTCGACAACGCCTGGATCAACGTCGGCAGCAGCCAGTTCCACCTGCCGGTCGGCAGGGGCCCGGCGCAGGTGTTGCGCGGTGTGGTCGGCCTGGTGCTGCCCGACCTCGACGCCCTGGTCGTGCGGCTGAAACAAGTCGAAGGTCTGCTGCAGGGCACGCAGTTCAGCTATGCGGGGCAGGGCGGGCAGGTGGAAGTCACCTGCCCCTGGGGCAATCGCCTGCGGGTTCACGCACCCGACCCGGCGCGCTTCGGGCGCATGACGATAGGCATGCCGTACGTCGAGGTCGATGTCGCGCCGGGCACGGCTGCGCGCATCGTGCGCTTTTACCGCGAGCTGCTGGGCGCACTGGTTCACTGCGCGCAGGACCTCGGTGGCGTATTTGCGCGCGTCGGCATCGGCACCGGCGAGAGCCTGGTCTTTCGCGAAACGACGCGCAAACTGCCGGCCTACGACGGCCATCATGTGCAGATCACGCTGGCCGATTTTTCCGGTGTGCACCGCCGCCTGCTGGCGCGTGGCCTGGTCAGCGAAGAGAGCAACGCCAGCCAGTACCGCTTCCAGGACATCGTCGATCTCGACACGGCCGAGGTGCTGGTCAGGCTGGAGCATGAGGTGCGCAGCATGCGCCACCCACTGTACGGTCGGCGGCTGGTCAACCGTGACCCCAGCGACGCAAGGGGCATGGGCTAGCTCGGCGCGGCGATAATCAGGCCCGATCTTCAAGACTCACTGCAAAGACGACGCCATGCCTGGACTGCTACCCGACACCGACCCCGACGGCCTGCTCGAATACTCGGTGGTCTACACCGATCGCGCGCTGAACCACATGTCGCGCAAGTTCCAGCAGGTGATGCGTGACATCTCGGGCGTGCTGAAGGAGGTCTATCACGCGCGCACGGCGATCGTCGTGCCGGGCAGCGGCACCTTCGGCATGGAAGCGGTGGCGCGCCAGTTCGCGAGCGGCCGCAAGGCGCTGGTTATCCGCAACGGCTGGTTCAGCTACCGCTGGACGCAGATCTTCGACATGGGGCGGATTCCGTCCTCGCATACGGTGCACAAGGCGCGCCCGGTGGCGCCCGGCCGCCAGGCGGCGTTTGCGCCGGCACCGATAGCGGAGGTGGTGGCCTCCATCCGCGCGCAGCGGCCCGATGCGGTCTTTGCGCCGCATGTCGAAACCGCGGCCGGCATCCTGCTGCCCGATGCCTACCTGCGCGCCGTGGCCGATGCGGTGCACGAGGTGGGTGGGCTGTTCGTGCTCGACTGCATCGCCTCGGGCGCGGTCTGGGTCGACATGCAGGCCACCGGCGTCGACGTGCTGGTCAGCGCGCCGCAAAAGGGCTGGAGCGGTTCACCCTGTTGCGCCTTCGTGATGCTCGGCGAGCGCGCCCACGCGGCGATCGACGCCAGCGCCAGCAGCAGTTTTGCGATGGACCTGAAGAAGTGGCTGCAGATCATGCAGGCCTACGAAGGCGGCGGCCATGCCTACCACGCCACGCTGCCGACCGACGCGCTGACACGCACCCGCGACGTGATGCTCGAAACCCGCGCCTACGGCTTCGAGCGCCTGCGCGAAGAACAGCTCGAACTCGGACGCAGGGTGCGGGCGCTGCTGGCGGGCAAAGGCCTGCGCAGCGTGGCGGCCGAGGGCTTCCAGGCGCCGGGCGTCGTCGTCAGCTACACCGACGACGATGGCCTGCACAGCGCCAAGGCCTTTCTCGGCGAGGGCTTGCAGACCGCGTCGGGCGTGCCGCTGCAATGCGACGAGCCGGCCGACTTCAAGACCTTTCGCATCGGTTTGTTCGGCCTGGACAAGCTGCACCATCCCGAGCGCACGGTGGCCAACCTCGACCATGCGCTGACACGCATCCTGGGCCTGACCGCATCGGCGCGCGCGGCCTGAGTCCAGTCAGTCGTCGTAGCGCTGCAACACGTACTTGCCCGGCGCATCGCCCAGTGCCGCGCCGGCGGCGATCGCCTTGGCAGGCTGCGGCGCCGATGAGCGTTCGGCCAGCCAGTGCTGCCAGGCCGTCCACCATGAGCCCTGGTGCTTCGGTGCTCGGCGCAGCCATTGATCGGGTTCGACCCAGGCGCCGTGTTCGGTGCGGCAGTCGAGGCGATAGCTGCGCCCCGCGTGGCCCGGCTCCGACACGATGCCGGCGTTGTGACCGCCGCTGGTGAGCACGAAGGTGATTTCGCTGTCGCACAGGTGGTGCAGCTTGTACACCGAGCGCCAGGGCGAGATATGGTCGCGTTCCGTGCCGAGCAGGAACAGCGGCAGCCGAATGTCGGCCAGTGACACGCTGCGCCCCTGCACGCGGTAGCTGCTGTTGGCCAGCGCGTTGTGCAGGTACAGGGCGCTCAGGTACTCGTGGTGCATGCGCGCAGGCAGGCGCGTGGTGTCGGCATTCCAGGCCATCAGGTCGGTGTGGGGATCGCGTTCGCCCATCAGGTACTCGCGCATGCGCCGTGCCCAGATCAGCTCGCGCGCGTGCAGGAACTGGAATGAACCGGCCATTTGCTTGCCGCTGTGGTAGCCCGTGCCATGGGTGATCTGGTCGAGGTAGCCGATCTGGCTCTCGTCGACGAACAGGCCCAGCTCGCCGGGTTCGGAGAAGTCGGTCTGTGCGGCGAGCAGGGTCAATGACCGGAGCCGCGGCAAGCTATGCCCATGGTCGATGCCGTGGTCGCTGCGGCCGAGCGCCGCTGCCGCAATCGCCAGCAGCGTGCCGCCCAGGCAATAACCCACCGCATGCACGGCCACGGCCTTGCCGTGGCTCCTGCCGATCGCATGCAGCGCCGCCAGCACCCCCAGGTGCAGGTAGTCGTCGAGGGTCAGGTCACGGTCGGCGGCGTCCGGGTTGCGCCACGACAGCATGTACACGGTGTGCCCTTGCTGCACCAGGTAGCGCACCAATGAGTTGTGCGCCTGCAGGTCGAGGATGTAGTACTTCATGATCCACGACGGCACGATCAGCAGCGGCTCGGGATGCACCTTGGCGCTGGCCGGTGCATAGCGGATCAGCTCGATCAGGTGGTTTCGAAACACGACCTTGCCCGGCGTGATGGCCAGGTTGCGCCCGACCTCGAAGCGCGCGCCCTGGGCCGGCGGCTCTGCGTCGGCCTGGCCCGTGCTGTCGGCCAGCCAATGCATCGCACCCTTGGCCAGGTGCGTGCCCCAGGACTGGGCCACGTCGTGCTGAACCACCGGGTTGGTGGCCAGCCAATTGGCCGGCGCCATCATGCCCAGCCACTGGCGGGCGAAGAACTGGGTCATCTCGGTGTGATGCGCCGTCATGCCCGGCATGCAGGCCGCCTCATGCCAGAAGGCTTCGCTGTGGCGAAAGCCGCTGCGCAATAGGTGGTACGGCCACGCGGCCCAGGCTTCATGAGCAAAGCGCGGGTCGTCGTCGGCGCCAGCGGCAGGTGCAACACCACCGTCGGCGGTCACCTGCTGTACGGTGTCGGCGGCGAGCTGCGTGGCCAGCGCCGCCAGCTCCATTTGCCGCCCTGGCGAGAGCGCCAGGTGCCAGGCCCAGTCGGCCCAGGCCAGCGACAGAGACACCGGCGACAGCCCCGCGGTCAGCGGTACCGCGCTGGCATGCAGCAGGCGGTCCAGGCGCTGGGTGGGTGACTCCATGGAGTGGGCATGCTGGGCAACGGTGGTCGGGGTATCGCTGGCCATGACGGGGCGATCACCCGCAGGGAGCGAGTGCGCGCGCGATCGATTGTGCGAGCGCCGGCCCGTAGTCGGCTTGATGAAGGCCAAGTGCGGCGCCGCGGCGCCTCAAACCCGGCAGAAATCGTGCGGCGCCGGGCCAGCACATTGACGGGCGGCACAGCTTCGCGGTTCAATGCACAAGCGCTCGGAGATCTCTGCATGAAGACCTATGTCATCGCCAGCGGTACCGTGTTTGACCTGCTCGTGCTGGCGCGCCTGGATGGCGCCGTAGAAGATCCAGAGGCCTAGCCTAGGGAGTGAAGAAGATGTCGTTTCAAGCCTACCTGGACAACATTCGCGCCAAGACGGGCAAGACGCCCGCACAGTTGAAGGCCTTGGCGACCAAGGCCGGCGTCTACAAGCCCGATATGAAGGCCAGCGCGCTGGTGGCGTGGTTGAAGCAGGAGTTCGACTTGGGCCACGGCCACTCGATGGCCGTCTGGGCCGTGTTCAAGGACGAAGGCTGGGTCGAGTCACCGAAAGGCAAGCAGTAGTCCGTCTCGCCCCGCACTCGCCCCGGGTCATCGGCCCTTCGGTGCGCACACGCAGCATCGATGCCGTCAGCGTCGCGAGAAGTCGAGCGCATTGCTCAGGTCTCCGGCCTTCTCGCGCACACCGGGCAGCGGCTCGAGGCCGAATCGGCGCGTGATGAGCTTGATGATCGAGGTGGTGTCGTACGAGGTCTTGTCGACGTAGCCGCGTTTGGCGAACGGCGAGATGATCAAGGCCGGCACGCGCGTGCCCGGCCCCCCAAACCGCATCGGCTGCGGTCGGGGCCAGTGCGATGGCGGGCTATTGACGCAGGTCGATGCCGATTCCGGGGTCGCTGGACGTGTTGCCGAACACCACGGTTGCCGCTCGGAGAGACTGCACCGACGACTTCAACGCCTATCGTCAGCGTGCCGTCGGCGGCCAGCGAGTAAGTAGACGACGAAGTCGGTCGTGTGGTTACGACGCGGTCTTGGTTGTTGGTCCCTGATGTAGTCACTGTTGCGGTGCCATTGAAAGTGGCGCTGCCGAAGGTAAACCTGGACCCCTTCGGCGCAGGGGCTGCCTGGCCAGGGGTAGGCACAGTCGGTTGTGGCCGTAATGATGACCGATGTGCCGCTGGTCCTGGCCCTGATCATGAGCTCGCCGTTGCCGACCAAGTTCGGCGTCGACTCGTTAGTGACCAGCGAGAGCGAGCCATCCGAGGCGATTGAGTACTTGATGGGCGTTCTGTATCACGCTGGCTCGGTAGGAGTCCTTCGTCCCAATCAAGGTATGGAGAACACCCACCCGGCGGGCTGAGAAGTGCCGCCTGCGCTGCCTACACCGACGAGCCGAGACCCAGATGTCGCCATACCGTTGAATGGGTACCCGTTCTTGGACATAACGGTCCAGGACGTGCCGTTCGTGGAGGTCAGTAGCGTCGAACCTGGATATGTCGCCTGTGCGAACAGTTGTGATCCGTCCCAGTACAGACTCGTGAACCCCGAAAAAGGATTCGTATGCTGGGTCCAATTGATTCCATCAGGCGAAGTAAGTGATGTGTATGTATTACTGACACCGACTACAACAAACTGCGATCCGGTCCAGACGACTTTATTCGGCAAGATGTTCGGTAACGGAACCGCGGTCCAAGTGACGGCGTCGGACGATGTCAGTAGCACGGTTCCAGTCGCGGAATATCCACCACCAACTGCGACATGCCGCGTTCCTGAGGAGGCGACGTCGGTGAGCGCGATAGTCGTACCGGACGTTCGCGGCGTCCAATGGATTCCGTCGGTCGACGTGACGATAGCCCCACCTCCGCCAACCGCAATGAATTGTGTGCCGGTCCAGGTGATCGCATTCACGTTGTTGCCGGTTCCGGAAGACTGCACCGTCCAGTTCGAGCCATCAATGGACGTCAGGATTCCGCCGTTGGCCATCCCAACGGCGAAAAGGCTTCCAGACGACGCAATGGACAACAGGTCGGTGAGGACTGTCGACGACTTGGACGTCCATGTCACTCCATCCGGTGAGTCGATGATCATCCCGGACTTCCCGACCGCCACGAAATGGTTGCCCGCCCAGACGACACCCGTGAACTGGACGCCACCGGGCGTCGTCGCCGGAAGGGTTAGAACCGAGGGCCCAAAAGTCCAGTTAACAGCGTCGGTCGACGTCCCTACGCCCTCCCCACCGCCGGCGACAAACTTCGACCCATCCCAGACGATTGATCCGAGCGCGACCCCGGTCGGTTCGCTCGTCTGGGTCCATGTGAGTCCGTCCGGGGAAGTTGCCACGAGACCCGTGTTGCTCGAATTGCAGTTCACAGTGAAGCATGTCGTCACGCCCAACGCGACGAATTTCGATCCGGTCCAGATGACTGCGGAGTAAATCCGATTTCCCAACCATGCCGGCGGCGAAACCGCGGTCCAGGTGATCGCATCCGTCGATGCGAAGATTGGTGCAACAGGTGCACCAGTCAACGAGTCCGATCCTCCGACAGCGACATAGCGCGCGCCCGACCATGCCACCGCACTCGTGCCAATGACGCCTGTTGCGGGTACAGCGGTCCAGACCGCGCCGTCCGGGGAAGTCTGAACGCTTCCGCCGGTCTGCACCAGTACGAACTTGGAACCCGTCCACACGGCCGCGAAGCCGTTGTCGGTGTTGGCGGACGCCCGCTGGGTCCAGCTGATTGCGTCCGGCGAGGTGAAGATCGCCGTCATGCCGGTCTGCAGGGTGGCCGGATTCGAGACCATGGCGAGTGCGACAAACTGGGACCCGGACCAGAATATCGGCCCGACGCTGTTGATGCCCGACAGCGCGGCGACGGGATGCGCCGTCCACGCCAATCCGTCCGATGAGGTACTGATCGTGCCATCTGCAGCGAGCGCCACAAACTGACTTCCGGCCCAGACAATTCCGCCGCCGGTGACTCCGCCACCGAACCTAACACTCTGCGGCTTCCAGGTGAGGCCGTCGGTGGACGTGAAGCCGCCTCCGCAGTTCCACACATACCGCGACCCCGACCACGCCATCGACATCTGCGGCCAGCAGGGGAAACTCCCCGCGCGCAGCGCCCACGGGTTCTCCCCTGCGGAAGAGGTCACTGTTGCCGTTGTATTTCCGACGAGGAATGCGTACGAGGCACTGATCGTGGTGCTGCCAAGGCGCAACGTGGGCGTCGCCAAGCCGCGACTTCCCGGATCGTTGCTGATCGATATCGTGAGGGGATCTGCCGAAGTCCAGGTCGCCTGTTCCGTGACGTCGAGCGTCGCGCCATTCGAGTAGGTGGCTGTCGCCGTGAACTGCGCGTTGGTACCGATCTGGGAAATGGTCGGGTTCGAAGGTGACACGGAAAGGGATACAACCGTCGCACTGGTCACAGTTAGCGTCGTGGAACCGGTTAGTCCAGAGTATGTCGCGCTGATCGTGCTCGTTCCCACGCTCGCGGCGTTCGCAATCCCTGCCGAACCCACGGCGTTCGAGATGGTTGCCACCGACGTGCTGGACGAGGACCAAGCCGCCGACGAAGTGATGTCCTGGAGAGTGCCATCGGTCATCGTGGCCGTTGCGATGAACTGCTGTGAAGATCCTGCACGGAGGCTGGGGCTGGCCGGTGTGACCGCGAGCGAACGCACGAGCGGTGCCGTCACGGTAACGGTCACGGGAGGAGACGTCAGGCCCCCCCAAGTCGCAGTGACGGCACTGGTTCCTGCAGCAAGTGCGTTTAGATTTCCGTTCAATGAAAATGTCGCTACGGTTGTGCTTGCCGATTTCCAAAGGGCGAAATTGGTGAAGTCGCTAACAGTGCCGTTCGCAAAAGTACCGCTCGAGTGCAACTGCAAAGTACCTCCGGCGGGAACGATTGCGTTCGATGGCGAAACTGCAATGCTCGAGAGCGGCGGTGGGCCAAAGTTGACCATCGTGCTGCCCGACACCGCGCCAACGGCTGCCGTGAGCTTGAGTGTCAGAGCAGAGCTCCCAGTCCCACTGTAGACGAGGGTACCTGGTGGCAGTCCCGATCCGTCTCCGGCGTTGGTGACATTGGCACTCGTGACAGAGTGCGAGGGACCAGGCCGCCGACGTCGTCAGGTCCTTGGTCGTTCCGTCGGAATAGTTGCCCGTGGCTGCGAACGCAATTTTTTGTGCGGTCCCGGAGTAGTAGGATGAATTGGCCGGCGTGATTGCGATCGACGAGAGCGTTGGGGCGCCGCCACCGCTATTGCCGCCCCCTCCGCCACCCCCCCCCCACCTCCGCCGCACGAAGTGACAAGGACTAGTGCAAGGCTGCATGCCAGCCAGCGCGAAAGACTCGCAACAACGCCACAGGTCGCCGGAATGCCCCGAGATTCAAACCATGATCTGCCCAATGCTGGTGCCGTTCGAATACTAACCATTGCGCCCTCCGATTGGCCGGATTCCAATGGGCTGCGATGGGATCGTCTAGAACGTTATTGCTCTATCACCAAAGCTCGCAGTGGCAAATAGGGACGTCGAAGTCCCCGGGCCTGGCCGCGCAACCTACCCCGCGGATCACCGTCAGCCGCGGACGTAATGGCCCGGCGCCGAACGCGACGTCGCGAAACCTGCGAGTGAAATGACTCTGGTCAGCAAACCCAAGATCGGCCGCCACAACGGCGGGCGGAATGCCCGCTCGGAGCATGGTGCGGCCCCGTTCAATGCGAACACAGGTCTGGAATGAGTGGGGGGGGGATGCCGACATGCCGCTTGAACAACCGGATGAGGTGGTAGCGGCTGACACCCGCCACCTGCGCCAACTCGTCCAGCGTAACCGGTTCGCGATAGCGTTCGCGAATGTGACTCTTCACCTTCTCTACGATCGAGCTGTCCGACGGCCCGGGGGATCGAGATCCAGCCTCTGTGAACCCTAACAGTAGACGAACGCACTCGCGTAGCGTGTCTGTTGCTCCAAAATCCCCGCACTTGAACGTATACACCCAGCGAACGACTGTAGGGCTTTGTAGACCTCCGGTTCATCGGTCAAGGCAACCCGAAAATGCGGCGTCGAGCCCACTCCGCATTCGTAGGCCGCACGCGACATCTCGATCGGATCGATCATCAATACCACGAAGTCCTGAGGTACCAGCACTTCGTGTTGGAGTGCGTCTCCCCCGGTTCCATAAGACCGGTGGTCCGGTCCTGGTAAAAATGGCAAGAGCCATCTCGACCAGGTGCTGTTCACGATCGGCCTCGTGTTCATGGCCGTGGCGGCCGTCGACTACGTCATGGGCTCGTCGCAGCAGTTCGTGAAGATTCCGCCGATGCTGCAGGGGCAGGTCGATCTGTTCGGCATCGGCGTCGGCAAGTATCGGCTGCTGATCATCTTCGTCTGCGGCCTGCTCACGCTGGCGCTGCAGCTCGCGCTGATGAAGACGCGCTTCGGCAGCCGGTTGCGCGCCGCGGTGGACGACCAGCGGGTCGCGCGCGGCCTCGGCATCAACGTCAACCTCGTGTTCGCCGTCACCTTTGCCGCGGGTTCGGGACTCGCGGGCCTCGGCGGCGCGCTCGGCGCGGAGATCCTCGGGCTCGACCCGATCTTCCCGCTCAAGTACATGATCTATTTCCTGATCGTGGTGGCGGTGGGCGGGACCTCGAGCATCACCGGACCGTTCCTCGCCTCGATCCTGCTGGGCATCGGCGACGTCGCGGGCAAGTACTACGCGCCGAAGCTCGGCGCCTTCGTGATCTACACGATCATGATCGTGGTGCTGATCTGGCGCCCGCAGGGGCTGTTCGCGCGCCCGACGACGCGGTAATCGGCAAGGATGTCGAACCCGCTTTCGATACAGGTTGCGCGGCGCCTCGCGAGTCCCGCGCGCTGGACGCCGCTCGAAGTCGTGTTCTGGCTCGTTGCGGCGGCCGCGATCTACTTCCTGCCGAGCCGCCACCTGATCCTGACGGAAATCGCGATCCTCGCGCTGTTCGCGCTTTCGCTCGACCTGATCCTCGGCTACGCCGGCATCATTTCGCTGGGACATGCGGCATTCTTCGGATTCGGCGGCTATGCCGCGGGCTTGCTCGCCAAGCATGCCCTCGTCACCGAGCCCGTGCTGGCCCTCGTGCTCGCCGGCCTTGCCGCTGCAGTGCTGGGGTTTGCGACCAGCTTCCTCGTGCTGCGCGGTTCCGACCTGACGCGTCTGATGGTCACGCTCGGCGTGGCGCTCGTGCTGCGGGAGATCGCCAACCGCTACTCCGGGCTCACGGGCGGCGCCGACGGCCTGCAGGGCATCGCAATGGCGCCGGTGCTCGGGACGTTCCGGTTCGATCTCTACGGCCACACCGCGTACGTCTACAGCCTCGTCGTGCTGTTCGTCCTGTTCGTCATCGCCCGCCGCATCGTGCATTCGCCGTTCGGGCTGTCGCTGCGCTCGATCAAGGGGAATGCGCTGCGGGCGTCCGCGATCGGCATCCCCGTCGATCGCCGCCTGATCGCGATCTACACCATCGCCGCGTTCTACGCCGGCGTGGCGGGCGCGCTGCTCACGCAAACCACGGCATTCGCATCGCTCGACGTGTTTTCGTTCGACCGTTCGGCCGACCTGCTGCTCGTGCTGATCATCGGCGGCACCGGCTATCTCTACGGCGGTCTCATCGGCGCGATCGCCTTCAAGCTCATGCAGGATTGGCTCGCCAATCTCACGCCGCAATACTGGCAGTTCTGGCTCGGCCTGGTGCTCGTCGCGATCGTGCTGATCGGCCGCGAGCGCCTGGCGCGCTGGGTGTCGCCGGTGCGGGTCCTCGGCGATCGGCTGAGCGAAGGCATTGGCGCGCGGCGGCGCCGCCGTGGGCGCTGCGCGGAGCGCGTGAGCGCGCTTGGAGGGCTGCACTCGAAACGATCGGCATCGGCAGGAACTTCGGCGGCATCGTCGCGGCGAACGACATCTCCATGAAGGTCGAGCAGGGCGCGCGCCATGCGTTGATCGGACCCAACGGCGCCGGCAAGACGACGTTCGTCAACCTGCTCAGCGGGACGCTGCGCCCGACACGCGGCCGCATCCTCCTCGCGGGCGAGGACATCACGACGATGGCGCCGTATCAGCGCGTGCGGCGCGGCATCGCGCGTACGTTCCAGATCAACCAGCTGTTCGCCGACCTGACGCCGCTCGAGACGATCGGCCTCGCGGTATCGGAGCGCCTGGGGTCGGGCGCCGACTGGTGGCGCCTCCCCGGCAAGCGGCCCCGGGTGACCGACGAGCTTGTCGACGTGCTCGATCGTTTCCGGCTCGCGGACGTCATGCACGAGCGTACGGCGACGCTTGCGTATGGCCGGCAGCGCCTGCTCGAAATCGCGCTGGCGTATGCCTGCAAGCCGCGCGTGCTGCTGCTGGACGAGCCCGCCGCCGGCGTGCCCGAGGCCGACCGGCACGGGATCCTGGACACGCTCGCTGCACTTCCGGACGACGTCAGCGTGCTTCTGATCGAGCACGACATGGACCTCGTGTTCCGCTTCGCGTCGCGCATCTCGGTGCTCGTCGACGGCGCGTTGCTCGCGGAAGGCCCGGCGGACGAGATCGCGCGCGATCCGCGCGTGAAGGCCGCGTATCTCGGCGAGGCGGTGCATGGCTGAACTGCTCCGTGTCAGCGGGCTGCGAGCGGGATACGGCGAGGCGGTCGTGCTCGACGGCATCGATCTCTCGCTCGACGAAGGGCAGTCGCTCGCGCTGCTCGGCCGCAACGGGACCGGCAAGACGACGCTTCTCGCGAGCCTCGTCGGCGTGACGCGCTATCGCGGCGGGAGCATCGAGCTCGACGGGCGCGCGTTGACGACGCTGCGCGCCGACCAGCGCGCCGCCGCCGGCCTGGGCTGGGTGCCGCAGGAGCGCAACATCTGGAAGTCGCTGACGGTCGAGGAGAATCTCACCGCAATCGCGCGCGCAGGCGCGTGGACGCCGTCGCGCGTGTTCGCGCTGTTCCCGCGTCTTGCCGAGCGCCGGCGCAATCTCGGAACGCAGCTGTCCGGCGGCGAGCAGCAGATGCTCGCGATCGGCCGCGCGCTCGTGCTCAATCCGCGCCTGCTGCTGCTGGACGAGCCCCTGGAGGGCCTGGCGCCGCTCATCGTTCTCGAGCTGCTGCACGTCATCACGACGCTCGTTCGCGAAGAAGGCATGTCCGCGATCGTCGTGGAGCAGAATCCCGCGCATGTCCTCGCGATCACCGATCGCGCCGTGATTCTCGACCGGGGGAGCATCGTCCACGCGGCGGCGAGCGCCGACCTCGCGCGGGACGAAGCGGCGCTCGAGCGTCACCTCGCCCTGGGCAAGGTCTGAAGACGCCGGGCAGCGGATGCCCGGCACGGAACCGAAGTACACTCGCACTGGCGGACCAGCGCGCACAGGCCCTCGATGATCATCGACGTTCACGGCCACTACACCACGGCGCCCAAGGCGCTGGAGGCGTGGCGCAACCGGCAGATCGCCGCCATCGGCAACCCGGCGGCGATGCCGAAATCGTCCGAGCTTCGCATCGGCGACGACGAGCTCCGCGAGTCGATCGAGGCGAACCAGCTGCGCCTCATGCGCGAGCGCGGGCTCGACCTCACGATCTTCAGCCCGCGCGCGAGCTTCATGGCGCATCACATCGGCGACTTCCACGTGTCGAGCGCGTGGGCGGCGATCTGCAACGAGCTGTGCTATCGCGTGAGCCGGCTCTTTCCGGATAGCTTCGTCCCGGCCGCGATGCTGCCGCAGAGCCCGGGCGTCGATCCCGTGACCTGCATTCCCGAGCTCGTTCGTTGCGTGGAGACGTACGGAAACGTCGCGATCAATCTCAATCCCGACCCGTCGGGCGGCCACTGGAGGTCGCCGCCGCTGTCGGACCGGCACTGGTATCCCATCTACGAGAAGATGGTCGAGTACGACATCCCGGCGATGATCCACGTGAGCACGAGCTGCAACGCGTGCTTCCATACCACGGGCGCGCACTATCTCAACGCGGACACGACCGCGTTCATGCAGTGCCTCACGTCGGATCTCTTCAAGGACTTCCCGACGCTGCGCTTCGTGATCCCGCACGGCGGGGGCGCGGTTCCCTACCACTGGGGCCGCTTCCGCGGCCTCGCGCAGGAGATGAAAAAGCCGTTGCTCGAAGAGCACCTCCTTCGCAACGTGTTCTTCGACACTTGCGTCTACCACCAGCCCGGGATCGACCTGCTGACGCGCGTGATTCCGGTCGACAACATCCTGTTCGCGAGCGAGATGATCGGCGCCGTGCGCGGCATCGACCCGCAGACCGGCCACAACTTCGACGACACGAAGCGCTACATCGACGCCGCGCACGTCGACAGCGCACAGCGGCACAAGATCTACGAAGGCAATGCGCGGCGCGTCTACCCGCGCCTGGACGCGGCGCTCAAGGCGAAAGGAAAGTAGATCGTGTACGAGCCCGCCGCTCGCGCCGGGCAGCGTAACCAAGGAATCCGTCATGGCCACCATCGTCGGCGCCATCGCCGCCTCGCACACGCCCACCATCGGCTTCGCGTTCGACAAGAACAAGCAGGACGATCCCGTCTGGAAGCCGATCTTCGATGCGTTCGCGGCCGGTCCAGGAGTGGCTCGCGCGAGAAGCAGCCCGACGTGCTGCTGTTCGTCTTCAACGATCACGTCACGTCGTTCTTCTTCGATCACTACTCGGCGTTCGCGCTGGGCATCGGCGAGTCGTACGAAGTGGCGGACGAGGGCGGAGGCGCGCGTGCGTTGCCGCCGGTGCGCGGCGATCCGAAGCTTGCCGCCTACGTCGCGGCGTCGCTCATGGCGGACGAGTTCGACCTGTCCGTGTTCCAGCATCGCCCGCTCGATCACGGCTGCTTCTCGCCGCTGTCGGTGATGCTTCCGCACGATGGCCATGGCTGGCCGGCGGCGATCGTGCCGCTGCAGATCGGCGTGCTGCAGTTCCCGATTCCCACCGCCCGCCGCTGCTATCGGCTCGGGCAGGCGTTGCGCCGCGCGATCGAGAGCTATCCCGAGGACATCAAGGTCGCGATCGTGGCGACCGGCGGGCTCTCGCATCAGGTGCACGGCGAGCGTGCTGGATTCAACAATCCCGAGTGGGACCGCGAGTTCATGGACCTGTTCGAGACGAACCCGCAGCGCATCACCGAGATGACGCACGCCGAGCTACGCGACGCTGCGGCGGCCTCGAAGGCGCGGAGGTCATCATGTGGCTCGTCATGCGCGGCGCGATGGCGGCCAAGGTGCATTGCCTGCATCGCACGTACTACCTGCCGTCGATGACGGGCATCGCGACCGCGATCTACGAGAACGATCCGGCAGCCGCACCTGATCCGCAGGCCGTCGCTCGCGCCCGCGCAGAACGCGACGCGCCAGCTCGCGGGCGTGGAAAAACTGACCGGGCACGTATCCGTTCGACTTCGCGCGAAGCGTCAAGGCGTATCGGCTGAACGAATTCCTGCACCGGCTGATCCAGCCCGTGCATCGCGCGCGCTTCCTGGTCGATCCGGAGGCCGCGTTCGAGGAGGCGGGCCTTACGGCGGAAGAGCGCGATCTCGTGCGCCGGCGCGACTGGCGCGGCATGATCCACTACGGCGTCATTTTCTTCATGCTGGAGAAGCTCGGCGCCGTCGTGGGCGTGTCGAACCTGCACATCTACGCCGCGATGCGCGGCGCAGACGCTCGAGGAGTTCCAGAAGACGCGCAACGCGCAGGTGATGTACTCGGTGGCGGGCAACGGACGGCAAGGACCTGGCCTGGGACCGCCCAAAGGGCTAGAAGCCGAACAGCCGCTTCGCGTTGTCGAACATGAACGCGCGGCGGTCGCGCGCGTCGGGGAAAAGGCGCTGCGCGACGCCGAGCAGGACGCCGTAGTCGACCCGCGCCGGCGCGCGCAGGTAGGGCCAGTCGGAGGCCCACAGGCAATGCTCGAGCGTGTACGCGTCGACGAGCGCGTCGATGATACGGCCGCACGTCGTCGTGCGGCGAGGGCTCGCGCGAATACTTCACGACTCCCGAGAGCTTGACGTACGCGCGGCGCGTCGCCGCGAGGTCGAGCAGCGCGCGAAAGCCCGGCTGGTCGACGCCTTCGCTCACCGTGGGCCGTCCGCAGTGATCGATCAGGATGCGCACGTTGAGCGTCTCGAGCAGCGGCAGAACGGGAGGAGCTGCTCGTGCTCGACCTGGATGTCGACGAACATGTCGAGATCGGCCAGCTTGTCGACGAGCGGCGCGGCGTCCCTGTAGTGGTCGAGCGCCGTAGAACGTGACGTTCCACGCGACGCCGACGACGCCGGCGGCCTTCAGCGCCGCGAGCTCGTCGTACGCGATGTCGTTGCGCGACCACCGCGATGCCCTTGAAGCGTCCGTCGCCCTCGCGCGATGCGTGTCGAGCAGGCAGCGGTTGTCGAGGCCGTAGCCGGAGTTGGGGCCCACGAGCAGCGCGTGGCGCGTGCCGTAGGCGTCCATCACCTGCGCAAGCTGCGCGGGCGGTGCCGAGCTCCTGCCCCGCAGGCGCGTAGTGCGTGTCGGGGTTGTACGGGAACCGTGCGGGATCGAGCACGTGGACGTGGCAGTCGATCTTCGGCTCGGAAATAGGGTCAGACCCCATTACAAGGCCTGGCACTTTCTCTGAAACATTTTGAAATGGGGTCTGACCCTATTTCCTAAAACGTGGCCGCGATGTCCCGCCGCAGCGCCGGCGTGATCTCCGGCATCACGCCGAACCACGCGTTGAACGCGGGCCGCGCCTGGTTGAGCAGCAGGCCGAGGCCGTTCACGGTGACGTTGCCGCGCGCGCGCGCTGCGGCGAGCAACGGCGTCTCGGGCGGCATGTAGATGAGGTCGCCGACGATCGCATGCTTCGGCAAGCGGTCGAGGGCGATGTCGAGCGGCGGCTTGCCGGCCGACGCCGGCGCTCGTCGCGTTGGCGAGCATGGCCACGCCGTCGAGCGCATCCTCGCGCTGCTCCCACGGCACGACCTTGACCGACCGAACCCACGGCGTCGGCGATCTCGCTGCGCCTTGTCGGCGTGCGATTGGTGAGGCGGATCTCCTTGGCACCTTGCGCGGCGAGGCTCGCCACCACCGCGCGCGACGCGCCGCCCGCGCCCAGCACGAGGATCGGGCCGCTGTCGGGCCGCCAGTCGGGCTCAGCATCGCGCAGGCTCTGGATGAAGCCGTTGCCGTCGTTGTTGAAGCCGGTGAGCGTGCCGTCCTTCTCGACGACGACCGTGTTGCACGGCGCCGATCCGGCGCGCGAGCTCGTCGACGCGGTCGAGCAGCGGGAAGATCGCCTGCTTGTGCGGCGTGGTGACGTTGCAGCCGCGCAGGCCCAGCACCTGGAGGCCGCGCACGGCGGCTTCGAGCTTCTCGGGCGGCACGGGGAACAGCACGTAGCGCCCGGGAATGCCGTAATTGCGCGAGCCAGTGATTGTGAATCACGGGCGATCGCGAATGCGCGACGGGCCAGCCCAGGAGGCCGGCGATGCCGAACGGATGAGGACGCAGCCGTCGCCATGTCTGCGCTACTTCGCTGACGCCGGCGGCAGCGTTCGCGACCACTTCCTGCTTGCCGTTGACGACCTTGGTCATGAAGCTCTCGCGGTCGAGGTCGCCGTTGTTGTCGAACGTGACGTCGAGCAGCACGCCCGGGTTGTCCTTGATCGTGAACTTGGCGCCGTGCATCGCGCGGCGAAGGCCTTCGAGTCGATCTTGCCGAGCTTCTCGGTCAGCACCTTGACGATGTACATCGCGCTGTAGCCCTTCAGCGCGTTGTGGTCGCCCTTCGCCTTGTACTCGGCCTGGAATTTCTGGTCGAAGGCCTTGATCGCCGGCTGCGGCGCATCCGCGGTGAGGCCGACGTGCGCGACCGCGCCGTTGGCCGCCTCGCCCGCGAGCTCGATCACCTTCTGGCTCGTGAGCACCGTCTCGCCGACGATCGGCTTGTCGTAGCCCTGCTTGCGCAGCTCGCGCAGCGCGCGCGCGGACTCTTCCTCGTTGCGAGTAGACGAAGAGCGCGTCGGCGTTCGACTGCTTCGCCTTCAGCACCGCGCCGGAGAAGTCGACCTGGCCCGGATCGGTCGAGATGTCGGCGACGACCTTCACGCCGAGCCTTCTCGAGCTCCTTCACGATCGTGTCGCGGCCGCCCTTGCCGAAGTCGTTGTTGACCCAGATGATCGCGACGCGTCTTCGCCTTGAGGTCGTTCGCGATGTAGCGCGCGACCTTCGGCATCGCGGTCGTCTGCGTGAACGACGTGCGGAAGATGTACGGGTTGCCCTGCTGCGTGATGCTGGCCGCTTCGCCGCCCGTGAAATTGGGAATCTCCGCCTTGCGCGTCTCCGCCATGCGACACGATGATCGAGCCCGAGAACACGGGCCCCATCACGACGTAGGCCTTGTCGTCGACGGCCTTCTGCGCGAGCGCCTTGGCGATCTGCGGATTCGACTGCGTGTCGCCGCTCGTGTACTCGACCTTGCGGCCGAGGATGCCGCCGGCGGCGTTGATCTCCTTGACCGCGAGCTTCACGCCGTTGTCGAAATTGGTGCCCGACGTCGCGCCGGTGCCGGACAGTTCGACCATTCCGGCGATCTTGATCGGCGGCTGCTGCGCCAGCGCCGAACCGGCCATCGCGAGCGCGGCGAGCGCCCATGCCGCAATGCGTTTCATGCGTCCTCCTCCCGGATGGCTCATGGCCGCCGCCGGCCCGCAGCGAGGGCGAGACCTGCGCGCGGCCTTGGCGGCGCACGGGCGAGCCTTGGCCTCTAGTCAGCGCGACGGCGGCGAACTGCTCCGGACTCCAGCCGCCGCCCAGCGACTTCGCGAAGTCGACGATCGACAGCTTCGCGTCGCGCGCCGCGGCGATGCGCAGCGTTTCGGCGGCGAGCAGCTGGCGCTGCGCGTCGATGACCTCGAGGAACGACGTGCGGCCCGCGTCGTAGCGCAGGATCGCGACCTCGTACGCCTTCGCGACCTGGTTGCGGCGGTCGGTCTCCGCGGCGAGCACGTCGCGCGCCGAACGGTTGGCGACGAGCGCATCGTGCACTTCGCGGAATGCGATCTGCACGGTCTGCGCGTACTGCGCCGTGACGTCGTCGCGGCGTGCGGTGGCGAGCTCGACCTGCGCCTCGATCGCCTTGAGGCCGATCAGCGGCTGCACCAGGCCCATGCCGATGTTCCAGATGACGGCGCCGGGCGAGAAGAGGCTCGACAGCGCCGCCGACTCGAAGCCGTACGCGCCGGTCAGCGTACAGCGACGGGAAGTAGTTGGCGCGCGCCTCCTGGATGCGCAGGTCCGACGCCGCGAGCAGGGCTTCGTTGCGGCGGATGTCCGGACGCCGCTCGAGCAGGCCCGACGGCAGGCCGGCGGGAAGCTGCGGCACCTCGGTGACTTCGTCGATCGACGCGCCGCGCGCCACCTCCGGCGTGAACACGGCACGCGGCGAGCGGCCGGTGAGCGTGGCGATCGCGGCTTCGAGCTGGCCGATCGCCTTCTCGCGTGCGCGCGATGTCGGCGACCACCGCCGAGCGCTCGGCCTCGGCGATGCGCAGGTCGTACTCGCCGATGATGCCGCCCTCGAAACGGTCGCGCTGCAGCTTGACCGTTTCCGTGCGCAGCTGCAGCGTGTCCTTCAGCACGGCCATCTCGGCGTCGGCCGCGCGCAGGCGGAAGTACGCGCTCGCCACGTCGCCCGCGACGGCGATGCGCACCGTTTCGCATGTAGTACCGCGACGCGGTGAGATCGTTCTCCGCGGCGAGCAAGCCCGCGCGGTACTTGCCCCAGACGTCGAGCTCGTAGCGACGCCTGCAGCGAGAGGCCGAAGTTGTTGCTCGTGAGCTGCGTGCCCGCCGGCAGCGGCGGCGAAGTGTTGGCGGAGACGCGCGAGCGGTTCGCGTTGCCGTTGAGGTTCGACCGACGGGTACGAGATACGACTGCGCGAGCAGCACCTGCGAGCGCGCGGCCTCGATGCGCGCCAGCGCGACCTTGAGGTCGAGGTTGTTGGCGAACGCCTCCTCGATCAGCGCTGTCAGCACGGGATCGTTGAACGCGGTCCACCAGTGCTCGAGAAGCTCGTTCTGCGCGGCGGTCGCCGAGCCCGGCGGCAGGTCGTACTTGGGCGGTATCGGCTGCGTGACCGCGCAGCCCGCGAGCGGCGAGCTGCGATCGAGCAGAGGAAGAAGTCGTCTTGTCATGATCGGATCCCTCTCCGCGCCACGCCGCGCGGCGGATGGCCCGGCGTGTGGTGATCCGGTGATGCGTCAGCGTCTTGTGATGCTCGATCTCGGCGAAGAGCTGCTCCTTGGTCCGGCGCTCGCGGAGGCGGCGATCGGTGATGATGCGGAAGAACAGCGGGCACGAAGAAGATCGCGAGGAAGGTCGCCGCGATCATGCCGCCCATCACGCCCGTGCCGGTCGAGTGGCGCGCGCCCGCGCCCGCGCCCGGTCGAGATCGCGAGCGGCAGCACGCCGAAGATGAACGCGAGCGACGTCATGAGGATCGGCCGGAAGCGCAGGCGCGCCGCCTCGATCGCCGCGGCCGACGCCGACATGCCTTCGTGCTTCTTCAGCACCGCGTACTCGACGATCAGGATCGCGTTCTTCGCGGCGAGGCCGAGCAGCGTGACGAGGCCGATCTGGAAGTACACGTCGTTGGTGAGGCCGCGCAGGTAGATCGCGGCCAGCGCGCCGAACGTGCCGAACGGCAGCGCCATCAGCACCGAGAACGGCAGCGACCACTTCTCGTACTGCGCGGCGAGGATCAGGAACACCATGATCACCGCGAGCGCCGAGCGCGAACGTGGACGCGCCGCTCGCGCGCTTCTCCTGGTACGACGTGCCGCCCCAGTCGTAGCTGAAGTCGGGCGGCAGCACCTCCTTCGCGATCTGCTCGACGCGCGCGATCGCCTGCCCCGAGCTGATGCCCGGCGCGGCGCTGCCGAAGATCTTCACCGACGGCAGGTTGTTGAAGCGGTCGAGCGAGTCGGGGCCCGAGGAGAACTGCACGCTCGCGAGCGAGTTGAGCGGCACCATGTCGCCCTTGTCCGAGCGCACGTAGATCGCGCCGATGTCGTCGGGCCGGTTGCGGTACGCCGGGTCCGCGGACATGAGCACCTGCCACGCGCGGCCGTACTTGTTGAAGTCGTTGACGTAGTAGTTGCCGAGCGTGGCCGACAGCGCGTTGAACACGTCGGTGATCGGCACGCCGACCTTCTTCGCTTTCTCGCGGTCGACGTTGACGTAGAGCTGCGGCACGTTCGCGCGCCACAGCGTCTGCGCGCAAGCCGAGCTGCTTGTCGCTGGTCACGCGCGCCAGGAACTGCTGCGTGACCTCGTTCATGCGCTTGGCGCCGCCTTCGCCGCGGTTCTGGATGTAGAACTCGAAGCCGCCCGCGGTGCCGAGGCCGAAGATCGGCGGCGGGTTGAACGCGAGGACGAGCGCTTCCTTGATGCCCGCGGTCTTCGCCGAACAGCTCGCCGACGAGCTGCTTCGCGGTCACCTTGCGCTCGTCCCACGGGATCTGCGTGACGAAGATGGTCGCCGCGTTGTTGCGAAAGCCGCCGCCGAGGAAGTCGAAGCCGGTGAACGCGATGACGTCGGCGTTGGCGGGATTGGAGCGGATCGCTTCGGTCCACCTGCGCGACGACCTTGTCGGTGCGCTGCAGCGTCGCGCCGTCGGGCAGGATCACCGCCGAGATGTAGAAGCCCTGGTCCTCGTCGGGGACGAGGCTGCCCGGCGATCGACGCGCCACAGGCCACGTGGTGATCGCCACCATCGCCGATGAACAGGACCACGCCGACGATCGCGCGCCGGATCATCCACGAGACGCCCGACGTGTAGTGGTGCGTGACTGCGCCGAAGAAGCGGTTGAACCAGCGCGAAAGAAGCCGCGCTTCGGCGGCTCGGCATCGGGCGCAGGATGATCACGCACAGCGACGGCGTGAGCGTCAGCGCGACGAGACCGGAGATGACGACCGCGATCGAGATCGTGACCGCGAACTGGCGGTAGAGCTCGCCGGTGAGGCCGCCCAGGAACGCGATCGGCACGAACACCGCGGTCAGCGTCAGCACGATCGCGACGATCGGCCCGGTGACCTCGTGCATCGCCTTGATCGCCGCCTCGCGCGGCTTGGCGCCGTCCTCCTGCATGATCCGCTCGACGTTCTCCAGCACGACGATCGCGTCGTCGACGACGATGCCGATGGCGAGCACCATGCCGAACAGCGTCAGCGTGTTGATCGAGTAGCCGAGGAGGTACAGGCCGGCGAACGCGCCGAGCAGCGACACGGGGACCGCGACGAGCGGGATGATCGTCGCGCGCCAGCTCTGCAGGAACAGGTATACGACGAGGAACACGAGGATCATCGCCTCGCCGAGCGTGAACACGACCTCCTTGATCGACACCTCGACGAAGCGCGTCGTGTCGTAGGGGACCGCGTACGCAGAGCCCCTGCGGGAAGCGCGTCGCGAGGTCGGTCATCGTGTCGCGCACGGTCTTCGCGACCTCGAGCGCGTTGGCGCCGGGCTGCAGGAAGATGCCGACGAGCGTCGCTGCCTTGCCGTTGTAGCGGCCGATGAAGTCGTAGTCCTTCGATCCGAGCTCGACGCGCGCCACGTCGGACAGGCGCACCATCGAGCCGTCCGGATTCGCGCGCACGATGATGTTCGCGAATTCCTTCGGCGTCCGAGAAGCGGCCCTGCGTCGTGATCGTGTAGATGAGGTCCTGTCCTTTCGCGATGGGCGCCTGGCCCACCTTGCCCGCGGCGAACTGCGCGTTCTGCTCGTTGACGGCGCGGATCACGTCGGACGGCGTCATCTTGAGCTGCGTCAGGCGATCCGGCAGGAGCCAGATCCGCATCGCGTAGTCCTTCGCGCCGAAGATCTGCACGTTGGTCGTGCCCGGCAGCCGCTTCAGCTGGTCGAGCACGTTGAGCGTGACGTAGTTCGAGATGAAGAGGTCGTCGTAGCTGGCCGTGGGCGAATAGAACGCGATCACCTGCAGGAACGACGAGCTGCCGCGCTCGACGTTCACGCCCTGCCGGCGCACTTCCTCGGGCAGGCGCGGCTCGACCTGCTTCACGCGGTTGTTGACGTTGACCGCGGCGTCGTCGACGTTGGTGCCGATGTCGAACGTGACCTGGATCGACACGACGCCGTTGGCGGACGACGTCGAGCTCATGTAGATCATGTTCGGCACGCCGTTGATCGCGTTCTCGATCGGCGCGGCGACGGTCTGCTCCAGCGTTTCGGCGGACGCGCCCGGATACACCGCGGTGCACCGTCACGACCGGCGGCGCGATCTCCGGATATTGCGCGATCGGCAGCATGCGCATCGCCGCGAGACCCGGCGAGCACGAGGAACATGGAGATGACGGCCGCGAATATCGGCCGGTCGATGAAGAAGCGGGAGAACATGAGGTGGCCTTACGCCTTGGGCGCGGACCGCGTCTTGTCGGCGGCGGGCGCTTGCGGGCGGCCGGCGGCGCGCCGGCGAGCTTGATCGGCGCGCCGGGCCGCAGCTTCGCGACCCCGTCGACGATCACCTGGTCGCCCGGCTTCAATCCGCTGTCCACGACCCACAGGTTCTGCGTTGTCCAGCGTGACCCACTCGCCGAGCGTGACCGGCCGCACGGCGGCGATCGTCCTTGCCGTCCTTGTCCTTGTCGACGACGTACACGTACTTGCCCTGCGTGCCGTCGATCACCGCGACCTGCGGCACGGCGAGCGCGTTGTTGCGCACGGCGCCGAGGAGCTTCACGCGCACGAACTGGCCAGGCTTCAGCAGGCCGATCGCGATTGGCGACTTCCGCGCGCATCTCGAACGTGCCGGTCGACGGATTGATGCGCGTGTCGGAGAAGTTGATCCTGCCCTTGCGGTCGAGCATCGAGCCGTCGGCGAGCCGAACGACTGCACGTCGAACGCGTTGTCCTTCGGCAGCGTGAGGCGGCCTTCGTTCACCGCTCGTTGAGCTGGAGCTGCTCGTTCTCGGCGATCGCGAACGGAATCCACATCGGGATCGACCTGCGAGATCGTCGTCAGCAGCGTGTCGTTGGCGGTGACGAGGCTGCCCTCGGACTTCGGCGCGCGGCTCGACAAGCCCGCCGATCGGCGCGGTCACCTGCGTGTAGCCGAGATTGAGCTTCATCTCGGCGAGCCTGGCTTCCGCGGCCCGGAGCTGCCGCCGCCATGCGATCTCCTAGGTTGGATATGCGCGTCGTCGGCTTCCTTCTGGCCGACGGCGCGCTTCTCGGCGAGCGGCTTCAGCCGCGCAAGCTCACGCGCCGGCCTGCGCCTGTTGTGCCTGGGCACGCACGACCTCGGCCTCCAGCGCGGCGGTTTGCGCCGCCATCTGGCTTGCGGGTCGATGACGAACAGCACCTGGCCCGCCTTGACCGGGGCGCCTTCCTGGAACAGCTTCTTCTCGAGGATGCCGGTCACCCGCGCCCGCACCTCGACCTCCTTCGAGCCGGTGGTCTGGCCGACGTACTCGAACGTCGCGGGCAGTGTCTTGGGCTCGACCTTGATCGTCGTCACTTCGGCGGGCGGCATTCCGTGGAATCCTCCCGGCTGCGGGGACTGGCCGCACGCGGCGAGGACGAGCGAGAGGGAAAGCGGGAAGATCGCGCGAAGGCGCGGGGACGTCGGCATGGAGAGGCTCCGTGTGGTGTTTTTCGCGCAAACCAAGGGCTCGTGGCCCGATTTGCTGCGGTGCAACTTGCCAGCAGCGTCTAGATTACATACATTCACGAATGTTTGTAAAGAGGCGACGACGTAAGGCGGGCTTCAGCCCGACGCGGACGACATTGACGATGGCACGCAGGACCAAGGAAGAGGCGATGGCAACCCGCGAGCGGCTGCTCGACGCGGCGCAGTGCCTGTTCCGCGAGCAGGGCGTGACGCGCACCTCGTTGGCCGAGGTGGCCACCGCGGCGGGCATGACGCGCGGCGCCGTGTACTGGCACTTCAAGGACAAGGCGGACCTCTTCCGCGCAATGTGCGACCGCGCGACGCTGCCGCTCGACGCGAGCTTCGATCATGCCGTCCAGCGCGCGGGCAACGATCCGCTCGGCACGCTGCGCGCGCTGTCCATCGGCGCGCTCGACCAGCTCGCCACCGATACCCGTGCCCAGAACGTGTTCGAGATCGTCTTCCACAAAAGCGAGCTCGTGGACGAGCTCGCGGGTCTCGCCACGTCGCACAAGCAGGAACGCTGCGCGTGCCTCGCGCAGATCGAGGACATGATACGGCGCGCGGCACGGATCGGTCAGCTTCCGGCGGACCTCGACGCGGCGCTCGCCACGCAGGCGCTGCACGCCTACATGGTCGGCATCATGCACGAGTGGGTTCTCGATCCCACCGCGTATGATCTCGCTGCGGCGGCGCCCGGCTTCATCGATCTTTTCATCGGCGGGCTCGTGGCGCGGCCGCCGCGCAGGCCCCCGAACGCGGAGTCCGCGGGAATCCCCGCCGCCATCTCCGCGGCGAATTCGTAACACCTCGAAGGACACCATGACCACGATTCACAAAGCGGGCGTCATCGGCGCCGGTACGATGGGCAATGGCATCGCGCAGGCCTGCGCGACCGCCGGCGTGCCCGTCGTGATGCTCGACATCGATCAGCGCGCCGTCGATCGCGGGCTTGCCGCCATCGGCGGCAGCCTCGACCGCCTCGTCAAGAAGGAGAAGCTGACCGTCGCCGACAAGGACGCGGCGCTCGGCCACGTGCGCACGACGACGTCGTACGACGATCTCGCCGACTGCGATCTCGTGATCGAGGCTGCGCCCGAGAACCTGGAGCTCAAGCTGCGCATCCTGCGCGACATCGAGAAGCGGCTGCCCGCGGGCGGCATTCTGGCGTCGAACACGTCGTCGATATCGATCACCACGATGGCCGCCGCGGTCTCGCGACCCGACGCGTTCGTGGGCCTGCACTTCTTCAACCCGGTGCCGATGATGGCGCTGGTCGAAATCGTGAGCGGCATGCAGACGTCGCAGGCGACGCGCGACGCCGCGACCGCGTTCGCCAACCGGCTCGGCAAGACGCCGATCCAGGTGCGCAACAGCCCGGGCTTCGCAGTCAACCGCATCCTGTGCCCGATGCTCAACGAAGCCGTGTTCGCGCTGCAGGACGGCGTGGCGACGGCCGAAGCAATCGACGACGGCATGAAGCTCGGCTGCAGCCACCCGATCGGCCCGCTCGCGCTGTGCGACCTCGTCGGCCTCGACGTGCTGCTCGCCGTGATGAACGTGCTTTACGAGGACTTCAACGATCCCAAGTACCGTCCCGCACCGCTGCTGAAGGAAATGGTCGCCGCGGGACGGCTGGGCCGCAAGACGAAACGCGGCTTTTATACGTACTGATACGTCAGCCGCGCGTCCTGCTCGCCCTCGAAGTTGCGCAGCGGGTAGCGCCCGCTGTCCGGTTTGCGCCGCGCACTGCGTCCGGTCAAGTAGGGCGGGTGCAGCTCTGCAGCGGACACCCAGAGCCCCGAGCCATCGCTGGAGGTTCTCATGAGGCGCGCATTCCCGGTCGAATTGCAGCGACCGCCGTCACCCAGGCGACGCCATGTTTCGTTGTCGGCGGCCATGGCCAGCGCCGCCACGCTCCTCGTTTGCACGGGTGGCGCATTCGCCGCTTCGGCAGCGACGTTGCCCGCAGCCGAAACGGAGGTCTTGCGCGACACGTACAACGCGCTTGTCGCGTTCGTGGTCCCGGGACGGGATGCCTATTCCTGGGCCCAGGGCGATTGCAGCCCGACGCAGGGCGGTGTCAACATGGGGATCACCGACGAGCTTATCGCCACACTGGACGATGCGACTGCGTTCGTGCCGCAGTTCTCGGCCACGGTAGCCGATGTCCTGAACGAGCTTGCGCTCGTGGTGGCGCCCCGTGCCGCCGGCGCATTTTTCGTGTCGCCCTTCGCGAACCTGTCGTTCACGCAGAAGGCCGCGGTGTTCCGAATCATGGACGACACGGATTCGCTGAGGCTCCTCGCCGGCATCCTGCCGCCGTTCGTCGCCTTCTTCTGCTACCCGGAGGCCAGCGCCTTCGATCCCGCCACGCGATCGCTGACGGCTTCGGCCCGGAGGCTACTCGCGCCGTGATCGGGCGCGGACTTGCGTGGCGTTCTGCGATTCGGCAGAGTCCTGTCGCCATAACACCAAGGGAGCCGCGCATGCCCGCCGCACTGCGAGTCCTTACGTTGCTTGGTCTGTTCGCCGCAACCGGAAGCGCGGCGGCGGAAATCGCCGATCCGTCGGCAGGGTCCGAGTCGGGCGCGGTGCTGGCGCGAATCGCGCCCTCGCCGCTTCTTGCGATCGACCAGAATCGCAGCACGGTCATCGATCGGATCGTCGGCGAGTGGGGCGATGCGCTGACGCAGGCGAACGCGGGAATCGTGCGGATCAACTGCGGGCGATGCTGCAAGCGATGCGCGCGGATCAGTTGTTGGCGGCGAGCCTCGCGGGAAGCCTGGAAGGCCTGCGCAACGTGATTGCGGCGTCGCTGGTGAGTGAGGCGGAGGTGAAGCCGTCGCTGCTGCACACCAAAGCGTTGGGCGACGCCAACCAGGACGTGGTCTACGTGCCCGTGACGCCGTGCCGGCTGGTGGACACGCGGGGGACGTTCTCGGCCGTATTCCAGACGGGTGGGGCGTACGCGCCGGCGGAGGTGAGAACGTACAAGGTCGAGGGTGGCAACGGTGCGTGCCTGTCGCAGCTTCCGGCGAGCCTGAATCCGACGGCGGTGCAGATGCAGGTGTTCGCGCTGCCGACGACCGGGTGGATCGGGGGACGTGGAGATGCTGCCGCAGGGAGCTGCGTTCGGGAGCACGGCGACCATGGTGTTCCTGGGCAACATTGCGGTGACGACGGTGTCGACGACGACGCTGTTGAACCTGGCGAACAAGCAGATCAGCGTGCAGGTGCGTGGAGGCGGGCTGCATCTTGCGATCGACGTGGTGGGGTATTTCCGCGCCCCGGCGGGCGGATACGTGAACAGCATCACGGCGGGGACGGGGCTGACCGGCGGCACGATCACCAGCAGCGGGACGATTGCGGTCGATACGACCACGATCCAGTCGCGCGTGACGGGAATCTGCGCGGCGGGGAGCAGCATTCGCACGATCAACGCGAACGGTACGGTGGTGTGCGAGACCGACGATGTCGGAGGAGCGGGCACCGTGACGAGTGTCGGAACCGGGACGGGCCTGACTGGCGGACCGATCACAGGCATCGGCACCATCAACCTCGCCACGACGCAGCTGCTTCCGACCGTTGCCTGCACGAACGGTCAGACGCCGGTCTGGAACGGCAGCGCGTGGGTGTGCAGCGATCCCTCCACATTCGGCGGCAACATCAATCTGGCCGATTCGACCTCCGCCAGCGTGGGCAACATCATGAAGGGCGCCACGCGGTTTATCCACAATTACGGCAGCAACAACACTTTCGTTGGAAAGATCGCCGGCAACTTTGCAATGACGGGGGCCGGCAATTCGGCAATCGGGAACGGTGCGCTCAGCGGCAACCAAGGGGGCGTCGAAAACACCGCGAGCGGTCTCAACGCGTTGACTTCGAACACGATCGGCAACCAGAACACCGCCAACGGTAGCCAGGCGTTGTATTCAAACACGATCGGCAGCTACAACACGGCCACCGGTAACTACGCGCTGTTATCGAACGTGACCGGCTTCGAGAACACCGCCAGTGGCCACAGCGCACTGCAGCTCAACGCGACCGGCTTCCACAACACCGCCATTGGCAGCAACGCGCTGCATTCGAATGCGTCCGCCAGCTATAACACCGCCAGCGGCGCCTACGCGCTTTCGTCGAACACGACCGGCTCGGAGAACACCGCCATCGGTAGCCAGGCGCTGTATCTGAACACGACCGGCCTCCTCAACACCGCCAGCGGCCGGAAGGCGCTTGGGACGAACACGTCCGGCATCTACGACACCGCCAGTGGCAGCTACGCGCTGTCCGCGAATACGGACGGCAGCTACAACACGGCCAGCGGTACCGCCGCGCTCTACTCGAACACGAGCGGCAACTACAACACCGCAAGCGGCACCCAGGCGCTGTACTCGAACCAGAACGGCAGCTATAACTCCGTCAGCGGCAACGACGGGATGTACTCGAACACGAGCGGCAACTACAACACGGCCAGCGGTAGTTACGCGCTCTATTCGAATACGACCGGCTTCGAGAACACCGCGAGCGGTAGCAACGCGCTATTTTCGAACACGACCGGCAGACGAAACGCCGCCAGCGGCAACTCCGCGCTTTACTTGAACACGACCGGCAGCGACAACACGGCGATCGGGTACAGCGCACTATTCGACGTGACGACTGAAACCGGCAATACGGCAGTGGGTAGTGGCGCCAAAGTCAGCGGGAACAATGCCACCGCGATCGGCTTCCAGGCACTCGCCCTGGGGGACAATGCCACCGCGATTGGCTTCCAGGCACACGCCGTCGCTTCCAACTACGTCTGGCTCGGCAACGCGTCGGTCACGCTGATCGGTGGCCAAGTGGCATGGTCGAACCCCTCTGACCTGCGCGACAAGAAAGACATCGCAGATTCTTCGCTCGGGCTGGACTTCGTCAAGGCGCTCCGACCGGTCGAATTCAAGCTCCTCAATGGCAACGATCGCGTCGACTTCGGCTTCATCGCGCAGGAGGTCGAAGCGCTCATCGGCACGGGGTACAACATGCTGGGCAGCGGCGGAACCGCCGGAGCGCAAGCTGTCGCTGCGCTACACCGACTTCATCGCGCCGATGGTCAAGGCGATCCAGCAGCAGCAGGCGATGATCGCGAGCCAGCAGGCGCAGATCGACGAGCTTCGACGCGCCGTGGAGATCCTCATGACGGGGATGCAATCCGACGCGAAGGTGGCGGCGGTCCGCTAGAGGATCCGTCGCCGCATCGCAAGCGAGCGGCCCTATTCCTCGAACTCGCGCAGGCCGGGCAGGTCCAGCACGGTGATGCCGCCGTACTCGATGCGCAGCAGGCCCGCCTGCTCGAGCCGCTGCAGCGCCTGGTTCGCGCGCTGCCGCGACAGCCCGGCGAGCTGACCGATTTCTTCCTGCGAAATCGGCAGGTGCGGGCCGATGCCCGGATAGAGGATGCGGATTGAACATGGCCGCCAGGCAGCGCGCGAGGCGCGCGTCCGGACCCAGCAGCCGGTCGTGCTCGACCATGCCGATGAACTGTCCGAGGCGCTCGTTCAGCTGCGTCAGCAGGAAGCGGTTGAACGCCATGCTGGTGTCGAGCAGCCACATGAACGTCGCGCGCGGCATGTAGGCGATCTCGCTGTCGCGCAGCGCCACGATGTCGTAGCGGCGCGGCTCGTCCTTGAGCAGCGAGCCTTCGCCGAACCAGCCGCCGCGGGCCGACGCCGACGAAGCTCGTCGGCTTGCCGTCGGGCGAGACGTTGGCCATCTTGACCAGGCCGTCGATGACGCCGATCCAGGCCTCGACCGGCTCGCCCTTGCGGCAGACGAGCGTCCGCCGGGCAGACGCGGGTGATCGTCTCGGCCTCGACCCGCGCGAGGTCGGCGGGCGACAGCGCGCGTGCCCAGGCGGCTCGCGCGCAGCAGGTCGAGCGAGGGGCATGCGACGCCGATCCGGCGCCAATTGTCGGCGGACGACAACCTGTCGCCGGCGATTCCCCCTACATTCGCGCGAAAGCGCCCATTCTACGGGCCGTCGCGCGATAACATCGCGCCAGGTATGCCCCGCAAGAGCCCGCTCGACGGGCCGCGGTCCAGAGTTGCCGGAGGAGCAATGGAGGAGCGGCAGGACACGTTTCCGCGCCTGCTCGCGCATCACGCCAAGGTGCGGCCGGACCATCCGGCGACGCGCGAAAAGGACCTCGGCATCTGGCAGACCTGGACCTGGCGCCAGGTCGCCGACGAGGTGCGCGCGCTCGCCTGCGGCCTGGCCGCGCAGGGCTTCAAGCGCGGCATGCACCTCGCGATCATCGGCGACAACCGGCCGCGCCTGTACTGGTCGATGCTCGCGGCGCAGCGCCTCGGCGGCGTTGCCGTGCCGATGTACCAGGACGCGCCGGCGGCCGAATTCGTCTACGTGCTGAACGACGCCGAGATCGCGTACGCGATCGTCGAGGACCAGGAGCAGGTCGACAAGATGCTGGAAGCGAGGCCCAGGTGCCGACGCTTGCGCACATCTACTACGACGACCCGCGCGGCCTGCGCAATTACGAGGGCGTGACGAGCTTCGAGGAGCTGCAGGAGATCGGGCGCGAGTTCGACCGCGCGCATCCGGGCTTCTACGACGAGCGAGGTGCGCGAAGGGCGCGCCCGACGACGTGTCGGTCATGCTCTACACGTCGGGCACCACCGGCAAGCCGAAGGGCGTGTGCCAGACGCACGCCGCGTTCATCGCCGCCGCGCGCGGCGGCTGCGAGTTCGACCACCTGACCGCCGACGACAGCATCCTGTCGTACCTGCCGATGGCGTGGGTGGGCGATCACCTGTTCTCGCTCGCGCAGGCGATGGTCGCCGGCTTCACGATCAACTGCCCGGAATCGGGCGACACGGTGATGACCGACCTGCGCGAGATCGGTCCGACGTACTACTTCGCGCCGCCCGCGTGTTCGAGAACCTGCTCACGCAGGTGATGATCCGCATGGAGGACGCGAGCGCGATCAAGCGCTGGATGTTCCACCACTTCATGGCCGTCGCGCGCCGCTGCGGCGCCGAGATTCTCGACGGCAAGCCGGTGCCGCTCGGCGATCGGCTGCACTACGCGCTCGGCAACCTCTTCGTCTACGGCACCGCTGCGCAACGTGCTCGGCATGAGCCGCATCCGCGTCGCGTACACCGCCGGCGCGGCGATCGGCCCGGATCTCTTCCGCTTCTACCGCTCGATCGGCATCAACCTGAAGCAGCTCTACGGCTCGACCGAGACCTGCGCCTACGTCTGCCTGCAGCCCGACGGCGACGGTCAAGCTCGACGCGGTCGGCCTGCCGGCGCCGGGCGTCGAGGTGAGGATCGCCGACAGCGGCGAGGTGCTGGTGCGCGGCCCGATGCTGCTCAAGGAGTACTACAAGCGGCCGGACGCGACCGCCGAGTCGATCGACGCCGAAGGCTAGTTCCACACCGGCGACGCCGGCTTCTTCGACGCCGACGGGCAGCTCAAGATCATCGACCGCGCCAAGGACGTCGGCAAGCTGTGGAACGGCGCGATGTTCGCGCCCAACTACATCGAGAACAAGCTCAAGTTCTTCCCGCACATCAAGGAGGCGGTGGCGTTCGGCGACGGCCGCGACCGCGTGTGCGCGTTCATCAACATCGACATGGGCTCGGTCGGCAACTGGGCCGAGCGGCGCGGCATCGCCTACTCGGGCTACACCGACCTCGCGCAGAAGCCGGAGGTGTACGAGCTGATCCGCGAATGCGTCGAGAAGGTGAACGCCGAGCTCGCCGGCGAGGGCGAGCTCGCCGACTCGCAGGTGCACCGCTTCCTCGATCCTGCACAAGGAGCTCGATCCGGACGACGACGAGCTGACGCGCACGCGCAAGGTGCGCCGCGGCTTCGTCGCGGAGAAGTACGCGGTGCTGATCGACGCGCTGTACGGCGGGCGCGAGCAGGCAGCACATCGAGACGCTGGTGCAGTTCGAGGACGGCCGCACGAACATGGTCGCGGCCGATCTCGCCATCGCGGACGCGAAGACGTTCGCGCCGCTCCACGCGCAAGGCGGCATGAGCCGAGAGCGAACGCCGCGTCGGCGACGTCATCCTGTCAGCTCGACAACATCTCGCTGTCGTTCGGCGGCGTGAAGGCGCTGACCGACATCAGCTTCGACGTGCGCGAGCACGAGATTCGCGCGATCATCGGCCCCAACGGCGCCGGCAAGAGCTCGATGCTCAACGTGATCAACGGCGTCTACCGCCCGCAGCAGGGGACGATCACGTTCCGCGGCGACGTGCGGCGCGACATGGACACGCACGACGCGGCGGCGCACGGCATCGCGCGCACGTTCCAGAACATCGCGCTGTTCCGCGGCATGTCGGTGCTCGACAACATCATGACCGGGCGCAACCTCAAGATGAAGTGCGACTTCCTCGCGCAGGCGATCTGGCTCGGCCCCGCGAAGCGCGAGGAGCTGGCGAACCGCGCGCAAGGTCGAGGAGGTGATCGACTTCCTCGAGATCCAGCACATCCGCAAGACGCCGGTCGGCCGCCTGCCGTACGGGCTGCAGAAGCGCGTCGAGCTCGCGCGCGCGCTCGCCGCCGAGCCGACGCTGCTGCTGCTCGACGAGCCGATGGCCGGCATGAACGTCGAGGAGAAGCAGGACATGTGCCGCTTCGTGCTCGACGTCAACGAGCAGTACGGCACGACGATCGTGCTGATCGAGCACGACATGGGCGTGGTGATGGACATCTCCGATCGCGTGGTCGTGCTCGACTACGGCAAGAAGATCGGCGACGGCACGCCGGACGAGATCCGCGCAACCAGGCCGTGATCGACGCGTATCTGGGCGTGGCGCACTAGATCGCATGTCATTCTTCTTCGAAGTGCTGATCGGCGGCCTGCTCTCGGGCGTGATGTACTCGCTCGTCGCGCTCGGCTTCGTGCTGATCTACAAGGCGTCGGGCGTGTTCAATTTCGCGCAGGGCGCGATGGTGTTCTTCGCGGCGCTGACCTACGTCGGCCTGCTCGAGGTCGGCCTCGCCTGGTGGCTGGCGATCCCGGCGACGCTCGTCGTGATGATCGTCCTCGGCCTGCTGACCGAGCGGTTCGTGCTGCGGCCGCTCGTCAACCAGCCGCAGATCACGCTGTTCATGGCGACCATCGGCCTCACGTTCTTCATCGAGGGCCTCGCGCAGCTGCATGTGGGGCGCCAACGTGCGCGGCCTCGAGCTCGGCGTCCAGGACGAGCCGATCGCGTGGCTCATGGACAACACCGGACGTCAACGTCTCGCACTTCGACCTCGTCGCGGCCGGGGTCGCCGCGGTGCTGGTGACGGCGCTCGCGCTGTTCTTCAGCCGCACGCGGATCGGCCGCGCGCTGCGCGCCGTCGCCGACGACCACCAGGCCGCGCTGGCGGTCGGCATTCCGCTGCAGCAGATCTGGGCGATCGTGTGGGGCGTCGCGGGCGCCGTCGCGCTGGTCGCCGGCCTGCTGTGGGGCGCGCGCAACGGCGTGCAGTTCGCGCTGACCTTCGTCGCGCTGAAGGCGCTGCCGGTGCTGATCCTCGGCGGCTTCGAGTCGATCCCCGGCGCGATCGTCGGCGGGCTCATCATCGGCGCGACCGAGAAGCTCGCCGAGGTCTACCTCGGCCCGTTCGTCGGCGGCGGCATCGAGGGCTGGTTCCCGTACGTGCTCGCGCTGCTGTTCCTGCTGGTCCGGCCGGAAGGCCTGTTCGGCGAGAAGATCATTCGGCCGCATCTGACGATGCTCTATCGCGAAGCCGGCCAGTTCAAGACGTCCTACGAGAAGGACGCGGCGATCTTTCCGATCCGCCAGGACCGCATCGCGATCGCGCTCATCCTTGTCGTCGCGTTCGTCGTCGTGCCGCTCGCGGCGACGCCGTACCTGCTTCACCGGCATCCTGATCCCGTTCCTGATCCTCGTCGCTCGCGGCGCTCGGCCTCAACATCCTCACGGGCTACGCAGGCCAGCTTTCGCTCGGCACGGCGGCGTTCATGGCGGTCGGCGCGTTCGCGACGTACAACTTCATGCTGCGCGTGCCCGGCATGCCGATCCTGCCGCATTCGCGCTTGGCGGCGTCGTCGCGGCGCTCGTCGGCATCCTGTTCGGCCTGCCGAGCCTGCGCATCCGCGGCTTCTACCTCGCCGTCGCCACGCTCGCCGCGCAGTTCTTCATCGTGTGGTTCCTGACCAAGGTCGGCTGGATCACCAACTACAGCGAGCTCGGGCGTGATCACGGCGCAGCAGATCGTGATCCTCGGCTACGCGTTCACGACGCCGGCCGCCAAGTACCTGCTCGTGCTGTCGATCGTCGCCGTGATGGCGCTCGCGGCGAAGAACATGGCGCGCGGCAACGTCGGCCGCTCGTGGATGGCCGTGCGCGACATGGACGTCGCCGCGGAAGTGATCGGCATCCGCCTGATGCGCGCGAAGCTGCTCGCGTTCGCGGTCAGCTCGTTCTACTGCGGCGTGGCCGGCGCGCTGTTCGCCTACGCGTACCTCGGCACCGTCGAGCCGGAAGCGTTCAACCTCGACCTGTCGTTCCGCATCCTGTTCATGGTGATCATCGGCGGCGTGGGCACGGTGCTGGGCTCGTTCCTCGGCAGCTGCGTTCGTCGACGCTGCTGCCGGTGCTGCTGTCGGTGACCGTGCGCTTCCTCGACAGCGCGCTCGGCCTGCACATCGCCGAGAGCACGATCACCAACCTCGAGCTCATGGTGTTCGGCGGGCTCATCATCTTCTTCCTGATCGTCGAGCCGCACGGGCTCGCGCGGCTGTGGCAGATCGGCAAGGAGAAGCTCCGGCTATGGCCGTTCCCGCATTGAAGCCGTGCGACCGCCGATTGCGCCGGTGCGAGAGCGTAAAATGCTCGGGTCGGCCGTCGCGTTCGCGAAGGTGGAGCGATTGTCGGTTGTCACATCGTACGTTGTCAAGGAGGATGCAATGAAGGCAATCAAGTCGGCACTGCTGGGCGTCGCGTTGCTCGCCGCGGCGACCGCCGCCAGCGCGCAGAACGAGCAGTTCATCCCCGTGCTGTCGTATCGCGTCGGACCGTACGCCGCCGGCGGCTCGGGCTACTACGGCGGCGCCATCGACTACTGGACGCTCGTCAACATGTACGGGCGGCATCAACGGCGTGAAGCTCGACGTGGGAGGAATGCGAGACGGAGTACAACGCGTCCAAGGGCGTCGAGTGCTACGAGCGCCTCAAGAAGAAGAACGGCGGCGCGTCGCACCGTCGAGCCGCTGTCGACCGGCATCGCGTACGGCCTGTTCGACCGCGTCGCGCAGGACAAGATTCCGATGACGACGTTCGGCTACGGGCTCGCGAGCTCCGCCGACGGCCGCGTCTATCCGTGGGTCTTCCCGCTCGGCACGACGTACTGGGACCAGATGGCGGCGATGATCGCCTACCTCGGCCAGAAGGAAGGCGGGCTCGACAAGCTCAAGGGCAAGAAGATCGCGTTCCTGTATCACGACTCGGCGTACGGCAAGGAGCCCATCCCGGTGCTCGACGCGCTCGCCGCGAAGCTCGGCTTCGAGACGCTGAAGATCCCCGTCCCGCCGCCCGGCCAGACGCAGGAATCGCAGTGGCTGCAGATCCGCCAGGCCAAGCCCGACTACGTGATCGTCTGGACGCTACGGCGTGATGAGCACCGTCGCGCTCAAGACCGCCGCGAAGACCGGCTATCCCGAAGAACAAGCTGCTCGGCGTGTGGTGGGCGGGCTCCGAGGAGGACGTGATCCCCGCGGGCGACGCGTCCAAGGGCTACGTCAGCGCGTCGTTCACCGCGAGCGGCACCGACTTCCCGGTGATGCAGGACATCAAGACCAAGGTGTACGGCGCCGGCAAGGGCAATCTCGAGGATCCGACGCGCCTCGGCAACGTGATGTACACGCGCGGCGTCGTCTACGGAATGATCCTGGTCGAGGCGCTGCGCGTCGCGCAGAACAAGTTCGGCAAGGGCAAGGTGATGACGCCCGAGCAGCTGCGCTGGGGCTTCGAGCACCTCAACCTGACCGAAGCGCGCATCAAGGAGCTCGGCGCGCGGCGGCCTCTTCCCGCCGATCAAGACGAGCTGCGCGCGATCACGAAGGCTCGGGCATGGTCAAGTTCCAGGAGTGGACCGGCAACGGCTTCAAGCAGGTCACGCCGTTCATGGCCGGCGACCGCGACATGGTGCGCAAGATGGTCGAGGAAACCGCCGGCCAAGTACGCGGCGGAGAAGAAGATCACGCCGCGCGATTGCGCGCAAGGAAGGCTAGCACGACTAAGCGTCGATCCCTCCCTCGTCCGCGCAAGCGGGCGAGGGTCGGGCTGCGGCCCACATGCAACAACCGTCCGCCACGCCCGCCGCATCGCTTATCTCTCGGTGAACAACATCGAGGTCATCTACGACCACGTCATCCTCGTGCTGAAGGGCGTGTCGCTCGAGGTGCCGGAGGGCGCGCATCGTCGCGCTGCTCGGCGCCAACGGCGCGGGCAAGAGCACGACGCTGAAGGCGATCTCCAATCTGCTCGCGGCCGAGCGCGGCGACGTCACCAAGGGCACGATCGAGTTCAAGGGCAAGCGCGTCGACAAGCTCACCACCAACGCCCTCGTGCGCATGGGCGTGTGCCAGGTGATGGAAGGCCGGCACTGCTTCGCGCACCTGACGGTCGAGGAGAATCTGCTGACCGGCGCGTTCACGCGCAAGGTATCGCGCGGCGAGATCGCGGCGGCGCTCGAGAAGGTCTACCACTACTTCCCGCGCCTGAAGCAGCGCCGCGTCGAGCCAGTCCGGCTACACGTCGGGCGGCGAGCAGCAGATGACCGCCGTCGGCCGCGCGCTGATGGCGCAGCCGTCGATGATCCTGCTGGACGAGCCGTCGATGGGCCTCGCGCCGCAGATCGTCGAGGAGATCTTCGAGATCGTGCAGGACCTGAACACCAAGGAGCGCGTGTCGTTCCTGCTCGCCGAGCAGAACACGAGCGTCGCGCTCCGCTACGCCAACTACGGCTACATCCTCGAGAACGGCCGCGTGGTGATGGACGGCGACGCGAAGGACCTCGGCGGCCAACGAGGACGTGAAGGAGTTCTACCTCGGGCTGTCGACCGCGGGCCGCAAGAGCTTCCGCGACGTGAAGCACTACCGCCGACGCAAGCGCTGGCTGCTCCTGAGGGCGCGACTGGCTCGGCGATGAACGGTCTCGATAATCGCGTTGCGCAAGTTCTGCAGCACGCTCCCCGGCGCCACGATGGACATCAAGTGGGGCGCCGACGAGTGCCACTGCGTCGGCGGCAAGATGTTCGCCGTGTTCCTGCGTCGAGAGGACGCAAGGCGCAAGAGCGTCGGCTTCAAGTGCGATCCGGCGCGCTTTCTCGAGCTGACCGACGTGCCGGGCATCATTCCCGCGCCGTACCTCGCGCGCGCGCACTGGGTTCAAGTGCAGGACGCGAAGGCGCTCACCGACGCGCAGGCGCGCGAGCTCGTCGCGCAATCGCACGCAATGGTCATGGCCAAGCTCACGAAGAAGCGAGCGCGAGGCGATCGCCGCCAGACGATGACAGCACTTCGACACGCTCGAAACGCGCGACCCGGAGCTTCGCGAGCGCGCAGCAGCTCGCGGCGTCTGCCGCGGCCAGATCGCGCACGCCAAGGCGAACGCGCCGGCGTTCGCGCAGCGTCTCGGCCGGCGTCGATCCCGACGCCATCACGTCGCGCGCGGCGCTGGCGCGGCTTCCGGTCACGCGCAAGTCGGAGCTCGCCGAACTGCAGAAGGCGTCGCCGTCCGTTCGGCGGTCTCGCCGCCACGCGCTGGGGCGAGGCACGTCGCGTGTTCCAGAGCCCGGGACCGCTCTACGAGCCCGAGGGCGCGCGACCCGACTACTGGCGCCTCGCGCGCGCGATGTTCGCCGCGGGCTTTCGCCGTGGCGACCTCGTGCACAACTGCTTTTCGTATCACCTGACGCCCGCGGGCTCGATGGTCGAGTGCGGCGCGCATGCACTCGGTTGCACCGTCTTCCCCGGCGGCACGGGCCAGACCGAGCTGCAGGTGCAGGCGATGACCGACCTGCAGGCGAACGGCTACGTCGGGACGCCGTCGTTCCTCAAGATCATCCTCGAGAAGGCGGACGAGCAGGACGTGGCGCTGCCCGCGCTCACGAAGGCGCTCGTTTCCGGCGAGCCGTTTCCGCCGAGCCTGCGCGATGCATGGAAGGCGCGCGGCATCGCGGGCTACCAGGCGTATGCGACCGCCGACCTCGGCTGCATCGCGTACGAGACGGAGGCGCGCGAAGGCCTCGTGGTCGACGAAGGCGTGCTGGTCGAGATCGTGCGGCCCGGCACGGGCGATCCCGTCGCGCCGGGCGACGTGGGCGAGGTCGTCGTGACCACGCTCTTCAACACCGACTATCCGCTGATGCGCTTCGGCACCGGCGATCTGTCGGCGATCCTTCCGGGTGCATCGCCGTGCGGGCGCACCAACGTGCGCATCAAGGGCTGGATGGGACGCGCCGACCAGACCACCAAGGTCAAGGGCATGTTCGTCCACCCGTCGCAGGTGGCCGCGATCGTCGAAGCGCCATCCGGAAGTGGTGCGCGCGCGCCTCGTCGTCGACAATCCCGACGGCAACGACCGCATGACGCTGCATGTCGAGGTGCCGGGCAACGCGTCGTCGCATGCCGAGGCGATCGTCGCGTCGATCCGCGAAGTCACCAAGCTGCGCGGCGAGGTCGCGTTCCGGCTGCCCGGCGAGTTGCCGAACGACGGCAAGGTGATCGACGACGTCCGTAAATACGCGTAACGATCGTGCTAGGATTGCCCGCGACCTATCGATCGCGGGGGCTCGTCTCGTGTCGGAAACCGCATTCCCCAGTATCGGCACACCGCTTCACGACGATGTGCTGCGCCACATCGCCGCTTCGGGCGTCGTGCGCGCGTTCCCGAAGAACACCGTCCTGATCGCCGAAGGCGACGTCGGCGACTCGCTGTACATCATCCTGTCCGGCCGCGTGAAGGTCTACGCGAGCAACGCCGCGGGCCGCGAGGTCGTCCTCAATTTCCACGGCGCGGGCGAATACGTCGGCGAGATGTCGCTCGACGGCGAGCCGCGCTCGGCGTCGGTGCTGACGATCGAGCCCACGACCTGCGCCATCGTCAATCGCGCGCAGTTCCGCGACTTCCTCGCCCAGAATCCCGATTTCGCGCAGCACCTGATCCAGACGCTCATTCGGCGCTGCCGGAGCGCAACCGAGAACGTGAAGAGTCTCGCGCTTTCGGATGTCTACGGACGCCTCGTGCGTCTCCTCAACGCGCTCGCGGTCGAGCACGACGGGCGCCACGTCGTCGACGAGCGCCTGACGCAGCAGGACATCGCCGACCGCGTCGGTGCGTCGCGCGACATGATCGGCAAGCTCATGAAGGACCTCGTGGGAGGCGGCTACCTCGCCGTCGAGGACCGTCGCATCACGATATTGAAACGTCTACCTCCGGGTTGGTGACGGTGTCGGATGGAAACGTCGCTCGGCTGCGCTTCGCGCGCGCCGCGCCGTAAACGATTCGTTCTCGCGGAATTTTCCGCAGCTTTCGCTGCGATTCCTCCCTGGTCCGACACCTTCGCGCCGCCTACAGTGGCTTCACGCGTACAGAGCGCGTGCCTGCGAGGAGAGCGGCGATGGCAACGAGCAAGGCAGATGAATTCGAAGCGACGCGCGTCGCGCGGGGCATCAAGACCGCGGCGTTCGTGCTGATCCTGGGTTCGGTCGCGCTGATGGCGGACCAGATGTTCTTCGTGGCGCCCCGCGCGCCTCCGGCAGCGGCGCCCGTGCCCGTGGCGTCGGCGCCGGTCGCGGGCGACGGCTTCGCGCTGCCCGACAACCTCCGCCCGACGGCGGCGGATGCGGTGGCGTCGGCGCCGACATTCTGAGGAGCGTCAGCGGGGCCACCGTCGCGCGGCGAAGGGCCGCTCCCGAGCCGCGCGTGCGCCCCTCCGGGGGCAGCGAGCGGCGACTTTGTTGTTGCCGCGAGCGTGGGCCTATCCGCCGAAGCAGATGTACTTGATCTCGACGTATTCGTCGATGCCGTACTTGCTGCCCTCGCGGCCGAGTCCCGATTCCTTGACGCCGCCGAACGGCGCGACCTGCGTCGTGATGAGCCCGGTGTTGACGCCCACCATGCCGGCTTCGAGCTGCTCGGCGATGCGCCAGCCGCGCCCGATGTCGCGGCTGTAGAAGTACGAGGCGAGGCCGAACTCGGTGTCGTTGGCCAGTCTCCACGACTTCGGCGTCGTCCTTGAAGCGGATGAGCGGCGCGACGGGACCGAACGTTTCCTCGGAGAAGATCTTCATCGTCGCGCGTGACGCCGGTGAGCACCGTCGGCTCGTAGAAGTTGCCGCCGAGCGCGTGCCGCTTGCCGCCCGAGGGCGACCTTCGCGCCGCGGCTGGTCGCGTCGGCGACGTGCTCCTCGGCCTTGGCGACGGCGTCGCCGTTGATCAGCGGCCCTTGCGTGACGCCCGGCTCCGATGCCGTTGCCGACCTTCAGCTTCGCCACGCGCTCCATGAGCTTCGCGGCGAACGCATCGTAGACGTTGTCCTGCACGAAGAGCCGGTTGGCGCACACGCAGGTCTGGCCGGCGTTGCGGTACTTGGAGATGATCGCGCCGTCCGCCGCGGCGTCGAGGTCGGCGTCGTCGAACACGATGAACGGCGCGTTGCCGCCAAGCTCGAGCGAAAGCTTCTTGATCGTTGGGCGCGACCTGCTGCATCAGCATGCGGCCGACTTCGGTCGAGCCGGTGAACGAGAGCTTGCGCACGGTCGGGTTGGCGCACATCTCGCCGCCGATCAGCGACGCCTTGCCGATGACCACGTTGAACACGCCCGGGGGGAATCCGGCGCGATGCGCGAGCTCGGCCAGCGCGAGCGCGGAGTACGGCGTCGCCTCGGCGGGCTTGATCACCACGGTGCAGCCGGCGGCGAGCGCGGGCGCGACCTTGCGCGTGATCATCGAGCACGGGAAGTTCCACGGCGTGATCGCGGCGCACACGCCGACGGGCTGCTTGACCACGACGAGGCGGCGGTCTGCTGCCGATCGTCGGGATCACGTCGCCGTAGACGCGCTTGCCTTCCTCGGCGAACCACTCGACGTAGGCGGCGCCGATCGCGATCTCGGCCTTCGCTTCGGCCAGCGGCTTGCCCTGCTCGGTGGTGAGGATGAGCGCGAGGTCGTCGGCGTGCGCGAGCATCAGGTCGTACCACTTGCGCACGATCGCGCAGCGGTCCTTCGCGAGCATGTCGCGCCACGCCGGCCACGCTCGGTCTGCAGCCTCGATCGCGCGGCGCGTCTCGCTCGCGCCGCACACGGGCACGGTGCCGATCGTCTGCCCGGTCGCCGGATTGGACGACCGCGCGCGTCGCGCCGTCGTCGGCGCCGGTCCACTTGCCGTCGATGTAGCACTGCATCCGAAACAACGACGTGTCCTTCAGCGCGGGAGCCGCGCGTTCGATCGTATCGGGGGGCATGTTCGCCTCCAGGGCGAAGAGGGGGAAGACGGGCATTTTACCGCGCTGCAGCACCGGCACTGGCCGGAGCGTGCTTCCGTCAGTTCCAGGCGACGACGCCCGTGTACGCGGTGACGAGGATCACGACGCCGAACGCGATGCGATACCACGCGAACGGCGTGAAGTCGTGGTGGCTCACGAAGCGGATGAGCCAGCGAACGCAGAAGAAAGCGGACACGAACGCGGCCGCGAAGCCGACGCCGAACGCGGGAAGGTCCGTCGCGGCGAGCAGGTGCCGGTTCTTGAGCGCTTCGTACGCGCACGCAGCGAAAAGCGTGGGGATTGCGAGGAAGAACGAGAACTCTGTCGCCGCGCGGCGCGAAAGGCCGAACAGCATCCCGCCGATGATCGTGGCCCCCGAGCGCGATGTCCCGGGGATCAGCGCGAGCGCCTGCGCGCATCCGACTTTCAGCGCGTCGGTCCAGCGCATCGCGTCGACGTCGTCGATGCGCACGGTGTCGGGCCGCGCGCGCTGGCGGCGCTCCGCCCACAGGATGACGAATGCGCCGGCGACGAATGCGATGGCCACCGGCACCGGCGCGAACAGCGCCGCCTTGATGTAGCGCCCGAGCAGCAGGCCGAGCGTCGCGGCCGGCACGAACGCAACGATCACGTTGATCGCGAAACGATTGGCGCGCAGGATCGCGGAAGAGGCCGCGCATCACGGTTGCTAGCCGCGCGCGGAACTCCCAGCACACTGCGAGGATCGCGCCCGCCTGGATCACGATCTCGAACACTTTCGCCTGCTCGCCCGTGTAGCCCAGCAGCGAGCCCGCCACGATGAGGTGGCCGGTGGACGAGATCGGCAGGAATTCGGTCAGCCCCTCGACGATGCCGAGCAGAAGGGCGACGAAGAGGGAGGGCGACGCATCCAAGGAGGCGCGATTGTCTCACACCGTTTCTCGTAGAATCGGAAGCGGAGGAGATGCCCCATGAGCGCCGACCCGCAAACGATCGCATCGATGTTCGCCGCCGCCGCACAGCGCGCGAAGGAGAAGAACGCGCCGATGGCGGGACTATTGACGCCGCGCGAGGCGTGGACGCTGTTCGAGGCGGGCGCGATCGACCTCGTGGATACCCGCACGCACGCCGAGCGCGAACTCATCGGTTACGTGCCGGGCAGCAAGCCGATCGAGTGGTACGACTATCCCGCGAAGGCGCGCAACGCGAGCTTTCTGGACGAACTCCGGGAAGCGGTGCGCGAGGACCGTCCGGTGGCGTTTCTGTGCCGCAGCGGCGTGCGGTCCCATCACGCGGCCGCGCTCGCGACGCAGAACGGCTTTGCAGCTGCGTTCAACGTCCTCGAGGGATTCGAGGGCGACAAGAACGCGCAGGCACAGCGCCGCACGAACGGCTGGCAGATGGCCGGCCTGCCGTGGCGCCAGGACTGACTTACTTCTTCATCAGTTCCTGCAGCGTCCTCGACACAAGGTCGTCGCCGTCCTCCGGGATCGATCCGGTGGGCGTCATGCGATCGACGACGTGGGGCAGCGCTTGGGCGACCGTGCTCGCGGCCTGGTCGTGCGGCATGCCGAGCTGACGCGCGATGTCCTGCATCTGGCCCTGGCCGAAGATCTGCGACAGCATGTCCGGGGAGATCGGCTGGTTCTGCCCGGTACCGACCCACGACTGACCTTGAGAGCCGAGCCCCGATCGCTGCATCTGCTGCAGGAGGCCGTTCAGTCCGCCGTTGCGTTGCAGGAGCTGCAGGACGATGCCGACCACCGCCGCGGTCCCCATCCCGCCCATCCCGCCCATCCCGCCGCCCTGCTGGCGAGGATCCTGCAGGCCGCCGCTGCCTCCTCCGGACATCAAGCCGCCCAGCAAGCTGTCGAGCAGTCCCATTGCGCACCTCGTATCGTCGTTGCGTGACGTTCGACTATACCCGCAAGCGCGTGCGGCGCACTACCGCGAAAGCCCGAGCTCCGTCAGCAGCCGGTCGACGTCGGCGCGCACGGCGGCAAGCTGCGATCGCAGGTCCTCGACCGTCGCGCGCAGCGCGGCGAGCTCGCCGACCGCCACGCGCTCGGGCGGAGGCGCCGCGTCCGCGACGGCCGCCATTTCGGGAGCGCCGGAGAGCAGATGCGACCATCGCGTCTCGCGCGCGCCGGGTTGCCGCGGCAGCTCGACGACGAGCGCGCCGGCGGCGCGGCCCGCGAGCTCGTGCAGGAAGCCCTCGACCGCGGAGATGTCGCTGAAGCGGTGCAGCCGCTCGCAGTGGATGCGCAGCTCGCCGGACGTCTGGGGACCCCGCAGCATGAGGATGGTGAGCAGCGCGACCGCCTGCGCCGGAATCTCGAGGACGCGCTGCGCGTTGTGCGCATAGCGCATGACGCGGCCGCCGCTCGACTCGACGACGAGCGACAGCGCCTTCAGATGGTCGATCGCCGATTGCACCTCGTCTTCGCTCGCTTCGATCACCGGGTCGCGGCTCGTCTTCTGGTTGCATCCGGAGTGCAGCGCATTGAGCGTCAGGGGATACGTGTCGGGCACGGTCAGCTGCTTCTCGACGAGCACGCCGAGAATGCGCGTTTGCGAGGAGCGACAGAAGCGGCAGCGACATGGGCACGCAGTGTAGCAAGCGGAGTGAGACTCGTCCTGCGGCATTCGCAATCCAGGTGCGTCCATGCACGACGTGCGACCGGCCGCGGTGGCCGGCATGTTCTATCCGAGGGCGCCCGATCGCCTCGCGGGAGACGTTCGCGCTTACCTCTCGGAAGCCTCGCGGCGCGACGCGCGCGCGCCGAAGGCGCTGATCGTGCCGCACGCGGGCTACGTCTATTCCGGGCCGATCGCGGCGGCCGCGTACGCGCTGCTCGCGCCGCTGCGCGATACGGTCGAGCGCGTCGTGCTTCTCGGCCCGGCGCATCGCGTTGCCGTGCGCGGCCTCGCGCTGCCGGACGCGCGCGCGTTCGCCACGCCGCTCGGCGCCGTTCCGATCGATGCCGCGGGCGGTCGCTGCGGCGCTCGACGCTGCCGCAGGTCGTCGCGAGCGATCGCGGCGCACGCGCACGAGCACTCGCTCGAGGTGCAGCTGCCGTTCCTGCAGCGCGTGCTCGGCGACTTCACGCTCGTGCCGTTCGCGGTCGGGACGCGCCACGCGCGACGAGGTCGCCGAGGTCCTCGACGCGCTGTGGGGCGGACCGGAGACGCTGATCGTCGTCAGCTCGGACCTGTCGCACTATCACCCGTACGCCGAGGCCAGGCGACTCGACCGCGCGACCGCCGACGCGATCCTCGCGCTGTCGCCGACGCTCGATCACGAGCAGGCCTGCGGCGCGACGCCGATCAACGGCCTCCTGCTCGTGCGCGAAGCGCCGCGGCCTCGCGCCCGCGCTGCTCGACCTGCGCAACTCGGGCGACACCGCGGGCGATCGCGCGCGCGTCGTCGGCTACGCGTCGTTCGCATTCGCTTCGCGATGATGCCGGCCATGCAGCCGCCTGACCTCGGCCGCGCCGCTGCTGGCGCTCGCGCGCGGCGCGATCGCCCGCGAGTTCGGCTGCGCCCGGCACCGGCGCCGCGCCGCGTCGCGATCTCGCGCAGACCGGCGCGACCTTCGTGACGCTGCGGTACGCACGGCGACCTGCGCGGCTGCATCGGCAGCGTGAGCGCCTGGCGGCCGCTCGGCGACGACGTGCGCGCGAACGCGGTCGCGGCCGCGTTCCGCGATCCGCGCTTCGCGCCGCTCTCGCGCCGACGAGTTCGCCGACGTCGCGATCGAGGTCTCGCTCCTCGCGTCCGCCGGAGCCGATGCCCGCCGACGGCGGAGGACGCGGTGCTCATGCGCGCTGCGGCCGGGCGATCGACGGCGTCGTTCTCGAACGGGCGCGGCATCGCGCCACGTTCCTGCCGCAGGTGTGGGAGCAGCTGCCCGAGCCGCGCGCGTTCATGCGCGCGCTCAAGCGCAAGGCCGGGCTGGCCGAGCGACTTCTGGAGCGACGACGTGCGCGCTGTCGCGCTACACGGTCGGACAAGTTCGTCGAAGACGAGCCGAGGGTCGACGTAGTGGACTTTCCCGGCACGCTGGTGGCAGCAAGCTCGACGACGGGCGCATCCAGTGCGACCTGTGCCCGCGCGACTGCCGCCTGCACGAGGGCCAGCGCGGCGCGTGCTTCGTGCGCCAGCGCAAGGACGACGCGATGGTGCTCACGACCTACGGCCGCTCGTCCGGGTTCTGCATCGATCCGATCGAGAAGAAGCCGCTCAACCACTTCTATCCGGGCTCGCTCGTGCTCTCGTTCGGCACGGCGGGCTGCAACCTCGCCTGCAAGTTCTGCCAGAACTGGGACATCTCGAAGTCGCGCGAGATGGACACGCTCATGGACGCGGCGTCGCCCGGCGGCGATCGCGCGACGCGGCGCATGCGCACGGCTGCAGCGAGCGTCGCGTTCACGTACAACGATCCCGGTGATCTTCGCCGAGTACGCGATGGACACCGCCGACGCGTGCCACGCGCGCGGCATCGCGACGGTCGCGGTCACGGCCGGCTACATCGGCGACCGACGCGCGGCGCGAGTTCTACGCCAAGATGGACGCGGCCAACGTCGACCTCAAGGGGTTCACCGACGAGTTCTACGTGAAGCTCTGCGGCGCGCAGCTCGCGCCGGTGCTCGACACGCTGCGCTACCTCGTCCACGAGACGCGACGTGTGGACCGAGATCACGACGCTGCTGATCCCCGGCAAGAACGACTCCGACGACGAGCTCGACGGCGATGTGCGCCTGGATCGCGCGCGAGCTCGGCCCCGACGTGCCGCTGCACTTCACCGCGTTCCATCCCGACTACAAGATGACCGATCTGCCGCGCGACGCCGGCCGCGACGCTGACGCGCGCCCGCGCGATCGCGCGGCGCGCGGGCCTGCGCTACGTCTACACCGGCAACGTGCACGACCGCGAGGGCGGGACCACGTACTGCCCCGGCTGCGCGACGCCCCTCGATCGTGCGCGACTGGCACGAGATCCTGCGCTACCGCGTCACGGACGACGGCGCTTGCCCGCACTGCGGGACGGCGCTGGCGGGCCGCTTCGAGGCTTTTGACGCGGGCTTCGGTCGACGGCGCATTCCGGTGCGGATCGCAGCCCCCGCCTGAAACATTTTGAAACTAAGGTCATGACCCGTTTCGAAATGGGGTCAGACCCTATTCGTGCGAGCATAGGGGATGCCCGCACCGTCCGACGTCACCAGCATGGCGCTGTTCTGCGACTTCGAGAACATCGCCCTCGGCGTGCGCGACGCCAACTACGAGAAGTTCGACATCACCAAGGTGCTCGAGCGGCTGCTGCTCAAGGGCAGCATCGTGGTCAAGAAGGCCTACTGCGACTGGGACCGCTACAAGGCGTTCAAGGCGCCGATGCACGAGGCGGCCTTCGAGCTGATCGAGATCCCGCACGTGCGCCAGTCGGGCAAGAACTCCGCCGACATCCGCATGGTCGTCGACGCGCTCGACCTCTGCTACACGAAGACGCACGTCGACACGTTCGTCATCATCAGCGGCGACTCGGACTTCTCGCCGCTCGTCTCCAAGCTGCGCGAGAACGACAAGACGGTGATCGGCGTGGGCGTCAAGAACTCGACGTCCGACCTCCTCGTCACCAACTGCGACGAGTTCATCTTCTACGACGACCTCGTGCGCGAGAAGAAGAAGGCGCCGGCGAAGAAGACGGCGCAAGCCCAAGGCGGCATGCCAAGAGCGCGGACGCGGCCGCGGACGGCGCGCCCAAGCAGCCGCGAAGTCCGACGAGGAGCGCAGCGCCGAAGCGCTGGATCTCATCGTCGGAAACGGTGGAGGCGCTGATCAACGAGCGCGGCGCGGAGGAAAAGGTCTGGGGCTCGATGGTCAAGCAGGCGCTCAAGCGCCGCAAGCCGGGCTTCAACGAATCGTATTACGGGTTCCGCTCGTTCAACGGCATGCTCGAGGCCGCCGCGAAAGGCCGGCAGCCTCGAGCTCGAGCGCGACGAGAAATCCGGCGGCTATCTCGTGCGCCTCGCAACCCCCGAGGACTGACGATCGCTGCGCTCGCACCTCGCTGCCGTGGCTCGGCGCCCTCGCTCGCGCTCGCTGCCGGCTCGTCGCCGAGGCCGCGTCGCGCCGAACTCTCGATGACAGTCGCGGGACGCACGCAGAAGCACACGACCGAGGCGCTCCTCGCGCATCCCTCCGCCGTCACGATCACCGTGCCGCAGGACGTCGTCGTACAAGAAGGCGATGACGCTATCGCGCCGTCCCGGCGTCCGTTCTGCTCGCCGATGCCCGCGCGAGGACATGGTGCGGTTCGTCGCGGCCGACGGCTTCGCCGCCAGCATGCCCGCGTCGACTGCTGCTCGCGGCCACCGAGGACGCGCCGCGCGCCTACGTCGCCGTCGAGCCCGCGAACGCACCGTGGCCGGCGCTGAAGCCCAACGCGAAAGAGACGGCGGGCCCGTTCTACCTCGTGTGGCTGCGCCCCGAGCGCGGCCGCGATCTCGCCCGAGCAGTGGCCGTACCGGATCGCACGCATCGAGGACGTCGCGCCGGTGGCGGTGCGCTTCGCGGGACTCGCGCCGGCGGCCAGCGTGCCGGGCAACGATCCCATCCGCCATGGTTTCGCCGTGTTCTCGACGAGTTGCCTGCCCTGTCACACGCTGAACCTCATGGGCGATGCGCGCGTCGGGCCGGACCTCAACGTTCCCTTCAGTCCGACGGAGTACCTGCGCGAGGACTTCCTGCGCATGCAGGTGCGTAACCCGCAGTCGTTGCGCTCGTGGCCGGATGCGAAGATGCCGGCCTTCGACGTCAACGCGCTGAGCGAGCGGGAGCTGGACCACCTGCTCGCGTATCTCTACTACATGGCGAAGCGCAAGGTCGAGCTGCCGAAAGGCTAGGCTGGCGGATGCGGTTTACGTCGCAGCGCGCATGACGTACGCCTTGGGCGCGCTCCTCCTGCTGGTAGGCGTCTCGCTCGCGTCGTCGCCGTGGTGGTCGGCCACGCTCGGACGCGCCGATTACCCGCTCGTGATCGTGCTGGGCGTGATCTTCGGCGGCGCGGGATTGTTCCTGTCGATTCCCGAAGACCGTGCGCCGCGGTTGCGTACGCTCGCGTTCTGCCTGTGGATCGGCGCGTTCGGGCTCGTGTGCGCGTCGCTCGCGCTGATGCCGTTCCATCCCGATCCGGACGGCACATACCGCATCGCGGGCGTCCCGGGTTTCGTCGCCGCGCCGATCCCGTGGTGGGCCAGGATCGTCGCAGGATTTTTCGGGATGCTGCTGCTCGGTGCGTCCGGTGCGCGGGCTGTGGGGATTGATCCGCGGGAGGCGCTAGGGCCGAGGCTGCTCCCTTCCAAAGGGGCAATTGCATCCTTCGATCCAGGGTGCATACTAGGTTCGCGCACGCGTCGCTCCGCCTGCGCTCCCCATCGGATGTGTCTGCCAACGCCCAACAACTCGGGAGACATCGATGCACAAGCCCGCACATGCAGGTCTGCTGTTCGCTTGCTCGATGTCGCTCGCAGTGTGCGCTTCCGCCGTAGAGCTCGACCGACCTGACGGAACCGGTGACGCGTCGTCGGTCGCGAAGTCGGTGCCGTCGCCGTTGCTTGCGATCGACCGGAACCGGTCCACGGTCGTGGAGCGGATCGTTGCGCAGTGGGGCGACGCGCTGACGCGGGCGAACGCGGGAATCGGCGTGGATCAGCTGCGGGAGATGCTGTTGGCCATGCGCGCGGACCAGCTGCTGGCGGCGAGCCTGGCCGGAAACCTGGAAGGGCTGCGCAACATTGTCGCGACGGCGCTGGTGGGCGAGTCGGCGGTCAAGCCGTCGCTGCTGCATGCGAAGGCGCTGGGAGATGCGAACCAGGACGTGGTGTACGTGCCGGTGACGCCGTGCCGGCTGGTGGAGACGCGCGGGACGTTTCCAGCGGTGTATCAGGGTGGCGGCGCGTTCGTCGGCGCCGAAGTGCGCACCTACACGCTGCAGGGGAACAACGGGGTTTGCATGTCGCAGTTGCCGGCGAGCGTCGCTGCGAGCGCCGTCCAGTTGCAGGTGTTCGCTTTGCCGACGACGGCCGGATCGGGTGATGTCGAGATACTGCCGCAGGGTGCGGCGTTCGGCAGCACGGCGACGCTCGTGTACCTGGGCAACAACCTCGTGACGTCGTCGTCGACGACGAGCCTCGTCAACACGGCGAACAAGCAGATCTCGCTGCAGGTTCGCGGGGGCGGGGCGCACGTGGCGATCGACGTGGTGGGGTATTTCCGTGCGCCGGCAGGCGGTTTCGTGAGCACCGTCACGGCGGGAACCGGACTGACCGGCGGCGAGAACGGCGCGGTGACGCTGTCGGTGGACACGGCGACGATCCAGTCGCGCGTGACGGGGACGTGTGCGGCGGGGAGCAGCATTCGCACGATCAACGCGAACGGCACGGTGGTGTGCGAATGGACGACGTCGGCTTTGGCACTGTGACGAGCGTCGGGACCGGCAGCGGACTTACGGGAGGCACGATCACGAACAGCGGGACGATCGGTCTCGCGACCACGCAGTTGCTGCCGACGAGTCGCCTGCTCGACCAACCAGATCGTTCGCTGGAACGGCGCCGTGTGGGTGTGCGCGAACGCTCCCGGCCTGTCGGCCTACGGCTCCTTCGTGAACGAAAGCGGCCCGACCATCGCCGTCATCCTGGGCGGCACCTCGATTCCCATGTTGGCGACGCTTTTCTCCAACATCAGCTTCGCCGGCTCGACTGCGACGATATTGAGCACAGGCGACTACCGCATGCACTATTGCATCCGAACGACGACTACATCGACGGCGGATTCACGCTTGCTCGTCAACGGCGCTCCACTCAATTCGTCGTTCATTTCCCCAGTCCCTAGGCCACGAATACGTGGTGCCGGGACACATCCGTATCGTTGAGCGCGGGAACTACCGTCTTACTTCAGCTCTCCGGAGTTGTCGGCTGCACTGACCCTGCTCAGTCCAGGAGGTGCGGAGCTGTTGATCGAGCGGCTCGGTCCTTGACCGACGCCGCGGTCGTTGTTTGACATTCTTTTCAAGGGGAGAACGTCACATGAGCATGCCACGGTGGTTAGTGCGTTGCCTGGTGGTGTCGGTAGGGATTTGTTCGCTGGCGCTGCCGGTGCACTCGAAAGAGCTGGGAGCGGCGCCCTCGCCGTTGCTGGCGATCGACCAGAATCGCGCGACGGTCGTCGAGCGGATCGTCGGGCGAGTGGGGCGATGCGCTGGCGCAGGTCGAATGCGGGAATCGATGCGGAGCAGCTGCGCGACGATGCTGCGGGCGATGCGCGCCGATCAGCTGCTGGCGGCGAGCCTGGCGGGGAGCCTGGAAGGTCTGCGCAACGTGATTGCGACGTCGCTGGTGAGCGAGGCGGAGGTGAAGCCGTCGCTGCTGCACGCGAAGGCGTTGGGCGACGCCAACCAGGACGTGGTGTACGTGCCGGTGACGCCGTGCCGGCTGGTGGAGACGCGGGGGACGTTCCTGGCGGTGTACCAGACGGGCGGGGCGTACGCGCCGGCGGAGGTGAGGACGTACACGGTCGAGGGTGGCAACGGTGCGTGCCTGTCGCAGCTTCCGGCGAGCCTGAATCCGACGGCGGTGCAGATGCAGGTGTTTGCGCTGCCGACGACCGGGGGATCGGGCGACGTCGAGATGCTGCCGCAGGGGGCTGCGTTCGGAAGCACGGCGACGATGGTGTTCCTGGGCAACAATGCGGTGACGACGGTGTCGACGACGACGCTGTTGAACCTGGCGAACAAGCAGATCAGCGTGCAGGTGCGCGGGGGCGGGCTGCATCTTGCGATCGACGTGGTGGGGTACTTCCGCGCCCCGGCGGGCGGCTTCGTGAGCAGCATCACGGCGGGCGCGGGGCTGACCGGCGGCACGATCACGTCAGCGGCACGATTGCGGTCGATACGACCACGATCCAGTCGCGGGTGACGGGAACCTGCGCGGCGGGCAGCAGCATCCGCACGATCAACGCGAACGGGACGGTGGTGTGCGAGACCGACACGAACGCTGGAGCGGAACCGTGACGAGCGTGGGGACGGGCAGCGGCCTGACCGGCGGGCCGATCACGACGACCGGCACGATCAACCTCGCGGCGACGCAGCTGCTGCCGACGGTCGCGTGCGCGAACGGTCAGGTGCCGGCATGGAACGGCAGTGCGTGGACCTGCACCACGCCGAACAACTTCGGCGCCAACATCAACCTGCAGAACTCGACTTCCGCGGTCGGCAACATCACGAAGCCCGGTGGATCATTCCTGCACAACTTCGGGACCAACAACACGTTCGTGGGCGTGTCTGCAGGCAATTTCACGATGACCGGCGTCAGCAACGCGGGGATCGGCACACTCGCCCTGCAGAGCAACACGATCGGCGCCAACAATACGGCAAGCGGGGCGTTCGCCCTGCAGTTCAACACGACGGGGAGCAACAACACGGCCACCGGTCTATTTGCGCTCCTCAACAACACGGCTGGCGTCGCGAATACGGCAAACGGTGCGAGCACGATGCAGGGAAACACGACAGGATCGTCCAACACCGCCGCCGGCGCGTTTGCCCTCAACAACAATACGACCGGCAACAACAACACGGCCGGAGGTGCGAACGCGATGCAGAGCAACACGACCGGATGTTGCAACACTGCTCTCGGCCAAGCCGCGCTGCAAGCCAACGTCGGCGGCAATTCCAACACCGCCATCGGCGGGTCGGCGCTGCAGAGCAACACTTCCGGTTTCAATAACACGGCGATCGGCCAGGCTGCGCTCGCTTCCAGCACCACCGCCAGCGGCAACACCGCGATCGGCCAGGGAGCGCTCTTCAACAATTCGACTGGCAACTCGAACACGGCCAGCGGCCAGGGAGCGCTGTCGGCCAACACCACAGGCAACGGCAACACCGCCAACGGCCAGAATGCGCTCACTTTCAACACCACAGGCTCAAACAACGCCGCCTTCGGCGCGGGCGCACTCTCCAGCAACACCACCGGCAATTTCAACGCCGCGTCGGGCCCGGGCGCGCTCTTCGCCAACACGACGGGCACGGGCAATACGGGGAGCGGGACCAACGCGCTTGCCCAGAATCAGTCGGGCAATGACAACACCGCGCACGGAAGGGGGGCGCTCTCGTCCCACACGGCAGGGGACTTCAACACGGCAAGCGGCAGCAGCGCGCTCTTTAGTAACACGACGGGCTGCGCCAACACCGCGTTCGGGGCGTCCGCGCTCTTCGGCAACACCACGGGCTGCACGAACACCGGACTTGGCGTCAATGCGAACGTCGCCGCCAACAACCTGAACAACGCGATGGCGATCGGCGCGAATGCGGTGGTGGACGCGTCGAACCACGTGAGGATCGGCGATGCCAACGTCACGCAGATCGGCGGGCAGGTCGCGTGGACCAATCTTTCCGACCGCCGCGAGAAGAAGGACATCCGCGATACGTCGCTGGGCCTCGACTTCGTGCTGTCGCTGCGGCCGGTCGAGTACCGGATGCGCAACGGCAACGACCGGCTCGATCTCGGCTTCATCGCGCAGGAAGTTGAAGCGCTGCTGGGCACGGGTTACAACGTGCTCGGAATCGGCGCGACGGCGGAGCGCAAGCTGTCGCTGCGCTATACCGACCTCATCGCGCCGATGGTGAAAGCGATCCAGCAGCAGCAGTCGACGATCGCGAGCCAGCAGGCGCAGATCGACGAGCTTCGCCGCGCGGTGGAGATGCTGGTCGCGCGGGATTCTCAGGAGGGCAAGATCGCCGCCCGACCGGGCCGAGCAAGCCCTGGAGATCGCGGCTTTGAAGGAGGAGCGTAACCGGCATGCCGCCGACATCGCCGAGCTGCGCCACGCGGTCGAGGTTCTGATCGCGCAAACGCGTCCCGACGGCAAAGTCGCGACGGCGGGAAAGTAGCCGGCCGGGAGCGTCAGGCTTTGGAGTAGATCTCCGCGCCCTTCTTCACGAACTCGACGGCCTTGGCCTCCATGCCCTTGGCGAGCGCCTCGTTCTCGGCGATGCCCTGCTTCGCGGCGTAATCGCGCACGTCCTGCGTGATCTTCATCGAGCAGAAGTGCGGCCCGCACATCGAGCAGAAATGCGCGAGCTTGGCGCCGTGCTGCGGCAGCGTCTCGTCGTGGAACTCGCGCGCCTTGTCGGGATCGAGGCCGAGGTTGAACTGGTCTTCCCAGCGGAACTCGAAGCGCGCCTTCGACAGCGCGTTGTCGCGCAGCTGGGCGCCGGGATGCCCTTTACCCAGGTCGGCGGCGTGCGCGGCGAGCTTGTACGCCATGATGCCGTCCTTGACGTCGGCCTTGTTCGGCAGGCCGAGGTGCTCCTTCGGCGTGACGTAGCAGAGCATCGCCGTGCCGTACCAGCCGATCATCGCCGCGCCGATCGCGCTCGTGATGTGGTCGTAGCCCGGCGCGATGTCCGTGGTGAGCGGTCCCAGCGTGTAGAACGGCGCTTCGCCGCACAGGCGCAGCTGCTCGTCCATGTTGTGCTTGATCATGTGCATCGGCACGTGGCCAGGCCCTTCGATCATCACCTGCACGTCGTGCTTCCACGCGACCTGGGTGAGCTCGCCGAGCGTGGCGAGCTCGCCCATCTGCGCCTCGTCGTTGGCGTCGTGGATCGAGCCCGGGCGCAGGCCGTCGCCGAGCGAAAATGCGACGTCGTACGCCTTCATGATCTCGCAGATCTCCTCGAAGCGCGTGTAGAGGAAGCTCTCCTTGTGATGCGCGAGGCACCACTTCGCCATGATCGAGCCGCCGCGCGACACGATGCCGGTCATGCGCTTGGCCGTGAGCGGGATGTAGCGCAGGAGCACGCCGGCGTGGATCGTGAAGTAGTCGACGCCTTGCTCGGCCTGCTCGATCAGCGTGTCGCGGTACATTTCCCACGTCAGCTCTTCGGCCTTGCCCTCGACTTTCTCGAGCGCCTGGTAGATCGGCACGGTGCCGATCGGCACGGGCGAGTTGCGCACGATCCATTCGCGGGTCTCGTGGATGTTCTTGCCGGTCGACAGGTCCATGACCGTGTCGCCGCCCCAGCGGATGGCCCACGTCATCTTCTCGACTTCCTCGCCGATCGACGACGACACCGCGGAGTTGCCGATGTTGGCGTTGATCTTCACGAGGAAGTTGCGGCCGATGATCATCGGCTCGGTTTCCGGGTGATTGATGTTGTTCGGGATGATGGCGCGGCCGCGCGCGACCTCGTCGCGCACGAACTCCGGCGTGATGACTTGCGGAATCGACGCGCCGAAGCTCTGGCCGGCGTGCTGGCGGCGCACGCTTTCCGGAAAGCGCGCGGCGAGCTCGTCGCGCAGGAGATTCTCGCGGATCGCGATGAATTCCATCTCGGGGGTGACGATGCCGCGTCGCGCGTAGTGCATCTGCGTGACGTTCGCGCCCGGCTTCGCTCGGAGCGGCTTGCGATGCAGGTCGAAGCGCATGCCGGCGAGCTCGGGGTCCGCGAGGCGCGCCTGGCCATAGGTCGACGTCGGTCCTGGCAGTGCCACGGTGTCGTTGCGTTCGGCGATCCATGCGGCGCGAAGCGGCGCCAGTCCCTTGCGGACGTCGATGCGCACCTGGGGATCGGTGTAGGGTCCCGAGCAGTCGTAGACCGCGAGCGGCGGATTCGTCTCCGCGCCGAACGAGGCCGGCGTATCGCTTTGCGCGATCTCGCGCATCGGCACGCGGATGTCGGGACGCGATCCCTGCACGTAGATCTTGCGCGACGCGGGCAGCGGCGCGACGGCGGCGGCGTCCACCTTCGCATCGCGTGCGAAGAAGCGGTCGTTGGCATTCATGGCGTACTCCTCGACGGGAGGCGAGAGGAGCGGGAAGGAGAGGGCGCTTCACGCTTCCCTGCGCCGGCATTATCCGGATCAGGTTCCAAGGGTTTCATCTCACCCGGTCGATCGACCAGGACCCCTAGCGTCAGCGACCACCTTAACACAGAATGCCCCTATGACGCCGGCGACTCCCTGCCCGCGCTGCGCTGCGCTTCCGCCGGCCGGCGCGCGGTTCTGCCCGCAGTGCGGAATGGCGCTTGCGCATGGCGCCGCCTGCCGCGCCCGCCGCTCCGCCCGCGGAGCGGCGCGTGGTCGCGATCCTGTTCGCGGACCTGTGCGGCTCGACACCGCTCGCCAACGAGCTCGGCGCCGAGGGCATGCATCGCCTCCTCACGCGCTATTTCGAGCTCGTCGACGCGCTGATCGAGCAGTGCGGCGGCACGGTGGACAAGCACATGGGCGACGGCGTGATGGCGCTGTTCGGCGCGCCGGTCGCCTACGGCAACGACACGATGCGCGCCCTGCGCGCCGCGGCCGCGATCCATCATGCGCTGGAGACGCTGAGCCAGGAATTCGGGCGACCGCTCGCCGCGCACGTCGGCGTCGCGAGCGGCGAGGTCGTCGCGGCCGATACCGGCAGCGCGGTCCACCGCACCTACACGGTGACGGGCGACGCGGTCAATCTCGCGGCGCGCTTCCTGGAGCTCGCGAATGCCGGCGAGACGGTCATCTCCGACGACGTCTATCGCGGATGCGTGTCCTCGATCGAGGTGGACCACGTCGCGACGATGCCTATCCGCGGCTTCGCGCACGAGATGCCCGTGTGGCGGCTGCGCTCGCTGCGCCTCGAGTCCGCGGCCGAGCATCCGCTGCTCGGCCGGGAGGACGAGGTCGCGCGCTTCGAGGCGCTCCTGCAGGGTGTCGAAGCGACCGGGCGCGGGAGCGCATGGCTCGTGCGCGCCGACCCCGGCATGGGCAAGACGCGGCTCGTGCAGGAGCTCGTCCTGCATGCGCGCCGCCGGGGCTTCGCGACGCATGCCTCGGCGGTGCTCGACTTCGGCGTCGCGCAAGGCCGCGATGCGATCCATGCGCTGTTCTCGAGCCTGATCGGCGTGTCCTCGGACGCGAGCGCCGCGGAGCGGCGTGCGGCCCTCGATCGCGCCGTCGCCGCTGACGACGAGCCTTTCGCTGCGGACCTGCTCGCGGTCGCGCAGCGCGACGCCGCGACCTACGAGGCCATGGACAATGCGGCGCGCACCGAGGGCCGCCGGCGTGCGCTGATCAACGTCATGATGCGCGTGGCGACGGAACGCCCCACCGTGGTCGTCGTGGAGGACGCGCACTGGGCCACGCCGGTCGTCCTTGCGGGCGTGCGTGCGCTGATCGACGTCGCCGCGCGCGCGGCGGTGCTCGTCGTGTGCACGTCGCGTCGCGAAGGCGATCCGTTCGGCACGCCGCCGCTCGACGTCGCAATCGAAGCCTGCGAGCTGCCGCCGCTTTCCACCCGCGATGCGCTCGCGCTGGCGCGCTCGTATCTCACCGCGAACCCGAACGTGGCGGCGGGGCTGCGTCGAGCGCGCGCAGGGCAATCCCCTGTTCCTGACGCAGCTCCTGCGCAGCGGCGCGGACGGCGCGGCGATTCCCTCGAGCGATTCAGAGCGTCGTGCTGAGCCGGCTCGATCGCCTGTCGCCGGCGGACAAGGCGGCGGTGCAGGCGGCTGCCGTCGTCGGCCAGCGGTTCGATCTCGCGGTGCTGCGCCATCTCCTCGACGATCCCTCCTACGACGCGGGCACGCTGCTCGGACGCGACCTCGTGCGAAGCGACGAGGCGGACGCGCGCAGGTTCGGTTTCGTTCACGCGCTGATCCGCGACGGCGCGTACGCATCGCTGCTGCACAGCCATCGACGCACGCTGCATCTGCGCGCGGCCGATTGGTACGCCGAGCGCGATGCCGCGCTGTATGCGGAGCATCTCGACCGTGCGGACGATCCGCGCGCCCCGGCCGCGTATCTCGCCGCGGCGAAGAGCGAAGCGGCGGCGCTGCGCTTCGACGCGGCGCGCGCACTGGCGCGGCGCGGAAGCGAGCTGCCGGCAGCGACCGGGATTCGCTACGAGCTCGCGCGGTTCGAAGGCGATCTCGGCCGACACTCGGGCGACCTCGCGGGCTCGCTCGCGGCGTTCGAGCGCGCGCTGTCGCATGCCGCCGACGATGCGCAGCGCTGCAACGCGTATATCGGGATGGCGGGGGCGCATCGCGCCGCCGGTGCGACCGATGCGGGCCTGGACGCGTTGCGCGCGGCCGAGCCGCATCGCCGCAGGCGCAGACCTCGTTCGGGAGTCGTCGCGCGTTGCCTACCTTCGCGGCTGCCTGGAGTTCGCGCGCGGCGATGTACGGGCGTCGAACGCCGCACAAGCGGTCGCGCTCGAACGCGCGCGCGCGGCCGGCGACGCCGAATGCGAGGCGCATGCGCTGTCCGGCCTTGCCGACGTGCTGTACGCGGAAGGCCGGATGCAGTCGTCGTACGATGCCTTCGAGCGCTGCGTTGCGCTGTGCGACCGCCTGGGTCTTGCCCGATTCGCGCTCAACAATCGGTGCATGCTCGCGGTCGCGCACGCCTACCTCGATCCCGCGGACGGCGCGCTCGGCGTCGTCGAGCAGGTGCGATCGGCGGCCCGCCAGTTGCGCCAGCCCTCGGCGGAAGTGATGGCCGACGAGTCCGAGGCCTGGGTGCGCGTCGTGCAGGGGCGCTTCCCGGACGTCATCGTGCCGGCGGAGCGCAGCCTCGCGCTGGCGCGCGAGATCGGCTCGCGGCGCTGGATGATGTTCGACCTCGGGCTCCTGACGTTCGCGTACTGGAACGTGGGCCGTCGCGACGAAGCGCAGGAAGCGCTGCGCCAAGTGTTCGAGATCATGCCTTCGGTCGGCGAGCGTTTCTTCGGCAGCGTCGCGCACGGCGCGCGCGCGATGATGGCCGAGCGCGCGGGCGACCTTCGCCGCATTCTCGCGGACGGCGAACGCTCGCTGGCGCAGGGCGCCCCGGCGCATGGCCACTTCTGGTATCGGAGCGAAGCGATCGAGGCGCTCCTGCGTGAAAAGGACTTCGACGGCGTGCTGTGGCAGGCGAGTGCGCTCGAGAATTTCACGCGTGCGGAGCGCGTGCCTTGGGTGGAGTTCCAGGTGCGTCGTGCCCGGGCACTCGCGGCCGCCGGGTCCGGCGCGGCGGATGCAGGCGAGCTGACGTCGTGCAGGGAACGAGCGCACGCGCTTTCGCTCGCCCGGGCGATCCCCGCCATCGACGATGCGCTGGCGGCGGTCGGCGCGGGCGCGAAGCCTATCCCAACATGAACGTACCGCCGTCCACGTGAATCGTGGACCCGGTGATCGCCGCCGAGCGCTTCGCGCACAGGAACACGCACGCCCACGCGACTTCGTCCGGCGTCGGCTGGCGGCGGATCGGTGCCTTGCGGTTGTGGTCGGCGATGTACTCCGGCGTGTGATGCGGGTGCGTCGAGGGGTCGCGAACCGTGTCCATCATGCCGGGGTCGATGTCGTTGACGGTGATGCCGAACGGGCCGAGCTCCTTCGCGAGTCCTTTGGTGAACGTGTGCAGCCCGCCCTTCGCCGTCGAATGCGGTATGCGGTAGATGCCGGCATTCCATCCGTCGGGTCCGTTGACGTGCAGGATGCGGCCCCAGTTCGCGGCTTGCATCGCGGGGACGAAGGCCTTCGCGAGGTACCACGACGCGGTGAGCTGCTGGTTGAGGTAGAAGTGCCAGTCCTCGTCCGTCAGCTCGAAGAACGTCTTGTACAAGCGCCGTGCTGCGTTGCTGACGTAGATGTCGACGTGCCCGAAGCTCGCTTCGGCCTGCCGCTTCATCTCCGCCACCGTGGCCGGCTCCGCGGCGGCACCCATTACGACCAGCGCGCGCGCGCCGCGCTTGCGCGCCACCTCCGCGACCTCTTCCGCCTGGTCGCGATTGCTGCGCGCGTTGACGATGACGTTCGCGCCGCGGGCCGCGAACTCGAGCACGATCGCACGGCCGATATTGCGGCCCGATCCCGTGACGAGGATGGTCCTTCCGGAGAAGTCGAGCTCGCGGTCCACGCGATCGTCGCCCTATTCGCCGCGGATGTCGCTTTCCTTCAGGGCCTTCGACCACTTCGCGAGATCGCCGTTGATGCGCTGCGCGGCCTGCTCCGGCGTGGACGGCGAAGCATCCACCCCGAGCGTGAGGAACTTGGCCTTCACCTCGGGCATCTGCAGGATCGCCATGAGCTCGCGGTTGAGCCTCGCGAGGATGTCGGGCGGCGTCCCCGCGGGCGCGAGCAGCCCGTACGTCGAGAATACTTCGAAGCCGGCGACGCCCGCTTCCTTCGGCGTGGGCAGGGTAGGTAGGGCCGCATTGCGCTCCGGCATCGTGAGCATCAGCAGTTTGAGCTTGTCGCTTTTTTCGTTGGCGACCGCAGTCGGCGCGGTGATGAAAAATACCTGGATCTGTCCGCCCATGAGGTCCGAGATCGCGGGGCCGCTCCCCTTGTATGGAACGTGCACCATCTGCGTCTGCGTCTGGCGCTTGAACATCTCGGCGGCGATGTGCTCGAGCGAGCCGATGCCCGTCGAGCCGTAGGACAGCGCGTCCGGCCTGGCTTTCGCGTACGCGACGAGCTCGGCGGCATTCTTGACCGGCACACTGGAGTTCACGAGGAGCACGAGCGGCAGGTAGCCGATCACCGACACCGGCACGAAGTCCTTCTCGAGCGCATACCCGACCTTGTCGGGATACAGAAGCGAGTTGATCGCGTAGGTCGTCCACGGCGCGACGAGCAGCGTGTAGCCATCGGGCTTCGCCTTCGCCACCGACTGCGCGCCGATGTTGCCCGAGAAGCCTGGGCGGTTGTCCACGACGACCGGCTTGCCGAACGCGTCCGACATCTTCTGCGCGAGCAGTCGCCCGATGGCATCGGCGCCGCCACCCGGTGGATAGGCCACCACGAGCGTGATCGGCCGCGACGGAAAATCCTGTGCCTGTGCGTGCACGGCAGGAACGGCGCATGCCACGAGCAGGATCGTGACGAGAAGGCGGGTGAGTCGACGCATCGGGGTCCCCCGGGAAGAAGCGTTCATGCGGGCACGCCTTGCTCGGTCGTGCTGCAACGGGTTGCCGCGGCGATCGCCGCGTCGTCGTACCGGAGCAACGTGCGCAGGACGTCGTGCGTGTCCCCGCCGAGCTCGGGCGGCGGCTCGAGCGGATGTTCGATCTCTTCGTCGAACCACAACGGGGTCGCGAGCACCTTCACGGCCTTGCCGCGGTACTCGATTTCGCGCACGGAACGATAGGCCTCGCTTTGTGGCGAGGCCAGGGCCTGTGCAACGTCGTTGACGCGGCCGCACGGGATGCCCGCGGCGTCGAGCGTGTCGACCCACAGGTCCGTCGTGCGCTGCGCGAGCGCGGCCTTGATCACCGGCAGGAGCTCGTGACGATGCAGCGCGCGCAACTGTCGCGTCGCAAAGCGGGGGTCGTCGGCGAGCTCCGGCTGCGCGATGACGCCGCACAGCGTCCGGAAGTGGCGGTCGAATCCCGCGTCGACGGTGAGCCACCCATCCTCCGTGCGAAAAGTCTGCGACGGCACGGTTCCGGGATGGCCCGACCCGACGGGCTGCGGAATTTCTCCCGAGTACGCACAGTACGTTGCGACGTAGTTGAGAAGGCTGAGCTGCGAGTGGAACAGGCTCGCCTCGACCGCGCAGCCGTCGCCGGTCCGATCGCGTTCGACGAGCCCCGCGAGGACGCCGATCGCCGCGTACAACCCCGTCGACAGGTCGGCCGTCGCGACGCCTGCGCGCACGGGCTCCGTCCCGGGCAGGCCTGTGATGCTCGCGGCGCCGGCGAGGGACTGGATGATCGGGTCGACGGCGCGGCGCTTCGCGTCGGGCCCGCGCCGGCCGTACCCCGTCATGTTGCACACGACGAGCCGCGGGTTGCGCGCGCGAAGCGTGGCCGCGTCGATGCGCAAGCGATCGGCCACGCCCTCCGAGAAGTTGTAAATCACGACGTCGCAGACATCGGCCAGCGCGTAGAACGCGGCGAGCGCTTCCGGGACCTTGAGGTCCAGCACGATCCCGCGCTTGTTGCGGTTGTTGGTGAGGAAATACAGCGACGTGCCTTCGACGATGTGCGGCGGCGTGGTGCGCGTGAGGTCGCCTGCGGGCGGCTCGACCTTGATGACCTCGGCGCCGAGGTCGGCGAGGATCATGGTCGCGAACGGACCGGCCAGGGCCTGTGTGAGATCGAGCACGCGCACGCCGGCGAGCGGTGCGACGCGCTGCGTCATCCCCGCGCTCCTTCGACGAAACGCTGCGCCCCCTTCGACAGGCCGCCGGCTGCGTAGTTGCGCGCGTGCGCGGCGCGCGCGTGCGCCATGGCCGCCTCGAACTGCGCGTCCCCCATGATGCGCCACCACTCCTTCGTGAGCGTCACACCGAGCGGCGGGCGGCTCGCGAGACCCGCGGCGATCTGCGCGATGCGCTCATCGAGGGCCGCGTCGTCCGCCAGCACTTGGTGCACGAGGTTCATGGCGAGCGCGTCCTGTGCGCCCACGAAGTCGGACAGGAGCACGAGGCGGCGCATGGCGGCTTCACCGATGAGCGGCAGCAGGAACGCGCTGCCCATGATCGCCGCCGAGCCGACGTTGAGCTCGGTCATCCCGAGCTTCGCGCCCGGACCGGCGATGCGAAGGTCGCACAGCAACGCGACCTGCAGGCCAGCGCCGGTCGAATAGCCCTGGATGCGGGCGACGAGAGGCTTCGTCATCCCGCGCATGACCCGGTAGAGCGCCGCGTAGCCCTCGATTCGCCGCGCCGCGCCGTGCGCGTCCATCGCGGCGCTCTCGCGCTGGTCCTGGCCGGCGCAGAAGGCTCGTCCCGCGCCCGCGACGACGATGACGCGGACGTCCGCGTCGCCGTCGAGCGCGGCGAACGCGCGCGCGAGGTTGGATCGCTGCTCGTGGTTGATCGCGTTCAGGACTTCGGGTCGCGACAGCGTCACGGTGGCGACTGGGCCTTCGACCGCGACGGCGAGCGTCGCGCTCACGCCTTCGATGGTTCGCTGCGGCATGGCGCCTCCTGTCAACGAATGGGTTCGAAAAGCGACGACACGCCGGCGGATGACTCGCCCGCCAGGCGGTACGTGCGCTCCCATCGGCGCCCGGCCTCCGCTTCGCCGTAGACCGCCGACGCGCAGCGCACGAACTTCGACTTGAACTCGTCGAGCGTCCATCGCTTCGCCGGGTCGCCCTTGGCCTTGCTCGACCGGTCGTGGAAGCGCCGGCCACCCTCGTGCACGATCACGATGTCCGTGAAGTCGCGCGGCACCGACTCGGGTGTGCGAAGTTCCGGATGGATGTAGAGGCGGATCTTGTCGTAGAGCGCTTCGATGCGCGGATCGTTCACCTTCGCGTCGGTGAACTCGTCGAACGTGACCTGGCCGTATACGAGCGCCGCCGCGAGGCAGTACTCCATGCTGAACTTGCCCTCGAGGCCGTTCTTCGCCCGGTGGTGCGGCAGGGTGTTCTCGCAGCGGTAGCCGACGCCGCATTCGATCGATTCGATCCGGGCCGGGTCGATATCGCCGCGCGCGATGCCGTCGAGCAGTGCGTCGATCGCGCAGTGCGTAAGCGAGCAGGTCGGATAGAGCTTGTAGATGTTCCCGGGGTCGACGATGTCGTACCGCTCGCCGAGGCCGTCGAGGGCGAGCGCGGCCTTGACGTTGTCCATGCCGCAGAAGAGATCGAAGAAGCCGGTGTTCGCTTCGAGTGCCGTCGGGTTCGCCGATACGCCGGCGCGTGCGAGGAGCGCGGCGAGCACGCCGTTCTGTGCCGCGAATCCCGCGTGCACGGGCTTGGTCATGGTGCCGAAGTTCGCCACGAGGCCGGACGCCATCGACGCGGAGATCGCGAGCGCCGTCGCCGTGAGCTTTGCGTCGAGGCCCAGGAGATTGGCGCTCGCCGCGGCGGCGCCGAGGCACCCGAGGGTGGGCGTGGTGTGCCAGCCGCGGTTGTAGTGCTCGATGTTCACCGCGCGCCCCACCTTGGTGGCGATCTCGACGCCGGCCACGTAGGCGGCGATCACGGCCTTGCCATCGGCTGCGGCGACCGGCGCCAGCGCGAACACGGCGGGCACGACGGGGCAGGACGGATGGCCCCGCATCGACGGGTTCGTGTCGTCGATGTCGTGCGCGTGCGCCATCGTGCCGTTGACGAGCGCCGCGTTGCGCGGCGTCGTGGCGAGCGGCTTGCCCCAGACGCCACTGGATCCGACCTCCCCCCGAACGACGTCGAGCACGGCGCTCGTCACGGGCTCGCGTGCGGCGGCGAGCGCACCGCCCACCGTATCCGCGATCGCGAGACTCGCTTCCTCGCGAACGCGCGCGGGCAGGCAATCGTACGTTTGCCGGCAGACGAAGTCGGCGAGGATCTGTGTGACGGGGAGCGGGGTATCGACGTTCATGGGCGCGCGGCGGTTCGGGATGGACAGTAGTTGAGCTAATACTAACTATTAGTCATACTACATGAGCCGTGCGCGCGTGTCAAAGTGCGCGGGGAGGGATCGATGGCTCAACGAAGGAGCGCGCGGACCAGCGCGGCGGCGCCGGGCTGGACGGAGAAAGCGCCTGCTACGCGGGGGTGGCTGACACTGCGCATGATCGAAACGTTCGTGGCCGTCGTGCAGCAGGACGGCATGACCAACGCGGCGGCGCGGCTGGGTACGACGCAATCCGCCGTTTCGCAGGCGATCACCGCCATGGAGACGGGACTCGGCAGCCAGCTCATCGATCGCTCGATGCGCCCCATGCAGCTCACGCTGTTCGGGGCCAAGTTCTACGAGCACGCGCAGGAGGTCCTGCGCCGCACGCGCGAGCTCGAGCAGGTGGTCGAGGGCCGTAACGGGGAGCGCCTCCCGCTCCTGCGCATCGGCATGACCGATTCCTTCGCGAGCACCGTGGGGCCTTACCTGCTGCGCGAGATCGCGCCGCTCGCCGCCCGCTGGTCGGTCGCGTCGGGCGTTGCGCATACGTCGCACAAGGCGCTCGAGGATCAATCGGTCGACGTGATGTTCACGTCCGACGACATCGGCCGCAGCGCCGAGCTGGTCGTGCTCACCGTCTTGCGCGAGCCGTTCTTCATCGTCGCGCCCAAGGGCGCGGCGACCCGCGCGACGACCATGCAGGCGCTCGCCGACAAGCTGCCGCTCATCCGCTACAGCGCGCGTGCCTTCATCGGGCGCCAGGTGGAGTCCTACCTCACGCAGCACGACTACGCGCTGCCGAGGCAGTACGAGCTCGACACGTCGGATGCGGTTCTCGCGATGGTGAGGGCCGGCTTCGGCTGGACCATCACGACGCCGCTCTGTGTCCTGAAGACAGGGCCGGCATCGGGCGATTTCGTGTACCTGCCGCTGCCGTCGCCGGGGGCGCATCGGCGCGTGCGCCTCGTGGCGCACCGCGATCAACGTGCGGAGCTTTGGACGCGAATGGCCAAGACCGCGCGAACGCTCATCGAGAAGCAATGGATTCCGTCGATCCGGCGGATGGCACCCTGGGACGACGCGATCGCCAGCGCGTAAGCGACGGCGCGCTGTCGACGGCTCGCGGACGCCGGGAGGGTCGGGTAGAATCGGCCGCGCATGCGGGTGTAGCTCAATGGTAGAGCAGAGGCTTCCCAAGCCTACGACGAGGGTTCGATTCCCTTCACCCGCTCCACCGACTGTTGCGACCCTTCCAACGTGAGCCCACGATCCGCCGCCGCCAGGATCGCCGCGCTGTCGGTTGCGCTGTTCCTGCTGCCCGCGACCGTCCTTGCGCAAGGAAATGGTGCGGGCGTCCGGCTATCGAATCTCGCCATCGAGATCTGGCCCGAGTACGACCGGCCCGCGGCGCTCGTCATCCTGCGCGGCACGATTGCGGAGGGCGTGAGACTTCCCGCATCCGTCAGCGTGCGCCTGCCCGCGACATTGGACGGTCCGGTGGCAGTCGCTTTTTCGACGAGCGCCGACGGCAGCCTTCTCAACCTTCCCCACGACAAGACAAGCGCGGGCGCTTTCACGACGGTGAAGTTCGAGGCGCCCGAGCGCTACTTCCACGTCGAGTTCTACGAGCCGATGGCGACCGCGAACGCGACACGAAAGTACACGTACACGTGGCCCGGCGATCTCGCCGTCGAGCGCGCGAGCGTCGTGGTGCAGGAGCCGGCCTCGGCGCAAGGCATCGTGACCGATCCCGTGCTCGGTAACCTGTCGTCGGGCGCGGGCGGCCTCGGCTACCGCGCCGGCGATGTCGGGGCGCTTCCGCAGGGGAAGGAGGTGCCGATCGCGATCAGTTACACCAAGACCGACGCCCGTCCCTCGGTCGACATCAAGGGCCTGCGCACGGCACAGGGCGCTGCGCCCGTTGCGGCAGCGCCGCCAGCGCCGAGCCTGCCGGCGTGGGTCGTCCCCATGGCGGCACTCGCGGCCTTCGCTTTCGTCGGAGTGCTGGGTATCGCGTACCTGTGGCGGCGAAGGGGCGCGCCGCCTGCAGCGGGCTTCTGCGTGAAGTGCGGTGCGCCGCTGCGGCCCGGCGACAAGTATTGCGGCAAGTGCGGCGCGAGGAGCGGCTGACGCTCAGCGCGGTTTCAGCCGGTACAGCATCTCCCCCGCGCGCGGCACGACGAGAATGCCCTCGGCCTCGCGGCCCTGCCATGCCGCGATGTCGATCGACGCGGGATCGCGATAGCCGAGGTTGATCTTGCGGCAGCGCTCTTCGGAGATGCCGGTCGCGAGCGTCACCGTGACGCGCGGCGTCTCGATGCCCGTTGCCTTGTCGTACGTGCCGAGGCCCTTGACGTGCGTGGAGTGCGCGAGCACGCCGCCCGGATATTTCGCGAAGCGCTCGGGCTGCGCGGTGAAGTAGTCGCGCGCAGTGGTAGCCGACTTCCTCGATGACGCGGCCGTGCGTGACGCTGACCTCGCGGATGTGCGGCGCGTAGATGATCACCTCGCCGCCGTCGGCGACCGCCGGCTCGATCTTGTACATGCCCTTGCCCGCGGTCCACACGTCGGCGTACATCGGCGGCATCACGGACAGCACCGTCGTTCATCGGCTTGTCGAGCCACACGATGTGCCGCTGCGACGACAGCGCCGCGGCCTTCTCCCACACCTCGCGCGCGTCGCCGAAGTAGAGTCCCGCGGTGCCGTCCTTGCGTGACGACCAGCGCGAAGCACGACGTCGGCACCGTCACCATCGAGGCGGCGCGGTCGATGACCGCGCGCACCGGCGTGTAGCCGGAGCCGATCACCTCGTAGTTGGTGATCAGCGCGCCGAGCCAGTGCGTGAAGTTGATGACCTCGGCACCGGCGATGCCCGGGAAGAAGTACTTGTTGCCGCCCGAGAAGCCGACCACCTCGTGCGGAAACACGGGGCCGCAGATGACGATGTGGTCGTAGTCGAAGATCAGCCGGTTGAGCGACACCGGAACGTCCTGCGCGAGCCGTCCGCCGGACAGCTCGGCGATCTCCTCCGCGGGAATCGTGCCGATGGTCGTGAACGTCTCGGGCTTGTCCCACGCATGGTTGAAGACGCGCGACGTGCCCGCGACGCCCGTCCGTCGACCGGAACGCCGAGATGCGCCGACAACGCGGCGTCGTCCATCGGCTGGTGCGTGCCGAGCGCGATCAGGAAGTCGAACGTCTTCGCGCGCTGCGCCGAGATGCTCGCGGAACAGCGCGAACATCTGCGGCATCGGCATCGTGCGCGTGCCGTCGGGAATGATGAACAGGATGCGCTTGCCGTCGGGCGCGATCGCATCGAGGCCCGCACGCACGATGTCGCGGACCTCGTCGTCCGAGAGATAGCGATCGGCGTGACCGTGTGCCGATCGTGCGCGGCGACCTGCTTTCGTCCATGACGCTGCGGCTACGGGCGTGATGTACGCCCAGCCCTGCTGCTGCTTCTGCATGAGCTCGACGACACCGGCCGACACGTAGCCCACCTTCGGCAGCATGTCCTCCTTGCCGAGCTTCTGGTTGCGCATCGTGTTCTCGCACGCGACGACCTTGACACCGGCGCCGATCGCCTCGTCGACGCGGTTGCCCACGACCGAGTCCGCCTTGAGCATGTTGATGCCGGGGCCATAGGCAACGATCTCGATGTCGACGTTCGGCGCGCCGAGGTCGGTCTGGATGTTCTTCGCGTTGTTGAGCGCGAGGTTCCACTTCGACGGATCGTTGTCGCTCACCTGCATCACGACGCGGCCGCGCACCGACGCCTGCTGCGCATGCGTGGGGACGGCGAACGCGATCATTGCCGCAAGAGCGAGGAGCGGCAGGGGGTTGCGGATCATGGCGTTCCCTCCGGGGCGGAATCGAGACCGGCGATCTTACCGCTACAATGTCCCGATGCCTACCGAGCTTCTGTTTCGCGACGATGCCTATTTGCGCGAAGCCACTGCGCGCGTCACGGGTATCGACGAGCGCGGCGTCGTGCTCGACCGCACGATCTTCTATCCGCAGGGCGGCGGCCAGGTCGGCGACACCGGCGTGCTCGTGCGCGAGAGCGGCGAGGCGGTCGCGGTTGCCGACACGCGCAAGGGCGACGAGCTCGACAGCGTGCGTGCACGTCGTCGCGCCGCGGGCGCGCCGCTCGCGGTCGGCGATGTCGTGTCGCAGCGCGTCGACTGGGAGCGCCGCTATGCGCTCATGCGCCTGCACACGGCGCTGCACGTGATGTCGTGCGTCGTGGTGGCGCCCGTCACCGGCGGCAACATCGCGCCCGAGAAGGCGCGCCTCGACTTCGACATCGACATGAGCCTGCTCGACGCGCAGAAGATCGAGAGCGAGACCAACGCGATCATCGCGCGCGGCGTCGAAACGGAAACGGTCTGGATCACCGACGAGGAGCTCGACGCGCGGCCCGAGCTCGTGAAGACGATGAGCGTGCAGCCGCCGCGCGGGAGCGGCCGCGTGCGCCTGCTGCGCATTCCCGGCATCGACCTGCAGCCCTGCGGCGGCACGCACGTGCGCAACATCGCGGAGATCGGCGCGATCCGCGTGGTCAAGATCCGGAGCGAGGGCAAGCGCAACCGGCGCGTGGAGATCGTGCTGGCTTGAGCCTTCAGCCCTTCACCGCGCCCGCGGTGATCGCGTTGACCAGGTGGCGCTCGAGCAGCGAGTAGAGGACCATCACCGGCAGCGCCGCGATCACGGCCGCGGCCATCAGCTCGTTCCACTGCACGCGGTACTCACCGACCATGTTGGCGATGCCGACCGAGAGCACGTACATCGACGAGTCGGTGGTCAGCACCAGCGCCCAGACGTACGAGTTCCAGGCGATGAGGAAGGTGAACAGCGCGACGGCCACGAGCCCCGGCCGCGCGAGCGGCAGGATGACGCGCCAGAACGCCTGCATGTACGAGGCGCCGTCGATCATGGCCGCCTCGTCGATGTCGCGCGGGATCGATCGGAAGAAGCCGATCAGCATCCACACCGAGAACGGCAGCGCGAACGAGGAGTACGCGAGGATCAGCGCGAAGTAGGTGTTGAGGAGGCCCAGGTCGGACATCAGCCGGAAGTAGGGGATGATGAGCAGCGTCTCGGGCAGCATCTTGGTGAACAGCAGGAGCACCACGAACGGCATTGCGCCCCGCGGGAAGAAGCGCGTGAATCCGTAGGCCGCGAGCGCGGCGAGCACGACGGAGAGCGCGGTCGTGCCGAGGGCCACGGCCAGGCTGTTGACGAAGTAGCGGCCGACCGGGCGCTGCGTCAGGACCGTCGCGTACGCATCGAGCGACCAGTTCGAGGACGCGAACGTTGGCGGCGACAGGAAGATCTCCGACTGCGGCTTGAGCGAAGTGTTGACCATCCAGTAGAACGGGAAGAGCACGACCGCGAGCGCGGCGACGGTGACGATCCAGCGCAGCGCCTTCATCGCGCATCACCCGCCCTCCGGCTTCGCGATGCGGATGTGGACGATCGAGAACGCGAGGACGATGGCAAGCAGCAGCACGCCGATCGCCGCCGCCTCGCCGAATCGGTTGCCGCGAAAGGCCGTGTTGTAGAGCAGAACGGGCAGCACTTCGGTCGCGCCCGCCGGTCCGCCGGCGGTCATCACGCCGATGATGTCGTAGTGGCGGACCGTGTTGATGATGTCGAGCGTGGACGCGACGACGAGCAGATAGCGCAGGTTGGGCAGCGTCACGAAGCGGAAGCGCTGCCAGGCGTTCGCGCCGTCGATGGCGGCAGCCTCGTATTGCTCGCGTGGAATCGTCTGGAGCCCCGCGAGCATCAGCAGCATGACGAACGGCACGCCGCGCCAGACGTCGACGGCGACCACCGATGCCGAAGGCGAGCTTCGGGCTCGCCCAGCCACGCGAGCGGCGCGCGCACGAGGCCGGCGGCCTGCAGGAGGTAGTTGACGACGCCGAACTGCGGCTCGAGGAGCCACAGCCAGATCGTCGCGCCGACCGCGGGCGCGACCATCCATGGCGTCAGGAACGCGATGCGCAGCGCGGTGCGCGCGAAGCGGAGCTGGTCGAGCAGGAGCGCGAGCGCGAGCCCGAGGGCGATGTGCAGCGCGACGCAAACGCCCGTGAACGCGACGGAGACGCAGCAGCGAGTGCCAGAACGCGTCGTCGGTCAGGACCCGCTGGTAGTTGCCGAGGCCGACGAACGTGGCGGACAGGCCGCGGATGCGCTGGAGGCTCGTCCAGAACGCGTGCGCGAGCGGGAACAGCACGACCGCGCACAGGAACACGAAGACCGGCGCGATGAAGGCGTAGTCGACCAGCGCGGCGGCGCTTAGCCACGCTGCGTCGCCATGTGCGAGTCCTCGTCCCGTTCGCGGGCTGAGATGGGCGTATGCGGCGCGTCAGACGTCCTTCAGCTTCCTGGTCAGGCGCACGTCGAGGTCCTTGAAGATCTCCTCGGTCTTGTCCGGCGCGAGCAGCGCCTTCTGCACGGCGTCGACGATGTCGTTGGCCGCGATCTCCGCCCAGATCGGCGACGGCAGCGGATAGCTGCGCGCGTTGGTGCCGATCTGCACGAACTGCGCGAGCAGCGGATCGGCCTTGATCGCCGGGATCGTCGGTCAGGTCGTTGCGCATCGGCATCCAGTTCGCGACCTTCGCGCGCTCGATCGACCACTTCTTGCCGGCGTCGAACTTGATGAACTTCCACGCGGCCTCGGGATGCGGGCAGCTCGCTGAAATCGACGACGCCGAGACGCTGGCGAGCGTGGGCGCGTTGGCGATGTTCGCCGGGCCGGGCGCGACGAACACCTTGCCCTTCATCGCGGGGTTGTCGCCGTTGACCTTGGCGATCGCCCAGTAGGCGTTGCGCATCGTCGCGATCTTCTGCTGCGCGAAGAGGTTGGTCTGCTCGAGGTAGTTGGTGGTCGTCGGCGCGGGAGCGGCCACGCCTTCCTTCGCGAGGCCGAGGTAGAACTTGATCGCCTCGAGGCTCTTCGGATTCTTCGCGAACGTCGCCTCGGTCATGTCGGCGTTGAACGCCTCGCCGCCGTTCGACCAGATCCACATGAGCAGCACGCGCGTCGTCGTGTCGGTCTTGCCGCCGAGCACCGCGGTGGCCCACTGGTCGTTGCCCGTGAGCTTCTTCGCCCACGCGACGTATTCCGCCCACGTCGCCGGCGGCTTCGAGGGGTCGAGCCCGGCCTTGGTCACGAGGTCGCGGTTGTAGATCTCGGCGTACGTGCCGCCCCAGATCGGCAGGCCGTAGAGCTGTCCCTTCCACTTCGACGCGGAGAGTATGTCGTTGCTCCACGCGCGGCGGAAGTCGGCGGGCTCGGCGTTGAAGAACTTGTCGAGCGGCATCAGGTAGCCGTTGTATGCGGCGGTGGTGAGGTCGACGGTCACGATGCACGGCGCCTTCTTCGCCTGCGCCGCGGCGACGAACTTGGTCCAGTGGTCCTTGCGCGCGACCAGCACCGGCTCGATCTTGATGCCGGGATTCGCCGTCTCGAACTCGGCGATCGTGGCCTTCCACACGGGCTCGTACTGGGATTCGGTGAGATTGGCGGTCTGCCACTGCAGCACGATCGGCTGCTGCGCCGACGCCGCGGTCCACGCGAGGCAGGCGGCGAGCGCCGCAGCGAGACGGGTGACGTTGCGCATGATGCTCCTCCTAGCGGTAGAGCGAGCCCGGCCGCTCGGTGCGCGGCTGCGGGCGGAACGCGTGCTCCTCGAGCGCTTCGAGGTTGGGCTCGATGCCGAGCCCCGGGCCTTCCGGGAAGCAGGAAACAGCCGTTCTCGAAGCGGATCGGAACGCTCGACGCGCGGTCGCGCATCGCGCGCTGCGGCTCCATCTGCTCGAGGATGTAGAAGTTGGGAATCGCCGCCGCGAGGTGCATCGCCGCGGCCGTGCAGATCGGGCCGCCCGGATTGTGCGGCGCGACGGGAATCGAGTACATGTCGGCGATCGCGGCGATCTTGCGTATCTCGGTGAAGCCGCCCGCGTGCATGAGGTCGGGCTGAATGATCCGGCAGCCCGCGTTCTCGAGGATCTCGCGGTATTCGAAGCGCGACAGGAGGCGCTCGCCGGTCGCGATGGGCGTGCGCAGGTCGCGCTGCAGCTGCGCCATCGCCTTCGCGTTCTCGAACGGGATCGGCTCCTCGAACCAGCCCGGCCGCGAACGGGCGCAGCGCGTCGTCGAGCATCACCGCCGTGCGCGGCGACAGGAACTCGCTGCACTCGATGAAGATCTCGCCGTCGGGACCCAGGCCCTCGCGCGCACCGGCGATCGAGCTCCGCGGCGCGGCGGATTTCGCCGGCCTCGTCGTCGCGCAGGCCCTCGTGCGAGAACGGGACGGCACTTGAAGGCGGTGAAGCCGCGGCGGACCGCCTCGCGCGCGCCGGCGAACGCGTCCTCGCGGCGTCCTCGCGCCCTGCAGCCAGTGGCTCGCGTAGCCGCGAAGCGACGTGCGCATCGCGCCGCCGAGCAGTCGCGCGACGGGCACGCCGAGCCGCTTGCCTTCGAGGTCCCACAGCGCGATGTCGAGCGCGGACAGCGCGGTCTGGAACACGGCGCCGCCGCGCCAGCGCCACGCGTGATAGAGGCGGTGCCAGTGCCGCTCGGGGCCGGCGGGGTCCTGCCCGACGAGGTGCGGCGCGTATTCGCGGATCGCGGTCTCGACCGACTCGATCGCGCCGTGCAGCGACGCCTCGCCCCAGCCGACGAGGCCCTCGTCGGTGGAGATGCGCACGAACAGCCAGTTGCACCAGTCGACCCAGTACTTGAACGTGTCGATGCGGGTGATCTTCATGAAATATGAAACGTTTCAAAAAATGCTACGATACGCCGGTCCGGCGGACTGCGCAAGGAGAGCATGAACCCGAGGAAGCCCACCGTCGTCGACGTCGCCCGCCGCGCGGGCGTGTCGCTCGGGACGGTCAGCAACGTCATCAACGGCCGCGGCCACGTGAGCGCGGACCGGCGCGGACGGGTCGAGGCCGGCCATGGCGTCGCTGGGCTACGTGCCGAACGCGGTCGCGCAGAGCCTGCGCCGCAGCGAGTCGCGCGTCATCGGGCTGTGCACGCCGCTTACCTCGAGCGCGTACTTCGCCGCGCTGCTCGAGCTGTTCGAGGAGCTCGCTGCCGCGGAGGGCTACGAGATCATGCAGGTGCTGAGCCGCGGCGACCCTGCGCTCGAGCTCCGCCGCGTGCAGGCGCTCGTGGGGCGCAACGTCGACGGCCTCATCCTCATTCCGACGCACGACGCCGCGGCGACGCTCGACCTGGTCGCCGACCGTGGAATGCCCACGGTCATCGTCGACCGCGTGACGCCGCGACCGGCGCTTCGACTACATCGCGATCGACGACCGCAAGGCGATGCACGCCGCGACGCGCGAAGTGCTCGCGCTCGGGCACCGGCGCGTGCTCTACATCGTGCGCGACACGCGGCTGCCCACCACGCGCCGGCGAATCCTGGGGTTCGAGCAGGCGATGGCGCAGCAGCGCGGCGCGCACGGATCCGTGCTCCAGCGAGATCCTTTCGACGATGCGTTCGGCACACAGGTCGAGCGCTCGCTCGCCGCCGCGAGGCCCCCGACCGCGATCATCGCGAGCAACAGCACGATCGCGCTTTCGCTCGTGCGCATCCTGATGGCACCTCGGCAAGCGTGGCCGGACGATGTCTCGCTGCTCGCGTTCGACGAGCCCTTGTGGGCATCCATACTCTCGCCGCCGCTCGCGGTCGTGCGCCACCCGACGGCGCGTATCGCGCAGGAGACGTGGCAGCGCGTGCTCCTGCGACTGCGCGAGCCGCAGGCCAGGCCCAGGCGCATCACGCTCGACGCGCACTTCGTGTCCGCCGCGTCGCTGGCGCCTCCCCGACGATGACCACGCCGCTTTGCGCCGCCGCCGGCGCGATCCTCCTGTGGAGCGCGCTCGCGACGCTCGGCCTCGCGCTTTCGCACCTGCCGCCGTTCCTGTTGACGGGCTGCGCGCTGGTGCTCGGCGCCTTGCCCGGCGCGCTGCATTGGCGTGCGTGGCGCGTGCCGCTTCCGACGCTGCTGCTCGGCATCGGCGGGCTGTTCGGATTCCACTTCCTCCTGTTCCTCGCGCTGCGATTCGCCCCGCCGGTCGAGGCGAACCTCGTCAACTACCTGTGGCCGCTCCTGATCGTCGTGCTGACGCCGGTGCTGCTCCCGGGCTGGTCGCTCACGGCACGGCACGTGACGGCCGCGCTGCTGGGGCTCGCGGGCGCCGCGCTCGCGATCGGCGCCACGCCGGCGGCGATCAGCGATCGCGCATGGCTCGGCTTCGCCTTCGCGGCTGGGTCGGCCCTGACGTGGGCGAGCTACTCGCTGCTCGTGCGCCGCGTGCCGCCCTTCTCGTCGTGGGCGATCGGCGGATTCGCGCTCGCCTCGGGCGCGCTCGCGCTCGCGTGCCACGCGCTGTTCGAGCCCCGCGCCGCATTCCTCCCGGGGGACGCGTGGAAGCTCGCCCTGCTGGGCCTGGGCCCGATGGGCGCCGCGTTCTATCTGTGGGACGTCGCGATGAAGCGCGGCGATCCGCGCGTCGTCGGCGTGCTCGCGTACGCGACGCCGGTTCTCTCCACCGCGCTCCTGCTCGTCGCGACGTCGCGGCCGCTCACCCTCGCGCTGGCGGGCGCGACGGCGCTCATCGTGGGGGCGGCGTTCCTGGCCGTCACCGCCGCTCCCGGAGCGCGGGCTTCCTCGACGAGGTAGAATCCGCGAGTCGTGGCCGGGCCGTTCGCGCCCGGCCTCGTTGTTCCGTGCAACCTTGATCTCCGAATTCACCTGCCGCCTGCTGCGCGCATGCGCGCTCGCGACGCTCGTTGCGTCGTCGACGGCGTCCCTCGCCCAGTCCTCCGTTGCGACGGCCGTGCCCGGCCTGCGGCTGCCGCGCAACGTGGCGCCGCTCGACTACGAGGCGCACCTGCGCGTCAATCCCGCCGAGGACGCGTTCGGCGGCAACGTCGACATCAAGGTTCGCGTTCTCGAGCCCACCGATCTCGTGTGGCTGAACGCGAAGGGACTGTCGATCCGCGACGCGCACCGCCGCGGCCTCGCCGCGGCGGCGAACCCATCGCGGCCACCGTCGTTCCCGGCAGCGACGACGTGGTCGGCTTCGCGTTCGCGAAGGTGCTGCCGGTCGGCGAGGTGCGCATCTCGCTGCGCTTCTCCGGCACGATGAACGCGCAACGGCACGATCGGCCTCTTCCGCCAGGAGGAAGACGCGCGCTGGTATGCCGTCACGCAGTTCGAGCCGCAGGACGCGCGCCGCGTCCTGCCCTGCTTCGACGAGCCCGATCGCAAGGCCACGTGGAAGCTCACGCTCACCATCCCGGCGTCGATGCGCGCGTTCGCGAACATGCCGGTGGAGACCGAGCGCGCGGCCGATCCCGGATGGCGCGAGGTCGCGTTCCAGCGCTCGCCGCCGCTGCCGTCGTATCTCGTCGCGTTCGCGGTCGGCGAGTTCGACGTCGTGGACGGCGGCCACGCGGGCACCGAACAAGACGCCCATCGCGATCGTCGTGCCGAAGGGCACGTGCGCCCGAGGCGCAATACGCCGCCGCGAACACGGGCGCGATCCTCGCGGCCGCGGAACGGTTCTTCGGCGTGCCCTTTCCCTTTCCGAAGCTCGACCTCCTCGCGTATCCGACGTCGACCTTCGGGGCGGCGATGGAGAACCCCGGCCTCATCACGTACGGCGCGCGCTACCTGCTCGCGCGCCCGGACGAGGTGACCCCGGTGTTCGAGCAGCGGTTCACGGGCATCACCGCGCACGAGATCGCGCACATGTGGTTCGGCGACTACGTGACCATGGCGTGGTGGAACGACCTGTGGCTCAACGAGTCGTTCGCATCCTGGCTCGGGACCAAGCTCGTCCTGGACCTGCGCCCGCAGTGGACGCAGCGGCTGGAGGTCTCTCCAGCGCTCGAAGGCGATCGACCTCGACCAGCTTACCGCCGCGCGCACGCTCCGCCAGCCGGTCACCGACCAGCGCGAGATCCGCGCCGCGTTCGACGGCATCACCTATGCCAAGGGCGAGACGATCCTCGCGATGTTCGAGCAGTGGCTCGGTCCGGACAAGTTCCGCGACGGCGTGCGCCGCTACGTCGAAAAAGAACGCATGGTCGAACGCGACGGCGGACGACTTCTTCGCCGCGCTCGCGACGAGCGACGAGGCGATCGTTCCCGCGTTCCGCGCGTTCGCGGACCGGCCGGGCGTGCCGCTCCTGGACGTCACGCTCGATTGCAAGGGTGCGCCGACGCTCGAGCTTGCGCAGCAGCGCTACGTCCCGGTAGGCGTGACGGCGAGCGCGAGCGAGCCATGGGTGTTTCCCGCGTGCTTCAACGTGGGCGACGGCCAGAAGTCGCGCGAGGTGTGCGCGGTCGTGCGCGAAGCCAAGCAGACGCTTGCGTTGGGAACGGGCGCGTGCCCGCAATGGGTCGTCGCCAACCGCAGCGGCATCGGCTACTACCTGCCGAGGCTCTCGCCGGCGCTCTACGACGCGCTGCCCAAAGGCGAGCGGGTCCTGAACGGCGCGGACTACGATCCGCTGCTGGGAGACCTCTCGATCCTCGCGCGCGGCGGCGCAGTGCGCTACGACGTTGCGCTGCGCGTGGCCGCGCGGCAGGCGAGCAATGCGGATTCCCGTGCGGCGATGCGCGCGTACGCGCTCGCGGACGCAGTCCCGGACGCGCTCGTCGATGCCGCCAATCGCCCGCGCTATGCGGCGTGGATCCGTCACAACTTCGGCGACCGCGCGCGGGCGCTGGGCTGGCTGCCGCGCAAGGGCGAGACCGCGGACGTGCTGCGGCTGCGCGAGCGCGCGGTCACGACCGTCGCCGTTCGCGGCCAGGACGTGGCGCTCGCGCGGAAGGCGCAGCAGCTCGCGCAGCGCTGGGTGGTCCATCGCAGCGCTATTCCGCCCGGTACGCGCCGCATGGTCCTCGTCGACCGCCGCGCGCACGTCCGACAAGGACGCGGACGAAGCTATTCGAGGCGCTCTTCGAGATCGCGGGCACGACCAAGGACGCGAACGAGCGCGAGGATGCGTACCGCGCGCTCGGCGCCTTCCCCGACCCGGCGCTGCTCGACCGGGCGTTGGCCCCGATGCTCGCGGGCGACGCGCGCGCCCGCCACGCGCTCCCCGCGCTCGAGCAGGCGCTCGGCGACGACGCGACGCGCGGCCTCGCACTCGCGTGGATTGCCGGTCACGGCGATGCGGCGATGTCGAGCGTGCCCGGCGAGATGCAGGCGGCGCTCCCCTCCTGGTCCAACGACGCGTGCACGGCGCGCGAGCGCTCCCTGTTCGTCGCGGCGTTCGAGACGCGCGCTCGCCAACGCGGAAGGCGGCGCGCGGCGCTACAAGGTGGCGCTCGAGCGCATCGATCAGTGCATCGCGCTGCGCCGCGCGCAGCAGGGACAATTCAATGCGTTCCTCGCGCGATGACGCGCCACCATGCGCACATTCCGTCCGTGGCGATCCTGATGATCGTCGGCGCGGTCGCGTGCTTCTCCGTCTCGGATGCGATCAGCAAGACGCTCGCGTCGAAATATCCCGTGCCGCTGCTGGTGTGGGCGCGCTGGGGCGCGCAGGTGATCGCGATGCTGATCTGGCTTGCGCCGAAGATGGGTGTGGACATGGTGCGCACCCGGCAGCTTCGCATGCAGCTCGCTGCGCGGCGTGCTGCTGATCGGCTCGTCGCTGTCCTTCATGACGGCGCTGCGGTTTCTCCCCCTCGCCGACGCGACCGCGCTCAACTACCTGACGCCGACGCTCGTGATCGTCATGGCGATCGCGTTTCTCGGCGAGAGGCTCACGCTCGCGCGCGGCGGGTTCGTGTTCGCGGGCCTTGCCGGCATGCTGATGATCGTTCAGCCGGGTGCGGACCTCTTCAACGCGGCGTCGCTGTTCGGCATCATGTCGGCGGCCTGCTATGCCATGTACCAGATCACGACGCGCATGCTCGCCGGCGAGGACCCGCGCGTGACGCTGTTCTATCCGGCGCTCGTGGGCGTGGGCATCATGACGCTCGTGTGGCCGTGGTTCGGGTCGGAGATCCACGTCGCGTGGCCGGATGTCGCGTTCATGCTCATGCTGGGCGTGCTCGGAACGGTCGGTCACTTCCTCCTGATCCTCGCGTTCAGCCGGGCCCCCGCGTCGGCGCTTACGCCATTCACGTACGTGCATCTCGTGTTCGCGACGACCATCGGCTGGCTCGTGTTCGACGACCTGCCCGACGGGCTCACGTTCGCGGGCATGGCGCTGATCGCGGGGAGCGGATTGTGGCTGACGTGGCACGAGCGGCGGCGCGCGTTGATCGTGCCGCCGGAGCCGACGGCCGTAGACTGATGTGACAACCATGTCGGGCTGAAGCCCGACCTACAAGGAGCGAATGAGAATGGACAAGCCACGCATCGGATTCGTCGGCCTCGGCCTCATGGGCCACGGCATCGCCAAGAACCTCGTCACCAAGGGCTTTCCGCTCACGGTGCGGGCGCACCGCAACCGCAAGCCGCTCGAGGATCTCCTTGCGGCGGGCGCCAAGGAGGTCCCGACCAACGCGGACCTCGCGCGCGGCAACGACATCGTCTTCCTGTGCGTGACGGGCGCGCCGCAGGTGGAGGAGGTGATCAACGGCAAGGACGGCATCGCGTCGGTCGCGCACAAAGGTCTCATCGTGATCGACACGTCGACCAGCGAGCCCGCGACCACCGCGAAGATGCGCGAGGAGCTCGCCGCGAAGGGCGTGCTGTTCGTCGACGCGCCGCTCGCGCGCACGCCGGTCGAGGCGGAGCAGGGACGCCTCAACATCATGGTCGGCGCCGACGACGCGACGTTCGAGAAGCTGCAAGCCCGTGCTTTCCGCGTTTTGCGAAAACGTCATTCATGCGGGCCCGGCGGGTCACGGCATCGTGCTGAAACTCATCAACAACTTCATCGCGCAAGCAATCGCGACGGCGACCGCCGAAGCCTGCGCGGCTGCCGCCAAGTCGGGGCTTTCGCTCACGAAGCTGCACCAGGTCATATCGGCCGGCGCGGTGAATTCCGGCATCTTCCAGATGATCGTCGGCAAGATGGTCGAGAACAACGGCGACCTCACGGGCCTCAAGTTCACGCTGTCCAACGCGATGAAGGACCTGCGCTACTACACGCACTTCGCGGAGTCCCTCCCCGTGTCCGCGATCGTCGGCGAGGCCGTGCACCAGAGCCTCGTCAACGCGAATCTCCTGGGATTCGGCGACAAGTACGTCGCGTCGCTCGTCGAGGCACAGGAAAAGCTGAACGGCATCACCATCGTTCCGCGATGAACCTGCTGGTCCTCGGCGGCACGCGCTTTCTCGGACGGCACCTCGTCGACGCCGCGCTCGCGCGCGGCGGTCGCGTGACCGTCTTCACGCGCGGCAACCAGCCGAACCACTGGCAGGGCGGGGTCACGGCGCTGACCGGCAACCGCGACCAGGCGGTCTCGCCGGGATTGCGCGCCCTCGAGGACGGCACCTGGGACGCGGTCGTCGACACCTGCGGCTACGTGCCTCGCGTCGTGCGGCATTCGGCGGAGCTCCTGGCGCCGCGCGTCGGACGCTATCTCTTCGTGTCGTCGATCTCGGTGTTCACCGACGCAAGCCGTTCCGGCCTGACCGAGAAGGATCCGGTCGGCGCACTCGAAGATCCCGACACCGAGGAGATCGGCAAGCACTACGGCCCGCTGAAGGCCGCGTGCGAGCGCGTCGTGAGCGAGGTGTACGGCGACCGTGCGATCAGTGTCCGGCCCGGTCTCATCGTCGGTCCCTACGATCCGACGGACCGCTTCGGCTACTGGGCAGCGCGCTTCGTGCATCCCGGGCTGCTCGGCGATCGCGCGCCGCGGGCCGTCGTGCCCGATCCGCCGTCGCGTCCCATCCAGCTCGTCGACGCGCGCGATCTTGCGGCGTTCATGATCGAGCTTCTCGACAAGGGACTCGAGGGCACGTACAACGCGACGAGTCCCGCAGGGCAGTGGACCATGGGCGCGATGGTCGATGCGCTGCGCGATGCCGGCGGGCGCGCCGCGCCCGAGCCTCGCTGGACCGACGAGGCGACCCTCGTCGAGCACAAGGTGCAGCCGTGGACCGGCCTGCCCCTATGGATTCCGCTGTCGTTCGCCGACGAGGCCGGCTTCATGCAGATCGACTGCACGAAGGCCGAGCGCGCGGGATTGCGCACGCGCCCGCTTCTCGACACGGTGCGCGATACCGCGCATTGGCTCGCGCAGCGCGACAACGCGAACGCGTGGAAGGACGTGCTCACGGCCGATGCCGAGCGCGAGGTGCTCGATGCCGCGCACTGACCTCGCCGGCTACCTCGAGTTCGCTCACCGAATCGCGGAGGCCGCCGGCCTTGCGATCCTGCCGCACTTCCGCCGCGCGATCGCGGTGGAGGACAAGCGCAACTTCATGGGGTACGACCCCGTCACGGTGGCGGACCATGCCGCCGAGCAGGTGATCCGCGACGCGATCAAGGCGGCGTATCCGGACCACGGCATCCACGGCGAGGAGCATGGCCGCGAGGCGGGCACGTCGCCGTTCACGTGGGTGATCGACCCGATCGACGGCACCAAGAGCTTCATCCTGGGCCAGCTCCACTGGGGGATCCTGATCGCGCTCCACGACGGGCACGCGCCCGTGGTCGGGGTCGCGCACCAGCCCTTCGTCGGGGAGACCTTTCTCGGAATCGCGGGCGAGACCGCGCAATGGCGCCGCGGCGACGAATCGCGCACGCTGCGCACCCGCCCCTGCGCAGCCATCGAGGATGCGATCGTCGTGACCACCGACCCGCGCCAGTTCGTCTCGGCGGAGGAGCAGCGTGCGCTCCGGCTCGTCTCCCAGGACGCCCGGTTCCTCCGCTACGGCGGGGACTGCTACTGCTACACGCAGCTCGCCATGGGCCTCGTGGACGTGGTCATCGAGAACGGGCTCCAGGCCTACGACATCCAGGCGCTCATCCCGATCATCGAGGCCGCCGGCGGCCGGGTGAGCAACTGGTCCGGCGGTCCTTGCCACGACGGCGGACCGGTGCTCGCCTGCGGCGATCCCACCCTGCACAAAGCCCTGGTTAAGCGCCTGATGGCCTAAAAAGGCTGGCGTTTCGGCGCGCGGGGCCTTATAAAGTCGGTTAGGTGACAACCGCTGTGGCGCGGCCCTTGCCCGGGCTCCCGTCAACCATTTTTGCGCCGCGGTGTCCTACGCCTTGCAATCGCTGCCCCGCGGACGCACATGCGTCAATTCAAAGGCTCGTAAATGGTGCGTTATTCGCGCCGACGTGCTACTCTTGCAGTGCAACATACCAGGTAGATGTCAGTGCTCACTCCTCTCGGATTCTCGCTTTTGCGGCAACTCGCCGATGGCGCCTTCCACTCGGGCGAGGACCTCGCCGCCACGGTGGGGCTGACGCGCGCTCGGGTTTCGCAGCTCCTGAAGCAGGCCGAGACGGCCGGGCTGTCGCTGGAGCGCGTCCGCGGCCTCGGCTACCGGCTCACGGCGACGCCTGACTTCCTCGACGCCGACGAGGTCCGCCGCGCGCTGCACGACCTGGCAGGCAAGGGAACCGTGTTCCCGCCCCTGGACATCGAGGTCGTCGACCAGGTCGGGTCGACCTCCACCGAGCTCCTCCGCCGCGCCCAGCGCCGCGATATTCACGGCCAGGTCCTGGCCGCCGAATGGCAGAGCGCCGGCCGCGGGCGCCGCGGCAAGGCGTGGACCGCCGTCGCGGGCGGGAGCCTGACTTTCTCCATCGGCTGGCGCTACGAGCAGGGCGCGGGCTTTCTCGCCGGCCTGTCGCTGGCGGTCGGCGTGGCCGTGGTCAAGGCCCTCGAGGCCGAGGGACTGACGGGCGTCGAGCTCAAGTGGCCGAACGACCTCGTGCACAGGCACCTCAAGGTGGGCGGCATCCTGGTCGAGCTCAATGGCGACGCGCTCGGCCCCTCGACGGTCGTGGTCGGCGTGGGTCTCAACGTCCGCCTCCCGGCCGAAATCCGGCGCAATATCGAGCAGCCGGTGAGCGACCTCACGACGGTCGCCGGGCGCGGTGCGCCGGCCATCGACCGCAATCACCTGCTGGCGCGGCTTTCCGCCTCGCTCGCGGCCACGCTCGACGCCTATTCGCGCTCGGGCTTCCCGGCCTTCGCGGCCGAGTGGCAGCACCGCCACGCGTACCACGGCAAGCCGGTCAAGCTGCTGCTTCCCGACGGCGCCAGCGTCAAGGGCACCGTGGCCGGCGTGGACAGCACCGGCGCGCTCGTGCTCGCCGACGGCCCGCGTCGGGCCCGCTTCCTCTCCGGCGAGATTTCGCTCCGCCGCGTGTAGCGCGATGGCGTCATCGTGAATAATGAGGGTCTGACCCTCGTTGCTCGTCATGCGCATCGTCATCGTCCTCCTGCTGCTCGCGAACCTGACGCTCTACCTCTACACGCGGCTCGACACGGGCGGCGGTGAAGCGGTCCTCCTTCAGGACCAGGTGCAGCCGGACAAGATCAGGCTCCTCACGCCGCAACAGGTCGCGGCGCTCGGTCCCGCCAAAGTCGCCGCGCTGAACGACGTGTGCGTCGAGTGGGGGCCGTTCTCGGACACCGACCGCAATCGCGCGCTCTCGGAGATCGAGCCGCTCGCGCTCGGCCGCCTGGTATCGCAGAAGAAGGTCGAGTTCGACAGCGGCTACTGGGTCAACATGGGTCCGTTCGCGACGCGCGCGGCCGCGGAGACGCGCATCGGCGAATTGCGCAAGCAGGGGCTCAAGGAGCTCGCGGTCGCCGACGCGCCAAAGGGACAGTTCGCGATCTCCTTCGGCAATTTCTATTCGGAAGCGGCGGCGATCGCGCACACGGAAGAGCTCGCGCGCCTCGGCATCAACCTGGCCAAGGTCGAGCGCCGCAATCAGCCCGTGTCGCAAACCATGGTCGTCGTGCGCGATCCGCAGCAATCGGTCATGGTGCGGCTGCGCGAGCTCACGGCGCGCTACCCCGGCAGCGACCTTCGCACGACGGCGTGCGAACGCGCGACTTGACGGCGTTACCGATCCGACAGGCCGTCTCGGCCGCCGACATCGCGCACGCGCGAGCCCTTTTCCAGGAATACGCCGCATGGCTCAATGTCGATCTCGGGTTCCAGGGATTCGACGAAGAGCTCGCCACGCTTCCGGGCAAATACGCGCCTCCGCGAGGACGCCTGTTCCTGGCGGGCGAAGATCCGGTGGGCTGCATCGCGCTGCGTCCTCTCGACGAAGCGGGGATCGGCGAGGTGAAGCGGCTCTACGTGCGTCCCGTCGCGCGCGCAACGGGACTCGGACGGACACTCGTCGAGACGCTCCTGTCGCATGCGCGGGCGATCGGCTATCGCGAGCTTCGCCTCGACACCGCCGACTGGATGCGCGATGCGCTCCGCCTGTACGCCCGCCTGGGATTCACCGAGTGTTCGCCGTATTATCACAATCCATTGCCCGGTGCGGTGTACATGAGCCTCGTGCTGTAGGCGGGGCCGCCCCTAGTCCATGTTCCTGACGGCTGCCGATTCGCAGGCCATCGAGGCGCGCGTGCGCACGCTGGAACGCGCCATCGGCATCGACGTCGTGACGATGGTCGTGGGCAAGTGCGACGTATATCCGGAGACAGTGTGGAAGGCGTTCGCGCTGGGCGCCTCGATCGCCTCGCTCGTCGTTGCGATCAGCGATATCGTGCGGCCCGACTGGATCACGAGCACGGTGGTCCTCACGTCGGTGGTCGCGATTCTCGGCGTGGGCGCCCTGTGCGCGCTCGCGAGCGTGTACATGCCGGGGTTCGCGCGGCTGTTCCTGCGCGATTCGCGCGCGGCGCTGGAAGCCTCGCAATTCGCCAAGGTGCAGTTCCTCGACCGCCAGCTTTTCGCGACAAAGGAGCGCACCGCGATCCTGGTCCTTGTCGCGATGCTCGAGCGGCGCGTCGTGATCCTGGCGGACACGGGCCTGCGCAGCGCGGTGACCGTCGCCGAATGGGATGCGGTCATCGCGAAGATGACGGAGAAGCTTCGTGCCGGGGCGGCGCGCGATGCGCTGCTCGCCGGGCTCGACGCGCTCGGCGATCTCCTCGCGGGCAAGGGCATCGTGCGCGGCGACGGCAATGCGTTCGCGGACGCCCCGATGGAGGAGGGCGGCGCATGACGAGCGATTGCGCTTGTTTGGATTGTTCTCTCGCCGCGGCTGTCTGCGCTGCCGACGTTCCCTATCTCTCCGGCCGCGTCGTCGACGACGCCGAAATTCTGTCGCCTGCCGCCCGCGAGCGCCTGACCGCAGCGCTGAAGCAGCACGAGGACCGCACGACCAATCAGATCGTCGGTGCTCACCGTTCCCGACGATCGGCAGCGACAGCATCGAGGAATACGCCAACCACGTGTTCAGCGAATGGAAGCTCGGGCAAGAAGGGCAAGGACAACGGCGTGCTGGTCGTCGTCGCGCCGAAGGACCGCAAGATGCGCATCGAGGTCGGCTACGGCCTCGAGGGCACGCTGACCGACGCGATGTCGAGCCGCATCATCCGCAACGAGATGACGCCCGCAGTTCAAGAGCAGCAATTTCGACGGCGGCATCGAGAGCGGCGTCGGCGCGATCGTCGCGCTGCTCGAGTCGGCGACGCAGCCCGCGGCCGACACAGCCCGCGTCGTCCGGCGGCGACGCGTGACCTTCACCAGCAGACTTCGAAGAGCCGGAGCTTCCGCCGTGGCCGATGCGCATCCTGCTCGGCGCGTTCATCTTCGGCATCATCGGGCTCTTCACCGATCATCGGCGTGATGACGCCCGGCATGGGATGGTTCCTGTACCTCTTCCTGATCCCGTTCTGGGCGATGTTCCCGATCATCATCGTGGGCATCAAAGGCGCGCTCGACGCTCCTCGTCGATCTACCTCATCGGGTTCCCGGTCGCGAAGCTCATCATCAGCCGCACGCCGTGGTACGACAAGGCCAAGGTGGATCTCAAGAGCAAGGGCACGGCGACGATCGGCGGCTTCACGATGCGCTCGTCCGGCAGCAGCGGGTCGAGCTATTCGTCGTCGAGCAGCTCGTCGGGCGGATTCTCCGGCGGCGGCGGGAGCTCGGGCGGCGGAGGCAGCTCGGGCAGCTGGTAGTTCAGTCACGCGCGCGCGACGAGCGCGAACGACTCGCCGTCGGGATCGCGCGCGAACGGCACCGCCTCCGTCGTCCACGTCGCGAAAGCCCGCGCTTCGCGCGAGCTCGACGATGTCGGCCGGCGCGTACCACGTCTTGCGCACCGACTCGCTCTCCTCGGCGATGCGCTCGGTGCCGCGCCGATGCACGTAGCGATGCTGCGATCGCGATCGAGCGCGACTTCGGCAGTCCACACGGTTTCCGAGCGCAGCACGATCTGCGAGCCGTCGGCGAGCCTGGCCGTGCGCACTTCGACGAGCGGCGCCGCGAGCCGCTGCAGCGTCGTCGAGGGAACGTCGCAGTCGATGACGAGGAGCGCGGGCGCGACCAGATGCGCGCGGATGCGCTCGAGCGCCGCCGCGGCGGCCGCGGGATCGGCGATCTCGTCGAACGCGCTGCCCGCGACGAAGGCCGCGCCGTAGCGGAACGGCAGGTTGAGCGCGACGACGTCCTGGCGGAACAGCGTCGCCGCGAGCGACTGCGCGGCGAGCTTCGCTTCGCAGCGCGCGACCATCGAAGGCGAGGCGTCGACGCCGTGCACTTTCGCGCCTTGCGCGACGAGCGGGACCAGGACGCGGCCCGCGCCGCACATCACGTCGAGCGCGAGCGTCGTCGAAGCGGGAATGCGCTGCGCGTACCACGCGAGCTCGGCGTCGCCCGCGCGAGGATGCGTGGCATCGAAAAAGGACGCGGCGAGCGCTCCCCAGACCATCACCAAATGGAAGAGGCGCGGGCCGGCACGCGAAGCGCTTGCCGCCCGAGCGACTTCCCCATCAGAAGTTTACAGTTGTTGCCACGGTAGACCTTCGAACCGCCATCCGGACGTCGTGCCGCGATGATGGCTGTCGTCGAGCGGGCCCTCGAAGCCGTCCAGCACGTTGTAGACCTCGGAGAAGCCGGCCTTCTCGAGCGCGAGCCCCGCGTCGACCGAACGGTGTCCGCTGCGGCAGATGAGCACGATCGGGCCGGTTCATGCTCGCGACCTTTTTCACCTGTCCGACGAAGTGCGGATTGATCTCCCAATCGGGGCCGTCGTTCCACGCGACGTGCTGCGAGCCGACGGGATGCCCGACGAAGAAGTACTCCATCTCGCTGCGGCAGTCGACGAAGACCGCCTGCGGATTCGCGGCCAGGAGGTCTTGCGCTTCCTTGGGCGTGCAGGTGCTTCATGGCCGTCAGAAGGCTTATCACGCGCGTGCGCGGTTCCGATCATGTGCGACCGCAGCATGGCAGCGCGCCAACTGCTAAAATTCAAGGTCTTGCGCCAAACCCCGCCTATCACCGTCCATGCAACCCGACCGCACCGACACTCCTGACCCGTCTCATGCGCGAGCGCATCCTCGTCATGGACGGCGCCATGGGCACGATGATCCAGCAGCTGCAAGCTGTCGGAGGCCGACTTTCGCGGCGTGCTTCCACGATCACTCGCACGATCTCAAGGGCGACAACGATCTCCTCGCGCTGACGCAGCCCGAGGTCGTGCGCGACGATCCACGACGCGTATCTCGCCGCCGGCGCCGACATCATCGAGACCAACACCTTCCGCGCGACGTCGATCGCGCAGGCCGACTACGGCATGCAGGGACCGGCGTACGACGATCAATCATCGCCGCGGCGCGGATCGCGCGCGAGTGCGCCGACGCGCTGGACCGCGCGCACGCCCGACAAGCCGCGCTTCGTCGCGGGCGCGATCGGACCGACCAATCGCACGGCGTCGATCTCGCCCGACGTCAACGATCCCGGCGCGCGCAACGTCACGTTCGACGAGCTCGTCGCGACCTACGGCGAGGCCGTCGCGGGCTTGCTCGAAGGCGGCGCCGACCTCCTGCTGGTCGAGACGATCTTCGACACGCTGAACGCCAAGGCCGCGCTGTTCGCCATCGAGTCGTACTTCGAGCGCGTGGGCCGGCGCCTGCCGCTGATCGTCTCGGGCACGATCACCGACGCCTCGGGACGCACGCTGTCCGGCCAGACGCCCGAGGCGTTCTGGAATGCGGTGCGGCACGTGAAGCCGCTCGCGGTCGGACTGAACTGCGCGCTCGGCGCCGCGCTGATGCGGCCGTACATCGAGGAGATCGCGCGCGTCGCCGACACGTTCGTCTCGTGCTATCCGAACGCGGGGCTGCCCAATCCGATGTCGGACACCGGCTACGACGAGACGCCGTCGCAGACCGCGCCCTGCTCGGCGATTTCGCGCAAGAGCGGCTTCGTCAACATCGTCGGCGGATGCTGCGGCACGACGCCCGCGCACATCCGCGCGATCGCCGACGCGGTCGCCACGCTGCCGCCGCGCGCGCTGCCGCGCGAGCGAAGCAGCCGCAGGATGATGGTCAGGCCCGCACGCTCGCCTGCGCGTACGTCCGGCCTCGCTGCCCGAGGCGGCCAATTCGCGCTCGACGCCTGTCTCGCCATGTCGCGCGCAATGCGCCTGGCCGGCCTCGAGCCGCTCACGATCGGCGACGATTCGCTGTTCGTCAACGTCGGCGAGCGCACCAACGTCACGGGCTCGCGCGCGTTCGCGAAGCTCGTCCTGTCGGGCGACTTCGCGGGCGCGGTCGAGGTCGCGCGCCAGCAGGTCGAGAACGGCGCGCAGATCATCGACGTCAACATGGACGAGGCGATGCTCGACTCGAAGGCGGCGATGGTGCGCTTCCTGAACCTGATCGCCGCCGAGCCCGACATCGCGCGCGTGCCGGTGATGATCGACTCCTCGAAGTGGGAGGTGATCGAGGCGGGGCTCAAGTGCGTGCAGGGCAAGCCGATCGTCAACTCGATCTCGCTCAAGGAAGGCGAGGACGCGTTCCTGCATCAGGCGAAGCTGGTGCGGCGCTACGGCGCCGCGGTGATCGTGATGGCGTTCGACGAGAAGGGACAGGCCGACACGCTTCGAGCGCAAGACGTCGATCTGCCGCCGCAGCTACGACCTCCTGGTCGACCGCAGTCGGCTTCCCGCCCGAGGACATCGTCTTCGACCCCAACGTGTTCGCGATCGCCACCGGCATCGAGGAGCACAACAACTACGCGGTCGACTTCATCGACGCGACGCGCTGGATCCGCGAGCACCTGCCGCACGCGAAGGTGTCGGGCGGCATCTCCAACGTGAGCTTCTCGCTTCCGCGGCAACGAGCCGGTGCGCGAGGCGATCCACACGGTGTTCCTCTATCACGCGATCCGCGCCGGGACTGACGATGGGCATCGTCAACGCCGGGCAGCTCGGCGTGTACGACGAGCTCGATCCGGAGCTGCGCGAGCGCGTCGAGGACGTCGTGCTGAACCGCCGGCCGGACGCGACCGAGCGGCTCGTGACGTTCGCCGAGACGGTCAAGGCGCAGGGCAAGGTCGCGATCGAAGACCTCGCGTGGCGCGACGGCACGGTCGAGGAGCGCCTCTCGCACGCGCTCGTCAAGGGCATCACGACGCACATCGTCGAGGACACCGAGGAGGCGCGGCAGAAGTACGCGCGCCCGATCCAGGTGATCGAAGGGCCCGCTGATGGCCGGCATGAACGTCGTCGGCGATCTCTTCGGCGCGGGCAAGATGTTCCTGCCGCAGGTCGTGAAGTCGGCGCGCGTGATGAAGCAGGCGGTCGGGCACCTCGTGCCGTTCATCGAGGAGGAGAAGGCGCCTCGGGCGACGCGGGCAAGCCCAAGGGCACGATCGTGATGGCGACGGTGAAGGGCGACGTGCACGACATCGGCAAGAACATCGTCGGCGTCGTGCTCCAGTGCAACAACTTCGAGGTGATCGACCTCGGCGTGATGGTGCCGGCGCAAGAAGATCCTCGAGACCGCGCTCGAGCGCAACGCCGATCTCGATCGGCCTGTCCGGCCTGATCACGCCGTCGCTCGAGGAGATGGCGCACGTCGCGCACGAGATGCAGCGCCTGCAGGATGCAAGCAGCCGCTGCTGATCGGCGGCGCGACGACGTCGCGCGTGCACACCGCGGTGAAGATCGCGCCGCACTACGGCGGCGTCACGGTCGTACGTGCCGGACGCGTCGCGCGCGGTCGGCGTCGCGAGCAGCCTGCTGTCCGACGAGCTGCGAGATCGGCTACGTCGCCGAGGTCGCCGCCGACTACGAGAAGATCCGCGTCGCAGCACGCCGGCAAGAAGGGCCCGACGCTGATTTCGCTCGCCGCCGCGCGCGCGAATGCGTTCGCCGACCGACTGGAAGGCGTACGCGCCGCCGGTGCCGTCGCGCGACCGGCCGGCGCGAGTTCCGCAACGTCGACCTCGCGGAGCTCGCGCGCTTCATCGACTGGGGGCCGTTCTTCCAGGCGTGGGAGCTTGTCCGGCCCGTATCCCGGCGATTCTCGACGATCCGCGTCGTCGGCGAGGCCGCGCGCAACCTCTCCGCGAAGGGCAGGCGATGCTGACGCAAGATCGTCGAGGGCCGCTGGCTCACCGCGCAACGGCGTGTGCGGGCTTCTGGCCCGCCGCACGCCGACGGCGACGACATCGACGCTGTACGCCAACGAGCGCGCGACAACGTCGCGCTCGTGTGGCGCAACCTGCGCCAGCAGAACGAGCGGCCGCCGGGCAAGCCGAACTTGTGCCTCGCGGATTTCGTCGCGCCGAAGGCATCGGGCCGTGCCGATTACGTCGGCGCATTCGCGGTGACCGCGGGCCTCGGCATCGAGAAGAAAGCTCGCGGAGTTCGCAGCGCGCGAAGGACGACTACACCGCGATCATGCTGAAGGCGCTCGCCGACCGGCTCGCCGAAGCGTTCGCGGAGTGGCTGCACGCGAAGGTGCGCCGCGAGCTGTGGCGCTACGCGGCCGACGAGGCGCTCGACAACGCCGCGCTGATTCGCGAGGAATATCGCGGCATCCGTCCCGCGCCGGGCTATCCCGCCTGTCCCGATCACGCGGTCAAGGCGCCGCTCTTCGATCTCCTGCGCGCGAACCGAGGCTCGGCATGACGCTCACCGAGAGCTTCGCGATGCTGGCCGACCGCGGCGGTGTCCGGCTTCTACCTCTCGCATCCGGACGCGCAGTACTTCGCGGTCGGCGGATCGGCGAAGATCAGCTCGCCGATTTCGCGCCGCCGGGCGGGCGTTTCGCGCGAGGACGCGGCGCGCAGGCTCGCGCCGAACCTGGGATAGACGATGCGACGACTGATCCTCGTAACGACGATGCTCGCGAGCGGCGCGACGAGCGCGCTCAACCTGTCCTTCTCCCATTCTTATGGGGAGCTCGTCGACCGCGGGAGCGCGACGATTCGCGTCGATGTCAACAGCGCATGGACTGCACGTCGTCGACGGTGGTCGACCAGGCAGGCAAGCGCATCACGCTCACCGGCGGCTTCTCTCCCTCTGGCCCGGCCAACTGCCTCGCGCCGTGGACCTCCGTGCGAGCCCGCTTCCTGCCGGTCGCTATCAGGTCACGGGCCAGGTTGTCGGGGTCGGCGGCGCGATCGTGGAGACCGCGACCCAGGCAATGGAAATCCTCACGCTGGAAGGGCGCTGCAATGCCGCGCCGGAGCTCGTGCCGACGATGTGGGGCGTGCACAAGTCGCTGGGTCCCGCGGACCTCGCGCACAAGGTCGCAGCCGACCCTGCCTACGCGGCGTCGCTCGGCAACCCGCTGGTGCGGCGGAGTGGATTCGTATCGACGACCTACGATCGCGAGTACGCGGCGCTGACCTATCCGCCGCTCGACAACCCGACGGCGCTCACGTCGCGGCTCTTCGATTCGGGCGAGTTCCTGGGCGTCAGCCGCAACGGTTAGGCGTGTCTGTCGTACGCCCCGCCCGACGCAGTGGCGACGTTCATCGAGTACTACCACGCCGGACTCGATCACTATTTCTACACGGCGGATCTCATCGAGATCGCGGCCATCGACGCCGGCAGGGTCGGCCCCTGGTGACGTACCGGCAAGTCGTTTCGCGGGGTGCGCAATCCCGGATGCATCCGGAGTCGTCCGACACCATCGTCTATCGCTTCAGCGGGATCCCCGGTAAGGGACCGAGCTCGCACTTCTTCACGCGCGACCGCGCGGAGTGCCATGCCGTGGACAAGAGCGCGCAATGGCAGCTCGAAGGCGCGCCGTTCTACGCCGCGCCGCCCTGCGCCGACGGCACGTGCGCTGCCTCGACTACGGTGTGCCGCCGGCACCGCGCGTGCCGCTCTATCGCGTGTGGCGTCCCTTCGGCGATTCGAATCACCGCTTCACGACCGAGGCGGCCGTCGTCGCGGACATGGTCGCGAAGGGCTGGGTCGACGAAGGCGTGGCGATGTGCGTCGCCGGGGGCGGGTAGCGTGCGAGTACGGCTCGTCGGCGCCGTCGCGGCCATCGCATTCGCGGCGCACGCGAGTGCCTTCGACTTCGACGACGTCGCGAAGCGCGCGGCCGCGCTGGCCACCCAGTCGTAGAAGGCGCGTCGCGGGCGAGCTTCCGAAGGCGCTCAAGAACCTCACGTACGACGAGTACCGCGACATCCGGTTCAAGCCCTCGCGCTCGATCTGGCGCTCGCAGGGCCTGCCATTCGAGGTGCAGCTCTTCCATCCGGGCTCTACTACGACAAGCCGGTGCGCATCTCGGAGATCGTAAGCGGCGCGGCGCGCGAGATCCGCTCGGATTCCGAGCGCTTCGACTACGGGAACAACAGGAAGTCGACCGCGCCAGGCTGCGGCAACATCGGCTTCGCGGGCTTTCGCGTGCACTTCGACATCAACACGCCGAAGTACAAGGACGAGGTGCTCGTGTTCCTCGGCGCCAGTTACTTCCGCGCGCTCGGCAAGGAGCAGCGCTACGGGCTTTCGGCGCGCGGCCTCGCCATCGACACGGGCCTCGCTTCCGGCGAGGAATTTCCGCGCTTCGTCGAGTTCTGGCTCGAGCGTCCGAGCCGAGACGCGAAGGAGATGATGATCTACGGGCTGCTCGATTCGAAGAGCATCGCCGGGGCCTACCGCTTCGTGCTGAAGCCCGGGCAACCGATACCGTCGTCGCCGTGAAGGCGCGCCTTCCTGCGCGGCGCAACGTCGCCAAGCTCGGCATCGCACCGCTCACCAGCATGTACCTGTACGGCGAGAACCAGCGCGCGCCCGGCGACGACTACCGCCCCGAGGTGCACGACTCCGACGGCCTCTCGGTCCAGCTCGGCACGGGCGAATGGGTCGGCGCCGCTCGTGAACCGAAGCGCCTGCTCGTGACGTCCTTCGGCGCGACCAACCCGCTCGGCTTCGGCCTGCAGCAGCGCGATCGCAGCTTCGCGAGCTACGAGGACCTCGAAGCCCGCTACGAGCTGCGCCCCGGCGCCTGGATCAAGCCACCAAGCCCTTCGGGCCCGGACGCGTCGAGCTGGTGCAGATTCCCACGCAGTTCGAGTACAACGACAACATGGTCGCGTACTGGATCCCGCGCGAGCCGACGCTGGCCGGCAAGGCGGTCGACTTCGAGTACCAGTTCCTGTGGCAGAAGAACAACCGGCGCGCTCGCCCACCGCGTGGGTCGCCCAGACGCGGCGCGGCCCCGGCTTCGTGCGCAGCCCAACGACACCACGATCGACTTCCACGTCGACTTCGAAGGCCCCGCGCTGAAGGAGCTCCCCGAGAAGGCGAAGCTGGACGCGATCTTCACCGTCGACGCCAACGGCGAGATCGTCGAGCAGGCGCTGCAGCGCAATCCCGTCACCGAAGGGCGCGCGCGTCTCGCTGCGGATGAAGCGCCTCGACCCGGCGAAGCCCATCGAGCTGCGCGGCTTCTGCGCGACGAGTCCGAGAACCACTCCGAAACATGGAGCTACATCGTCCCCCCGGAATGAGTGGCGAGGCGCTGCCCGCCGTCGAGGCCTATCTCGATCGCCTCGGCGCGGAGGAACCGCTCAAGGCCCGGCTTCGCGAAGCCGCGCGCGCCGCACCCGATGCTCGGGCTGGCCTGGCGCGCCGTCCACGCCGCGCTCGCGAACGATCCCGTCCCGGCGAAGTGCCTGCGTTCGATTCCATCGCCGCGCGCCTCGCGCTCGCATTGAACGGCGACGCCGCGATGCGCCCGAGCGTTCCGGCACGGACCTGCAGGGCCACGTGCGTCCGTGACCACGCCGCCTGTTCAATCGCTCGTCGATGACGCCGCGGGGATGGCTGCGCAGTCCCTTCTCCCGCACACCCCTGCCCGCCGAAGGCCCGTCCGCCGAAGCGTGAAGCGCGCCGACTAGGGCCGCACGGC
>CAVUGY010000039.1:0-4017 GCA_963741125.1 uncultured beta proteobacterium
GCAGCCCCTAGTCGCGATAACCGGCGTCGCTGCGCTCGAGCCGGCGCAGCAGCGCGGGCCAGGCCAAGCCGCCGCCGGCACCCTGGGTCACCGCCTGCCATTGCTGCTCGGCACCGTCGACGATGGCCTGGCCGATGCGCCGCACCGCGGTGCCACCACCGAGCGCACGGACCTGGATCGTGCAAGTGGTCTCGAAGAAGTACATCGCCAGGAAGGCATCGGCCACCGAGCGGCCGACGGTCAGCAGGCCGTGGTTGCGCAGCATCAGGAAGTTGCTTGTCGCCCAGGTCGGCGCACCAGGCGCGGCTTCTCGTCGTCGTCGCAGGGCCACGCCTTCGTAGTCGTGGTAGGCCAGCGAGGCCAGCACGAAGATCGACTGCTGCGAGATCGGCAGCACGCCGTCCTTCTGCGCCGACACCGCGACACCGTTGACGCGTGTGCGTGTGCAGCACGCAGTGCGCGTCGTCGCGCGCCGCGTGCACGGCGCTGTGGATCGTGAAGCCGGCCGGGTTGACCGGAAACGGCGAGTCCTGCAGCTTGTTGCCCTCGCAGGTCGACCTTGACCAGGCTGCGAGGCGGTGATCTCGTCGAACATCAGGCCGTAGGGGTTGATCAGGAAATGGTGTTCCGGCCCCGGGATGCGCGCGCTGATGTGGGTGAAGACCAGGTCGTCCCAGCCGTAGCGCGGCCACCAGCCGGTAGCAGGCGGCCAGGTCGACCCGCAGCTGCCATTCGTCCGCGCTGACGGTGTGCTTCAGGTCGGAAACTTTCATGTCCATGGCGTCCTCATGTGGTTCGTGTGCCGCGGATAGAATATATAGACTGGTCTAGTTGGAGAGTCAAGATGGCGAAACCCGCTGCAGCCGGCAGCCGCGAACGCATGATCGACAGCACCATCGATCTGATGCGCGGCTACGGCCTGTCGGGCGCCGGCATCAACGACATCGTTCGCGACAGCGGTGCGCCCAAGGGTTCGGTCTATCACTTCTTCCCCGACGGCAAGCTGCAGATCGCGACCGAAGCCTTGGTGGTCTATTCGGCCCGCGTACGAGTATTCATCGATCAGGCCCTGGCCGGCAAGGCCGTGCCGGCAGACAAGGTCAAGGCCCTCTTCGCCGCCTTCGCCCGCCGCGTCGAGGCAGGCCATTACCTGCGTAGCTGCGCCGTCGGTGCGGTGAGTCTGGATCTGGGCGACGAACTCGACGCGTTGCAACAGGTGCTGTCCACCGCCTTCGACGATTGGCGTGCGGTCATTGCCGGCCACATCACCCTGGCTGATGCGCGCCGATCGCGGTCGTTCGCCGGCCTGGTCTTGACGGCCATCGAAGGCGCCTATATCCGCAGCCGGGTCGAACGATCGAGCCGGCCGTTCCAGGAGGCGGGCGCCTGGCTGGCCGAGCTGGCCGCCGCTGAAGCCGGCGCTTGATCAGCGATCGAAAGCGACGCCCGCACACCGCCCCGGCGATTGCAGCGCAGCGAGTTCGTCCATGCCTCAGCCGCCGGCGCGCTTGGCGGCCCAGCCCTCTTTGGCCAGCCAGGCCACCACACGCTCGGCGTGGTCACCCTGGATCTCGAGCACACCATTCTTGACCGTGCCGCCGGCTCCGCAGGCACTGCGCAGCCGTTTGCCCAAGGCCTCGATGGCTTGGCTGTCGAGCGCCAGGCCGCGCACCAGCGTCACGACTTTGCCGCCCCGGCCCTTGGATTCGCGGCTGACGCGAACCATGCCGTCGCCGCGGCTGGCGGATGCGGGCGCTGTGCCGCAGCGGCAGGTAGCCACGGGCTGGCGGCAGCCGGGGCACATGCGGCCCGTGTCGGTCGAGTAGACCAGACCGCCGATGCCGGATTTGCGCAGCATGCTCAGCCCAGTTGCTGCTGCCAGGTGCGCGTGACGGCCGGTGCATCGGTGAGCAGCACGAACAGCACACCGGCCAGCGCGCCGCCCAGGTGTGCGCCGTGGTTGATGCGGCCGCGAAGCCGATGCGAGGCCCAGATACTGTAGGCCAGATACGCGAACGCGAACAAGGGCGCAGGAATCGGCAGCGGAACCGGCAGGATGTAGATCGCCTGCGAAGGCGTATAGACGATGGCCGCGAACAGCAGCGCCAGGATCGGGCCCGAGGCGCCCAGCGTCTGGTAGCCCGGCTCGCGGCGGTGCATGAGCCAGGTGCCGCAACTGCTGACCAGCAGGCCGAAGGCGTAGAGCGCGACGAAGCGCGCACTGCCCATCTGCTCCTCGAGCGCAAAGGCAAAGGCCCAGAACGTGAAGGCGTTGAACAGCAGGTGCGGCAAGTCGGCGTGCAGGAAGGCACTCGTCACCGGGGTCGCGAATTGCCGCCGCGGCCAGAACCAAAAGGGGCGGAACAGGTGGCGGTCGAGCGCCGCCGGCCAACGGTACAGGCCGAGCAGGCTGGCCCCGATCATCGTCGCCAGCAGCAGCCAGGACGCGGGGCCGTCGTCGATCCATGCCAGCAAGTTCTGCATCGGGTCGATTGTCGGCCCTGCGCGGGCTCAGATCCCGGCATACCACTCGTAGCCTTCGTCCTCCCAATAACCACCCCTGCCGCCGCGGATGTCGGCAAACGACGCCACCAGCTCGATGGCGCGCACGTACTTGGCCTGCTTGTAGCCGAGCTGGCGTTCGACGCGGCAGCGCAGCGGCGCGCCGTTGGCCACCGGCAGCGCCTGGTCGTTCAGCTCGTAGGCCAGAATCGTCTGCGGGTGGTAGGCGTCGTCGAAGTCGATGCTCTCGTAGTAGCGTGAGTCGGCGGCCTCGGCGTTGGCCTGGTTCATCGAATCGAAGCAGCGAAAGACGACGAAGCGCGCCGCGGGCAAGGGGCCGGCCGCAGCCAGCAACAGGCCCAACGGCACGCCCTTCCACTGGCCGATGCAGCTCCAGCCTTCGACGCAATCGTGACGCGTGATCTGCGTGCGCGACGGCAGGTCGCGCAATTGCGCCAGGCTGTACTGCGCCGGCCGCTCGACCAGGCCGCCGACGGCCAGCCGGTAGTCGGCAAAGCCCGCCTGGCGCAGGGCCTGGTAATCGGTGTCGACGGGCGACAGCGTGCCATTGCCGCGAAAGCTCTGCGCGATGTCCTTGCGCTCGAACTCCTGCGCCATCGCCGCGCGCGGCGCGGCCAGCTTCTGCGCCGCCTGGTTGAGCCGCTCGGCACTGCGCAGAACCTCGACGAAGCCGGCGTGGCCAGACAGCCTGTCGCAGCCACTCATTAGCGCGGCACCGGCCGCCGCGAAGGTGCCGCGCAACAGGTGGCGCCGCTCGCGCTGACTCCTGCGCATCAGGCGCAGCGTCTTCTTGCTTTGCATCACGGCCCCTTTCCTGCGTTGTCGGCTGGCAGTGTGTACCAACCCGTGACCATCGATCGGATCTGGTTCCAGGCCCCGGCCAGCGCGACCTCGAACAAATGGATTGATGTGAACAGAACCAGGCCGGCCGCAGCGATGAAATGCAGTGAACGCGCCGACTGTCGGCCGCCAAGCAGGTCGACCCAGCCGGCATAGGCCGCGTCCAGGCGTGGCGACATGGCCAGGCCGGCCAGCACGATCAACGGCAGCAGACCGAAGATAACCACCAGGTAGGCCAGGTTCTGCAGCACGTTGTAGCGCCGCGCGGCATCGCCGGTGGCGTGCCTGAACAGCAGGTGGTCCGTGATCGAACTGCCGATGCCGCGCAGCTCGGTCGCCGTGGGCAGCAGATCGCGTACCAGGTGGCGGCTCCACAACGTATAGGCCAGGTAGGCCAGGCCATTGATGACGAAGGCCCAGGCGAAAAAGAAATGCCAGTGGCGCGCCATCGCCAGCCATTGCCGGCCCGGCACGGTGGCCCAGCTCGGAAAGCCGCGCGCCCACAGGCGGCCGTCGGCCTGCGACAGTCCGAGCACGCCGCTGGTGTCCCATTCCGTACTGCCGACACGCGTCACGCCGACCGGCCCGGCCACGCCGTCCCTGGCACTGATCGCCAGCCACGGCTGTGCGAAATTCGAACCATGGCCCCAGTAC
>CAVUGY010000040.1:0-14250 GCA_963741125.1 uncultured beta proteobacterium
TGGTGCGCGCCTACCTGGGCGTGCTCGTCGTGCGCATGGACGGCCGGCTGGACATTGCCTACGACATCGAAGCCGACGCCCTGCGGTGCGAGCTGCCACCGCTGACGCTGGCCACGCTGGTCGAGAACGCGGTCAAGCACGGCATCACGCCATCGACCACCGGCGGCACGATCTCCATTGCGGCGCGGTGCCGTGAGGGTCTGCTTGACGTGACGGTCGCCGACACTGGTGTCGGCTTCCAGGCAAGCACCGGCAGCGGCATCGGACTGGCCAATACGCGCGCGCGCCTGCGTAGTCTTTATGCGGGTCGCGCCACGCTCGATCTCAGTGCCAACCACCCCTGCGGTGTGCGTGCCTGTCTGCGGCTGCCGGCTGCGGCAAACGGCGCTTGACATGGTGGCCATGCATTTTGCACAAGGCTCGTCGCATTTTTCCAGGGTGCCATTCGCCTGGGGCCGGGGCCTCGCCTACGGCGCCCTCTGGGGTATGGCCCTGGCGGCCCTCGAATCGCTGGCCGAACTACCTCCGGGATCACCGTTGGACGAGGCCCTGCTGTTCATGGCCGGCCTGGTGTTGATATACACCGTGTACGGTGTCGTGCTGGCCTGGACGGCACAGGCCGTTGCCGGGCGGCTGCGCCCAGGATGGACCATCCTGCTCTTCCTGCTCGAAGCCATTTTGCTCAGCTGGTCGTGGCGCCACAACACGACCTCATCCCGGGTCGGCGAGCAGTTGCTTGGCGACCCGGCGCTGCAAGCTTCGTTCACCTACAACCTCTGGCTATTGCTGGTCTACGGCGGCGCCTTCGTCTGGTTCTGCCTGATCGGCCAGCGCATGGCACGCGCACGCGATGTCCTGGCCCGTGCCGAAATCGAGCGCAGCCGCACCGCGGCGATGTTGAATGAAGCCCAGTTTGAGGCGCTCAAGGGTCGCGTCGATCCGGCCTTGTTGTTGCGCGCGATGTCAGCGCTGCGAGAGCTTTACGACAGCCAGCGCGAGCGCGCCGAGGCGCTGCTCGATGCCTTCGTCGCCTTCCTACGCCATGCCATGCCTGGGGTGCGCAGTGGGCGCTCGTCGATCCTGGCTGAGCTGGCATTGCTGCGCGCCTATGCGCAGCTGCTGCTGCAGCTCGAACCGGGTCGTCTGCTGTGCCGGATCGTGGCCGACGTGCCGCCGCGCGACGTGCCGTTCCCCGCCCTTCTGCTGTTGCCGCTCGTGGAGCAGCTGTTTGCGGCACAAGGATCGCCGGCCGTGCCGGTGCGCGTGGAGTTGACGACGGCATCGACTGGCATGAAGCTCTGCCTCGCCGGCGGCAGCTGCAGCGGTGAGTGGCTGAACCGGGACATGGCAGGGCGGCTGCAGCGCACGCTGCACGCTCTGTATGGTGACGAAGGGCGCTGGATGGCCGGCGGCTCGCCCTCGTTGACCCTTTGGCTGCCGTTGCCGCCGGCCGACGACGAGGAGCCATACCATGAACAACGATGATGTCGACGAACTGCGCCGCGCACTGGCGGCGATCCTGCCGGCTTTGGCGCTGGCCCCCGCCGCCCATGCCCAGGATGCAGCCAAGGCGCAGCCACGCAGCTACCGCGTGGCCTTCGAGAACGACAAGCTGCGCGTGCTCGAATTCAACAGTCACCCCGGCATGGGCGTGTGCGGCAACGGCATGCATTCGCACCCGGCACACCTGACGGTCGCGCTCAGCGCCGCCAAGGCGCGCATCAAGCTGCCCGACGGCAAGAGTTTTGTCGGCGAGAACAAGCTCGGCGATGTCTTCTGGAGCGAGGCCGAGACGCACGAAGTCGAGAATATCGGCGGCAAGGACGTGCGCGCGCTGATCGTCGAACTGAAGGGCAATGCAAAGGCATGAGCAGGGCATGAACGCCGCACGCTCGCCCACCGCCCTGGTCGCCGAAGACGAAGCCGTCCTGCGCGACGAACTGTGCATGCGCCTGGCCGCGTTGTGGCCCGAGTTGCGAATCGTGGCCCGCGCTGCGAACGGCCTCGAAGCTTTGCAGTTGATGGAGCGACACCGTCCCGAGGTGCTGTTTCTCGACATCCAGATGCCGGGCCTCACCGGACTGGAAGTCGCACAGCAGGCCGAACGGGCGCAGCCATGTCGTCTTTGTCACCGCCTACGACGCACACGCCGTGGCGGCCTTCGAACGTGGCGCGCTCGACTATGTATTGAAACCTTACGACGCGGCGCGCCTGGCGGTATCGGTGGCGCGCATCAGGAGCGGCTCGGCGGCAAAGCGACTCCGTGGCCGAGGTACTGCGCGAACTGGCGGCTACCACGGCGCGGCACGAATACCTGCGCTGGATCAACGCCTCGGCGGGTCAGGAGGTGCGGCTGATCACCGTCGACGAGGTCTGCTACTTCCAGGCCGATACCAAGTACACCCGTGTCGTCACCGCCGAAACCGAGTCCCTGATCCGGCGTTCGCTCAAGGAACTTGGTGACCAGCTCGACCCTGGTCGTTTCTGGCCCGTGCACCGCTCGACCATCGTCAATGCCAATGCGATCGCCGGCGTGGTGCGCGACTTTCGCGGGCGCGTGAAATTGCGCCTGAAACAGCGCAGCGAACAGTTGCTGGTGAGCGAGACGCACGAGCATTTGTTCCGGCAGATGTAACGATGCCAACCATGTAATCGAGCGGGAGCAGACATGATTCGATCCGATTTCAAATTTGTTCCGGCGTGGCTGGCGCTGGCAGTTGCGCTATTCCTGTTCGGCTGTGCGGCAACGCCGCGCGAAGTCACCGTGGCTGATCACGGTCGCAATGCGGTCGCGCAGTGGGACGATCTGGCCGCCGTCGCGTCGACGCAGCCACCCGCTGTTGTCGGCACGGCCGAGGAGCGCCGCCCGGTCTATTTGATCGACATGGCGACCCTGCATGTGGCCATCTACGACGCGGTGGTCGCCATTGCCGGCGGCCACCAGCCCTTGATTGCGGGGCATGTTTCTGGCGCCACTGGTGCCTCTGAGGAAGCCGCCGCACATGCGGCGGCCCATGCGGTGTTGACGGGTCTGTTCCCGCAGCGCGCGGCCGGCTTCCAGGCGGCTTTTGAAAGCGCAATCGCTGCGTTGCCGTCGGGCGCGGCGCGCGAGCGCGGTTTGCAGATCGGCGCCGAGATTGCGGCCCAAGTGCTGGCCCGGCGCGCTGGCGATGGTCGCTGGACTGCGCAGGCGTCTCGTGTGCCGGGTACCGTGCCCGGTGCGTTCCGCGGCACCGACCCGATCCTGCAATTTCTACCCTCGGTGCGGCCGTTCACATTGAGCAGCGCGGCGCAGTTTCGCAGCACCCCGCCGCCGCCCCTTGATAGCCCCGCCTACGCCGCGGACTTCAACGAAACCCGAACGCTGGGGGGTACCGCGGCCACGCCATTGCGCTCGGCGCAGCAGGTGGAGGGCGCGCACTTTCACAGCGAGCCGCCGTTCCGATTTTGGCCACGCAACCTGCATCGCTTTGCCAGTAGCCAACCGGCGTTGGTCGATAACGCGCGATTGATGGCGATGTTGTGGGTTGCCGTGGCCGACTCATCGATCGCCTGCTTCGACGCCAAGTACTATCACTACGCGTGGCGCCCGCTGTCGGCAATCGCGCTGGGCGATGACGACGGCAACCCGGCGACGACGGCCGATCATGCCTGGGCCCCGTTGCTGCCTACGCCGAACCATCCCGAGTACCCGGCCGCGCATTCGTGCGCGAGCGCCGCTGTTGCGCAGACATTGAGCGCGTTTTACGGCACGCGCCGGTTGCACTTTCGTTTCGACAGCGCGGTGACACAGTCCACGCACGAATGGTCCAGCGTCGATGCCTTCATCGACGAAGTCCGCCTGGCGCGCATCGTCGGCGGCATGCACTTTCGCAGCGCCACCGCTGCCGGCGAGACGCTAGGTGCGCAGGTCGCGCGCTGGGTCGCCGAACGCTACTTCCAGCCGCAATGAGCCACTGCGGCGGGCGCTTGGCGAAAGCGCCTGTGCGCCATGGCACGCAGGCGCATCGGTGCGCGGGTCAGTGGAACAGCGGCGCCAGTTGCGAGCCAGCGACTTGCCGCCCCACTGCCTGCCCTTGTGCACGACCCACCGTGGTGGCGAGCCTGAAGTGGTAGCCGACATACACCCGTGACGCGGCAATCTCTGCACCGGCCTGCGAGAAGCTCGCGAAGCGGCGTGTCGGGCCGGGTAAGGTGACGCTGGTATGGCTGAAATGCGCCGCGTCGCCACCGAACGCCGCTGCCAGCACCACTTCACCTGCACCGGCCGAAGCAGAGTGCCCCGACGGATAATCGGGCACCGGCGGGCATACCGGGTCGAACGAGGTCCAGCTCGGGTCGGCCGCCGTGTCGGGGTTGCCGTCGCTCGCGGCCAACCGAATGGCGGTCACCGGGCGCCAGAAATTGTAGAAATACTTCGACTCCAGGCAGGCGATGTAGGTGTCGATCTGCGCCATCTGGATCAGCGCCAGCGTGCGCATGAGCGTCCAGCCAAGCATCTCGCGTCGGTCGGCCAGTTGTAGCGCAACGTGCATCCACGAGTCGTTGGTGTTCTCGAGCCAGAACTTGGCAATCTCCGACTGGTCGGCCGTGCGTGTCGAACCGGTGATCACACCGAGCGCCTTCACTTCATTGAAGTCGGCGGCATAAGCCGCATCGGTCACGCTGTAGGGCGCGGCCACGCGATAGGTGGCGCCGCTGGCGATCGAGAAGGGCTTCAGTTTGTCGCCGAGGTGGATTGAGTCGGCGAAATTGAACGGGAACGTGAACTGATAATCGCCCGGGTTCGGGCCCGGGGTGTAGGGTCCCTGAGTCAGCGCCAGGCCGTCGTCGGCACGCGCCGCGAGCATGGCCGCGGCGCAGGCCTGGCCGGTGGCGATACCCTTGCCCTTGGAGCCATCGCTGTCGATCGCCGCCAGCGCTGCGGTGTACTCGCTGTCGAGCAGTGCAGTGGCGAACGGGAACTCGTGCACCAGTACGTCGTGCACGGCGGCCGCAACGGCGGCGTCGGCGTTGGCCCCCGGGGCCTTCTTGGTTGGCAGGTACGTGCGGTACGCTGGTGCGATGGCATTCAGCGCATCGTGCGCGGCCAGAAAGGCGATCGCATACGAGCGTGCGCTGATGAACGGGGGCAAGCCCGGCGGCGGCGCCAGCGCCGCGGCACGGATCGCAATGGCCGCCCATTGTGCAGGGGCGTCGGTATCGAAGCGGCCACCGCCACAGGCGGTAAGCCAGGAGGCCGCAGGTAGCGCCGTGGCGGCCAGACAGAAAGTGCGACGAGAGGGCATGGCAGGCTCCATGGATGACAAGGGAGCCGCAGGCTGCGCCGCGCGGGACAGGCCGGCAACGGCGATGCGACGAAGGCGCCTCGCGGCGCCGTGAGCGCGCTGTGAGGAGAGCGAATGCGCGCGCTGCCGCGCGCTCAACCCTTCGGATACTTGGCGTTGGCCCGCTTCACGAAGTCGTTGGTCACCACCGCAGCCAGATCGAGCTTGGCCGCGGCGATCTCGGGGTCGATGCTGGCCAGCGCGCGAAACGCCGTGTCGGCCCCCTTGTCGGGGAACATGCCGTCGGCCGACAGCGCGCCCTTGGCGGCCAGGAAGGCGTCGATGTAGACCGCGCGGTCGCCGAGCAGGTAGCTCTCGGGCACCGCATTGATGATGTCGGCCGGGCCGGCCGCCTGGATCCATTTGCTGGCCCGCACCATCGCGTTGGCCAGGGCCTGCGTGGTGGCCGGGTTCTTGTCGATGAAAGCCTGCGGCGCGTACAGGCAGCCCGAGGGCATGGGGCCGCCGAAGACCTTCTCGGCCTCGGCCAGGATGCGCGTGTCGCTGACCACCTTCAGGTCACCCGAGCGCTGCAACAAGGTGATCACCGGGTCGAGGTTGCTGATGGCGTCGATCTGGCCGGCGCGCATCGCCGCCACCGCGCCCTGCCCGGCGCCCACGCCGATGATGCTCACGTCGCTGGGTTTCAGGCCGGCCTTGGCGAGGATGAAGTTGACCATCACGTTGGTCGACGAGCCCGGCGCCGTGACGCCGATCTTCTTGCCCTTGAGGTCGGCCACGGTCTTGTAATTGGCCATCGTCTTCGGGTTCACGCCGAGCACGATCTGCGGCGCGCGCCCCTGCAGCACGAAGGCGCGCATGGGCTGGCCCTTGTGCTGCATGTTCACGGTGTGCTCGAAGGCGCCCGAGACCACGTCGGCGCTGCCGCCCACCACCGCCTGCAGCGCGCGCGCGCCACCGGCGAAGTCGACGATGGTCACCTCCAGGCCCTCGGCCTTGAAGTAGCCGCGCTGCTCGGCGATGGTCAGCGGCAGGTAGTACAGCAGGTTCTTGCCGCCGACCGCGATGGTGGTCTTGGGTTTCTCCAGCGCCTGCGCGCGAGCCAGTGCGGGCAGGGTCAGGGCCGCGACGGTGGCGGCGGTTCGGGCGATGAGGTGGCGGCGTTGCATGGCGTGTCTCCGAAGGCGAGCGGCTCACTGTAGCGGTGCAGGGCGGTCCGCGCCTAAGGGATGGCCCCAACGCCGGCCGCCGATGCCAGAATCGCGCCACCATGCTTGAAGTCCACGGCCGCACTTCGTCGATCAACGTGCGCAAGGTGCTCTGGACCTGCGACGAGCTCGGCTTGGCCTATGCGCGCGAAGACTGGGGCATCGGTTTTCGCTCGCCGCAAGCGCCCGAGTTCCTGGCCCGCAACCCGAACGGCCTGGTGCCGGTGATCGTCGACGAGGGTTTCGTGCTCTGGGAATCGAACACCATCTGCCGCTACCTCGCCGCGCGCCACGACCGCGCCGACCTGCTGCCCGCCGATGCGCAGGCCCGCGCGCGGGTCGAGCAGTGGATGGACTGGCAGGCCGGCGAATTGAACAATGCCTGGCGCTACGCCTTCATGGGGCTGGTGCGCCAGAGCCCCGCGCACCGGGACGCGGCAGCCATCGAGGCCAGCCTCGACAGCTGGAACCGGCACATGCAGATCCTCGACACGCAGCTCGCGCACACCGGTGCCTACGTGGCCGGGCCGGCCTTCACGCTGGCCGATATCGTGCTCGGCCTGTCGGTGCACCGCTGGCTGATGACACCCATCGTGCGGCCCGAACTGCCTGCGGTGGCAAGCTATGTCCGCCGCCTGAGTCAACGCCCCGCGTTCATGCCCCACGCATCGAAAGGCACCCCATGATCCTCGGCCTGCGCACCGCGATTTATCCCGTCACCGACCTCGACACCGCCAAGCGCTGGTATGCCCAGATGCTGGGCCAGCCGCCGTACTTCGATCAGCCGTTCTACGTCGGTTTCGCGGTCGGCGGCTTCGAGCTCGGCCTGCTGCCCGCGGGCCAGCCTGGCACCTCGGGGCCGCAGCCGCTGTGGGGAGTGGCCGACATTGCCGCCGCCTTCGCGCGCCTGATCGCACTCGGCGCCACCGAGATCGAGCCGGTGACCGATGTCGGTGAAGGCATCCGGGTGGCTGCGGTGCGCGACCCCTTCGGCAACCGCTTCGGCATCATCCAGAACCCGCGCTTCGACGCCAAGGCGGTGCAATGATGGCCGCCCGCAGCGTGCTCGTCACCGGTGCCAGCCGCGGCATAGGCGCCGCGGCGGCCATCGCCTGCGCCCGCCAGGGCTGGGATGTGGCCGTCAACTACACACGCGACGAGCGCGCCGCGCAAGCGGTGGCGGCGCAGGCGCGCGCACTCGGGCAGCGCGCCATCGTCGTGCAGGCCGACGTGGCCGACGAAGCGGCGGTGCTGGCCATGTTCGCCCGTGTCGACGCCGAGCTCGGCACGCTGGCCGGCCTGGTCAACAACGCCGGTGTGGTCGACGTGCAGGCCCGCGTCGACGAGGTCAGCGTCGAGCGTTTGCAGCGTTTGTTCGCGATCAACGTCTTCGGCAGCTTCGTCTGCGCGCGCGAAGCCATCAAACGCATGAGCCGCAAGCATGGCGGCGCCGGCGGCGCCATCGTCAACCTGTCCAGCGTCGCGGCCCGCCTCGGCGGCCCGGGCTGGTATGTGGACTACGCCGCGAGCAAGGGCGCGATCGACACCTTCACCACCGGCCTGGCGCGCGAGGTGGCCAATGAGGGCATCCGTGTCAACGCCGTGCGCCCGGGCATCATCGACACCGACATCCACGCCTCGGGCGGCCAGCCCGGCCGCGCCCAGGCCCTGGCCTCGCTGATCCCGATGCAGCGGCCGGGCACGGCCGACGAAGTGGCGGCGGCGATCGTCTGGTTGTTGTCGGACGCCGCCGCCTACACCACCGGCGCGATCATCGACGTCAGCGGCGGGCGCTGAGCGCGGGCTATCGGCCCGCTGCGCGCCGTGCCGCGCGCCTCACGGCACCAGCGTCAGGAACAGGAAGGCCGCAAACAACACCAGGTGCACGGCGCCCTGCATCACCGTGGCGCGGCCGCTGCCCAGCGTGAGGGTGGCGATGATCAGCGTCAGCGTCAGCAACACGATCTGCATAGCCGGCAGGCCCAGCACCAGCGCAAATGGAAACCATGGCGACAGGGCCGCCACCACCGGGATGGTCAGGCCGATGCTCGCCAGGCCGGAACCGAGGGCCAGGTTGAGGCTGCTCTGCATGCGGTTGCCGCGCGCCGCGCGCAGCGCCGCGCCGGTTTCCGGCAGCAGCACGATCATCGCGATCACCACGCCGGCTACGGCCTGCGGCAGGCCCGCGGCCGCCACGCCGGCTTTCAGCGCCGGGGCCAGCGCCTTGGCCAGGCCCACGACGCCCACCAGCGACAGCAGCAGCAGGCCCAGGCTGCTCCAGGCCACCCAGGCAGGCGGCGGTGCGGCGTGGCTGTCGTCGTTGTCGATGCCCACGGGCAGGAAGTAGTCGCGATGCCGCACGGTCTGCACGAAGACGAACACGCCGTACAGCGCCAGCGAGGTGACGCCGGCAAACGCCAATTGAGCGCCGCTGTAGGTCGGCCCCGGTGTGGTGGTGGTGAAGTTCGGTAGCACCAGCGCCAGGCCGGCCAGCGCGGACAGTGAAGCCAGCGCCGGGCTCGTGCCCTCGACGCGATAGGCCAGCACGCCGTGGCGCAGGCCGCCCACCACCAGGCACAGGCCGACGACGCCGTTGCAGACGATCATCACGGCGGAGAACACCGTGTCGCGGGCCAGCGAGCTGGCGCCCTCGCCGCCGGCGAGCATCAGCGCCACGATCAGCGCCACCTCGATGACCGTCACCGCCACGGCCAGCACCAGCGTGCCGAAGGGCTCGCCCAGCCGGTGCGCCACCACCTCGGCGTGGTGGATGGCCGCCACCACGGCGGCCAGCAGCGTGGCCGACAGCCCGAGGCCCAGCGCAAGGCCGAGCGGCCGGCCCCAGCTCGAGGCCAATATCAACCCGGCCAGCAGCGGCACCGCCACGCTCCAAGGTGGCAGGCCAGGGATGCGCAGCCAGGCGGCGCGATCAGGGGTGATGCGGATAGAGGGCATCCATTCATGCTAGTCGAATGTCCGCGCACGGTCGGGTGGGCCAACTCAGAGGGTGGCATAGCGGAATGCGTCAGCCGATGCTGCCGCTCGGGTACTCGGACATAAGTGGGAGACCCTACCCCGGCGCGTCCACATTGTTGGGCACTGTTGTGCGGGATTACGCCGTCCAGACGGCCGCCAACGCAAGCTCAATGCGGGCTCCCGTGCTCCCGTCGTTCGAGCCGACAGCCACCAGGGCTTGGGGTCCGAGCTCGGCGGGCTCGGGGTCACGGCGGGCTCGGGGTCAGGTCTCCCATTTTCCCTCCAGCACTCGCCGTTGAAGTACATGCGCTGCCCGCAGACGGCGCATGACCTGGGCCCGACACCGAGACCCCGAGACGCGAGCCAGGCGCGCTAGGACGGTGCAATGTCCTCGTGAATGCAGAGGTAGTTCCCTTCTGTGTCCTTGAACCATGCTGCTTTCTCAGCGCCGAGCACGCAGACGTGGTTAACCGTCTTCAGTCCGGGGAAGTCGTAGTCCTCGAATACCACTCCTGCATGCTTCAACTCCGCGATGCTGGCGGCGATGTCGCTGACTCGGAAACTGATCGCGGTATGGTCCGCCTTGGTTCCCTCTGGCTTCGGGAACAGCGCGAGCGTGCTGCCGCCGACCGCGTAGACGAACTTGCCATCGGGCCTGAAGCCACCGGGTTTCAGACCCAAGCAGCCTTCGTAGAAGGCTCGCGCACGGCCTATGTCTTTCACAGGCAGCATCGTTGTGACAGAGGCATCGGACAACATACGAAGTCCTTTCGAATTTCGGGGTCAGGCCCACTGCTCGGCATGAAGCCACTCGGTCTACGCGACAGTGCACCACGTTCTGCGGCTTCTATCTATAGACGAGCACCGCGTCACCGCCTTTCGACCACCATCGGCACCAGCAGTAACTTCTCGCGCACACGCTCGGCGTGGCGCTGCGCTTCTTCGCGGCTTGCAAACGGCCCGGCCTGCACGCGGTACAGCGACTGCTCGTTGAAGATCGCGAGCAGCGGCGCCAGGCCGTCGACGGTCTCGCCGGCTTGGCCCCGCAATTGCTCGGCGCCCTCGCGGTCGCGGAAGGCACCGAGCTGGACCCAGAAGCCACGGACGGCTGCGGTTGCCGCGGGCGCCGGCTGGGCTGTGGGGAACAACCCCGGTGGCGGTTCGTCGCTGTATTGCACTGGCGGCGCGGCCGGTGCAGCGGGGGCGCCGCGCCGCCACGCGCCGCGGCGGATCTCGTCGGGCGTGATGCGCTCGATCTGCACCGCTGCCACGCCGCCCAGCAAGCCCAGCTTGAGCGCGGCGGTGTAGCTCAGGTCGATGACGCGGCCCTTGACGAAGGGGCCGCGGTCGTTGACGCGCACGATCACCGAGCGGCCGTTGGCCGGGTTGCTCACGCGCACGTAGCTCGGCAGCGGCAGCGTGCGGTGCGCCGCGGTCATCGCGTACATGTCGTAGACCTCGCCGCTGGACGTGGGCCGGCCATGGAATTTGCGGCCGTACCACGAGGCCAGGCCACGTTCCTTAAGTGCAGCATCGGGCGGCAACGGCGTGTAGGTTTCGCCGAGCGCCTCGTAGGGCTTGTTCGGGCCGCCCAGGCGGATCGGCTCGAGCCGCGGTACCGCGTCGGGTACCTGCAGCAGATCGGGCGGTGGTCGCGCATGCGGGCCGTCGGCCTGCGCAGATGGCGCGGGGCCGCGCGTCGCGCAGCCGGCCAGCAGCGCCGCCGCTGCGACGAAGCGCAGCAGGGCGGCAGAGCGAAGCCATGGCGTCGTGATCGTCAACATCCCGGCGTGAGCGTAGCAGTGGCGTGGGTGGCTATCATGGCTGCAACATGATGTCGTGCCTGCGCTGTGCATTGTCGGCGGCGCGGCGCGCATGAACATGCCGCCCGCCCTCCGCATCGAAGACATCGCCACGCACCCGGCGTTTTGCCGCCTGGCCACGATCACGGGCATCGAGGTCGACCTGCGTTACGCCCGCAGCGACAACTTCGCCGGTCGTGTGCTGTACGCGGGTATCGACTGCGCCTGGCTGCGCGTGGAGGCCGCCGCCGGCCTCGAAGCGGCTGCGGCCTGGCTCGCACGCCACCACGCCGGCCACCGCCTGCGCGTACTCGACGCCCTGCGCCCGCAGCGGGTGCAAGAGGCGATCTGGCGCCAGGTGGCCGGCACGTCGGCGGCGCATTACTTCGCCGAACCGGTGCGCGGCTCGGTGCACTCGTTCGGCATGGCGGTCGACGTGACGCTCGCCGATGCCGCAGGTCGCGAGCTCGCCATGGGCAGCGGCTTCGATGCCATGACGCCGGCCTCGCACCCGGCGCTCGAGGCCGAACAGCTCGCTGCCGGTGCGATCACGCGTGCGCACATCGCGACCCGCGAGCGGCTGCGCGGTGCCATGGCCGCCGGCGGCTTCCGTGGCATCCCGACCGAATGGTGGCATTTCGACCATGGGGATCGTGATGCCGTGCGGCGCGACTTGCCGCGGATCTTGTGACCGGCTGCACCTACCGATGAGACTGCTGCTCGCACCGATGGAAGGCCTGCTCGATCACTGCCTGCGCGATGTGCTCACGCGCGCCGGTGGCGTCGACCGCTGCGTGTCGGAGTTCATCCGCGTCACCGACCAGTTGCTGCCCAACCGGGTCTTCCTGCGCCTGATGCCCGAGCTGGTTAACGGCAGCCGCACGGCGGCGGGCACGCCGGTGCGGGCGCAACTGCTGGGCTCGGATGCGGCCTGCATGGCCGACAACGCAGCGGCGCTGGCCGCGCTCGGCGCCGAGGGCATCGACCTCAACTTCGGCTGCCCGGCGCCGATCGTCAACCGCCATCGTGGCGGCGCGGTGCTGCTCGACGAGCCCGAGCTCGTGGCGGCGATCGTGGCGGCGGTGCGCCGCGCAGTACCCGCTGCGCTGCCGGTCTCGGCCAAGATGCGGCTGGGCCACCGCGACAACGCGCTGATGCTCGACAACGCCCGCGCCATCGCAGACGCCGGTGCGGGCGAGCTGGTGGTGCATGCGCGCACCAAGGCCGACGGTTACCGGCCGCCGGCGTACTGGGATTGCATCGCACAGATCCGTGCGGCGGTGCGTATACCGGTGGTCGCCAACGGCGAGATCTGGAGCGTCGACGATGCGCGCCGCTGCATCGCGGCCTCGGGCTGCGACGCCCTGATGCTGGGCCGCGGCATGGTCGCCGACCCTGGCCTGGCGCTGGCCATTCGCGGCCCGCAGGAATCGGCATTGAACTGGCGCGAGCTGCTGCCGCTAGTCAAGGTGTATTGGCAGCAGGTTGCTCTGGTCGTGCAACCCAAGCACCGGGCCGGCCGCTTGAAGCAGTGGCTCAACCTGCTGCGCCGCCGCCACCCCGAGGCCCAGCTGGCTTTCGACGCTGTACGCAGCATGACCGACCCGGCATTGGTCGCCGCGCGGCTATTCACCCTGGCCTGACGAAGCGGCGCCGAGCCCGATACCATCGCCGCCATTCGCGCCCGTCATCGGCGCCGAGCAAGGAACCTGCATGCAATACCGCTCACTGGGCAAGAGCCCGCTCAAGGTCTCCGCGCTGTGCCTGGGCACCATGATGTTCGCCGACCAGACCGATCTGGCCGAGGCCAGGAGCATCGCCGCCCATGCCCGCGAGCATGGGGTCAACTTCATCGACACGGCCGATGTGTACTCGACCGGCAAGTCCGAAACCATGGTCGGCGAGTTGCTCAAGGCCGGTTCGCGCCACGACTGGGTGCTGGCCAGCAAGCTCGGCAACAAGATGAGCGAGCGGCCCAACGAAGCGCAGTACTCGCGCAGCTGGGTCGAGCGCGAATGCGAGGCCAGCCTGCAGCGCCTGGGCACCGACCACCTCGACCTGTACTACCTGCACCGCGACATCAACGGCATGGATCTGGAAGAGCCGCTGCGCGCCGTCGAGTCGCTGCTGCGCGCGGGCAAGATCCGCTAGCTGGGGCCTGTCCAACTTTCGCGGCTGGCGCATCGCCGAGGCGGTGCACATGGCGCGCGCCATCAACATGCCCGCGCCGGTGGCCTGCCAGCCCTACTACAACCTGCTCAACCGCCAGCCCGAGGTCGAGGTCCTGCCGGCCTGCTGCACCACGGCATCGGCGTCGTGCCCTACAGCCCGATCGCGCGCGGCGTGCTGGCCGGCAAGTACACGCCCGGCGCCCAACCGGCCGCCGGCACGCGCGCCGGGCGCGGCGACAAGCGCATCCTGGAGTCCGAGTTCCGCGACGAGTCGCTGGCCATCGCGGCCACGCTGAAGGCCCATTGCGCGGCCAAGGGCGTAACGCTGGCCCACTTCGCCACGCGCCTGGGTGCTGGCGCACCAGGCCGTCAGTGCGGTGATCGCCGGGCCGCGCACCCTGGCGCAGTGGCAGGATTATTTCGGCGCGCTCGAATGCGTGCTCGGCGCCGAAGACGAAGCCCTGGTCGATTCGCTGGTCAAGCCCGGCCATCCGTCCACCCCGGGCTACAACGACCCGCAATATCCACTCGAAGGACGTTGAATGGCTACCCTGCTGAATCGTCGCGGCCTGCTGCTCGGCTCGGCCGCCCTGCTGTCGATGAAAGTCTCCGCCATGACCCAGACAAACGCCGACATCGATCTCGTCGAGGCCAGCGCTGCCGCGCTGGCGCAGGCCATGGCTGCCGGCCGCACCAGCGCGGAAGCACTCGTGCAGGCCTGCCTGGCGCGCATGGCTGCTGTCGACCGTCGTGGCCCGCACTTGAACAGCGTGATCGAGCGCAATCCCGACGCGCTGGCGATCGC